>NZ_CP073760.1:666250-1332500 GCF_018399035.1 Thiocapsa sp.
GAATCGAGTACGGTTCCATCTATCCCATGTGCCGGTGCACCGTGCTGGCCGATCTGACGACCCGACGCACCGCGCAGTTGAAGACGTGGCTGGATCCGGAGGAGGGCGATCCCTGCAGTGGCAGTCGCAGGCCCTAGCTCGCGTGGGAACGACTCATGCGCTGTCGCGCATCGGGCGGTGCGTGTCATCGGGTCCGGTGTCATCCCTGCTCGATCTCGACCCCAGTTTGATCCTGATCCAACGACGCCGATGCCCATGACTGCATCGACGGGCGGTCCGCGAGGAAGCTCTTTAGCAAGCTCGACGATTTGAAGCTCGGTCGGGCCGGTAGATCGCCGAGCGCACCGTGCTACCGGATTGCCACCAACGGCGCGTTACCGCTGTCGGCGCTCAACTCCAGGGTCGGGCTGATGGAGATCATGAACGGGAGGGAGCCCTCCAGTCGGAACGGATACAGCGCGGTCGCCGCTTGCAGTGCAGCCACGGGCAAGGCTCTGCCGGCATACCGAATCGCGCCTTCGATCAGCCAAGTGACCAGTGTCTCGTCGCGGATCATCAACGGCTCGCGCCGAACGATGCGGCGACCCTCGTCGGTGCGCACGATGCCGGCCCAGCTGGCCTGCGTCTGAATCACCCGGTTGGTGGCACGATAGGCGGTCTCGCGCTCGCCGTAGGTCTCCGCCATGCGGCGCTGGACCTCGATGGTCGTGCAGTCGCCTTGAATGGCCGAGAGCCGCCCGATCACTTCCGCCACCTTGCCGAAGAAGGGGTAGGCCGTGATCGCCATCCCCCAGCAGAGTGCCGGGAGCGCGGCATCGGATGTCGCGCGCGCGATGGCGGCCCCGCGGTCGGCGAAGTCGCTGAGCTCGGGCCGTGGCTCCAGCCACAAGCCTTTCAGAACACTGCGGCTCTTCTTCCGGGACGCCGCGCCTGGCTCCGCCGACTGGAGCATGGCGTCCAGGGTTTCCAAGCTGTCTTGACCGTTGCGCACCCGCAGCGCGCATTGCGCCCAATCGAGCGGAACGAATCGATCGAAGCCGATTTGGGGCGGGATGTTCGGACGCTTGCTCAACGGGTGCGACTCACCTTGACGAAGGGGACAATCAGCTCCTCGACTGCAAGGCCGCCATGAGCCACCAGCCGCTCGTCCTTCGGCACGAAGGCCGTGCGGCCGCCCGCGAAGAGCGGGAGGAAGTCCGGCGGCAGCGCCGGGGTCGCCAGGCTTGCCGTGCCGGGAAACGCCTGAGCCGATGCGGTGCGCAGCGCCTCGGTTCGATACACCCGAACCCGCTCGCCGGCCATATCGACGATCACGCCTTCTTGGGGTCGACCGATTCCGACGGCCGCGACATTGCCGTGATCGGCAGTGACATAGACCTGGAAACCGGCATCGAGCAAGCCCGTGAACAGCCGATCGGCAAAGCCGGTGTCGCACCAGTCACGGATCTGGCCCGCGACGCTGGCCTTGCCGAGGAAAGCGCCATGGGCCATCTTGTCGACGGTATCGACGACGATCCCGGCGACCTTCACCGCAGAGTCGGCGAGCGCTTCGAGCAAGGCGTCGAGCTGGGCGTTCTCGCGGATGCTCTTGCGATAGATCACGGCGGACGCCGGCAAGCCCTCATCCTTCCAGAAGCGCTCCCAGAGTTGCGGCTCGCGGCCGGTGGTCTCGATCGAATCGGCCAGCTCTCGCGGCTGCATCCCGGCAAACAGTGCTTGCCGGGACACCGAGGTCAGGGTCGGCAGCCAGGCAAAGCAGGCGCCTTCGTCGAACGCCAGCCTCGGGGCACGCTCGGCGAGTCGTTCTCGGATCTCGATCCAATCGTCGATCGCCAGGCCATCGAACACCAGCAACGCGAGCTTGGTTTCACCCGCACTACGGCGCAAGGCAAGAAAACGCGGCACATGATGCACCATGACCGGTGCACCCGCGACCGGCAGCGACGGCAGATTCCAGTAATGTGCATCGAGCCATGACAGCAGGCTGGCGTCGGCCTCCCGTTGCACGCGCTCAAGCAGGTCCCGGAGCGGCTCGGCGTATCCGGCGCCAAGCCGACGGAACCGCACCAGGATCTCCCCGAGTCGCTTGGCGAAGGCACCCCAATCCCGATGTGTCGCCGCCATCGTCGGCAGGCCGTCCAGGAGGGCTTGCAGACCCTCGGCCACCAGCCGTTGCAGCGCCGCCGGATCCTTCAGGATGCCGACCGCCGCCCAGACCGGAAGGTCCGACGGGACATGTCCGACCAAGAGTGGATGGAGACTTCCGTCCAGAAACATCGACTCCACCAGCACCCGAATCTCCGGATGCGCGAACGGGATCTCGATCCGCACTGCGGGCCCGCGCGTCATGGTCTCCGCAATGCGGGAGCCCTGGATGCCGAGGCCCTGTAACTCGCTGGTCCAGGCGTCCTGGACGGTACGCAGCAGCAGCCCCGACGACGAGAAGAGTGCGCGAACGGGCAGTCCCGTGAACACCGGATTGGTGCTCAGGATGCTCTCGACATGCTCGGCCAAGACCTCGGGCAACGTGACATGCCGGCGATGAAGCCGCAGCAGCTCGCGCCAGAGGTCTTCCGAACGCTCGATCAGGTGCGGAGCCAGACGGAAGACGTGAAGGAGGATGAAGTCTTTGGTCGCCACCTCGCCCAAGGTCTGCGACGCATGCCGCGCCTGGGCGTCGAACAAGGTGGCCCGGTGCGTCGCATCGATCCGACGCACGACAGCGTAGCTCAAGCGCGGAAACAGATTCGCCAGGCTCAGAGCGGCGATGCGCGCTTGGCGCAGATAATCCCAGGGCAGATCGGCGCACTCGGCGGAGCGCCGATGCAGGACCAGCGCCGGGCGAGCGCCGGACTCGCCGCGGTCCCACGGCGTGCGATAGCGTTCTTCATAGTCGGTACGAAAGCCGATCGAATCGTCGAACGGCAGCACCTCGAACCCGCGCGACTGCAGCTCGGCGAGAATCTCCTCGTCGAGCAGCACGTCATCCGGATCCGCGGCGATCCAGAGCCGCGAGAGGTCGGGCGGAAACTCGCTCAGGATCCGCTCGCTCCATGCGCTCATCGGCGATCTCCCTGGCCTGTCCGGCCGGTGTGCTCCCGTGAACACCTCTCCGTCGAACCCATGTCCGAGGAACCCGGGACCGGCCCCACGCGCAGCAGCATCAGCGGCTCGAGCTCCGGAATGCTGGCCTCGGCATCATCGAGCGACGCCAACCGCAGCGCATGCTCCTGCTCCAATCGACGCCGACGGTAAGCGCGCACCTCCGGCAGTCCGATCCGGCCCAGCGCCTGCCAGCGCGAATCAAAGGCGTCGCGCGCACGCTCTCGTGCCTCTCGGATGCGTTGTTGATGGCTCTCCAGCAGGCCGGCGAAGATCTGCTCGCCTTGGCTCGTGGCCGCCTCACGGGACACTCCGAACGCCTGTTGCGCATCGCCGCCAACGTCGCACCCGAGCCCGACCACCCGGATCTCCTCGGTCAGCAAAAGATCCCAGATGCGTCGCGCGGTCGGCATGAAGGTCCGCCCCTGATCGTTGACGAACACCGGAAGAAAACGCTTGCGGCTGAAGTCTTCCGCGAACACTGCAATCTCCCACAGGGACCAGACCCCGGCCACGGTCTCCGGCAGGCCATCGATCCAGACCTGTGCCAGCGGCTGACCGACCACGTAGCGCGGCAACTCGCCGATCAGTGCGCGGGTGCGCGGATCCTCCAGCGTCAGCCACTGTGCCTCCGGATGATCCTGCGCGGTGCGCGCATCGAAGCACACCGGGCTCGATTCAGAGCCATCCAGCCAGCGCAAGCGCCAGAACGGACCCTCCCGCGTGGCATCGCCCCCTCGCGCCGAGAGCCCTGTCGTGATCGCGCGTTCCAGCCAGAATTGGGCCGGGTGGTCACGCCAGCGGCGCGCATCGTCCGCGGAGAACACCTGCCCTTCGGCCAGCACTGCGCTGTCCATGCGTGACTCCGCCATCTTGTCGCGGATCCGGTCGAGCGCGGCATCGCACTCCTGCTCGATGGTTGCCGGGTCCTGAATGCCGCTCAGGTACAGCGCGTCGAACAAGGGCTCGGTGTCGACCGAGTCCATCACGTCCGCGGCCTTGTCGACGCCGAGCTCCTTGGCGATCAACTCAAGCTTTTCCTCCAAGACCTGGCGCACGCGCAGCTCGACCGTGTCTTCGAGCACGAAGTTGGTCGCCCGCACGACATGCCGCTGGCCGATGCGATCGACCCGCCCGATGCGCTGCTCGACACGCATCGGATTCCATGGCATGTCGAAATTCACGATGACATGGCAAAACTGCAGGTTCAGCCCCTCGCCTCCGGCGTCGGTGGAGATCATCACCCGCGACTCCCCGGCGAAAGCACGCTGGGCACGGGCACGCTCATCCAGGTCCATCCCGCCGTTGATCAACGCGATCGAAAAGCCGCGCGTCTCCAGATAATCGGCCAGCATGCGCTGTGTCGGCACGAACTCGGTAAACACCAGCACCTTCAACAGCGGATCGCCTTCCTCCTGTTGCAGCGTGTAGATCAGCTCCAGCAACGCCTCGGCCTTGGCATCGGTGCCGGCGGCCTCGGTCTCGCGCGCCAAATCAAGCAAAACGCCGACCTCAGCCTGCTCCCGAGCCAAACCGCCCCGGCTCTCGCTCGCGGCCTGGATAGCGATATCCACCTGCGCCTGACCATCCAGCTCGGCCCAGTCGTCCACGCCGGGGCTGCCCTGATCCGGACCCTCGAGCAGCGAGGCTTGGACGGGTGTTTCCCGGAGCACGGCGAGTCGCTTTTCCAGGGTGGTCCGAATCGCCGCGGTGCTGGAGGTCACCAGGCGTTGCATCAGGATCATCAGAAAGCCCACGTGGCGCTGCTGGTTCGCCATCGCCTGGTTCCAGCCGTGCCGGACATAGTCGGTCACCGCATCGTACAGACGACGCTGCGCCTGGTGCCGTGGTTGCCAGGCGACCGCTTGGAGCCGCGTCATCCGCGGCCTGAACAGGGGCTGACCCTCGGCGTCGATGGCCTCACGCTTCTCGGTGCGGATCACGAACCGACGCACGCGCTCGCGGGTCACACTGCCTTCATCGGGAAAGGACTCGCGATCCAGGAGCTGCATCAGACGCAGAAAGTGATCGCTCTTCCCTTGGTGTGGCGTGGCGGAGAGCAGCAGCAGATAGGGCGCGGCCTCGGCCAATGCAGCGCCGAGCCGATAGCGCGCGACCCGGTCCGTGCTGCCGCCCAGCCGATGGGATTCGTCGACGATGACCAAGTCCCACGACGCCGCGACCAGATCCTCGAAACGCTCCCGGTTGTAGGTCGCCAACTGTTCAAGGCTCCAGCCGCGTCGCCCTTCGAGCGGTTTCACGGCATCCAAGGAGCAGATCACTTGATCGTGAGCGAGCCAGAGATTGTCGTCTTCTCCGGCGGCGCCGGCGCGCCAGGCCCGAAAGGCCGCAAGATCGGACGGCTCGATCAGCCGGAACGACTCGCCGAAATGCAGCCGCATCTCCGCCTGCCATTGCCGTACCAGCCCCTTGGGCGCGACCACCAGGATCCGCCGTGCCAGACCGCGCAGCTTCAATTCACGCAGGATCAGTCCAGCCTCCACGGTCTTGCCGAGACCGACCTCATCGGCAAGCAAGAAGCGGATCCGCCCGCCGCCGCTTCCTCCAATCGCCCGATTCAACGCGTGGAGTTGATGGGGCAGAGGCACGACGCTCGATTGCATCGGCGCCAACAGCAGGTTGTCTTCCAAGGCGTCGAGCAGCTTCGCGGCGGCCGCCGTGTGCAGGATCTGATTCACCGTCGGCTCGGCGGCATCCAGCAATCCGAGATCCTGCGAGCGAACGCGGATGACGGCGTCCTTGGTCGGCAACCACACCCGATAGGCGACATCGCCCCACATCTCCTGGCGATCCAGGATGCGGCAGGGTGTTGCCTGGCGGCTGTGCCAACACCAGTCGCCGATGCCCCAAGGCTGCCCGCGATCCATCGTCAGGTGATCTCCGCGATCAGGCTCCGCAACCCGTCGCGCAGCTTGCGGAAGCTCGGAGAGGTGTTGGTTTCGATATCCATGAATGGCCCGATCCGCTCGGCCCATTCATGCTTGATCTGACCCGGCAGCGGCCAGCCGGCCTTCTTGATCGCCATCCGACCCCCAGGGTAGATGGCATCCGCAAGCGTCTCCCAAGTCTCGCAAACACTGTCTTGGACATAGCCATCGAGCAGCTTGAGCTTGGCCTGAGGGTAGGCCTGTTCCAGAGCCGCCCGGTCGCCCAGATACCATGCCTCGACTTCCTCGATCGCCAAACGGAACAGCGTCCGCGGTGCCGGATCACATCGCGCAGCCAACGCCTTCAGCTCTTGAAGAAATGCAACGCAATCCCGGCGATCGCTGTCCACGACCACCACCACGGCGTCGATACCGGGTGTCTTGCCGTATCCGCACAGGATTCTCGGCAGCTGGTCCAACAGGATGCGCTTTGCCGGATCGGCGGAGGCTCTCAAGCCGGCCGGGATGCGGCCAATCCCCTTGTAGGTATGCGACCGCCAGGTATGCGGTTCGCCTTGAGGGCCAAGGATCTTCGGGAGCAGGCAAGCCAGCAGCCGCTCCCCCGAGCTGTCTTCCACCAGGATCTCGATGTGCATCCCTACCTCGCATCGAGATAATCGCTGTACCAAAGACCGCCCAGAGGCAATCCCTCGGACACCAGGTGACCGACATCGGCAAGCTCCGACGCCCGCTGGATCGCGGAGAAGCCGTCGGCGCCCTTCTGGAGCACCCAGACCTCTTCCGGAGACAAGGCATCGACGAAATAGGGCTGGTGCGTCGTGACGAAGATCTGCGGGGCACCCTTTTTGCCCGTCGCATGGGCACGAAACTCCTGGGCAAGCGCCTCCAGCAGTTTGTGATACAGACCGTTTTCGGGTTCCTCGATGCAGATGAAGGGAGGCGGATCCGGGTCCTCCAAGAGGAGTAGATACGCAAAGACCTTCAGTGTACCGTCAGACATCTGCTGGGCGAAGAATGGGTCCACAAAGGCGCCATCGTTGAAGCGCAACAGAACCCGCTTATCCGCGGTTTCCAAGGTGTCGATGTCCGTGATCCCCGGGATTTTGGCCGCAATGCGCTGGAGGATACGCTTGAACCGATCCTTGTGGTCGCGCTCCATGAACTGCACGACGTTACCGATATTGTCCCCATGGATGTTGAGATGCCGCTGAGGACCGGCACTCGGTAAGCCGCGCGCCGCGTCGGGGTGAAAGTACGACAGATACCAACCCTTCAAGAAATCCCGAAAACGCTTGATGCGCGGATGCTCCATCAGCGTGCCGAGTGTGGCGATGCCCAATTGCCGCCGGTCGGTCAATTCAACATCCAAGCGCGCTTTGCCCTCCTCCTCGGCACCCTCCACGGCATCTTCGCCCGACCAAACCGTCCCTTTTCCATGCTGCAGGCGCAGAAAGGGGAACAGCCGACCACGGGTGGTGCCTTTGCGCGCCTGTTTAAGCACCTCGGACTCGACGAAGGGTCGCCCGGTCTTATCCAAGGCCACGGACAGCTCGTAAGAGATCGGCCGGTCGTTCGGCGCCTCGCGATAGAAGACTTCGAATCGAATAGGACCCTGTTGGCCCTTGGACAGCAGACGCTCGTATCCGCCGCGCTGCTTGATGTCGCAGGCCGTCTCGACATCGGTCGCCAAGCAGTCCGCGACGAATCCGAAGGCATCGAACAGCGAGCTTTTCCCAGAGCCGTTCTTGCCGATGACGACCGTGAACGGGGTCAGCGGCTTGCCTTGACCGCCGGAGAGACGGCCCAGCGCCACATCCTTCAGCGGCCGGAAGTTCTGCACCCGAAACCCTTCAATAATGGCCATCTAGCCCTCCTCCGTCGCCGCTTCGCGGTTTAACTCTGCGCATCGGACAGCGTCAGCGCTTGGTCATACCACAGCAGTAGCTTCTCGTCTTCCTGCAGCGCCAGCTCGGGGATCTTCCGGGCCACCGAGATGATGGTTCGATGATCCTTTTGGGACCAGGCCGCTTTGAAACCGGCGCGCAGCACCTCCAGCCGGAACTCCTTCAGGCGGCGCGCGGGATTGGCGCGATAGGTCTCGAACGCCTTGAGCAGGGTCTTCTCGCGCTTT
This sequence comes from Thiocapsa sp., assembly GCF_018399035.1. Lineage (GTDB taxonomy): Bacteria > Pseudomonadota > Gammaproteobacteria > Chromatiales > Chromatiaceae > Thiocapsa. Next base: position 674,393 of record NZ_CP073760.1, read on the forward strand.
TTCTCCAAGTCGGCTGCCTTGTTCGGGTCCGGGACATACCAGCGTTCCTTGGCCTTGGCGACCAGACCCGGATCGACCTTGTTCATGCCGCGATACTCGTGGAAGTTCTTCGACAGATAATTCGTGATCTGGGTGGGGACGTCCCCGGCACCCTCGTAGCGCAGAAAATTGTCTTCCAGAAGGGCGCTCAGCTCGGGCTTCTCCTCGTGTTTGCGCCAGCCCGCGCCGAGTTGGGCGATGTACTCGGGATGCACCTCTTGGTAGGTCGATGGGCGCTTCTTCAGGAAGTCCGTCAGCCAGTCGATCGCGCTGCGCTCATCCGAGACGAACAGTTCCATCTGCGGTGCCCGGGTGACTCGCGCGCGCTGCATTTCGTAGTGGCCGACTTGCTCGGGCAGGAACACCATGCCGTCGCGCTCCGGGAAGTCGCGTTGGCTCAGCCCCTCCAGAAACTCGTCGCTCGATAGCGGAACCGGGGCGTCATGCCGCACGAACCAGGCGATCATCCGGTCGTAGATCCGCCTCGGGTCGCGCTCGACAATGAACTCCAGCTCGCCGTCCTTGGGCTTGGTCACCGAAAGCTGCTTCAAGTGAGTCTGTACGAAGTCCCAGGCCGACTCCGGGGTGGCGCCCCGTTGCGCGAAGCGCTGCTCCAGACCGCCGTTCGGCTTGTAGGCGGAGATGACCAGATCCTGTTTGACGGCGGTGGTCGAGGTGACCTGCCGATAGCTCCCCTGCTGTTTATCCAGCGCGGTCACCTCGGCGACCACGAAACCGGCCTGTTGCAGGGCGACCTGAATGGCATTCCAGACGCTCGCTCGGCTGTTGGAGAAGACCACGGTCATCCAGCGGCCCGGCTTGAGCACCCGGTAATACTCGGCGAAGCAACGCTGCATCAGACGCTGGTATTCGGGCAGGGCCTTCTTCTTAAAGCGATCGATGATCGCCTCGGGCCGTGCGTCGGTGGTCACGCCATGCCAGGACTCGACGAGAAAATTGAGGTCGGCGTAATAGATGTTCTCGCCGAAGGGCGGGTCGGTGAAGATGTAGTCGATACTCGCGCCGGGAAGCTCTAAGCGCTCTGCGGTGCTGGTGGTCACAGCTACGCAATCGCGACTTGATCGAAAATCCGAAAAAATCTTAGCGAGCCTCTTCCCGCGTGCTTCTACGGCGTACCATGGAGAAAGCTCACAGCTGTGGGAAGGGACATAGTAGACGCCCGGTAGATATTTGTTTACTTGCTTGAATCCTTGCGGCTGAAACCGATTCAGAACCGAGCTTGTCCAGATAGCTTGCTCAACAAAAAACAGCAGAGCATGGCGCAACCGAGGATCCGGATGACCTTTCGCTTTTCGCCATAACGAACCCAAGGCATGAGCGGGTCGGGTTAGAAAGAAGTGGTGGATATGAGTAATACCGGCCTGATCCATTCTGGCCCGCTCATGCGTCATGTGCATCGGCGGGATAGACTGTGTAGGAACATCCGCGGGAAACTGCATTGATTCGATCCTGGCCAATACATCTAGATCATAAGAGTCTGGAAGTTTTTCATAACGTGTCTTCCCGAGTATGTAAAGAATAAGCACTGGCTCTCGTTTAGGTGTAGCTAGCGCGAGGCCAGTCGCTGCGTCTATTGTGGATAGGAATAGCCTCTCAAGTCGCTGTTTTGTCATCTCGCTTGCACAATGAGGGCAACAAAAGACGCTCCGAACTTGCTTTGTACTTGGGTCAACCGCCTCTTTGACGAAGTTGATCGCGCCGGTGCACTCGGGACAACTATATATTTGGCTCCAGACGACGTACTCGATCCGCCCCTTGGTTCTGCCGTCCGAATGCAGGGTCTCATACATCCAACCGATCTCTTGCTCGACCTCCTTGAGCAGTTGCTTGCCGGCTGTTGCGAAGGCGTCGACATCGAAGGGCAGGTTGTAGTTGGCCGCGATGAAGGTCGCCGCCGGCGACAGGTCGTTGAGGATCACCCGGCGCGCACCCCACTTGGGCGCCGCCTTGCCCTGCCGCTTCCACTCCTGCTCCAACTGAAGCCGGTAGACGGCGGGCGCGGCGCCGCACCACTGAGCCGCCACCCCGGTCATCCCCGAGCCGGCAAAGCCGTCCAGCACCAGATCGCCCGGCTCGGTGTAATGCAGGATCGAGGGCACGATGGCCAGATGCGGCACCTTGGTGTGATAGGAATGCGCCTTATAGAGCTGGTCTGTCTTGCCGACCGAGACATCGATCGCGAGCGGCTCGCGGCTGTAGCTCACCGCCGGATCGTATGGCGTGCCATGGTGCCGGACGAAGTCATCCAGCCAGGGATTCGGGCAAGCGGTGTAATACGGCGGATCGGACATGGCGAGGATGGCCTCGTCCGTGCCCTTCGGAAAACCCTCCAGCGCGCGAAACGCCGGATCCTTGAGCCTCTCGGCCAGCAGTGCCAGATAGCGCTCCCGGCGCGCCTGATCGCTCGGGAAGGTTTGGCCCAGGCAATCAACCGCACTTGGGTTACTCGTAATTCGGTCACGCAAGAAATCATTCACACTATTCTTCCTGTATCCCTGTCTCGCGATTACACCGCGTCGAGTTTGGCTCGTAAATCCGGATAAGCGTAGTAAGAGTCTTGGTCGCCGCCTGCGCGCACCGTCATGACTTCCACGAAGCTACGCCAGTCGTCCAGTGTCGCCCCCAGTAAGGCTCGCGTCTGATCGAAGACGGTGACCAAGATGGCCGGCGTTCCACCCGCGTTAAAGATTTGGTCGTTTCCCGAGACCGTAGCCAACAACGACCGCACATGCTCCTCATTAAAATGCTCCGACAGCCGAACGATCAGCGCCTGACCAAGATCTTCAGCCCGTCGATAGTTCTTTGCTGTGGCATAGATTTCGATCGCTCTATCTGCAAACTCGCGTTTCGGGCTCTCCGTGATGATGCCAATCTGCGTTGTTTCATCGAACGCGTCGAAGCGCTCCGTCAGCACATGAGCCAGATCGGGGATATTGAAAGCATCGAAAACGGAGAACGCCTTCAGGGTCTCAACACTGTCCGACTCTACGAGCGTTCGTAGGCGTATGCGGACCGGCTCGGACAGCCATGACCAGATACGTCGATCTACTTCGAGATAGGTACAGAGCCTGAGAAGGACATCGTCTCCAACGCCGTCAAAGCGCTGAGATATAAAAGAGGGAGCGAACTTGTCATAAATCGCGGTCTTTGCGTGGTAGATTTCCCCCAATGCCAGCGCAAGCAGCCGCTCTTTTCCGAGATATTTCGCTCGCTCGGCTCCGAATGGTGCAGTGAGCACACCTTTCATCAAGTTGATGACGAGCACATCCTTCGCGCGATCAAGATATTTGACCCGCAGGTACCTTCCAATTGCGTCAGGTAGTACGGGGAAAGATGCGCTAAGGAGATCCGCATCGAATCGCGCGACAGCACTCTTTCCTTGAAGTGGTGCATGAACCAGCAGATGCTGAAGCGCATGGACGATATGGGAGCGTGCCAACTCCAAACTGGGCTGATAGAGTTCGTCGTCGAACACGAAAGCCGGATGGGCGCAGAGATTTCGATCGTCCTGAAGTCTTTTCAAGGCGTCGTATTCGTGAGGCGCGAGAAGCTGTAAACGATCGTTCGACGTTTCGAGTATGTTGCTCTCAATGCGCTGAAGCTTGCGCAAGTCATCTGCTGCAATCGCCTTATCGAGTTCGGTCACGAAGGCTTGCGGATCTGCCTCACCTTGAGTTGCCAACTCTCGTGCCTTTGAGATGATGTCGTAGACGATCGCTATCCATGTTGACATGATGGCTGACCTTAACGCACCGCCACGGTAGGCCGCAATTGCCTCCATGATGAGTCGGCGCGACTCGCGGTCACGCACGCCTAACGCGAGGCTGTCGATATCGGTTAGTTCTTGGCTGAACATCCACCCTCTCTCAATCTGATGCCGCAAAAACTTGATGAAAAATTGGCCTTGTGCCGTTTTGTGTGGCATTCCCGGAAGTTAATCGGATCTCGAATGCCCCAGTCCATTTCCCCGTCATACAACCGCGCACATCTTCAAGGACTTAGACTGAGCCTCCACCGCGTCCCACCAGACGGGCGGACTTCTCGTGGGCGAGTCCGGCCATAAACCGCGTGACCTGAGCCCGATCGATGCGGGTGTTGCGATCGGGTCTTGAAACCCACTTCAGTCGCGCGGCGCTATCGGCGGCGGCGTGGTATTGCGACGGGCCGCACCGGCTGGTAAGCCTTCAAACCCCGGTCGCCTGTCAGGATTTCGACGCAGTAGCCGGCACGTGCGTAATACTCGGCGACGTCCTTGATCGTCGCATCGCCGATCGATGTGCCCCCGGCGGCGAGTTCGGGCCAAGTGTCGGCCAAGGCTCTCAGGTTGTCCGCCTGCCAAAGTGGCGATTGTTCAGTGAAGGCAGCCCATGGAGAGTTGGCGTCGGCCGCTTCTCTAAGGTATTGCGCCAGTTCGGTGGCGCGGTCGAAACGATGGCTGGGTGCCTGGGCAATATGGTTGCCGGTCTCGATCAAGGTCGCCATCGGCAGGACGAAGGTGCTCTTTTGTTGGCGCTCGGATTCCAGCAGGGTGTTGATGCGTGTGTGATCCCAACGGTCGTCTGCGGGTCCGGATTGCTCCTTGCCCGGCACACGCAGCCAGCAGCACAGAACCGTGGTGTCGAGAACCAGAACCCGCCTAGTCATGTGCTGCCCTTGCCGGCGGTTCACCGGCGGGCTGCGCAGACAAACTCTTCTCGATCAGACCTTGGCTGGATAGGCGTCCGACCGGACCTTGTGCCAGCAACTTCGGTAATTGGGCGACGTCTTCGAGAAGGGTCAGAACACTATGGCCGGTTTCTCGATCGCGGTGGGCCACCGTGATAAAGGGCACCATCTCGGTCCCCATCGCATCGAGCAAGGCCGGATTGTGTGTTGTCACCAACACATCCACGCCCCGAGCAGTGCCGACGTCCTTGAGCATTTCAAGCAGCAAATTGGCGCGGGACGGATGGAGGCCATTATCGACCTCCTCGACAACGAGAAGACTCGCCTGCGGGCGGGTGAGTAGGGCCGTCAGAATCGCGAGAAATCGCAAGGTCCCGTCGGACATGCCGCGTGCGTCAACCGTCGGCGGCTCGCCGCAATCCAGCCACTGCTCTTCGCAATACAGCATGGCATCGGAGTTGAATTTGCCGACGGTTTCGGCATAGATCCGCCGGATATCCCGTTCGGGTAATCGGCTTGCGTATCGGGTCAGGGTGTCCTCGATGTCTTGCCGCTTCTCATCCGGCAGCGCTGCAAGCACGCCGGCGATGTTCCCGGCGTCAGGCTCGATCTTGTCCGCTAGCGCCGAATAGCCGCGCATGTGAGACGGTATCGGGTCGAGGATGAAAATATCGCGCAACGCCGAGATTGTGGCGTTGACGGCATCCTGGATCTCAGCCCTGAGTTTCTGTCCGACGAGTTGAAACAGCACCGCGTGGGACCGCCCAAGCTGTCGTGGGGAACCCTGTTTCTCGTTGTAGAGTCGGGCGATGATGGTGGGCGATTCGTCCGCACAGTGGTCTGTTCGAAAGAGTTTGATGGTGCCGGCAGGGGATTTCCTTGTTCCGTGCTTTCCAGCCCGATAGCGGACGCGGGTCAAGTACTCGGCATGGAGGTCGCACCGGCTCTCGGTGATGCGCCCCTCCAGGCGATACTCGTAGTCGGTCAGGTCGTCTGCTCGACACACGACACCGATCGAGAACATCGAGCAGGGGCGGCGGGCGGCCCACTCGGCGCCGCCGCGGAGTGGAGGTCTAGTCCCGTCCCCCTGTAAGGCCGCGGTCAGCATGACGCCCGAAGCGATACGATTGAGGAACTGAAGGGCATCGAGGGCGTTGGATTTTCCGCTCGCGTTGGTTCCGACCAGGATCGACAAGGGATCGATATGCAGCGACGCCCGCTCATAGCTCTTCCAGTTTTCCATGCGGAGTTCAGTGATCATGGCCGGGTCGACTCATGCGATGGCAAATGCGCCGTGCTGTTTCGGGTTTGGGCACTGACTCGGTGTCGTCATGTGTCGGATGCGCCGGCCCAAGGATTGACCACGCGCAGCGACGGCACACGGAAGTCCGCCAGGTTTCGGGTGACCAGGGTCAGGCCGTGCACAAGCGCCGTTGCGGCGAGCAGGCTATCGATGGCGGGGAGCGGACGGCGCGCATCGGCGCAAAGCCGGCCCCAACGCTCCGCGATGGTTCCGTCGATGTCGAGGATGCGGCCGGCAAAGTAGACGGGGACGTCGGACTCGAGCCATGCAGAGAACGACGCCTTGCGATCGCCCTCGGGCATCGCATGGATCCCCTTGCGGAGCTCCCCGAGGGTGAGGACAGAGAGATGCAACGACCCGGCCGGACGCTCGGCGAACCAATCGGCAACGCCAGGATGAGGAACGCGTTTCTTGAGCTCGGATAGGGCGTTGGTATCGATCAGCCAGGTCACAGATCGACCTCGCGGGTCACACTCTCGTCGCGCGGGAAGACGACGTCCTCAGCCCCGTACAGGGGGGATCGCCGCATGAATTCCACGAGCGACTCGCGCGGCTTGGTCAATTGGTCGTAGTCGGTCCGCGACAGCACGACCACCGCAGGCTCGCCCCGCAAGGTGATCTCCTGCGGTTCATCATTGGCCGCGAGCCGGACCAGCTCGCTCAAGCGAGCCTTTGCATCCTGTAACGCCCATTGACGCATCGAGACCTCCGGCGTGCCTTGCTCTAGTCAGACTGGTCAGTATAGTCATGAATCGCGATCATTCCACCACGAACCGCAGCTTCCCGGCATCCTTGCCCTTGCACCGCTCGGCGAGAAAGGTCTCGAACCGCTTGCGCAGATCATCCGGCGTCGCCGGCGAGCCACCGGCGAGCAGGGCTTGTTTGATGTCGTCGCCGCTGACCGCGATCTTCTCCAGTCCCGACAGGGCCTCTTGGATCGCGAGAACGAATCCAGGCGTGACCGGATCGGGGAGCACCCGTGTCGCCATGAAGCTCTGAACGAGATCACGCTGGGGCGCCTTGAGCAGATCGAAATTGGCCTGGATGATGGGGTCGTCCAGATTATCCAAGAGCGTCTGCTGCCAGCCGTCCACGAGCCGATCCAGCTCCTCGTCCAACGCCGTGAGGAGGTTCGCGGCCGGGAGGAGGTCGCCTTGTTCATTGGCGGGGCGGAAGCCGCAGTGCGGGCAGACCGGGCTCACGGCCAGCTCGGCATCGACCAGCGCGGCGCAGCTCTTGAGCTTGTCGAGCTTGTCCTCGAACGCGGTGAGCTGGCCGGTCGGCATCAGGGCGATGCCGGCCAGGGTGCGCAGCATCGCGAGCCGCGGATCCTTGCGCAGCGCTGACTTGGTCTTGTCTTCCGACACGCCCAATCGGGCCTTGCTGTGCTGGGCCACATAGGCGGTCAGGTAGTCCTTCTTCAGCGCGGCGAGACGTTGGCGATATTCGGGGGCGTGCTGCGCGGCGGGATCCTGCTGCAGTCTGTCGAGGATCTCCTTGCGGGCGATTTGCGCTTGCTTCACCCATGGATGGCCGTTGTCGAGCACCAGCTCGGCTTGGGACAGGTATGCGGCAGCCGTTCCCAGCTCCGCGACCAGGTCGCGGAGACGCTCGACCTGGCCCAAGGTCTCCAGGTTCTTTTTCTGCGACTCGACGTCGTCTTGGGTCAACCGCAGATTCTTGAGCTTGCCGACGCTGTTGTATGGCGACAGCCCTTCCAGGAAGGTCTTGAGTGCGGAGAGCCGCGCGAGCGCATCTTTGAGCTGCTCGTCGCGCAGCAGCGATTGACCCCAGAAGCTCAGGCGGTTCTGCAGATCCGTGCCGACGGTCAGCACCAGGCCAACCCACTTGGCGACGGCGCCCTGCAGCTCCTTTACCGGCTCTTCTTTGCCTTGGGTCGCCATCTGGGCCAAGCCCGACGGCAGCCCCAACAGCTCGAACAGCGTCCGCAGGACCTCGACATTGATCTCTTTCGGCGCATCGATGTACTTGAATGCCTTGAGCTCATCCAGGGAACGCTCGGCCAGCAGCGAGAGCTTGCCGGAATCGATCTTGTCGCCGGCGATCGCGAGCACCAGGTCGCCCGAGTGGACTAGGCCGGCGAGCACGACCGTGAAGAGGTCGGGCTCCAGACGAAAGCGCACCGGCGCGAAATACTCGATGTCGGTGGCACCGCTGACCAACTCGCCGCGGTTGAGAACCTGGCCGTGGCCTTTGGCCTTGAGACGGTTCAGGACCTCCTGAGCGTACCTGGATCGCGTCGGCTCGATGCGGTCGCCGTCGAGCATCTCCAGCGCATCCAGCACGGCAACCGCGTCCTTGGTGCGTGCACCACCCGCCAACCAACGCAGGGCGCCGAGCATGAGCTGCTTGCGGTTCATCTCGGTCAACAGGATCGAGAAGGTCGGATACTCGGGGGCCATGTCGGCAAACGATTGGCCGAGTGCCAGGCCGGAGACCACGTTGACGACATCCCGGAAGTTCACGCGTTCGTCTGCGCCCAGGTGTGCCTTGTCGCGCAGACCGACACCGCGCACCCAGTCCTGCAGCGGCTTGGTCTTGCCGCCGAAGGTGACCTCAAGCGCCGTCATCTGTTTCTCTTGCAACCACTTGCTCATGGCTTGCAGCGACTCATTCGCCTTCGAGACATAGACCGACCTGGCGTTGCCGCTCGCGGTGGCCGCCAGATCCAAGGCCGCGGCGTAGCGGCCGATCTGGTGCCGAATCTCGTCGTCGAGACCCTTGAGCCGGAAGAAGACCTCGTCGCTCAGGTGCTCGTCGCGAAAACGCGGCGGGTCGAACGGCTGGATGAAGTAGATGTAAAAGTCACGCGGCGGCTGGGCCGTCGGACGATCGTTGGGCGCACCGAAGAAAAGGTAGCCGGTGCGCTCGACGCGGCGCTCCAGCCATTCAATCTGGTACTGCCAGATCTGAAAGCCGGAGACATAAGTGCTTTCGTCGGTGCGCTCCATGAGCTGGCGAACCGCGCTGAAGTAGGCGCGGTCGAGGGCGTCGTCCGAGAGAGCATCGGCGCGCTTGTCGATCTGCGCGTCGTAGTCGATGTCTTTCTTGAGGTCCAGGTAGAACTGGTCGGTGCCGGGTGCCTTGGAGATGAACTGCCCATTGACGGTCTTGAGGATCTCGCGCAGGCAGGTCAGGACCATTGTGAGGAGATCGGCGGCCGGCTCGCCGCCGAGATCCTCGATGCCGGGATGATAGAGACAGAGGGTATCGCGCAGCTCCTCCGCCGTCGCCCCGATGGGGATGTAGATATCGCCGCCGGTCGTGAGTCGGTGCACCGAGAGAGCCGCGATCAGGCGCAGCGCCATCGGCGTGTAGGCCGGTCGGGTGAAGGCTTGCTTGACGCGTCCGGTCAGCACCTCGGAGACCTTGATGACGGGGCTGATGCTCGGGTCCGAGCGCAACACGGAGTTGGCGGTGACGGTGTCCCAGAAGCGGTCGTAGGCGATCAGGCCGGGCCGATCCGTCGGGATCTCCTCGTCGAGGATGGCTTGGATCTGGTCGCGAATGGTGACGAGGGCGCCACGCTTCTCGGTGAAGATGAGCCGATCGAAGGTGCCGATATAGTCCGGGTGCACGGGGAACAGGCGGACGTAGTCGTCCATCCGTTCGTTCATGTTGCCGTAGAAGCGGGCAAAGGGTGTCAGGTAGGTCCGGATTTTCAGGTGTTGGTCGGAGGTCTTTTTGAGCAGCCGCTCGGCGACCACGAAGCTCACATCCTGACGTGCCAGGAGCACCTGGGTGAAACGATCCTTGACGCGGCGCAGGCTGTCGGCGACATGCTCGAAGCGGCTGCTGTCGAAGACGGCCTCCTGCACGCCGGCGACGAAACGAAAGCGCAGATGCTTGCACACCTCGCCGATTTCGCGCAGGAAGGAGAGATCCAGCACCAGGGCGTGATCCTTGCGGGATCGCAGAAACTCCAGGAACTCGTCGACCACGAGCAAGACGCCCTGGTCGGGGTAGACCTCGGCGAAGGCGGCCATCATCTGCTCGAAGGCGGCTTTGTTGTTGACGACCTGGTCGGCCGGCGGAAAGCTGAATTCCACTCCGAGCTTCGCGAGAAAAAGGGTCAGCTCGCCGGTCACGATCTCGCGCAACGACATCTCGCTCGAGATCTCGATGCGGTGGACTTTGAACGTGCCGGCGATGCTCTCGGCCGCCGCCGCGACCTTGGGGTGGCCGAGCAAGGGTGTGTAGGCCGCGTTCTCCGCGACCAGCGAGACCACCGACATCAGGTGCGATTTACCGATGCCATAGTTGCCGACCACGAGGACGCCCTTGTGGTCGACGGCCGGATCGAACGAGAGCTGCGGGATGATGACCTCGGCGATGCGCGTGGCCATCTCGTCGGAGATCACATAGGTCGAAACGAGCTTTTGCGCCTCATCCGGTCGGTTGGCGTCGAGCAGTTGGATGACCGACTCGATCGGCTCGAATTGGATGAGATCCCGGTAGCGCATGGCAGCGTCCTGTTTGGTCAAGGCGGTGTTCCGTCAATCCTGGAGGTCGAGGGTGACGACGCCATCCAGGGCGTCATCGCGATATTCCGGATGCCCCGGCTCGGCATAGGTCAGCCGCGGCCCGCGTTCGGTGTGCCGCAGCTCGCCCGGCCAGACGGCGACGATCACCCGCGCCTGTGCCAAGCGTTTGAGCAGAGCGAGTGGATTCAGCTTCAGGGAGGCATCGAACAAAAGCTCGATGTTGTCGACGAGTAACGGGGATGCCGTAGCACGGGTCGTCTCGGCGATCTCCCGCAGCAGAGAGCCGGCCAGCAGATGGCGTTGGGTGCGTGGCAACGCGGCGAGACGCCGGCCCAGTGCCGAGCCCAAGGGACGGCGCTCGACACCGCGATGTTCGGCATACGCATCGAGCAGGGCCGTTTTGCCGCACCCCGGAGGGCCAACCAAAAGGATCAGCTTGTTTTGAAGGCTGGCGACGTCGTCGACCAGCGCACTCATCCGCGTCAACATGGTGCCTATCGTCTCCTCAGCGCGGCTCGGCGCCGATTCGTGGGCACTCGTCCATGACCGTCGGATACACGCGCTGCTCCCTATTGGTTTCGCTCTGCTGAGTCCCGTTTTGCACGACGCCGAGCCTCAGCTGGATGCCGATCGGTTTCGATGACAGAGCACACCTCACGAATCCGGCTTCGCCAACGTGGCCGGTTCATCCCGCCCGAGCATATCACCGCCTGCGCTGTCCGCGTACATATCGCCGAACGATCATGTCCACCGAAGGCCCCGAAAACCTGCCGGACGTCGTGTCGGTCTGTTCGGTTAAGGGTGAGCGTTCGGTCGCCGTCGGCGTGATTGAACTTGGCCGGCTGCTGTTGTCTGCCGCGCCAAATGGACCGGTCGAAAACCGCTCCGAGGAGGTCGTCGATGGTCGCTACCCTCAGCAGCACCCAGAGCTTTGGGCGTCCGCGAGCGGAACACCGACCAGCATGGCCTTGGACTGCACCGGCAGCAGGGTGGCGGAACCGAGTGTGGCGAGGAAAAGTCCGAGATTGTCAGGGATTGCCTCCATCAGTCGAGCGCGACGCCCTTACAGCGGAGCCGGACGCTCGGTGGAGGCATTTCGATCAGCGGCCATGGGGGTGAGGTATGACGACGACAGGCATCACGGAATTCCTGCTCTGGTGTGTCGGCATCAACTACGGATTTCTGCTTCTCTGGTTCGGGGTTTTCGCCCTGGCCCACGACTGGATATATCGCCTGCACAGTCGATGGTTCAGGCTCTCGGTCGAGACCTTCGACGCGATCCATTATGCGGGCATGGCCGCCTACAAGCTGGCCATCCTGTTGCTGAACCTGGCGCCGCTTCTCGCGATCTATCTGTCGGACTGACGATGCCGGGCCGGGTACCGAACGCTCCCAGTCGGAGCGGGCGCCGCTCCGGGCATGACCGGCGACGCCGCGTGGGTTCCGCGAGGTCAGGACCAGCTACGCGCGATCTTGCCCGGACCCCGCTCCCAAAGCTGTCTCAGCAGGGCAGGGCGCCCCTCCAGCGCTGCGACCAGGGCATCTTCGGCGGGTTCGTCGCCGCTGCGTTCCGCCCAAGCGCCCGCGAACCCGGCGAGCCATGCGCGCTGGGCGTGCGCGTCGTCGAGCGGCGGGAACAGGTCGGGCGTCCGAGCGCCTTCGAGGACGCGACTGCCGGCGTCGAACCAATCAAACATTGTCGTTTCGCTCATCGGGCATCGTCGGTGAACAGCCGAAAGTCGCGCAGTATCGCGCGCGGATCGACGCCGCAACAAAAAACCCACCGGCGCTTGCGCCCCGGCGGGTTTGCTTGGGTTGACGGGTGGCCTCGCCGACCGCGCACCCGTCGGGGTGCGGGTCGACGAGCTCACCGCTTGGTCAGGCCACCGCGCGCAGGTCCAGCCGCCACAGGTCGCACCAGTCGAGGCTTTTGCTGCCCTCCGGGATTGGCCCTTTCGGTAAATGCAGCGCTACCCGGATGCCTAGGGCGACAAGCCGCTCGCGCAGCGCGAGGGCGGCCTGCTCTCCGGTCCCCGAGCGATCCAGATCGGCCCAGATCACGACCAGCTCGACCCCCGGCGGCGGCACGAACCGCTGCAGCAGGGTCGCGGAGATCCCGGCCCAGACCGGCATCGCGGTGCGCTGGCGGATCACCAGTGCGGTCTCGATCCCTTCGGTGATCCCCAGTGTCGGACCGGCCGGGTAGAGCCGCACGGCACCCCCGCAGAGCGTGCCGATCGGCGGCATCATCTTCTTCGGATGCGCCACCGGGGCCTTGCGTCCCGCGCGATCGAGATAGATCCGGTGCAGCGACACCGACCGACCCTCGGCATCCGACACCTTGGCCACAAGCGCCGGGAAGGTGCCGATGCGCGTCGTCTTGTCGTAGTAGGCGAGCCCCGGATGAAACCGGAGCACGCGCGAGTCGGGTTCGGCATCGATGCCGCGACGGGACAGATACCGCCGCAGCGGGAGTGCCTGTCGGTCGTCCGGGTCCAGGGTCTCGGACCAGACACGCCGAAGGGCGGCCTCTGCCATGGTCGGGTCTAGGTCCGTGCGTGCGACGACGACCGGTCTCGGTCGCGCCTCGATCGTTCGCGGGTGTCCCGTGTCGAGGCCCAGATCCCTGGCGACTGCCTCCAGGGTCTCGCGAAAGCCCCAAGCGTTGGCCCACATCAGCAGCGCAAAACCGTCGCGACGGGGGCCGCAGCTGTTGCAGATCCCGCCGCCGGTTTCCGCCACATCGCGGAAGACCCGGAACCCGTCCGATCCGCCATGGACCGGGCAGGGCACGTGGCGACCCGGACGGGCCAGTGCGGGCTCCAAGGTCGGCGCGAGCCGACCGAGGATGCCGATCCAACGTCCGCGGGCGTGCTCGCGGACGGTCTGTGCGTCGATGGTCATCTGCTGTCTCGAATGGTTCATGCGGTGTGTCTCCGAGGTCGGGCGGGGCACACCTCCCCGACGGGGAGATCCGCCCCGCGGGGTTGAGTGGATTGGGTTCCTTGCGATGGCCGATCGACCGTCAGAGCACGCCGCGCTCGGCCATGGAGACGGCCTCGCCGTCGCCGACGATCATGTGATCGATCACCCGCACGTCGAACAGCGACAGACCTTCGCGCAGTCGCTGGGTGAGCCGCAGATCGGCTTGGGATGGCTCGGGAACGCCCGAAGGGTGGTTGTGGGCGAAGATGACCGCCGCCGCACCGGTCTCCACCACCTTGCGCAAAACCTCTCGGGGATGGACGCTGGCCCCGTCGATCGTGCCGCGGAACAGCTCCTCGTAGCGGATGACGCGATGGCGGTTGTCCAGATACAGGCAGGCGAAGACTTCGTAGTGCAGGCCGTAGAGCCGCAGCTTGAGATAGTCGCGCGTGGCCTCCGGGTTGGTCAGGCAGTCCTGCTTGACCAGGTACTTCTGCTCCAGGCAGCGGATGGCGTTGGCCACCAGCTCCCGATCGCTTTGCGGAAGGTCGGCCCGGCGCATGTGGTCGGGTTCCAGCGGCAGGGAGAGTTGGGGTTTCTTCATGGGTGGTGTCTCCGAGGTCGAGCGGGGAGACACGTCCCCCCGTGCAGGGAAGGGTGTCCCCGCGGGGTGGTGTGGAGCAGTGGGTTCGGCTGTGTTTCCGGCGGACCGGGCGGCCAGCGACCGCTTCTCGGAGATCCTCGACAGCGAGGATCCGGGGAACCGCGCTTGCGATGAACGCGCGAGCGCGCCCACGGCGAGCACACCTCCCGGACCCGGACCGGCCGTCCGCGAAGGACGACCGGCCCGCGGGCCCGATGGCTGGGGTCAGGTCAGGAGAAGCTGCTCGGCAATCCCGAACAACGCGGTCTTCAGGTCCGCGACGGCGTCGATCCGCACGGCGATCGGGAACAGACGCCCGACGTCCACGGCGATGCCCACGCCGATCATCTCGATGCCGGCCGCGCCGGCACGCTCGATCAGGTCGGCGGCGGTGCACAGGTCGTCGGGTTGTCCGTCGGTGAGGGTGATGATCACCTTGCGCGTCTCGCGACGGGCCAGCAGATCCGCCGCGGCGAACCACAGCGCTCCGGTCATCGGCGTACCGCCGCGACCGCGTTGGACGAACGCCCCGACGCGGGACGCCACCCGCTCGCCGTGCGCCAGGATCCGGGTCACCTTCTCGGCGTGACCCTGTAGGCTCGGGAACGCCGTCACCGCGCGCGAGACGCCTTTGACCGGCTCCAGGGCCAACGCCAGCGCCGCGGCCGCATCCAACGCGATCGCATCTCGGCCGGCGCTCATGGAGGAGGACAGATCCACCAGCAGGTGAATCGCCGTATTCGGCGCGATCGCCTGCTCCCGGATCCGGAACACCCGCGGGTCGCCGACACCGGCGCGGTGCAGGTGACGTGGACTCAAGGATCGTCCGCGACGACCCGCTCGGGCGCGTTCCAGGGTGTGGGTCTCGATCAAGCCCTGCAGACGCGCCGTAAGCTTCGCGGAGTGTCCATTGACGCGGTCCAGGGCCATCCGTCCCGATCGCAAGTCCCCGACGTACGCCTCCGCTGCGGGAAGCAGCGTCGCCGGATCGCGGTGTTGCCCGTTCAGGGCTTGGGCGACCGACGCGAAGAGATCCTCCGGAAGGTCGGCGTCGGTGGCGGACAGCGCCTGCTGCAGTGCACGGCGGGCGTCGTTGCCTGCCGTGGTGCTGTCGGGGTCGTTGGTCTGCTCGGTCTCTCGACCCTGGTTCAGGCTCTGTTCGGACGAGCCGGTCCCGGAGTCGGCACTTCGACCGTCTTGGCCCTTTTCGTCCTCCTCGTCCCGATCCTCTCCTCCATCGTCTGCGGATGCGCCGTTCTCGGATCCTCCGTCTCCGGCATCATCCTGTTCGGCGTCGCGTTCACTCGTCCCGGAGCCCGCATCCGAGTCCGCATCGCTATCCCCGTCGGACGGCGAAGTGGGCTGGATCGGCGCCGGAGGCGGCGGCTCTTGCGATTCCTCCTCGATCAACCCGACGATTCGCCGTGCGAGGTCGATCGACGCCGCCGTGTTCGCCAGCCTCGGGATCTCGGACATGAGTCCCTGCAGCCGATGGACGAAGCGCGGTTGGAAGACCGCCCGCATGGCGCGGTCGGCCTCCTTGGCATGGCTCGCCAGCGCCTCCTGCTTGCGGTAACGGTGCCGCGCCACGGCGAGGAACCCGTTGCCGAGGATGTCGGACGGACTCTCGGTCTCGCCCACTGCCGCCAGCGACCCGTCGGCCACCAAGGCGGCCACGATCGCATCGAGCGTCCTGCGGGTCCCCGGATAG
Organism: Thiocapsa sp.; assembly: GCF_018399035.1. Taxonomy (GTDB): domain Bacteria; phylum Pseudomonadota; class Gammaproteobacteria; order Chromatiales; family Chromatiaceae; genus Thiocapsa. Next base: position 690,205 of record NZ_CP073760.1, read on the forward strand.
GCGGCGATCAACTCGCCCTCGATCCGGATGTCTTCGATGACGCCTTGAATGAACCGCTCCAGCGGCGTGTGTGCCCTCGGCAGGGCGAAGTCGGTGTAGCGGACATGGGCCGCTTCGTGGGCCAGATAGCCCCACGCCAGCGTCCGCGCCGTCGCGTCGGACCCGATTGCGGGAATGACGATCACGCCGCCGTCGGTGAGGGCCTGCGTGCCGCCGACCCTTACGGGGATACCGAACTTGCGCCCGTAGGCGGCGGCGACGATCGGCAGTGCGTCGGTCAAGGTCTTGGGTGTCATGGTGTGCTCCTGAGTCAAGAAAGGGGCACACCACCCCGGCGGGGTCGGTGTACCCCGGTCGGGTGGATTGATGGGAAGCCGGCGCGGATGCGCCGGCTCGGGTTCAGGCTCGGATCAGAAGAAGAAGCCCTCGACGTCCGCGACCGTCTCCTCGACGGGCCTGGCGCACGCGGGCTCCGGCGGGTGGTCTTGCATGTCGATGTCGTCGACCTCGATCGTCACCTCGCTGAACAAGGCGTCCATCTCGGCCTCGAAGTCCATCGCGGACTGCACGGCGAGCGGCGATGCGGCCACCGTCGTTTTACGCTCGGTCGGCAGCGGGACCACCTCGGCCTCCGTGTCTTCCGGGTCGCTCGCGCTCGGCATGCCGCCCTGCTGAACCGCCCACTGGCCCGCCCCGTGGCGTGCCATGCGCTCGGCGTCCGCGAGGAGCAGCGCGAGCCCCATGCCTTCGTTGAAGATCGGGCCGTCGATCGGGCCGTCCGGCAGGCGCGCGAACCAGTCATCGAGGGTGTCCACCACCGGATGGATCCGCCGGTCCACGAAGGACAGGCAGGCGAGCTTCTCGCGGATGCGTCGGAAGGTGCCGAGCGCACGGCGATGCAGCTTCTCCTTGCCCTCGAAGCTGCCTTCGAGCTCGCGGGCCATCTGCTCGACTTCGGCGAAGATGCCGTCGCCGAGCCCCTGGACCTCCTCCTCGAGCGTCCCCGGTTGCTCCGCCGGGGCGATCCGCACGATCTGGTAGCCGAAGCGCAGACGCGTACCGACGACCTCCGCCGGCTCGATGGCTCGACGGATCGGCTCCTCCCAGGCGGGCAGATTGGAGATCCACTCCTCCAACGCCCGGTCGTAACCGGCCAGGAAGGCGCGGGTTTCCGTGTCGAACTCCACCTTCAGCACGGCCAAGCTCTCGGCGATCGACTCGGCATGGGCGTGCGGCACGGCAAACCCGCCGAGAAAGCGGGTTCCGACCTGCAGGCAGGTGCGCTCCGCACCCTTCTTGATGCGGTGAAAAATCCTCAAAGGCTCGGGGTCGCAGACCCGTTTGGATCCCAGGGAGACCAGCTCCTCGGGCGGGACCTCGGTGCCGAGCTTCAGGTCTTCGGCGCGCAGTTTCTTGCGTCCGGACCAGATGGCGACGTTCAACATGACCAGAGTGATCCGGTCGGTGATATGGGTGATCGTGTGCATACGTGGGCTCCCGGGCGAACCGGGACGCACGCGATCGCCGGGCGGCGAAGACGTGCGCCGCGGTCGGCCGTGTGTCGAGATCGGTTAGAAGTAAAACCCGTCGTCTTCGCCCAACAGGGCGGCGATGTCGCGGGTTGGTTTGGGGTCGGGCGTTGGCGCAGCGGGTACGACGGGAGTCACCCGCTGATCCGGACCGTCCCGAGACAGGAGCACGACAGCCCCGGTCGCATCGATGTCCGCCCGGCCGACGGCGACGTAGCCCTTGAGCGTCTTCTCGCGTGCCCGCTCGAGTGCGACCTGCAACGGCTTGGATTGGGTTTGCCGCAGACGACCGGCCGGTCCCCAACGGATCTGCGCCGTCCCGTTGCCGAGATCGGCGTAGGCCCATTCCTTGGCGGTCCCGTCCCCGTGCTCGTAGCGATAGAGCCGATACAGCGGACTCATGGTTTCGCACCCCAGTAGTCGCCGAAGACATCGGCGGCGATCCGGTGGATCGCCTCGCGCTGCTCCGGCTCCGCGCGGGCGGTCAAGGATTGCTCCAAGGCATACTCGAAGACGTTCGGTGCGCCTTTGAACGCCAGACTCAGCGTGGCCCAGCGCACCAGGGTTCGGGTGCTCATGGTCACGGTCAGCTCTCCGGATTCGGTACCGGCACCCAGGAACAGGCGCCGCACCTCCTCGGCCACGAGGATCATCTTCGCGATGATCTCCGCGGGCAGCTTCGGGACCGCCGCGGCGATCAGATCCTGTTCCGTCTCGGGCTCCGGATAGCCGACCTGCACCACCCGGAAGCGGTCCATGAAGGCGAGGTTCTGTCGCAGCACCCCTTGGTAGAGCCCCGAGCGGTCGCCGGCGCCGGCGGTATTGCCGGTCGCGACGACCCGGAACTTCGGATGGGGCCGGATCACCTCCCCGCCGTTCTCCGCGATCACCAGCGGATGGCCCTCGAGGATGTCGTTCAGACCCGCCAACTCGGCCGGGTCCATCAGGTCGCTCTCGTTGAGCACCAGGAGGTGCCCGTCGCGCGCCGCCGTGGACAGGGGTCCGTGGACGAAACGGGTGCTGCCATCGACCAATACGAACTGGCCGACCAGGGCCGCCAGCTCCATGCGTCCGTGGCAGGTCACCGACTGCACCGGCCAGGCGAGCCGGGCGGCAATCTGCAGGATCAGGCTGGTCTTGCCCGATCCGGTCGGTCCGGTCAGGAACAGGCCGTCGCCGCCGGCATCGTGCAGGAAGGCCAGCACGTCGCGCAGCAGCTCGGGTCTGAAGACATAGGGCTTGCGCACCGGAACGTGCGGGTGGGTGTCGTCGGCGAAACCGATCACTTCCAGACCCGGACGGGCCTTGACGTTGAAGGTGGTCGCGACATCGAAACGTTGGCTGGCGGTCATGGTGTGGTCTCCATCGGGTGGGTGAACCCGAGGAGACGCACGCCTCCCGTGGGGGGAGCGCAGGTCTCCCCGGGGGGCTTGGGTTACGGAGGGTTGGGGTTGGCTGTGTCGCCGAGAGTCGGCCCGTTCAGCTCGCGGAGTCGTCATGTCCGGCAGGGACATCACGTCATTCGGCTGTCCGATCGCGACCGCGGCTCTGTCGGTCGGGACGGGACAGCCGCCGGCCGGGGCCGGGGTGTCTTGGAATGGATCCGCGGATCCGGGGCCCGTCCTTGAGCCTGGATCCGCATGGCTAGAAGTAAAAGCCCATGTCGGTCTCGGTGGCGTGCCGCAGCGCTTCGACCTCGGCCTCACTGAACGGGACGCTTGCCGTGCCGTCCTTCAGGGTCGTGATCCTGACCCGGTCGGAGGACGCGCGGCGATAGCGCTCCAAGCGCATCGGATCGACATCGGGTGCAACGTCCGCGAGGGCGGCCTTGTAGTCGATCGCTCCGGCCACGGCGTAGCGCAGGACCCGCAGCCCGGCGCTCTCGCCCATCGCGAAGTCGCCCAGCAGGGCCACCAGTTGCGACTCGATGCCGTCCAGACCCGACCTCAGGGTCTTGAGCGCGGCATCGACCTTGGCCTTCTCGGCCGCGAGCCTGCGGTACTCCCCGGACAGCCGCGTCCAGGTCGCCAGCTCCGTGCCGGACGGGGTGTAGAGATCCCGCTCGGGATCGCGTTCGGGCTCCTGCTTCTTCTCCACGCGCGTCCGAAACTCCAGGCAGCGCGGCACCAGGGTGTCCCGGATGAAGGTCTCGTCGCGCGGGATGCGAAAGTCGACCGCGATGCCCGGCGCCCGATGAAACACCAGCCAGCCTTCGGCGGCGTCGGCGACATGGATCTGACACTGGACCTGATGCCAATAGAGGCGGTAAGCCTCCGAGGCGACCCCGTGCTCCAGGATCTGCAGATAGGTGCTCTCGTGCGGCACCTTGAGCTCGACCGGGATGCCGTTGTTGTCCAGGCCGTCGAAGGACGCGCGGATGACGGGATGGGTGTCGGACTCGCCGCAGAGCGGCAGCAGCAAGGTGTCGTGGCGCTCCTCGAAGCCCCGACGGGCGGTGTCTTCGAGCGAGGTGCCGCGGCGCACGACCGGGTTGCCGCTCAAGTCTTCGGGCAACAGCATCCCGATCTTCTCCGCCCACAGCCGCCACGGCGTCTTGTAGGGCGAGACGCCGAGAACGGCCGCGGCATCCGAGGCCGAGACCCCGGCGTTACGCCAGACGTGCCACTCGGGGGTGCGTTGGGTGATGTCGATGACGTGCATGGGGTGCTCCTGAACAGAACGGGGCACCGTCCCCGAGGGGCAGCGCGTGCCCCCAGGGGTGGATGATCGGAATCCGATGACCGCCGTCCGTGGCGGTCATGGGAGCTAGGCGGCTTCGGCGACGGGCGCCTCGGCGGCCTTGGCTTTCCTCGTGACGACCGACAACGCGGCCGCCTGCTCCAACTCGGCGAGGGCGTAGGCGAGATGCACCCCGTTGAAACGGGCGCGGGCATAGTCCTCGGCCTGACCCCAAGCGCCGACCTTGCAGGCCCGCTCCACGAGCGTGGCGACCTGCTTGGCCACCTGCGCGTCGATGACGGCATCCCGCTGTGCGGGATCCGCCGGGGCGGTTGCGGAGACGGAGGTCTCGTCGGTTCCGTTTGGCCGAGCGGTGTCGACCGACGCGGTGTCGACGACTGTCGGACTCACCCGCGGTTGGATCGTGGTCGGTTGCGCGGTGACGATCTCGCCCTCGATCACGGCCCCGTCGACGGGGGCATGGCCCTCGATGGCCTTGCCTTCCATCTCCTCGGCGGTGTAGCCGGCTTCCTCGGGAAAGGCCGCCCGCAGGCTCGCGGCTTTGGCGCATTTGAGAAGCTGTCCCTTCGGACGCTTCTGCCACATCTCGTTCGGCACCTCCGCGCGGCCTTGTCGGGCATAGGTCTCCTCCCAGAAGACCATCTCGGAGAAGGGGCAGCGCACCCCGTTGACCATCCGATAGACCGTCGTTTCGGCCCACTCGGGGAAGGTCACGGTGACGGCGACCTCGGTCCATTTGTCGTCGCGCTTCACCGTCCCGGTGAAGGTCTTGGTCAGCTCCGGTCCGAACTGCGGCGAGTCGAGCCCGGCCCACAGGCCGGTGCGCGCCGCCGTGATCTGGACCTCGGCGATGCCGGGCCACACAGTTTCGACATAGCGCCCGAGCGCGGTCGACCACATGGAGACGACGTGCACCGGGCGCTTCATCACGTCCAGACCGCGCGCCTGGCAATAGCGCACGGCAAGGATCACGCCCTCAGGGGTCTTGGCGTTGGGGAAGATCGAGTCGGCGAGCACCGCCCAGGTTCCGGCGTCCAGGCCGATCTCGGCGAGGACGCTCGGGGCGACCGGGAGGCGGCTGGGGACGAGCGAGCTGGTCAAGGCTTGAGTCGGGTTGCTGCGGCGTGTAGCCATGGCGTGGTCTCCATCGGGTGGGTGAACCCGAGGAGACGCACCTCTCCCCCGGGAGCGGCAGTCTCCCCGGGACGGGTGAGCCGGCAGGGCCGGCGGTTGGTTTCGGCTGTGTTCGGGCAAACGCCCGGGGTCAGCGGCCCCGTCGGTCGGTCTCGCACATGGAGAACCGAGCGGATCGGTCGACAATCGCCTGTCCGCTGCGGGCCGTGCGGGCAACGGCCGCGGTCGGAGCGCAGGGGACAGGGGAATCGATGGGGTTCGGAGGAGGGCGTGCGGACGCATGGAGCGACACGGCGCGGTGTCGATCCTCGGGGTAAGGTCGGTGGGTTGCGGAGCGTTCGATGGAGACGGACGCGCGATCGGCACGGTTGGCCGTCGTCGGCACCCTGAAGGCGTGTGGCCTTCGCGACTGCATGCGATCAGGTCGACTTGGTTTCGGCTGTTACGTCCGGGCGGACGTTTCGGTTCGCAGGGGAGCCGCGGCCAGCTACCGCTTGTGTATTCCAGCGCAGGCGCACGGCGATTGCAAGGCCGTGATCGGGTCGAAAAGCAGCGTTTCGGAGGTCTTTTCCCCGGTGCGAGCGCGTTCGGGTCCGGGCTAGGCTGAAGACTCCGATCAGCCGCAAAGAGCATCCCCATGCCCGCCCCGAGAGGTTACAGCCGCCCCGAATTCCACGTCCCCGTCACCCTGCAATCGGCACATGCCCACCGCGTCGTCGGCCGCAGCCTGATCCGTGTCGCGCGCGCCCTCTACGGGATCGACGTGGTGCTCCACGCGATCGGCGATGCCCGGCAGATGGAGGAGGTCGAGGGCCTGGTCGATGGCCTGCTCGGCGCCTTCGCCCAACGCTTGGACGAAGAGATCGCCCGCGTGGAGGCGTTGAAGAGCGCCAACGGCATCGCCGCCGTGCCGCGCTACACCAACCCGAGCCGGGTCACCTTCCGCATCTCCTCGCCCCAGCTCTCCCAATACGCCAACCTGATCCAGGCGCTGGACCGACTCACCGTCGGCATCGACACCCTCTGGCTGAGCGGCCTCTTCAGCAATCGTCAGCGCGCCGATGCGGTCTATACCTGGCGCAACGAGCTCCTCTCCGTCGGTCGACGCATCGTCGAAATCGAAGCGCGTGCCCGCGATTTCGCGCGGCGCCAAGGCAAGGAGGAGGAGATCGCCGCCGGGGATGCCGCGGCGAACTCCGTGGTGGTGTTGGACGAGGAGGGCGAGTTGGCGGGAGACGAGGAGGAGGTTGCCACGTAATCAGCATCCCCGACGCTCCGTAGATCCGGTCATGGCGATCGCCGACGTTCGCCTGTTGTCCTGTGCCTGCGGTTCGAGCGTCAGGCGGGCAGGCCACTTGATCGGAGTCGGCGTCGTCGACTCGTCACCAAGACCGCGTCGCCGTCGTTGCGCGGTCGCCCTATGAGGCGGTCCCCGGCCATTACGGGGTCGGCACAGTCTGGTCCAGCCACTGACCGACGGTCTCGATCAAGGGCTCTTCATATCCCTCGAAGAAATGGTCTGCGCCGGGGATCTGCACCTGATGATAGCCGGGGTTCGCAGCGGCGGTCTCGGCGCGCTCCCGGGCCCCCGAGACGACCGCCGGCAGATCATTCTCGCCGAACAGGTCGAGCATCGGGATGGTGATCCTGCGCACCAATTCGACGTTGTCGCGACCGGCCTGAAGTCCGCTGCTGGACATGCCGATGGCCACATAAGCATCGACGTCGTCGGGACGGGCGGCGAGAGCGTCGTTGACCATGGTGGCGCCGAGACTGTGCGCGACGATGACGATGCGCTCGGCGCCATGTGCCTTCAGATAGGCGACGGCGGCAGCGAGGCGGGGAGCACTTTCGGCAATGAGCGGCGCGTAATCGGCCCCGGTCGCCTCGTTCGCCAGGACCGGCATCTGAATGGCGAGGGTGCTCCATCCGTCGCGGGGCAGAGCGGTGCGCAGCGGATAGACCACCTGTGGCCAGTTGGGGTGAACGCCGATGCCGTGCACGATGATCGCACCCCGGCCCGCGTCCTCTTCGGCCTCGGTATAAAGCCCGAGGAAGGTCGCCTCGCCGGCCGTGAGATCGACGGCCTCGCCGTCCATCAGGCTGTCGACGATCTGCTCGCGCCACCGCAGCTCTTTGCCGAGATCCGAGCCGGTCGTTTGGATCGGCGCAGCGGTGGTGTCGGCATGGATCGGTCCGCTCGGACTGGCAACGACCAAGGCGAGCAAGATGGACAGGGTGGGCAGGGTGGGCAGGGTGGTCGGTGTCTTCGTCATCGGTTGGCCTCCTGTGGTGTGCGGATCTCGGTGCGGCGGGGGCGCATCTTCTCGACACACCGCCCCGTGGAAGCTCGCGAGTCTCCTCGGATTCAGGCGCATCGCCCTTTTCGGCTCGGGGATGCTCTGTGCTCCGAACGATCACCATAGACCGGGGTCGGGCTTGGCGCGAGTCAGGCTCTCTTCGATCCGGTCCCGCAGGAACGCGGTGCTAGAAGGGCTGCAGATCAGCGGCCGGCCAATACCCAATCAAGACGCACAGGCTCGGCCATCGGGCGTCCTCATGGCTCCTCTACGGGTCAGTGGGGCGAGCCAACCCAGTGCCGCTTGGCCCCGCAACCGGTGAATGCCGGAGAGACCACGGGTGACCGTTCGATCCTGATACCGGTCACCCGCCGCCCGGCGACCGACGGACCGGTCACGACCCACAGACACTGGTGCATTGCCGGACGGGGTCCGCAGTCGAGCGGGCAGCGGACACCCGTCGCGGCATTGAATCACAGATCCTGTCCCCGGAACCCGTCGGATTTGAGAAACCGCTGCGGCGCCGCCGCACGGCGTGCGGCCCGTTCCCGAACGGTGCCGGCGATCCTGCGCGCAGGGTGTCCTTTCCTGTCATACTGCGCCGCGCGACCCCCGCGGCGTTCCTCGACGCGCTGTCCGGGTTCAGCGACGAGGCGGAGACGGCACATGACGGACGACACGAAGCACCCCTTGGTCCCCCGGCCCGCTGCGGACATCGCCGCGCCGGGGCGGCGCACCCCTCGCGTCGTGGCGGCGGTGACCGGGGACATCCTGGCGCGCGCCCGGGCGCAGGATCTCGACGCGGCCCGGGTTCCCCTCGGGGAAGCACCTACGCGCTTCCTGAGCGCCAGCACCTGTACGCCTGAAGACATCGGCGTACCGATGACCATCGTGGCATGCTTTGTTGATGCGCCGATGCCCGATGGCAAGGAGAAGCTTCAGCTGCGCCTGCAGCACCGAGGCGCTCTCATTGGCTATACCTGCAACGGTCGTGCTGCCATGGCGCTGGTGCTTGCCGGTTGTGAAGAGGAAGCAGATGCAGTTGGCATGCGTGTCGAATTCGGTTTGATCGACGTCACTGAGCACAATGGCTTCGACAAGTCGTTGACAATCAAGGTTTTGTAGAAATCCCTACTCGGTATCTGCTGCGCGCGCCCGATTACCGCCAGATCCTGCAGTGGGCCAATGCCTTGGGCCTGGCGCCGGAGGCGGTTTTGAAACGGCTCGCCGGGAGTTCGGTGAACTGGGTCATTAACGGTAAGTTCATCGACGTTTCCGTGGAATTTTCCGTGGAAGACGGCGCCATGGTCGGCGTCGCCTGGGACTTCGACGTCTCCCCTTCATCCCCGGCAACTGGGAGTCTGGGTTGCTGATTCGTCACTTGGGCCTCGAGGGACGCTGGCCGGACGTGTCCACCGCCCTCCGTCCGGTTCTGCCGCGCCTGCAGACCCTTTGCTGCGGTTCGCTCGGACTGGAGTTGCTAGACCTCTCGCCAGTGCCAGAGCTGACAACGCTCGATTGCGTATCCAACAACATAACCGAGTTGGACCTCTCGCCGGTTCCCGGGCTGACCACGCTTTTTTGCTAGGACAACAACCTCCCTGAGCTGGACCTCTCCCCGGTGCCGGGCCTGACTAGGCTTGATTGCAACACAGGCCTGCGACTTCACAACGCACCGGCTTGCCTAAAGATTATTAGTATTTGAAATCATGAATTTAGAAAGCTGGATTCTCCTCGACACCGAAACCACCGGCATCAAGGCACCCGTCTACGTGGTGGAGTTGGCTGCCCAGCGCATGCGCGGCTGGACGCCGGAAGGCCCGTCCTTTCGTCGCCTGCTCAACCACAACGCCGCGATTCCGCCCGAGGCCTCCCGCGTCAACGGCTACACCCGCGAGATCCTGGAGCGCGACGGCGAGCCGCCGCGTCAGGTCTACGACGCCTTTGACCGATACGTCGGGGAACGGCCGCTGGTCGCCTACAACCTGCGCCACAATTCCGGGGGACAGTGCGGCCTGGCAAGGCCGCGTGTTCTAGCGGGTGGGAATCCCGCCTGGGTAATCGTGCGCCGCGAGCCCAGTATCGAGCCTTGCGGCGTGGACGGCAACGGACACGTCGATGCGTAGGCACGAAAGCAGGCGAGGTGCAAAGGTAACGGGTGGAGCCGACCTTGAAGGTGTTGAGCCCCGTAAAGAACAGTCGGGAGTGCCGACGGGTTTGTCCCTCCGGCAGGCAACAATCCGTGTCGCGGTATGGCGTGCGATGCGGGTACTCCTCGGGGTCCGAGGCCGTATCGAGCCTGACATCGAGAGCATGCGGTAACCAGGGAGATCCACGCATCGGTCCGCTGGAGGCGGGCACCCGCGAACAAGTTAAAAGCGAGGACGTGGGCGGCGTTGCGTGGAAGTCGGAGCCATCCATACGAGCGTTGACGCCCGGTAACGCGGGTCGAGCAAAGGGGTGGCGGCCTGAGACAACGCGAGGGTGAAACACGGCCCTACACCGTGAGGACTCTGTCCGTGGCAACGACGCTCGCGCGTTTCACACAGTCGGCGTGCCCCGTCCTTGGGCGGTGCGTGCGAAGCCCTGCGCTGCGGCGGGTGCCGTCAATGCGGAGTCGACAGGGCGCCGGATCGCTCCCCTGTTCCACTGTGAAAGACTCGGGCTGGGAGCCGGATGGTGTAACACTCCAAGTCCGGTTCTGCGAGGGGCCGGGAACGAGCCGTCGCATGGCAGAGATATTGTGGCACCGCCGGGAAACCAGGCGGCAACAGAGAACACGAACTTCTGTCTACACGACGGTGAGAACCCGGCCTACTCTCCGTTTCGCCTAATCCCGTTCCAGCAGTTCTAAATAGGCCCCGGGTGTAAGAGTCTCGTCGCGGTGGCTGATGTAGCGATGAGTGCTTACAATCTCCTCCGAGCAGTATGGGTAGACCCCGCATCCAGAGCCAAACCATCAGCGGTCGCATAGAGCATCGAGCTTTCACTCTACAGTATTCGATGGGAGATGGAGCCCAACTGGTTGTGATTGATTGGTGACGCCTCATGGCGAACCCGAATCGTGAAACCTCATGGTGAATGGTTCCTTAACGGAGAACGGAATATGAGCGGAATCAACAAGGTCATCTTGGTCGGCAACCTCGGGGCGGATCCCGAGATCCGCACCACCTCAAGCGGCGAATCGGTCACGACATTGAGCGTGGCGACCAGCGAAAAATGGAAGGATAGACAGACGGGCGAACCTGTTGATAAGACGGAATGGCACCGCGTCGTTCTTTGGCGTCGACTTGCTGAGATTGCCGGTCAATATCTCCGGAAGAGCTCAAAGGTTTACATCGAGGGCAAACTCACGACTCGGAAATGGACCGATCAATCGGGACAAGATCGGTACACGACCGAGATCCAGGGCAACGAACTGCAGATGCTCGACGGGCGGCCATCCGCCGACGCCGAGCGCCGGAGTGATTCGAGGACCGAGGGCCGAGCGGACGCCATGACGCGCGACTCGGCCCAGAACCGGGCACCGACGCCACCACCTATCGACGACTTTGACGACATTCCCTTCTGAGGTTCATCTTCCCGGCCCTGAAGAACAAACCAAGGTTAAGATCGTCTCTCGGATCTCTCGTCGTCGCGCTCGCGCAACGCAACCGACCTTCTCGATCCGGGCGGGTCCTCGTGACGATGCTTCGCCGGTTGCAGGATTCTTCTGAACGAACGACCGCGGTCGGTTCTTTTTCGGTACAGGAAGGACGCCTTTGGAGACGGCACATGACGGACGACACAAAGCACCCCTTGGTCCCCCGGCCCGCCGCGGACATCGCCGCGCCGGGGCGGCGCACCCCTCGCGTCGTGGCGGCGGTGACCGGGGACATCCTGGCGCGCGCCCGGGCGCAGGATCTCGACGCGGCACGGTTTCCCGTCGGGGCGTATCGGCTGCGCGCGCCCGATTACCGGCAGGTCCTGCGCTGGGCCGCAGCCGCGGGCTTGGCGCCGGAGGCGGTCCTGGAACGGCTCGCCGGGAGTTCGGTGGAATGGAAACTGAAAGACAAGGACCCATGGAAACTGGAAGACATGGAGCCCATTGGCTTCCGCGTGGAGGACGGTGCCATCGTCGGCCTTGCATGGGACTTCGACGTCTTCCCGTTCATCCCGGGCGACTGGGAGTCGGGGTTGCTGATCCGGGACTTGGGCCTCAAGGGTCGCTGGCCGGACGTCGCCGTCGCCCTCCGTCCGGTTCTGCCGCGACTGCTAACCCTCTGCTGCTGTTGGCTTGAACTGGAGTTGCTCGACCTCGCCCGGGTGCCGGGCCTGACCACGCTTGGTTGCCACTTCAACGAACTCGCCGAACTCGACCTCGCCCCGGTGCCGGGCCTGACCTGGCTTCATTGCGACAACAACCGCCTCACCGAGCTCGACCTCGCCCCGGTGCCGGGCCTGACCTGGCTTGATTGCGGCGTCAACCAACTCACCGAGCTCGACCTCGCCCCGGTGCCGGGCCTGACCTCGCTTGATTGCGGCGGCAATCCCCTCTACGAGCTCGACCTCGCCCCGGTGCCGGGCCTGACCTGGCTTGATTGCGGCCGCAACCAACTCACCGCGCTCGACCTCGCCCCGGTGCCGGGCCTAATCGGGCTTCGTTGTTACGGCAACCAACTCACCGCGCTGGACCTCTCCCCGGTGGCGGGGCTGACCAAGCTTGATTGCAACGGCAATAAGCTCACCGCGCTGGACCTCTCCCCGGTGCCGGGGCTGTCCGGGCTTGTTTGCGTCTGGAACAAGCTCACCGCGCTGGACCTCGCCCCGGTGCCGGGGCTGCGAAATTTGTCGTGTTATGAGGATCTGCTAGTCCTGAACGCGCCTCGCGGCTTGGAGATCTACGGATATGAAATCTAACCGCCCCATGCACCAAACCTCCTGGATCCTCCTCGACACCGAAACCTCCGGTATCAAGGCGCCGGTCTACGTTGTGGAGCTGGCCGCCCAGCACATGCGTGGCTGGACACCGGAGGGTGCGCCATTTCGGTGCCTGCTCAATCACAACGCCGAGATTCCGCCCGAGGCCTCCCGCGTCAACGGCTACACCCGCGAGATCCTGGAGCGCGACGGCGAGCCGCCGCGTCAGGTCTACGACGCCTTTGCCCGATACGTCGGGGAACGGCCGCTGGTCGCCTACAACCTGCGCTACGACCTCGACGAGGTGCTGCGCCCCGAATGGGACCGTCTCGGCATCGCGCCGATCGGGCGTCCCGGCTTCTGCGCCCTCAACCTGACCCAGCGTCTGCTGGACCCGGTTCCTGCCGGGAACCACAAGCTGCAGACGCTGCGTCAGTACTACCGGCTGCCCGAGCGCGGCGCGCATACCGCGCCGGGGGATGTGGAGACGGTCGCCGACCTGATGCGGCAGGTCTTGCGCCCCCTGGCCGACGCGCGCGGGCTGGGGAGCTGGGAGGCGATCAGCGCCTTTGCCGCCGCGCCTTGGTTCCCCTCGCGCATCGCCTTCGGCAAGTACAAGGGGCGCCTGTTTCGCGAAGCGCTGGAGGATGAGGCGCTGCACGACTGGCTGCACTGGCTGGCGAGCGCCGACAACCCGCGCAGTGCCGAGATGGGCCGGTGGTATTTGGATCGGCTCCACGCGGAAGTCGGGGTTGCCGAGGCCGAAGCGGTGGTGATCGAGGTCGGGCCGGGCGACAGCGGCGAGCTGGTGCTGTTCCGCGATCCGGAGCGTGAGACGCTGCGCCAATGCGTGGCCGGCGCCCGCGCCCGACTGGCGGATCTGGAGGCGGAGTACACCCGCGAGCATCACGGCGTCGAGGTGCTCCGGTTCGAGCTGTTTACGCGGCTGCGCCCGCATTACGAGCGACGCGATGCACTGCGGCTGCAGGTCCAATACCGGCGCAGGTTTCTCGACACCCTGATCCTCGAGGGCGAGGAAGAGGCCGAGGCGCTCGCGCCCGACTACGCGGAGGCCAAGGCCGAGACCGAGCGCGAGTACGAGGAGACGGCCACGCAGGCGGCCGACACCCACGCCCTGAGCGAGGAGGAAGCGCAGGAGCTGAAGGGCGTTTACAAGAAGCTCGTCCGCCTCTACCACCCCGACCGCTATGCCCAGGAGCCGGAAAAGCAGGCGATTTACGAACGCCTGACGCAGGAGGTCAACACGGCGCGCGATCGCGGCGATATCGAGCGCCTGCGTGAGATCGCCGAGGATCCCAACGGCTTTCTGCTGCGTCAGGGGCTGGCCAGCCTCGATTTCAGCGACGAGGCGGAGCTGGCCAAGCTGCGGGCGCTCTACGCGACGCTGCAGGAGCGCATCTTCGGTCTGTTGGACGAGCTCGAGCGGCTGCGCGAGAGCGGCGACTACGAACTTTACCTGCTCAGCCGGAAACGGCCCGCGTTCGTCCAGGAGATCGCGGACCAGCAGGCCGAGGTGATCGGCGCCGAGATCGCCGAGCTGGAGGCCGAGGCCGCGCAGTTGGCGGAGGAGATCGAGGGTTTGACCGGTGCCGACGACCCGTTCGGCGACTAGCCATCGACCGTGGCCCCGGCGACGACGTAGACTTTCGAAGTATAGCCCTGAGCAGGAAATTTCATTAAATTTCATTAAGAATGTTAAGACGCTGTATAGCAACTTAGATGCCTTGATCATCGTCTGGTCCAAAACCCAGTGCAAGCGTAAGGATAGCTGCAATCTTAGGCTTCTTATCAGCGCTTTACGCCAGGACGCCTTGCTCCCGCCGGCAAGGTGGACCAAACGATGATCGAGGCCAACTTAGGCCAATGCAAAGGGACCCGAGACCGATCGCAAGAGTCGACATCCTATTCATAAAGAATTTGATTTCCGCAGATTTGACGGAGGAGTAGACGCGAGGAGGCAAGATAGACTTGTGATTCACTCGATCGCGGCTCTCTCTCGACTCACGCGACGTGATCGTCCCAACCACGCAACGGTGCGCTCCACAACCCAGCGGCGAGGCAACACATGAAAGCCTTTCTTCTCCCCCCTCTTCACGATTTCGATCCGACAGTCGAACTGCGATAATAACCAATCAAAAGCTCTCGGCCGGAATAGCCGCAATTCGCCCAAATAATCTTGACGTTCCGCACGAGCACGAACACGTCGGCGAGAACCTTGCGAGCGGCTTTGCCGTCGAAGATGTTGGCCGCATGCACGTAGACAATCAGAAGGCAACCCATTGTATCGACGACGATATGCCGCTTCCGGCCCTTGACGAGCTTGCCGCCGTCGAAGCCCGAGTCGAGCGACGACTCGGGTGTCAATAATCGCGATGTTTGCAGGCCGAGCGCCGGATGTTTGTAGGTCGCTACAGCTACCTCGCCACGCTGCTCTTCGAGGCGCCGAAGATCTCTCCACAAAAGACAGCCTCCAAAAGCGCGAATATTAGGAAAACGCGATGCGATTGTCCTGGGGACACACTGCCACGCTCCACCGGCTGGTATCCGAAGTCCCACGCCACCTTGCCTTCTCCGATTGCCTAGGTGCGGCGCACGATCTGGGCCGAGGAGAATGACGTCAATTCAAGGCCCGAGTAGCAGCTCGCGGCGACCGCCTAGATTGGCCAAAGTCGAATTCTAATACTCCATCATTGTTATGGTCTTTTTATTTCCACTTGTACCAACAGTAATTATTTTCAGTTTTGAATTTGGTTCTAAATTATATTCATCGCAAATTTGAATATAAGCAATCTTTACCCATTGAATCAACTCATCTTCAGTAGAAGGAGTTTCCGCATTAAGCGCCATATAAATTGGCACAATATTATTTTCCGAATCAAATGCATTTAAACCTTCGTTTACGATTATTTTATTATATCTGTCGTTAGCTATCATTGCGCTGAAAAAGTCGTCTTCATCCAAATTAGACCACTTAAATATGGCAGATACCGTATCTCTATATTGTGAATCTAAATAAATTGCACTAAAAGAGTCTTCAACACTTCCTCCATCGATATTCTTTTCTGCATAAATTGGGTCTGATATATTACATTTTTGATAACCAAACGATATTCTACATTTGGTGTTACTAAACCTGTCCGTCCATTTTTTTGAATCTTCATTGGTGAAATTATTATTTTGCAAATCTATCGATTCTAAATTATTCAAATTCATTATTTCATCTGGTAGGCTACTTAAATTATTATCCCATATGTAAATCTGATTGAGTGCGGTCATATTTCCTATTTCTTTAGGTAAGCTGGTTAACATGTTGTTATTCAAAATAAGTGTTTCTAGATTTTTTAATTCTCCAATCTCGCTAGGAAGACTGATCAATTTATTTTCACCTAAATCGAGAATTTTTAATTTTTTTAACCTCCCAATACCATTTGGCAATTCAGATATTTGGTTTACTCCAAAATTTAAAAACATTAGTTCATTAAGGCTAAAAACAATCTCAGGGACTATTGAAAATTTATTACCAGATAAACTGAGATCAACTAAGCCTGTAAGTATTGATATATCATCTGATAAATCACTTAGATCATTTGATCGAAGCTCAAGTTTTTTTAATTCACTCCATGCTTTAATTTTTTCTGGTTTAAATTCTACGCAACTGCAATTATTCTGAACCCATTTCCAAAATTTATGATTAACTTTATGTGTTTGAGATTTTCCAAACAGTTTTCCAAACATTTCATGTTCTCCGATTTATCTTGAGCATAAGAACTGACCCCGGACCTTTCTTACCAAAATTCCAATTTATCTGGCAATTTATATTCTGCACCATTTTCGTTTAGGAATTCTATAAAATCACAGATGATTTCTAACTGAAGTTTCCGGGTTTCGGGCGGGGTTAGCGACAGGGGTAGGGGGTATTTTGAGGGGGGTTTGCCTAGATTCGCGCAAACCCTGCCGAAAATCCCAGCCTCCCCAAGCACTACTGACGCCAGCCCGCGCCAGAACCCGGAAACTTCAGTTTCTAATTGTACCGGCCGGAAACCGGCAAGGCCGATGCCTACAAGGATCTTCAACTGATTCTGACCCGACCGATCGACTGGGAGCTGATCCGGCAACAGTACGACCAGATGATCAAATACACGACGGCACTGCGCTTGGGGACCGCCGAGACCGAGGCGATCCTGCGACGCTTTACCCGGCAGAACGTGCAGCACCCGACCTACAAGGCATTGGCCGAGCTTGGAAAGGCCATCAAGACCATCTTTCTGTGCCGCTACCTGCACTCCGAGGCCCTGCGGCGCGAGATCAACGAGGGACTCAATGTCGTCGAGCAGTGGAACGGCGCGACCGATTTCGTCTTCTTCGCCCGCCGCGGCGAGATGGTGAGCAACCGTCGTGAGGACCACGAGATCAGCATGCTCGCGCTCCATCTGATCCAGAACTGCATGGTCTACATCAACACCCTGATGATCCAAACCGTGCTGGCGAGGCCGCATTGGCAGGAACGGCTCACCCCTCGCGACTATGCGGCGCTGACGCCGCTGATCTGGGAGCACGTCAACCCGTACGGTCGCTTCGAGCTGGACATGAACACCCGCCTGGCGTTGCTTTGAGCGAAATGGCGGCTGGTGACACGACTGCTTGTTCTACCCCCATTACTACCGCACGGCACGTGTGATCGCCGCCGTACTCGGCCACTGGCCCGACTGGGAGCCTCACCTACGCGGTTCCTGGACGACGCCGACCGGGACAGGCCCGCGGGCGTCCGCCGAGCGCGGCGGACGCCCGCCGAAACTGGCCCAGCGTGCCCGCCGATAAGCGTTTATGCTCCCTGACCACATCCGGCGGCAGAACAAAGACGTTGTGCAAAGCAAGTTTCGACCGCCGAGGAGCCTGTCTGAAGCTTAGCGTACGATTTTCTCCGTTTTGACCCCTTTAACCGAAACACATAAAGAGCCAATAAACTCACCATTCAGTCTCTATCATTCATTTTTAAGGTTATCAACCGTTATGATCTTTCCCAAGACTCATTGCATACTGCTTAATTCTCATCCAAATCCGTAGTTCCCTGGATTCGCGAACATTCTTGAATTGTCGATAAACTGCCAGATGACCGAAAATGACCAAAGAACTCACAATCACAATCACTGCAGCCGCGTCTCCATAATCTTGTAACAAGAAAATCGAGATCGCCAACCAAACATAGGCTGCAAAAAAGCCAACTCCCGCTATTACAAATCTTGCGATCAACACATCATAGTTTTTTACTTTTGGATCATCCATCTCTTTACTCCTCAATCTTGATGATCAAACACTAAAATTATTGGCGTGTCCCTAGCTGGACCACGATCTTCGCCTCGCTATCCGCCATCCATGGCTACCCCTAGGGGGCTGTCCCACTTGTCGGATTTCGGTCGGGGAAGGCTCTCCCGGATTTCAGGGGAACGTATGGGTTATTTGAAAACAAGTACTTAAGCCAAATCCAGCCGTACACGACAACCCCAAAAAATGGTTGAGCGCTCGACCGACAAGCGCTTGTTTCATCCGCGAGAGGTCCCGAACCGGGCGTATCCATCGAGATCCAAGTACACTCTCTGGTAGAGGTGTTTGAGGCTCGTCATTCCATAGCAGCGGCGCTTGATGACTTTGATCTTATTGTTGAGCCCCTCCACGAATCCACTGGTCCGGCGGCCGACGAAATAATTGGTGATCTCCTCGAAGCGGGTCTCGAGCGTGCCGAGGAAACGATCGAAACACGTGAGCTTGCGGTTGGTGACGCGGCGCATCCAACCGCGCAGTTTACGTTTGCTTTGACCTTTCGACAGGCGACTGTCGTAGATGGCGGTGAGCGCCTCGCAGGCTTCGTACGCTTCTTTGAGTTTCGGGGAGTGGGCGAAGATGCGATTGAGGAGGCGACGCTCATCGGCATTCAGGTCGGCGCGACGATGCCGCAGGACCCAATGCGCGTTCTTGAGCTCATCAATGGACGCTTTGGAGAGCGTGCGACGCAGCCGCTTGAACTCGCGCTTGCGCAGGGTTTCGAGTCCCTCGCGATACAAGCGAGCGACATGAAAGCGGTCCGCGCAGATGAGGACGCGTTTGCCGAACACGGCCTTCGCGGCCCCGATGAAGCCTTGGTAAAGGTCCGAGCAGACAACCTCGACCGTGCGCCGTAAGCGCTTGGGAATGCTTCGAAAAACGCCTCCACGACGGCCTTGGTCCGTGCCGGGAGCAGGGCGATGACGCGGAGCCGATCATTCACGTAGGCACTGATCACGACGACAAAATCGCGATGGCCCTTCTTCAACGCAATCTCGTCGATGCCGATGACCTCCAGCGTCTCGATCCCGTTCCAATCGACCTCGGGCTCGATGCGGCGATCCAGAATGCCCTGCAGCGCATCGACACCGACGGCATGCTTGAGACTCACATCCTCGAGCGTACTGTTGATCAACTCGAGCAGCATTTGCTGCTCGAAGGCCTTCGTAACCGAGGCGCGTGGCGAATACCACGACAGCATCTGACTCGTCGTCGGCCGCCCCTCGCAGGAGTGGCACTGATAGCGTTTGGGTCGCAAAACAAGGACGGTGTGGTAGTCGAACACCGGTAAGTGCCGCAGCTTGATCTCTTGACCAAGCCCGTAGCCATGGTCGATCGGCTTGCCGCAACGGTGACAGTGCGTCCCCTCGAGGGTGCTGTGGACGTGGATCTCAAGCGTTCTGTGCTCACCGAGCACAACGCGATCAATGGCGATATCAGGCAGGTTCAGCAGGGTCTGAAGGGTCTCTGTGTCGAACATCATGATGAGCCGCGTCCGAATGGGGTTCTGCCGGCAGGCAAGGTTCAGGTTGTTGATTTACAAAATATCATAACCCTATGAGATCCTAAAGAGCCTCGGGGAATCGCCGAGAACCGGTCACGGAATGATCAAAGTCGGTGCGCTACACGGATTTCAGCGGCTTCGACTTGATCGAAACCGCTGAAATTCGCGTGAGAGCGCGTTGAGAACCGAAGTCAGACGGCCGCTAGTCTCCGACGCGATAGCGCCACAAATCACTCAGGGGGCCGGTCAATGCCTTGCCGGTACTTCGCGGATTCTCGCGTGTCGCTATGCGCCCATCCAGGTAATCGACGATGCGCCGAGCCATCTGTCGATCCAGCACGGAGTTACGGGTAGAGTAGAGAGCAGGTCGCCAATTACGGTAGCCGTGGCTTATCTGTTTCCGCGCCTTTCGTTTCGCGGTGCCTAAATAGCCAGGACATGGCTGTGACTCCCAGCCCTCCCTCATCAAACCGTGCATGCGGTTCTCCCGCACACGGCTTTCCGATGTTCTTCACACCAAGGCATGCGCCGTCTTCCAGCCGGGTCCTTTCGGGAGTGGGTGCAGTCCATGGCGGTCATAGAGGTCGTGAGACGGGAATTTGGCGTAACCCGCACCCCAGGTCTTGACCTTGTGTCGCTTGCGCAAGTGGATTCGCAGCCGCTGTTCGGCGTGGTTCCTAACCTTACTCATCGCCAGACTGGAATTGCGGAAATGGAAATAGTTCGCCCAGCCGCGAAGGCTGCGGTTCACGCTTCCAACCACATCATCCAGCGGGATGCAGGTCAACTCCCGTCGCGTTAGTTCCGTCACTTTCGCCGTGATTTTACCCACAGCTTTGTCCGACGGACGTACGTTTGGGTACCATTTGCCGGTGTTGGCGCCTCGACTCATCTGGAGCGTAAAACCCAGAAAGTCAAAGCCCGTCTCCTTGGCGTCCACCACGTGGGTCTTGGTCTCATTGAGCGTCAAACCCAGTCGATCCATGACGTGGCGCACCACGTTCAGCGGTTCTTCCACACCCTGCTTACAGAGCACGACAAAGTCGTCCGCATAGCGGACGATGTGTGCCCCCAGCTCGTCTTTCAGCCGATGCCGGTCCCAGATGCGATCGAGCAGATGCAGGTAGAGATTCGACAACAGCGGGGAGATGACACCACCTTGCGGCGTGCCAACCCGGTTGGCTTTTCCTCCACCGACCGTCCTGCGTTTTCCTTGATCGTCCACGCCGATGACGGGTGCCTTCAGCCATTGCTTCAGAAGCGCCAGGAGGCGTCCGTCGACAATGCGTTCGGCCACCACCGCCATGAGGTTAGCGTGGGGGATCGTGTCGAAGTAGCTCGACAGATCGGCATCAATGACATGAGTGTGTCCGGCCCAGAGTGCGTTGGCAATATCGTCGATGGCATCGTGCGCCGAGCGTTTGGGTCGAAACCCATAGGAGTGCGGCGTAAAGTCCGCCTCGAAAATCGGCTCGATCACCAGCTTGACGGCCATTTGCACCACGCGGTCGCGGATGGTGGGTATCCCCAGCGGCCGTTCGCGGCCATCCCCTTTGGGGATCATCACACGCCGTACCGGTTGGGCGCGGTAGCTTTTCTCGCGCAGTTCCTGTGCGATCTCCTGCAGAAACCCCTCTACCCCTTCGCCTTGCTCAATGGCCGCGAAGCTGACCCCGTCAATCCCGGGGCTGCCTGCGTTTGACCGGACAAGATTCCAGGCGTGACGGAGGATGTCCTCCCGGTACACCTTGTCATAGAGCGCGTAGAAGCGGTAGGCCGGTTCTTGCTTGGCCTTAGCGTAGAGCTTCCTCTGAAGTGTCCTGATCGTCTCCGGGGTGATTAGCGACATGGCAATCCCCTGATCCTCCACTCGTTGGTTGCGTGAACAAAGTAGGGTCCCTTCCCTCGACCGAGGGTTGTGTTGTCCCCCAGTCTCAAACGGTACTACGAACCCCTCCGACTTCCATGACGGGCGGCGACGATTTCGTTGCCTTATACGCCGCCGTCGGTGGCCTCTCTCCACCCCCGTCATGGATCTCCAGCACTGGACAGATCAGTCTTCAAGTACATGCCGCCCCTGCTACCCCGAGAGACGATGACCATCACTTCCGTTCTTCCAATGGCCACCCAACGACCTTCCCCTTCTGTCCACAGGGTCGGCGTCTCCAACCTAATATTACGAGGCTACCTCTAGGTTCACTTGCGTTACGGCCTGCTCTTTTGCTGGGGGGAAACTTACGACCCCTTGTTACCAAGACGCCGCTTCCTCATGCTACCGAGTCGTACGGACAACTCCTCGGACGGGACTTCAACCCGCTAGACTTACTGTTGTTACTGCGAACGGACAGTGTATGTCACTCTTTGGTAGGGCGAGCGTCGGCTGTCCGCGCGCCTTCGGACTCCGACCGGCGAAATTCCTGCGTCCGGAAGTGGCCGAGGTCTTCCTGGTCGCCGCCAGAGTGGGGTGACCGGTAATGGGGCCCAGTCGTCGCCGACCTCGGCAGCTCGACTGACAGCTGTCCGCGCGATGTGATCGGCGGCGAAAGTATCCGTTGGAGCCTCCAATGCGTGTCTACCTGCCGCCGGAGCGGCTCGGTTGGCGCCGCCTACTGGCCGAGTCACGCCGCACCGCAGTTCCGGAACCGATCGTCGCTCCGACCCCGCATTTTCGACGAGACGCCGCGCTTGCCGCGGATCGCGGCCTTGTAGAGCCGGTTGTGGCAGCCTTAAGAATCATTGGTTTCGTAGCGACGAGGCGAACGTCGAAACCGACGATGAACTGGCCAATCTCAGTGGGCGGATGCTCGCGATCCGTCGGATGTCGCCGTTGATCCAACCCCGGAGGATCCGTAGTTGTTCTACCGGAATAAATGCTCCTAAGAATCAGCAGCCGATAGGTGCGCCGCCGCACGGAGCCTGTGGAACCGCAAGGGGATCATTGCTTTCATGCTTGGTACGCCGCCAAACGAGGGGTGAGGCCCTCATCACCGAGAACAGGAACTTCAATGTCCCAACGCGACCGTCTTGCCCGATTCTCGCGACGTGTTCTGATTGCCGCCTTTGCGCTGATCGGATGTCACTCCGAAGAGTCGGTCGAGCACGGCAAAGGGAGTGCGGCGGCCACCAAACCGGGCTCGAATGAGGTCGGCGAAGCGTCCTGGTACGGCCCCGGATTTCAAGGCAACGAAACCGCGAGTGGCGAGACCTTCGATCAGAACAAGATGACGGCTGCCCATCCGACGTTGCCGATGGGGACCACGGCTGAAGTGACCAACCTCGAGAACGACAAGAAGGTCGAGGTCAGGATCAATGATCGTGGGCCTTACGAGGGGAATCGGGTCATCGATCTTTCGCGCGAAGCGGCCAGTCGGCTGGATATGGTAGACGACGGAACGTCCCGCGTCAGAATCGAGGCTCAGCCGCAACCGCGCACGGACTGCGGCGGCACCTCTCGATAGACAGTGACTGCCTATCCTCCATCATGCGGGCACCTTGCTCGGGCGTCGGTTTGTCTTCTCCGAGGGCGGCGAGGACGGAACAACCGACTTCGGAGAGGCCGCCGGCGAGGGGAAGCGCGGCGGCGCGATCCCGCGGCTTCAGGGCCGGCAGGGCAGGATCCATGATGAGCTTGGCCGCGGCCGCGTCGGCTGCCCCTGCTTGCGCGATGAGACCATCCACGATCCCCGGCAGGTTGTCGCAGCTCTTTTGGCGAAGGGCCGCTTATAGACAGGCCATACGCGGGTTCGACGATACCCGCGTCTTTCAGACCAGTCGACGTCGTGGGCGGGAGACCTGCCCAACCGATTTCACCCTTCGAGAGAGCCTCCAGGGGTCGGCTCATGAAGGGGAAACCATCGTACTCACTGTAGCCTGTACCGGGCGTTTGTCTTCCACGAGACAGGGTCCGGTCTGCAACACGACGGTGATGTGCGGGTGATCGTGGAACCGGCCACGCCGGAGAAGATGGGTGCTGCGGTCGTCGCTGAAGATCATGCTGCTCGGGAGTTGCATGGTCGCGAAGCGATGGATCCACCGTCCTTGGGAAGTCGTTCCCGACACGCGCCTACTCGGCAGGCAGAGCCGGAAGCGTCTCGCGCCACAGCTCGGACTCGGCCTCCTTGCGGACCTCCTCGCTGTCGAGTCCGTCGCTGCGTTGCGTGGTACGCGTCGCCGCATCCGCCCGGCCTTCGCTGCGGACGGTCAGCGCGCTGCCCGCGCCGGTGAGGTCCTCGACGGTGAGGGTCTCCAGGGTCGGGAAGTGTCCGGTCTCGTAGAGGATCGCGAGCCACTCGTCGAGATTCACCCGGGTCCAGTCGACGCGCGCGAAATCCCGGATGTCGATCCCGGAGCACTCCGGTGATTGCGCCTCGCCCCAGTCGCGTCCGAGCTGCGGGCGGATCTGCTGGTTGAGGATCCGCGCAAGCGGGGTGTTGAAGCAACAGTAGCTCTCGCGCTTCTCCACGCACCAGGTCAGCACCTCCTGTTTGCAGTAGGATCCGACGCGATGGCAGGCGCGCAGCTCCCGCTTCGCACCCAGCTCGAACTCGCTCTGCTCGCAGGTCCAGATGATGCGGATCAGGATCATCACGACCGTGTAGATCATGTAGGCATACATCGCCCAGGCCATGGCCGTACCGAGCCAGGCCGCCCCGCCGCCGAGCTGCAGCACCGAGCCTTCCGCCACCACACCCCCGGTGACCGCCACCCCGCCGCTCGTGGTCGAGAACAGCGCATTGACCGCGGCATCGCCGAAGAGCTGCGCGGCCCATTCCGCGGTCTGCGTCAGAAGCGCTTGTTTGACCGCATTCAGTCCGACCTCGGCCGCGGCGTCGGTGGCGGCCGCCGCGGTCTTGCCGGTGAAGCTGTTGGCCACGCTGACGAAGGACTCCTTGACCGCGCTCCAGGTCGCGGTGACCGGCTGGCGCAACGTCTCCCAAGAGCCGCGGATCATGGCCCCTTTGTCGAGTCCCATGATCGCGGCATCGATCTTCCCGAGTGCGAAGATCAGCCCGACGTAATCCGCCAGCGACACGCCTTGGGGTCGCGTGCAGCAGTTCACGATCCCCCCGACCGCGCGTTTGCACTCATGGGCGCTGCCCGAGAACACCCGACAGCTGCCGCCCGGCGTGCACTGCATGTCCGAGACCGCCATCTGCACCGTCTGCAACGCGCCGACCGCCTTGGCGAAGTCCGCCGACTGCTCCTCGGGAAACTCCGCGCAGTCGGTGCCGAGGCAGCGCACCGGACCGGCACAGTCGAGCGTGCGGTGGCGCTCCAGGAACGGGATGGTGCGCGCGGTGCCGCAGTCCCAGGTCTCTTCAAACAGAAAACAGGTTCCGCGGTTGTCGACGGCACCCTCGACACATTCGGACTTGATGAAGCCGCAGGCGGGATCGGCCTCCAAGGCGATGCAGTCGGAGGGTTGATCGCCGTCGTTGTAGGGACACTGCAGCTGTCCCTGCGGATCGGTCCAGCACGACATCGGCCCTTGGTTGAACCCCGAGCAGCTCGCGGTCACCTTGATCTCGGTGCAGAAGGGGTTTTGACCGGCCACGGGCGGGGTCGCCATGGCGTCCGGGCAAATGCGCACGTCGCCGTTCTCGTAACAGCCGTCCGCGGCAAGCGGGGGCGAGCCCAGGCAGTCGACCGTACCGCTGCAGAAGTCGCTGCCGAGGGTCTCGAGCAGGTCGTAACAGCCGTCGTTCGCGCCCCAGACACTGCGCAGCGGCCGGGAGGTGTAACGGATCTCCACCGCAAGGGCGATCGCCCCGAAATAGACGGGGTAGCTGAACTGCTCCCCGCACAAGGGGCACCACTCGGTGGGTCCGCCCTGATCGCTGTAGGTCCAGGTCTGGTCGTGGCGCAGGCTGAACCGACCGCCGTTGCGCAGGTTCTCCGTCATGGGTGTTGCGTCATACCAGTCGCCCGGCGTGGTGCGCGCGCGATCGACCCCGGGAAAGCGCGCCGAATACCAGGAACGCGTCCCCTGGAGAAACCACCCCTCGGCGGCCTCGTGATCCGGTCGATCGCCGAAGACGAGCGTGACCCGGACACTGTCCACGCGTGCCGGATCGCTCACGGCGAATTCGCCCTCCAACGGGGGAGCGTCGACGGGGACGGCGCCGGAGCGCGCGTCGATTTCACTCCAGGATCCGCCGCGCTCGAGCACGACCCGCGTGCAGCCGGGTCCGCAGCTCTCCAGCGCCGCACTGCCGCCGACCGTCACGAGACTGTCCTGCGCCGGGAGCGCGTAGTCGTGATACCAGGAGCAGGAGCCGCCTTGCGGGGTCAACCGATCGCAGGTGCGCAGATCCGGAACGTGGACCGCGCGGGTGCCGTTGTCGAAGGTCGTTGCGGTCTCGCAGTGACCGAAGGTCTCGGCGATCGCCTCGAAGTTGTCGAGGACGTCGTCGGTCTGCGCCCACAGCGGGTCGATGCGCATGTCGGCACGGGAGCGCTCGACCGACCCGCGCAGGGTGCGGTAGGCCTCGCCGGTCGCCGAGCCCTCGGTGATCAGGGCACCTTGGGCCTGTTGGCCGTGGATCAGGGTGCCGTGGTGATGGCCGTAGAGTCCGGAGAAGCTCGCCGGGTCGCCGCCGCCGGCGCCGGGAAAGAGCGCGTCGAGACGCAGATCCCCGCCCGGCAGCGTCAGCGTGTCGCCCGAGAGCGCCGGCAGCGTCAGTGCGCCGGTCGCTTCGCGCCCCGCCTGCTTGCCCGCGTCGATGGCGTCGGCGAAGTCATCGCCCCACACCAACGCCCACGGGGTCCAGGCCAGGGCGATGCAGAGGAGGCCGGTCAGGACCCGGACCGGGAAGGCGTATCGCTCAGAAGGTCGCACAGCAGTCGTTCCAACGCCACAGCAGATAGAGATGGTCCTCCCCGACCGCGGGGATGTTGCGCCACTCCCCCCAAGTGAACGGGCTTTCGCCGATCACATGGGCGCGCTGCGTCTCGGGCAGGGGGTAGAACATCGTGAGCTTGTACTGGCTCTTCGGGAGGAAGGGCGCGAGCGGTGCGCCGCACAGGGCGTCGTTGCCCATCGTGCGACGCGCGAGTCCGCGCCGATGCAGGGCGGCGAGAGACCGGGCCGAGGCCAGACTGGTTTCGCGGGCCCGCGAGCCGACGGTGGGCCCGCGCCCGGTGAAGGGATAGAGATTGCCCCAGGTCCCGGCACACCAGAAGAGCGCATCGATCGGGGTGCCCGCGGTCGCTGCGGCGGCATCGGCCAGGCAGGCGGCCAGGGCGACCGGATTGGCGAGCCAGGCGGCCTCCGGGTTGGTGAAGAAGGCCAGCTCGTCGTGGTTCCAGGTCGGATCCAGCTCGGAGACATAGAGCAGGTCCAGATCCACGTAGCCGTCCGGGTTGCAGCGGTCGTCCCAAAACAGATCCAGCAGGATCAGCAGCGGGAAGGCGTACCAATGAAAGTTGTAGAAGGACGTATCGCTCGCGTCGTATTCGGCTTGACCGGCGGTGCCGAGCAGACGGCGACTGCCGAGCGGCAGGCGAATCCCGCCCAGGGCCGGGGCGCAGCGCGGCGCATGGACCAGCTCGATCAGTCGCGCGGGCTCCCACATCCCGACGGTGAAGCCCGGATGGGGCACGCCGAAGGCGTCGTTGCAGGCGCAGAAGGGGGCGGAGGCCGCACCCGCCGGTGCGGTTCCGCCGAACAGGGGCATGCCGGCGATGCGGATCGGAAACAGACAGGCCCAGCAGACATCGGTGATCAATTTGCCCGAGAACAGCTCGGCGTCCGGGCAGGCGGGGTCGGCGGCCCGAACGGGGGACTGCGACAGCGCGAGGACGACCGCGAGCAGTCCGGCGAGGCGGGGCAGGGTGGGTGCCTTCATCGGGGTTCCTCCGGCGGATGCTCGCGCACCAGGAAGACACGACCGGCGGACTCGACGCTCGCCGGTACGCGCTCCAGGGCGAAGCGTTCGCGCACGTCCGGGGTGAGCAGATAGACCGTCTCGTCCAGGGCATCCTCGATGGCGCGAAAACCCTCCCAGCCGGCCTCGCGATCCAAACGGGTCGCCAGATAGACCGGCCGCAACGTCCCGGCACTTTCGCCCAGCGTGCGCGCCGTCTGGACTTGGGCCGGCTCGGTCGGATCGAACACCACCAGACGCAGCCCGAAGGCCAGGCGATCGAGCGGGTTGAGGGTCTCGCCGACCCGCACCAGCAGCGTGCCGTCCGGCAGGGCGATGTCGGCCTTCGCCTCGATCACCGGATCGATCACCCGCGTGCGGGGCTCCCGCGCGGCCGGCAGATGTTCGAAGACCGCGCGTGTCCAATAACGCGCGAGTGCCTGCTCGCGCAGTGCCGCGAGATCCAGGGCGGCGACCCGGCGCGCGATCTCCTCGAGCATGTCCGGTTCGGAGATCGTCGCGACCGGTCCGCGTATCCCCAGATCCCCGGTCCGGCCGGCCGCCACCTGCGCCTGCAGCCAGGCGGGATCCGACAGGCCGGCGACCCGTGCAATCTCCCCGTCGGGTCCGGACAGGATCATCAGCGGGACGGCCTCGGCGCCGGCCTCGCGAAAGGGTGTCGGGTCGAGCGCGACCGCGGGCATCGGATCGAGCCCGTCCAACTCGGCATGGATCCCGCGCATGAAATCCATCAGCGGTTCGCCTTCGGCCACCCCGCGAAAGACCACCCGCACGTCGGGTCGGGCCGCGCTGGCGAAGATGTCGCGCAGGGCAGCCGCGCCCAAGGCGCGCGAGACCAGGAGCGTGATCGTCTGCGTCGGGGGCGCGTTCGCGGCGGGGACGGCGGGCATCTGTGCGGTGATCAGTCGGTGCATCCGTTCGCGCTCGGCCGCGCCGAGCGTCTCGCCCGCGCGTGTCGAAGCCTCGGAGCCCGGCCGGAGCCAGTCCGGGAGCGCCGTGCCGGAGACCGCCTCTTGGATGGCGCCGGCCTGATCGCGCAGCGCACGCAGATCGGCGCGCTCGCTTGACTGGGCGGAGGCCGTCGGGACGTATAGGAGCGAGAGGACGAGCAGGGCAGGGAACCGAAGCTCAGAGCAGTGCATAGGCCCGCCCGATGATGTGATGACGCGGCAGCGGGCCCCAGTAACGCGAGTCGAAGCTGTCGCGGGTGGCGCCCATGATCCAGACGGCATCGGCGGGGACCACGACCTCGCGGACGAACTGCGCCGCGGGCGTGCCGAGCGTGCCGGCCAGATCCAGTCCTTCGCCGACCGTTCGGCCGTCGACCCGAGTGGCCTGTTCAGTGACCGCAACGGTGTCTCCGGGCAAACCGACGACCCGTTTGATCACCTGCATTTGCATCGGGAAGAAGGGCGCCATGCGCTCGCCGGCAAGGAAGGCATAGAGGCCGTCGCGCTCGAGGGCACTGTCGTGGCGATCCACCAGGAAGACCGTGTAGGGCGGCAAGCACTTGTCGACCTGATCGTTGATCGCGATGCGATAGCGCGTCCCGAGATAGAGCATCAACCCCAGGACGAGGAGCAGCACCGGCAGGCCGCGCCGGAGGGTGCGCGCGAGGCGAGCCTCGGGGAAGCGGCAATGTCCGCGCGTGCGCTCATGGCTGCTTCCCCGACAACACATAGGCGTCGTGCGGTGCCGCGAGCACGGCCTGGGCGTCCAGCACCAGAACGCCCCCGTCGGCGAGACGCGCGGCGGTCGCCTTGAGGTCCGCAATCGCCTCGCCGACGTCTTCCGGTGCGATCCCGTCCAGGGCGGCGGCGACATCGATAATCAGCACCGGCGGGCGGGTCGCGATGGCCTCGCGCAGCGGCCGGGCCGCGATCTCGGTGCCGAGGTAACCGCCGGCGAGGGCCGCCAGCGGGAGTGCCGCGAGCAGCAGGATGCCGCCGGACGTGCGAGCCGGAGCGGAGCGATTCTCAGGCGGCATCGGACGCCTCCGCCTCGGCCCCCGCAAGCAACCGGTTGATCGCCTGCTCGACGCTCATCCCGCGCTCGCGCAGCCGTCGGATCGCCGCGACGTCCGAGGGCTTGGTGGAGTAGAGCAGCTGGCGGAAGGGGTCCACCATCAGCCGGCCGATCCCCGCGCCGCTGTCGGTCAGGGTCATGATCTCGGAGTAGGCACCGGGAACGGTGTGCACGGTCTTGAGCATCTCCGCGCCCGCGGCGGTCATCGGCAGACGGTGATCGGCCTTGAGTCGATCGATGGCATGGCCGGGCTGGGCGAGCAGCAGGGTGTGGGCGCTGTTGTCGGCGATCGCCCGCCCGGTGGGGTTGGCGTAGAGGTCGGCGAGGGACTGGGTGACGGTGATCGCGGCCCCGTTGTACTTGCGAAAGCGCCGGTAGCCGTGCTCGATGAAGGTTGCGACATCCCCCTGGGTGAGCAGATCCCAGGCCTCGTCGATCAGCACCAGCTTTTGGCGAGAACGCTCGCCCAGATACATCGCCTGCTGGATCTGGAAGATCAGCTGAAGCAGGATGACCTGCTGGAGGTGTTTGCGTCCCTTGAGCTCTTCGAGCTCCAGAACCACCAGATCCGCGCTGAAGTCCATGGTGTTGCGCCCGTGGAACCAGCGTCCGTATTCCCCGCGCGAGGTGAAGGGGTAGAGCTGCACGCCGACGTCCTGCAGACGCTCGTCCGCGCAGGCGAGCATGGCCGCGGCGATCAGATCCACGTTCATCCCCGTGCCGTGGGTGTCCCACAGCTCGCGCAGGGCGCGCTTGAGACCGGCGGTGCGATAGTCGCCGAGCGGCTCGGTCGGGGCGGCCATTGCCGTGACCATGGCGGCGATCACGTCGGCGTCCTCCTCCCACGTCTGCAGCAGCTCGAAGGGATTCAGCACGATGTCCGAGTCGGCGGTGAAGGCGACGAACTGCCCGCCGAGGGATTCGCAGAGGTTGGCGTAGCTGCGCCCGACGTCGATCACCCAGCAGCGCCCGCCGACACTCAGGTTGGTCGAGAGCAGCTCGTTGGCGAGGAACGACTTGCCCGAACCCGAGGAGGCGGCAATCACGGCGTTGTAGTTGGTCGCCGAGTCGAAGAGGCTCAGATCCACGAGCTGACCGGTGCGCCCGATCAGGTTGAGCACCGGGGTGCCGGTGCCCTTCCAGTCGCCGAAGACCGGCATGAGCGCGACGGCGTGGGCGGCGGAGAGGGTGCGGTAGCGAAAACTGGTGCGGATCGCCCCGCGATCGGCCCCGAACGGCAGACAGTTGAGAAAGAGCGGCAGCACGAAGAAGCGGTCGGTCAGCACCTGAAAGCCGAGCTCGCGCCAATAGGTGCGCAGATTCGAGGCCGCGCCCGCGGCCTCCTCCGGGGCGGTGAAGAGCACGATCCCCAGGTACGCCTGCAGCGGGCGGTCGCCGTGATCCAGCCGGGCGAACAAGGCGTCGAAATCGCGCTTGTTGTGGGCGAGACGCGGCATGTAGTGCGAAAGATTGCCGCTCACCTGATGGGCGGCCCACTGCGCGCGCGAGGTGAGATTCACCCGCGTCGCCTCGGGGTCCGGGAAATGCAGGTTCAGGGTGATCAGCGCATTGTGGCGCACCCCGCGCGAGCCCGAGAAGGGATCCCCGAGGAAGCGCGCGGCCAGCCCGAAGCCGGCGCGGTCGGGAAAGCGCTTGATCGAGAAGGTCTGGATGCGCTGCTCCCCGAGCGTGATCCCCTTGGCGTCGACATCGATGCCGACGTCGTAGTCCAGGTACTGATCGCGGACCGGGCGCCGGGCATCGCATTCGGGCGTGATGCGGTCGCGCCACCCCGCCTGCGCTCCCCAATTGAGCAGGGTCGTCATGATCCGCACGTGGCGGTCGGCGGTGAGGCTCGTCGGGCGCATCCCGGCGGTGACCAGCACCTGCAGGGCGGTCGCCTGCAACTCGCGGGCATCGCGCAACTCATGCGCGCTCGGCTGCGGGGCGGCCAGCGGCAGCTTGGCCGTGACCAACACCTGCAGCTCGCGCAGGCGCAGATCCCCGGTCGGGGAGATCGGGGCGGTGCTGCCGGCGCGCAGATAGGCGGCGGTGCGGCGCGTGGATTCCCGCAACAGCGCGGTGGCGGTCTCGATGCGCAGCCCTTCCATGCGCGCGACCGTCTCCTCGACATCCGGCGAGGTCCAGAGCGCGACCTGCAGCAGGGTCTCGGGCGGCCAGTCGAGATTGCCGAGCACCAGCAGGCGGTCGGCGTTGGACTGATCGGCAGCGGACAAGGGCTCGCACAGATAGCCGAAGGCGAGCGACTGGTCGTCGAGCAGAAACAGATGGCTGTCCGGGTCGTAGGCCAGGGTCGGGAAGAGCGCGTTGGCGCGCGAACCGGTGAACCGGCGCGATGTCGTCATGAGGGCTTCTCGGTCAGGCGGATGATCGGGGGTGAGGTCGAGATCCAGGTCGCGCGACCGCGGCGGACCATCTCCCTGGCGCGGCGGCGGGCGCAGTCGCTCAAGGGCTTGCCGGAGGGCGAGCGCACCTGGACATGGGCGGTGCGGGATCGGCTCATGGGCGTGCCCCGTGCGGACTGTCGAACAGGCGGGTCTCCGCGAGTCGAACCATCGGGGTGCGGTCGCTCGGGTCGGCAGGCAGGGCGCCGAGCGACACCAGGGTCGCGCCGTCGACGGCGGCGACTTCGCGCGTGACGATCAACGCATCGTCGATGGCCGACGGATGGAGCCGGAAGACGGCGCCGCGCGCGTCGAGCCCATCCTCGGTGGTCGAGGCCGGCGCGAACACCTGTTGCGGGTGGCGTCGGATGTGCGCCGCGCTCCAGGCGAGCGGGTCGACCGCTTCGGCCGTGAACAGCGCGCCACCGTCGGGGAGCAGGATGGCCACGCCGTGTGCGGTCGTGGCGACGGCGAGGCGTCCGCCACCGTCGCGTGCGTGCGCCGCCTGCGCTTCGCCGGTCGGTTCAACGGAATACTCCGCTTCGCTGCAGAGTGCCGTCGGCCCGGGTCCCGCGGAGGATCCGAGGTCGGAATTCCGGTTCGGGGCACAGCGGGTGACGACGAGCGTCCGGGACCGGGACGAAACGCCGTCGGCCTGGTGTCCTGCCAGTCGGTAGGCGACCACGAAGAGACCGTCCGCGCCGTCCGCGGCGATGGCGATCGCGCGATCGAGCACCGCGATGTCCGGATCCGTCGGATAAAGCAGATCGGCGGTGCGGGTGAGCCAGGCGTCACGATCGGCGAGCGCGCCGTCGATGACCTGCCGCGCACTCGTGCAGGATGCCGAAGCGCGCGCGGGGATGCGCCGGCAGACGTGGACCTCGCCCGAACGCGGATAGACGACGAGATCGCCGATGCCGGGCAGCACGCCGATCAGGGATTCGGGAAGCCGCGGAGCGACCTCGGCGTGCGCGACCGAAACCGCCATGAGGAGAGCCACGCCGGCGACGGCGTGCCTGTCGAATCCGACCATGAAGACCTCGCGTGGAAAGGGGTCCCGTCGCCGGGACCCGGCAATGGACCCGATGGTCGGGGTCCGGGCGATCGGAAGGCTCCGATCAGAGAACGGGCAGGGTGGCGGTGACGACGCCGTCGACGATCGCCGGGGCCAGGAACATGCCCACGCCGGCGGCGATGCCCAGGACGAAGCCCATGATCGACTGGCGTGCGGCACCGGCGATGACGCCGATGATGATGAAGATCACGGCCACCACACGACCCAGGAAACCGGTCATCCAGCCGGTGAGCAGGGTGTAGAGGGCCGAGAACTCGGTGCCGGTGGTGCCGGCCGTGGCGGTCGCGGAGAGCGCCAGGGCGAGCAGGGTCGCGGCGAGGCCCGCGAACAGCAGGGTCCGGCGGTCGCGGCCGGACAACGGGGGCGGGGACAACATGAACAGCTTCTCCGAAAGGTTGAGGAACCCGCGCCGCGCGGGTTCGAGTGGGCCGATCGTCCGGTCTGCGCCGGACCACGGTGTTCAAGC
The DNA here is from genome assembly GCF_018399035.1 of Thiocapsa sp. GTDB lineage: Bacteria > Pseudomonadota > Gammaproteobacteria > Chromatiales > Chromatiaceae > Thiocapsa. Next base: position 723,468 of record NZ_CP073760.1, read on the forward strand.
GCCGCGCTTGTCCGCTCGCGGCAGGTGCATGGGTACGTTTGCCGGATCCGTCGGAACCGTATCCGGGGGCATGACCGGACCCGCGGCATCGTTCGGTGCGGGCGATCGCGGCTGTACCTGCAGCGGCCGCAGCACGGTCAAACGACCGTGCGGGGCGTCGTACTGCCAGTGCTCGCGCAGCACCTCGATGTACACCGTGGAGGGCGGATACAGATCGCCGGTCGCATCCTCCCAAGGGGCGATCCAGGCCTGCATCGACGCGGCGGCGGCGCGTGTGGGTCGATACTCGGCGGGGCGTTGGTCTTGGGCCGCCACCGGTTCCGGGACGGGCGCTCGGGTGGCGCAGCCGCTCAGGGCGGCGAGCGCCGAGAGCATGAGCGGCAACGTGAGGCGTGAGGTCATGGCGGTCTCCTAATCCCGCAGGCGTGTGGCCCGGGCCCAGCCGGACCCGGCGGCAAACCCGCTTTCGGTTTCGACCGGCAGGGCGCGTGCGACGGACGCGGGCGGTGGCCCGGCCCCGTCGCTGAGGCTGTAGACGGCGCTCGGCGGCAGACAGAGCGGTTTGCCCGGATAGCCGGGACAGGCGTACTCGGGATTACCCGAGGCGCAACCCCCGAGCAGGGCCGCGCACAGCAGCAGGGGTGTGGCGTGGATCATTCGGCACGCTCCTCGACGGCGGCGAGCCAGGTCGCGAGGTCGTCGGGGCGACCTTGCCGCAGGCGCCCGTCCGGCGCGATCAGGAAGGGCGTGCCGCGAATTCCGAGGATTTGGGCTGCGATCAGGGTGCGTTGCGCAACCGCCTCGCCGCATCCCGCCGCGGGTTCCGGGAGATCCGCCGTGAGCCCGGCGAGCAGCGCCTCGCGCGCCTGCTCGGGAGCGGATCCGGCCAGGCACGCCAGCGCGAGCACGGCGCGCTGCGAGGGCTCGCCCAGCACCGGAATCGGGACCAGCCGGAAGCGATAGGTCGCGCGCAGCGGCGCCAGATCGGCGTAGAGCGCGGTGCAATGGGGGCAGAAGGGATCGACGAAGACGACCACTTCGGGGCCTTCGCCGACGTCGATCGCCCCCAGATCGGCCACGTCGAGCTTCAGTCGCGCCAGATCGATGCGCCCGGCGAGGCGTTGGGTCTGATCGAACGCGGTGAGCTTGGCCCCGTGCCAGAGATCCACGGCACTGCCGCGCAGCACGTAGCGCCCGTTCTCCGAGAAGAACAGCAACTCCCCGTCGGTGGTCTCCACCGCCTGCAGACCGCCGGACGGCAGCTGCGCCATGCGCGCGATCGACGCGCTCGGCAACGGCTCGGCCATGCCGGGGTTCGCGAGCGACGCCGCCGCCAAACCGAGTGCGGCCAGCGAGGCCCCGAGGTGTCGGGCCAGACGCCCGGGCGTTTCGTCGAAGGGTGAATCGAGGTTCTGTCGCATGCCGCTGCCCTGTCCGTGAAGGTGCGGACAGAGTGCCGGCCGACGGGCGTGACGGCGACGGCGCTAAGCGCTCGAAAACGCGGCTTTACTCGCAGGTGTGTCGGCCGCTGCGCAGACGGCGCATCGGGGAGGTCATCCAGGCGCCGACGGCCTTTTTGTTCACAATCCCTGTGGTCGGTCGTGTGGATAACCTGTGCTCGAGGGGGTTAAGCGCCGGACAGGGCAGGGCGGAATGCCGGCCGGTCGAAGAATGCCCGGGTCCGGACGGCCCCGGCGATCCCGTGCGCGATCATGCGCGGTGGATCCGGGGAGGGTGGCGTGTTCGTTGTGCGAGTGGCGGGTGCCGACCGGCCGAGTCGAGGCCTTGTCCGCGTGCCGAAGCGTCTGCCGGCGCTGGATGACGGTGGCGTCCCGACACGTGCGGTGCGCCCCGGTGTCGGACCAGGAGGCGACGCGCTCGTCGACTCGGGCGCGGACCCGGTCGCGCCGGATCGGGTCTGCGTTTCGAGGTGTGATTCGACAAGCGGGGGTCGCGCGCGACGACGTCGACTTACTGACGGTTCTATGACGGTTAATATACCGGTTAGGGGGAACTGTGTTCCCTATCAAAAGGAACTCTGTTCCCTACCGACGGAACCGGGTTCCCTAGGGACGGAACCGGGTTCCCTACCCATGGGCACGGTGTTCCCTACCTATGGGCACGGTGTTCCCTACCTATGGGAACGGTGTTCCCTACTCCGGATAGGGCACTGGGTTCCCCTGCGCTGTGTACAGGGTTCCCGGAGACCCCGGTTTCCTGCCCTCGCCCCGGGACTGGTGTTCCCGATTCCTGGCACCCTTGATCCTTCTGCGGCGGACAGCAGAAGCCGGTAGTGAGTCGCTCGTCCGGGGCCTTGGTGATGCCGCGGCGGCTGGTGTGTCTTCGAAGCGTGACTCCGGACCGTGGCCTCGCTCGGGGATGCCGTGTCCAAACGCCTCTACGGAACCGAACCCGCTGCCAAGCTGCCCGATACACCGGCCAAAGCGACCGGCCTGCTGAATCGCGATCCGGAGGCGGTCGGCATCCCCCGCTACGCCGTGCCGAAGCGCAACCTACATCGTCGAGCGGGGCCTTGATCATCGTTTGGTCCAGCTGCTGGCGATCCTTGCGTCATCAGGGCTTCCAGCCATGATTCCGTCAGGCCAGGATGGCCTGACGACGCATTCGGTGGCCGCTGTGGGCGAAGGGATGATCGAGGCCGAAGAGGCCAAATAAGGGGAACCTGATGACCTTGGCATAGTGAATTCGTCGTCACAAATGCGAACGCTGAACTTCTGCGTAGGCCATACTCCGCAGCCTTCATAAACGAACAGCCTACGTAATCGATATAGCCGTGCTTCACGCCAAGGTGTCCAAACACGAACTCCATGTCATCGATTTCTTGAGGTGTTTTCTTCCCCTTTCCCGCATACGGCGGATTCCCACAAATATACGTCTCCCCACCCTCATTCTCGAATTCAACCTCTACCTGATCGAGCGGTGGCTCGAACAAGTCATCCGCCTGCAGCTTCACGCCCGTCCCGGTCGGCGGACAGATGCTCAACCAGTCGAGCCTGAGCGCATTCCCGCAGGTGATCCAGTTCATCGCCTCCAGGGGCAGGAACTCAGCCAGCGCCTCCTTCTGCCCGCGATAGAGCAGGTCGCATTGATACTCGGCGATGATGAGCGCAAGCCGGGCAATCTCGGCCGGGAAATCGCGAATCTCGATGCCCCGGAAGTTGGTCAGCGGGATGTCTGACTTACGCCCGATCTCGCCGCGGCGGCGATTGATCTCGGCCTCGATGGCGCGCAGCTCCTTGTAGGCGATGACCAGAAAGTTGCCCGAGCCGCAGGCGGGGTCGAAGACCCGGATGCGGGCGATGCGGTTGCGCAGATTGAGTAGCTTGCGGGGGTTGTTGCCCGCCTCCTGCAGCTTCTCGCGCAGCTCGTCGAGAAACAGCGGGTTGAGCACCTTCAGGATGTTAGGCACGCTGGTGTAGTGCATGCCCAAGGCCCCACGCTCCTCGTCCTCGGCCACCGCCTGGATCATCGAGCCGAAGATGTCCGGGTTGATCTTCTGCCAGTTGAGCTTGCCGATGTGCAGCAGGTAGGACCGGGCAATCTTGCTGAAGCGCGGGACATCCGTGCTCTCCGAGAACAAGCCGCCATTGACGTAAGGAAGCGCGTCCGCCCAGCGCGGCACCGTCGCCGCCGCCCGCTGGCGGTAGGGGATGTTCATCGCGCGAAACAGCTCACCGATGATCTCGTGGGTGTTCGAGGAGTCCCGCGCGCTCATCTGCTCGATGGTCGAGGTGAAGATCTCCTTGCCACCGAAGATGTCGGTGTCTTCGGCAAAGAAGCAGAAGATCAGCCGCGCCATGAAGTGATTCATGTCCGAGCGGCGTTCTGCCGTGCCCCAACCAGGGTTGTCCTTCAACAGCTCGACATAGAGCCGGTTCAGCCGTCCGGTCGCCTTGATGTCGAAAGAACTCTCGCGGATCTGCTTGACGGTGGTAATGCCCGCCAGCGGGAGGAAGAAGCCGAAGTGATCCGGAAAGTCCGGGTAATCACAGGCGATGGTCTCCCCGGAGTTCAGGTCCTCGGCCTCCAGGTCCACACCATCGGTCGCCAGCACGAACTTGGCCTTGGCCCGTGCCGTCGTCGGGCTGGCCTTGAGCGCATCCAGTGTCGTGTTGACCTCGCCCACCGCGCAGGTCGCGATGTGGATGTTGTTGGTCTGCAAGACCCCGCCCAGGTCCGACTTGTTGGACGCACCCGAGCGCAGCCGCTTGATCGTCGTCGACTTGTTCCCGAAGGCTTCCAGGAACGCGTAGGGAAACTCCTCCGCATCGAAGGGTTGCTCGGCCAGGGCGGAAACGGCTTCTTCAATCTCAACAGCGTTCATCGGACGGCCTCATGGCGTTGCCTCATCATCCTTTGCAGACAGCGACGAAGCCGCGCTTCTCGCCGAGATTCTTCACCTACGACGCAAAGCATACTATCAACACGCTGAGGAGGTCAGCGCACGGTGGATGCCTGACAATGGCCAAGATGCCGTCGGACATCTTCGACAAAGGGGTCTGACGCCACTGAGAGTCACGGCGCTGCGGGGTTAGACAGCCGATCGCGTTGTCGCCGTGGCTGTTCGGTCATGGAGAGCGCCCCTTACCACGCCGCAAGGACGACGTTCCGTGCTACTGGCGTGAGCCGGAGGCCGGGGTTCTGCTACGATCAGTGGATGAAACGATGATCAAGGCCGCTCGTGCGGGTATCATCACGCAACACCTCTGACGCTGGGAGACCCCGAGATGACCGAGCGGATCATGACGGTCGATCACATCGATGAACTGAACCGCGTGAGGACGGCGTTGTTCGCCGTCGCCTCGATGCTCGTTCAATGTGACACGATGCCGGCACGCGGACTCTGCGGGGTGGCCGATATCCTGTCGGCCCACGTTGAAGCACTGGATCAGCTCGCAAAGGCGGTCGAAGCAGACTACCAAGCACGACTCGACCAGGAGAGACAAGATCGATCGGGACACGCCATCGAGCGCACGTCAGGTTCTTCGATGCGGACGACCGACAGCGACACCCTAACCGGATAGGAAGCCGAACCAGCGGCGCCGGACGCCCCGCCCCTGGCCCCGAGGCCGAGACGGCCTGATGCCGGGGCCTTGATCATCGTTTGGTCCAGCTGCTGGTGATCCTTGCGTCCTCAGGGCTTCCAGCCCTGATTCTGTCAGGCCAGGATGGCCTGACGACGCATTCGGTGGCCGCTGTGGGCGAAGGGATGATCGAGGCCCGGCCGACCATGCCGGCGCCGAAGCCTTGCTGGCTCAACTCCTGGCACGCGCACCAAACCATGCTGTGGTCAAGGGCCATCTGTCTGCGATTCGTTCCGCCCAAGGTCTGCACGAGGAGGCGGAACAACTGTTGAGGGAGGTCGTTGCTGAAAGGACTGACGGTCTTTCAGCAGCTTCTCGGTTGCCTTCCTTCGGGTACTTGGCCTTGTAGAGGCATTTCGGCCCGTGTCGCAAGGCTTGGCGGTGCAGGCTGCCGTTCCTTTCTTATCAGCTCGCCCCTTGCTGGGCATGGATCAACCCCCAACGTCCCTAATCGAGGTCAGGGTGCTCGTTTCGGACCGCGCACGATCAGAGTCGTGCTGGGTATTCGCGCGAGCCTGTGCATCACGCCTCATGTGCATCGGGCAATCGTACGGTACTCGACCGACGATCACACCGCGCTTACCACCGATCCACCGGCACTGGGCGCCAAACGATGCCGCTCCGACGTCCTAGAAACAATTTAGTGCCCGCGCGGCACGCAGTCGGGCCGCGCACGCGAGAGAAGAGGCGCTATGCCCCGCGCAACTTTCCGTACCCGGGAGGAGAACCATGATCCAAGTGACCTATGTGAGCTGCGTGAGCGCCCCTCTGTCGCGACAGGAGCTCCTGGCTCTACTGCTGCAGTGCCGCACCAATAACCCCAAGCAGGGCATTACCGGCATGCTGCTTTACGGCAGAGGCACGTTCCTGCAGACCATCGAAGGCGATGAAGCGGTCGTCGACCCGCTGGTCGAGAAGATTTGGAAGGATGATCGACACCAGGACGTACAGCTGCTGGGCCGGCAGGTAGTGACCGAACGACAGTACGCGGATTGGTCCATGGGCTTCGCGGAGATCACCGACGAGAGCCTTCAGCGGGCCGAGGGGCTCAAGGACTTCACCGCCGACGACTTCACGTTCGATTACCTCATCGGTAATGAGCCCGTCGTGACTTCGCTGATGGATCATTTCCGCGAGCCGAACTTTGACCAACTCATTGGCGAGATCTACGCGAAAGACAAGGTGATCGCGCACCTTAAGACGGCATTGGCTCAGGTGCGGGACCGCGCCCAACTCGCACATCTTGCCCTCGAAAGCCTGACCGAGGCGAACCGGAAGGGAGAGTCAACCGGGACCTTGCTACCGATGTGTGAGGCCGCGCTCAAGGTCTGGCGACAGCACTGACCGGTCAAATCCCATGCCGGGACCGGGGGACGCGTCCGGCGCTCGTCTCGCTCTACAACGCCCCGGGTGTTGATGCTTCCATGCCTATCCGGTTAGCTCCCAAGATCGGCGATCCTAGGTCGCGTCCCTCGTGCCACACTCCAGGGTGCGCCCACATCGCCTCGCAACGCCCCGCGTTGATGGAAGTTTTCTCGCGGCGCGGCGACCCCCTAAACATCGCCAGTCGTGACTATTAGCCAGATCACTGATTTGGGAGACAACCGGATAGGCATGGATGCTTCCTCCGGGTGTATGCGCGATTCGTTGGGGAAGGGAAAAAGAGGCCAGACCACGTCGGGTAGCGGAGTGGTGTTACCACCACCCCGCCTTCGTCGGTCGTGCGTACCGCGCCATCCGATCAGTGCTGTCGGAGCCAGGCGTCAAGGTCATCCACGGACGTGAAGTCCAAGAGCGCCTCGCCGAGCGCCTCCATTCGTTCCAGCGACAGCGCGCCGACACGCGCGTCGATCTGTCCGGGCAAGACACCGAGGCGGCGTTGCAGGAGCTTGCGCACCAAGCTCTCCGCCTCGGTGCGCCGGCCTTCTTCACGGCCTTCCGAATGACCGCGCGTGTAGCCGAGGCGTTCGACGGATGTCACGTAGGGCATGGTCTTTTGTTTCTCTCCAGGGTCGTGAGGGCCTGCCACAGCTTCGCTTCCAACTCGCCGGGCCGGGTCATCATCCAGTCGATGACGGCGAACAGATCGATCATGCGTTGGCGGTCCCAATTGCGTTCGTAGAGGAGTCGCGCAAGCCGCCATTTTGCCGCATAGCGTTTTAGCGGGTCAGCAAATGCGCGGCGGTGACGATCGCGAACGGGTTGGCATCCTCCAGCAGCGCATCGAGCCGATCGGCAAAGTCGATCAGTTTGACCAACGGATACTCCAGCCAGTGCCGGCAGCCGAACAACGAGAAGCCGAAGTTGCCCGGACGCCAGGAGGCACTGTCGTCGGCAAGGACCGCGAGGCTGGCGATCGGGCGATCATAGCGATCGAACAGGCGGTAGTTGTAGGTGAACATGCGCCTGGCAAAGTGCGTGTCGTGCCCGCCCTGGATCTCGATATGGACGTAGACCCAGTCCTCGCTCCCGTCGAGCCGATGGACGGCAACCAGCTTGTCCAGGACGCGTTTGCCGAGCGCGGCATCCTTCACGACTTGCGCCAGTTCCTGGTCGAGGAAGCGATGGCCTCGGGTCCAGTCGATTCCCGCGTGGGCCGCCGGAAAATAGAACGCGAGAAACTCCGGGAAGTGATGCTCGACGGCGTCCTTCCACGGGGTGTCGAGGTCGTCGGAGAGGGCCTCGATCATCCCTTCGCCCACAGCGGCCACCGAATGCGTCGTCAGGCCATCCTGGCCTGACAGAATCAGGGCTGGAAGCCCTGAGGACGCAAGGATCACCAGCAGCTGGACCAAACGATGATCAATGCCTCGGAGAGTATCGGCTAAACGGGGATTTCGGTCATGGATTCATTCTGTCATTGGCGATCCCGGTGTCGCTGCACCGGATCGGAAGGCGCGTCGGCGACGGGATTGCGAGGCCGTTCTGGTCCGCCAACCGCGCATGCCTCCGACTCGGCATCGGTGACGCTACTCCCGGTACACCAGTCCGCCCATTGCAGCATCATGGCGCGGCGCTTGTCGAACAGATCGCCGCGTCGATAGGCTTTTTCGGCCTTGTTGCCGATAACATGTGCCAGGGCCATCTCGCAGACATGGTTCGGGAAGCTGCTCACTTCACCGGCCCAATCTCGGAACGACGAGCGGAATCCGTGCGGGACCGCGTCGCCCCGCGTGCCGCCGACGCCGAACCCCATGCCGCGCATGACCTGCAGCAGGGCCATATTGGAGAGCGGTCGACCGTGCTTTGCGCCCGGGAACACGTAAGGGTGATTGACGACGCGCGGGAGGGTCTCGATGACGGCCATCGCGGCGTCGCTCAACGGGACGCGATGCTCGCGATTTCCCTTCATGCGCACGGCCGGTATCGTCCACACGCGGGCCGCGAGGTCGATCTCGGTCCATTGTGCACCCAAGACTTCCCCGGTGCGGCATGCGGTCAAAATCAGGAACTCGAGCGCGCGGGCGGAGATGCTGGTCAATCCGCGCAATTGCACCAAAAACGCAGCGACGTCTTGATAGGGAAGGGCGGGCTGCTGCCGGACCGTCTTAACCTTGGTCGGTTTCGGCAACAACTTGTCCAGATGACCTCGCCAACGGGCCGGATTCGCCGTATCCCGCCACTGCCGGGCAGCGGCAAAGTCGAGGATGTTCTCGATGCGCCCTTGGACGCGTTTGGCGGTCTCGGTCTTCGTGATCCAGATTGGCTTGAGCACCGAGAGAATGTGGTCGGTCGTGACCTTGTCCACGGGCTTGTTGCCGAGCGTCGGGCGAGCATAGGTCTTGAGTGTGGTCGTCCACTGTCTTGCGTGTTTGCGATTGCTCCAGCCATGCCGGTTCATCCTGATGAAGGCCGCTGCGGCTTGTGTGAACGTCGGAATCAACGGCTCGGGTTCGACGTAAACCTCGGGTGCAGGAGCCCACGCCTTCGCCGGATCGAGGTGCTCCGCCAAGAGAACCGCAGCCTCGTTGGCCTTCGACGTGGCTTGTTTGAACGACGTCACGGGTAGCGCTCCGAGGCTCAATTCCTTGCTGGTGCCGTCGAATTGATACCTCAAGAACCAGCCACGCGACCCGCCTCGAACGCGCAGAAAAAGGCGTCGTACATTCGTCGTATATTTCCCCGGAGGGACGGTCTCTGCCTGCCGAGCGGTCGTGATGACGACTTTTCCTGCTTGCGTACGGCTAGCCATGCGTCTCTGTCTGCCCCCAACTTTGCCCCCAATCGCGACGGAGATTGTAGCATACGCTCAGGGACGAGTACGGACATGAAAAGATTTATATAACTGTTTTTCATATTCTTATCTGGACGAAGAAGGGCGTTGTGAGACGGGAAATATGCGGACTCCCTCTCCGCCACTACAATTTTTAAGTTTTTGTTTTAAAAAGAATTTTCTCGTAAAATCTTCTCTCAGCCCACCTTCCGGTCCACCCTCGCGACAGTGTGAAGCCGGCACTACGATCAGACGAACGGTCGACCAATCGTCGCTGAGTACGTCCTTTCGTGGGTTTCGCGTGGGGCCTCCATCCCCACCATGCCACGTTCGGCACCCTCGGCAGACTGGCCTCAGCACGTCGCCCGTCGCCCTGACGTTCGTGTCGGCAGGTTGAACGCACCCACGATCTCCGCGTCAAGAATTCTTCGACCGCTCTCGGATAACAGCCCCTCGGGCATCTTTAGCCCTTTCCCATCGTCGTAGCTCTTCCGCGGCCTCGTGTGCCCCGGTCTGCCGACCTGGCGCCCGTCCGGTTGTGCCGTTTATGGATGGCCGAGTCCGGAATGATCGCCTCATGTGGGAGGGCTGACGGGCGCAATCCCGTCAGCCCGACCCGATCGGCTAAGGCTTCCTTGCGGCTTCCTTGTGCTTTATTCCCCCGAAAGGAGGCTTTCGTAAGGTATGTTGAGACCGTCGTGCAAGCGCTTGACCATGCGCAAGCTTAGGCTGCGCTTGCCGTTGAGTACTTCGGAGACGCGGCCGCTGGAGCCGATGTAGGGCTCTAAATCCTTAGGGGCTAGTCCTTGCTGCTCCATACGAAATTTGATGGCTTCGATGGGATCGGCCGGCCCTATGGGATAGTGACGGAACTCGTAGGCTTCGATTAGGGTCACCAGCACCTCGCGTTCATCGGCTTCGTCGGTCTGTTCAGGTACCTGAAAAATTGCCTCCAGTCGCTGAAACGCCTCCTGTAGATCGTCGTCAGTGTGGATGGGTTTAATAGTCATTCACGGTCTCCACGTCGATCCTGTCGTACTGGGCATGGGTGCCGATGAATTTCACCCATACGATGCCTGACTGATATTGCACCTCCACCACCAATCGGTATTTGTTACCGCCCACATTGAACACCACGCGGTTGTTACCGCAGATGCTGACATGGCGATACTGCGCCTTGATGTCTGGAGGTGATTTCCAGTCCGCCTTAAGGACCTCGTCATGCCAGCAGGTCAAGGGACCGCGAGCATCAGCGTACTGAGGTTGCTCCCAAAACTTTCGCAAGGTGCTCTTGGCGATGATACGCATACAGACACTGTAGCTCCCGTTACGGGAGGATACAAGGATCCATCACCGCCCGCGCCCCCCCAACACCCCAATATGCGTAAAGGGGGCGATGGGTTGGAGCTCGGCCAGCTCGCGCGAGGCGGGGTTGATCAAAAGGTACGGGATCGCGCCCGAAAGGGCTCTTTTCGGGAATGTGCAATGGGGGCAATGCCCGTGGAGCGAAGGCGCCCTACTGTTGGCAATCCTTGAACAAGATGGGAGGCAGGGGCGAGATGACAAAGATGCCCATCGATCTGCAAGACCTGAGGAAGAGGATCGACATCAAGGAGAAGGCTGAACCGGCCTGGCGCTTCTGGGGACTCTACGTCCACGTGTGCAAAGAGGAGACCCTGCACGCGGCCTATGCGATGGCGAAACGTTCAGCACGTGGCCGAGGCGATTGTGAGCAACAAGACCCATGTCTTATCGATCGCACTGATCGATGGCCTCCGTGCAACCATCCCCGCGATCACGGTCAAACTCCGGGATGCTCGAGTCCGCTCGGCGGACGGTACCTGGAGGATGTCTATGGATCGATCTTGCGTCTCGAGTCGGCGTGCCTTTCTTGCGACCCTCGCGGTCGCGCCTCTGTCCTTCCTGACGCTGCCGGGCAACAGCCCGGCGGAGGACGGTCAACCCCTTGTCAAACCGATCCCCTCAACCGGCGAACCTTTGCCGGTCATCGGCATGGGAACCTGGATCACCTTCAACGTCGGCGACGACCCGGTAGCGCGGGACGTGCGCACCGATGTCCTGCGTGCCTTCTTCGCGGCAGGCGGCGGCATGATCGATTCCTCGCCTATGTACGGGACGGCCGAGGCGGTCGTGGGCGATTGTTTGGCGAGACTGGATCGCCCCAAGGGTTTGTTCTCGGCGACCAAGGTCTGGACCTCCTCGACCGCGGAGGGTCTCGAGCAGATCGCGGCATCGGAGCGCCTCTGGGGCCTGCAGCGTCTGGATCTGCTGCAGGTCCACAATCTGGTGAACTGGAAGGGCCATCTGGAGACCTTATCGGCGATGAAGGCCGATGGGAAGGTGCGCTATATCGGCGTCACCACGTCGCACGGTCGTCGTCACCCGGAGCTTGCCCGGATCATGGAGACGCAGCCGATCGATTTCGTGCAGTTGACCTACAACATCGAGGATCGCGAGGTCGAGGCCCGCTTGCTTCCGCTGGCGGCGGAGCGGGGGATCGCGGTGATCGCCAATCGGCCCTTCCAGGGCGGCTCGCTGATCGATCGCGTCAAGCGTCATCCCTTGCCGGGTTGGGCGCGCGCGATCGACTGCACCGAATGGTCGCAGATTCTGCTCAAGTTCATCGTCTCGCACCCGGCCGTGACCTGTGCCATCCCGGCGACCAGTCGGGTGGATCACATGGAGGAGAACATGACGGCCGCGCGCGGTGGCATGCCGGATGCGGCGCTGCGACAGCGCATGGCCGCCGACATCGCCGCGCTCTGATGGACCTCTTGAGCTATTCGCTCGTCGACCTGATTCCCTTCTCGCGCGAGACCTATTTCAGGCTGTTCGAGCGCTACAACATCGGGCTCTGGCCGGCGCCGATCATCGGGCTGGCGATGGGTCTGACGGCCCTGTTCACGGCGCGTCGGGTGGAGGGTCGGGTGCTTCGGGCACCGTTTCTGCTGACCGCGGTCTGCTGGGTTTGGGTCGGCTGGGTCTTTCAGATCCACTGGTACGCGCCCTTGAGCTGGCCGGGGATCTCTTTCGGGATCGGCTTCGTGCTGCAGGGCGTGCTCATGGCGGTCGTACTCGGGTGGCGCCCGCTGATTGGCTCGCCGGAAGGCACGGATCGGGATCCCGGTCCGGGGCTGTGGATCCTCATCTTCGCACTCGCGCTGCAACCCCTGCTCGGACTCGTGTCCGGTCGCCCCTGGTACGGCCTGGAGGTCTTCGGCAGTGCGCCGGCCCCGACGGTTCTTGCAACACTGGGTCTGCTGCTGATGATCCGTCATCCGCTGCGCTGGCTGCTGTCGATCATCCCGCTTGTCTGGTGCCTGATCAGCGGGGCGACCCTCTGGGTCTTGAGCGTTCCGACCTGGCCGGTCATGCCGCTTGCCGCGGCGCTCTATTTGAGCGTCGTCGTTTGGCCGTGGGTCTCCGGGCGAAGCCGGCTTGAGTAAAGTGTCGGAGAGAGGTTGAGCGCCGAATCTGATCGTTGTCGTTGTCGTTGTCGTTGTCGTTGTCGTTGTCGCAATCGTGATCGACAACGACTGGGGGAAACGCGGTTTAAAATTCCATATTTTTGAAACTCTAAACCGCGCCAGCTCCAACAATCGTCGAGTCTGCCGTGGCCGATCCCATCCAAAAACACCACATCACCGCGCCGGGCGCGGTTTAGGTTCAATGCATCCGCGGCTTCGGGGTCTCGGACGGCGCCGTCTCGGGTCGCTTGCGCATGAGCGGCAAGGAGGCGTGATGGGCCGTCATCCGCCAGCCCTCGCCCGTTTGGCGGTAGACGTTCGTCGCCAGGATGCGGTTGGGCTCCTCGCGCGAGCGGCTCGGGCGGATCAGCTCCTCGACCAGATGCACGGCAAGTCCGTCGGTCGCCGTGCGTTGGATCACCCGGAAGTGCAGCTCGGGGCGCTCGGCCCCGGTCAGGACCTCGCGCCAACTGTTCAGGACCTCGCTGCGCCCCTGCAGGAGATCGCCGCCGGGGTGGACGCAGACGGGGCTGGGCTGCTCCGCCCAGACCGCTCCCATCAAGGCGATGTCGAGCGTCCGGAAGGCGGCATAGAAGGCGGCTTCGACCTCGTCCGGGGTCGGGAATCGGCTCATCGGCCGGAATCCGGCGCCGCGGGGGTGCCGAGCAGCGCGGTGCGCAACGCCCGGATCGCGCGGGTCTGGGTCGGCTCGCCCATGCAGCGGACGATGAGCGCGGGATCCAGCTCGGGCAGCGCGCGGCTGCGCGTCGCGGCCAGATAGGTCTCGTCCTGCAGGACGAAAAAGCGCAGCGTGCCGTCCTCCCAAAACCAGAACTCGGGCACGCCGAGTCCGCGATAGACCGCGAGCTTGTCCACACCGCCGCTCGTCCAGATCACCTCGATCGCGATATCCGGGACCTTCGGTGCCCGGCGGATCGGGCCCACCAGATAACACTCGTCGGCCTCGGCACCGAGCCGCTTGGCCTTTTCCTTCAGGGTCCAGGAGCCGTAGCCTTCAAGCTCGATGTCCTTGATCTCGGCGTAGGTCTCGAGCAGGCGGGCGAGCCGCGTTTTGAGTGATTCGTGATCGACGGACGGTGTCATCAGCTCCAGCTCGCCGTTGCAATAGGTGATGCGCACACCGCCGTCGTCGCCGCGGGCGGACAGCAGTGCCTCGTAGGCGTCCCAGCCGACGTTGCGCAGGAAGACACGCTGGTCGACATGGTCGGTGTCGCAGATGGCCGAAGGATGGTTGGCGGGCATCATGGCTGTGGTCGCTCTCGGTGAGATCGCATGGGGTGCTCGAGCCGCTGTCGATTCGAAGGTTAGTCGCCTGTTCGAGACGCGGCAAGGAGACTCGGCACGCTCAAGCTCGGGGTCTCTCGGAATCGGGATCCGCGTCTGCCCTGACCCCGTCCATCGGTTTCAGGCGCAGCCCGCGCGGCACCACCCAACGCTCCGCAAACTCGAACATCCCTTGGAGTCCGAGCGCGAGCAGCGCGGCCGGGACGGCGCCCTGCATGATGAGTGCGGTGTCGTCCAGGCGGATCCCGGTGAGGATGGGCTGTCCATAACCGCCGGCACCGATGAGTGCCGCGACGGTCGCGGTGCCGACGTTGAGCACGGCCGAGGTCTTGATCCCGGCCAGGATGGTGTTGGCGGCGAGCGGCAGCTCGATCAGGCGCAGGCGTGCGCCCCGGGTCAGCCCGAGGACGTCGGCCGATTCGCGGATCGGCACCGGGATGTCCATCAGGCCGGCGTGGGTATTGCGCACGATCGGGAGCAGGCTGTACAGAAAGAGCGCGACCACCGTCGGCAGCCAGCCGATCCCGAGCCAGGGGATGAGAAAGACGAAGAGTGCGAGCGAGGGGATGGTCTGGATCATCCCGGTGATGCCGAGGATCAGATGACCGAGGCGCGCATGCTGTGCAGCCAGCACCCCGAGCGGCACGGCGAAGAGGATCGCCGCGCCGAGCGAGACCCCGACCAGGCCCAGATGCTCGAGGGTGCGCTGGCCCAGTTGGCTCCAAAAACCTTGGCCCGAGACCGTGACCTCGAGCCCGAGGCCCTCCGATAAGAGGCGAGCGGCGACCGTCTGCTCGGAGTCGCCCTCCAGCTTCACCGCCCCGTTCATGCCCGCCATGGTCGGTGCGTCGATCGCGCCTTCGAGACGGCGAAAGGCGGCCAGGGCGTCCGGCGCCTCCTCGGCCAGCTCCGTGCGGTAGAGCAGGATGGCCTGGTAGTCCTCGAAATAGCCCAGATCGTCGTCGAGCATGCGCAACCCGTAGCGGGCGATCTCGGCATCCGTGGTGTAGACCACCGTCACGTCCAGATGCCCGGCGGCGATGCCCCGGTAGACCAGGTCGTGGTCCAGGCCCTGCACGCGGGTCTGCGGGAGTCGGTAGCGCTGTCTCAAGCCCGGCCAGCCGTCGGCGCGCTCCAGAAACTCGCTGCTGAAGCCGAGCCGCAGATCCGGATGCTCGCGCAGATCGGAGATGCGTTGCAGACCGAGCTGCTCCGCCAAGGGTTCGGGGACCGCGATGGCGTAGGTGTTCTCGAAGCCGAGCGAGGCCGATGATCGGACCCCGCGGGCCGCGAGCGCCGCATCCAGCCGTTCGGGCGAGGACACGTCCTCGCCGGCCAGGATCTCGCGGACCAGCGTGCCGCTGTATTCCGGATAGATGTCGATCTCGCCGCTCAGCAGCGCGCCCCAGAGGATGCGCGTCCCGCCCAGCTCGGCGCGATGACGCGCCGGGTGGCCGGCGTCGAGTGCCAGCAGGCGCAGCGTCTCGCCCAGGATGACCGACTCGGTGAACTTCTTCGAGCCGATGACGACCGGGCGGGGCGTCGATTCCTCCGCGGACGGCTCGGCCGACCAAGTCGCGAGTCCGACCGCGAGAAGCAATGCGACGAGCGTCGCGAGCGCAAAGCCGGCGGCCGGAAGCCGGCGGCTGGAGGCCCTTCTCGAGATGCCGCGCCTCATCCTCCCGCTCCGAGCAAAACCCGCTGCGGCTCGCGTTGCGCCGCCACGAACTGCGCGACGAAGGGCTCGGCGGGACTGTCGAGAAGCACCCGCGGCTCGGCCTGTTGGACGATGCGACCGGCCCGCAGCAGGACGATCCGATGCCCGAAGAAGACCGCCTCGGCCAAGTCATGCGTCACCATCAGCACCGTCTTGCCGAGTCGGGCGAAGATCGCCTTGAGCTCGCGTTGCAGCTCGAAGCGGATCATGGGATCCAGCGCCCCGAGCGGCTCGTCGAGCAGCAGCAGATCCGGGTCGAGCATGAGCGCACGCATCAGGGCGACGCGCTGTCGCTGGCCGCCCGAGAGCTCGATCGGATAGCGTGCCAGCATCGCAGTCGGGAGTTGCACCAGGTCCGCAAGCGCGGCGAGACGCTGCTCGCGACGCTCGCGTGGCCAGTCCAGCCGGCGCGCCATCAGGGTCACATTGTCGCGTACGCTCAGATGCGGAAACAGTCCGCCGTCCTGGATCATGTACCCCATGCGCAGTCGGGCAGGGCGCAGGCTGCCCGTATCCAGTCGGGCGCCCTCGAACCACACCTGGCCGCGATCGGGCCGGATCAGGCCGGCGGCGAGGCGCAGCAGCGTGGATTTGCCGCAGCCGCTCGGGCCGATCAGAACCGTCGTCTGCGCCTCCGACACATCCAGGTCGACACCCGCAAGCGCGAGCGTGCCGCCGTAGTCCTTGAAGATCCCTTCGAATCGCAGCATCGGTTGATTCCCGTCGACTGTGCATGAACGGCTTGAATTCGTGCCTATCGGCTCGAATTCCAGTGCATCGTCAAAAGGAGCTTCAGGATTCTCGCCGTATGTCGTGGAAAACCAGTACCTGTTACGAGTGTGACGCCAACTGCGGGATTCAGGTCGAGCTCGACGACGACGGCGAGCCGATCCGCGTCCAAGGCCCCGATTGTCCGCGCTGCTATGTGCAGCTGGACCGGCGTAATCATCCCGACCGTATCCTCTATCCGCTCAAGCGCGTCGGGCCGCGCGGGAGCGGCGCGTTCGAGCGGGTGTCTTGGGACGAAGCACTCGACAGCATCGCCGAGCGTCTGAGCGCCGCGAAGGCCGAGCACGGCGCACCCGCCGTGGGCTTCTTCGCCGGCTACACCAAGGAGGCGCGGCCGCAGTTGCAGCGTCTGGCACACGCCTTCGGCTCGCCGAACTACCTGACCGAGAGCGGTTGCTGTTTCTCCGCGACCATGGTGGCCGAGAAGGTGACCTTCGGCTACAAGATCAAGACGACATCCACGGTGGTCTCGCCGAAGACGCGCTGTCATCTGATTTGGTCGACCAACCCGCGCGGCTCGATCCCGCCCTTCGATACGCATCCGCTGGTCCTGCGCCGGCCGGGCAAGACCCTCATCGTGGTCGATCCGCGACGCACGCCACTCGCCGAAGAGGCCGACATCCATCTGGCGATCCGCCCGGGGACCGACGGTGCCCTGGCGCTCGGCTTCCATCATCTGATCTTCGAGAACGGCTGGCAGGACCAAGCCTTCCTGGACGAGTGGGCCAACGGCGTCGAGGGCTTCCGAGACTATGTCCGCGACTTCACGCCCGCGCGTGTCGCCGAGATCTGCGGCATCGCGGAGCAGGATCTGCGCACCGCCGCCGAGCTGTTCGCGACCACCCCGCCGGCCCAGATCACGCTCTCGCCCACGGCGACGGTCCAGCACAGCAACGGCTTCCAGAACCACCGGGCCGTGATCCTGCTCTCGGCGGTGACCGGCAACCTGGACCGCGAGGGCGGCAACCGTTTCTTCAACGACAAGGCCGCGCCCAAACCGATCGAGTTGTTCGACTACTGCCGCACCCATCTCCCGCCGCGCGTCGGCGACGAGGTCTATCCGGTCTGGACGCGGTATTGGCCGGCGGCCCAGAGCATGCTGCTGCCCGACTGCATCCTGGACGGGCGCCCGCAGCCCATCCGCGCCCTGCTGGCGATGGGGATCAATACCGCCATGTGGCCCAACTCCAAGCGGATGGAGCGCGCGCTCGGTGCGCTCGACTTCTTCGTCGCGACCGACTTCTTCCACAACCCCGCTACACGGATGGCCGACTTCGTGCTCCCGGCGGCGACCAGTCTGGAGCGTCCCGCGCTGATCGCCTATCCCGGCTGCGCCTATCAGGGCGAGCTGCGCTATCGCCGGCCGGTCGTCGCGCCCAAGGGCGAGGCGCGTCCGGACGGCGAGATCTTCCTGCAGCTCGGCGTGCGACTCGGTATGGCCGAGCAGTTCTGGAACGGCGACCTTGCGGCCTCCTGGGCCGAGGCAGCCGAAGGCATCCCGGAGGAGATTCGCCGGGAGGTCTACGACAACCCGGACGGCGTCGTCGTCTACGCCGAGGCGATCGAGGATCTGGTCGAAAACGGATTCATGGACGCCGATCGGCTCTATCGGCTGCGCGGTTTTCGCACGCGGTCCGGAAAGGTCGAATTCGATTCGGTCGAGCTGCGCGAGGCCGGTCACGACGGACTGCCGATCTATCGCGAGCCGCCCGAGAGCCCGATCTCCACACCCGCGCTGGCGGTCGATTACCCGCTGGTCCTGACCAGCGGGGCACGCACCAAGTTCGACACCCATTCCCAGCACAACTACATCGAGCGGATGCGCCGCGCGATTCCCCATCCCTTGGCCGAGATCCATCCGGACGACGCCGCACTGCGCGGCATCGAGAACGGCGATTCCGTCATGGTCAGCTCCCCGCGCGGGGCGGTGCGTTTCATCGCCAAGGTCACCGACCGGATCAAGTCGGGTGTGGTGCACTGTACCCATGGCCGCAACGACGCCAACATCAACGAGCTGACCGACGACCGGCACCTGGATCCCATCAGCGGGTTTCCGCCGTTCAAGTCGCTGCTGTGTCAGGTGGCGCGGGTGGTTTAGAGCCTTCAGCCTTCAGCCTTCAGCCTCCAGCCTCCAGCCTCCAGCCGGGAGCATGATGGGCTGGAGACGTTCGCCTTTGTGCGTTGAAGGTTTTGTTGATCTCGAATGGCTGATCGCAGGAACCTACTCCGAACCCCGAACCCCGAACCCCGAACCCCGAACCCCGAACCCCGAACCCCGAACCCCGAACCCCGAACCCCGAACCCCGAACCCCGAGGTCCCCGAACCGTGCCCTTCATCGGCGTCCTACCTGAACGCGAGCACCTGTTTCAGCCCCGCCCCCGGTGCGATATCGGGGTGAACGACGCCGCCGCTTGGCGGCTCAACCCGGCGCATCGCCAGGTCTACGACAAGCTCTCTCTTGCGCTCGATGCGGGTCTGCGTGCCGCGCCCTGCGGTGTCGACCCGCGCGACTGCGGGATCGCGCGCGATGCGCAGGTCTTCGTCAAGCCCATCGTCAACCTTGCCGGTATGGCGGTGCGGGCGCGTGCCGTGCCGGCCGATGCCGTACCGAACGAGGCGGGCAGCTTCTGGTGCGAGCGGCTCGAAGGTGCGCATACAAGCAGCGACTGTTTGGTGCAGGACGGGCGTGCGGTCTGGTTTGCCCACACACGTGGCTCGGACGAGAAGGACCGGGAGCGCCCGATCTACTGGGAGGTCGGGGCCGCTCTCCCGGACCTGGAGCCGCTGATTGCGGATTGGGTCGCCCGCCACCTGAAGGGTTACAGCGGTCTGTGCAACCTGGAGATGATCGGTGGGCGCCCGATCGAGGTGCATTTACGGGGCTCGAACGGATTCTTCGACTTCTATGGTCCCGATTTCATCCCGGCTTGGGTCGCGCTGGTCGACGGGGCCGATTTCACACCGCCGCCGCCGATCCCGGGCGGCTTCGTGATCTCGGTCTTCGGCGAGGTCGTGATCGACGAGGCGCAGCGCGAGGCCGCGGCAGAGCAGGGTGTTCGGGTCGATCTCGACACCCGCACGGCCGATCGGTCGGCGATCCTGCGCAGCTCCGACAAGGATGCCGGACTGGACGTCCTGCGGAGGCTGACCGGACGCACCCCGGCTTAGGCGATCTGCGGGGGTGAACATCCCGACTGCGCATGCATCAAGGGACCTGTGGGGCGACTTAAGTCGCCCCTTGGTCTATGGATCTTTTCCGGAAATCACTTTTAACGACCGACCTAAACCGCGTCCAGAGCGAGATGCTCACTTTCGAGTGAGCTCGAAGTTTGGTGAATCTACGACCCTTAGCGGGGGGCGCGGTTTAAAATTTTATATTTTTTAATACCTTAAAGCGCGCCGGCTCCAGCGGTTCTGAAATCCGCCGGGGCCGATCCCATCCAAAAACATCGCATACCGCACTGGGCGCGGTTTAGCGCGGCCCTGTCTCGCTCAGACCCCGAACGATCCGGTCTTCGAGCCAGTAGTGCGCACGCCAAGGCCAGGGGCCGTCGATAAACCCGACATGGCCACCGTGATCGGCGAGCTCCAAGGTGATGCCGGGGCCGAGCTCATGCTCCCAAGGGATGGTGGTCGGGAACATGAAGGGATCGTCCACGGACTGGATGATGAGTGTCGGGGTCCGGATGGCCGGCAGATACTGTCGGCAGCTTGCCCGGCTGTAGTAATCGAAGACCCCCTCGAAGCCGTTCAGCGGTGCCGTGATCCGGTCGTCGAAGGCGTTGAAGTCCCGGATGGCGTCGAGATCGACGTCGAGCGGGAAGCGCCGCCCGGCGAACTTCCGCCGCAGGCTCCCCTTGAGCTTTCCCAACAGATAGCCCCGATAGATCTTCGAGAATCCGATATCCAGCCTGAGCATGGCATCGCGCAGGACAAAGGGGACCGACACCGCGATGGCCGATCCGACGGCGGGGTGCCGGGTCTCGCCGAGATACTTCAGCAGCAGGTTTGCGCCGAGCGAAAACCCGATCGCAGCGGCCGGCGGACCTTCGGGGTCTGTACCGAGAACGGCGAGGACCTCCGCCAGGTCTTCCGTGGCACCCGAATGGTAGGCACGGTCGAGCCGGTTCGGCTCCTCGGAGCACCCGCGCAGAAACATGAAGATCGGTTGATAGCCCTCGCGCTCCAAGCGCTCGACCAGGCTTGCGGCATAGTGCGACTCGAGCCCGCCCTCCAGCCCGTGGATCACCAGGACCCGCGGCCCTGCGCCATGGCCGACGGCCAAATCGATGAAATCGCCGTCAGCCAGCTCGATGCGTCGACGCGCGAGATCGGGTCGCGGGCAGGGTCGCGACAGACTCGGCCAAAGCGTCTGCAGATGCGCCCCGGGAAGCCACCAAGCCGGTCGGAAGGTGCTGCGTGTGATCAAGCCCATAGCCCGCGAAATCTCCGCTGTGATCCAGAACATCCGCGCGAAACCGATGGAGCGACAGCCGTAGGATGGGTAGAGCGCAGCGAAACCCATCCTCCAAACCACCAAGGGTTCCCTCGGTCACCCCGAGAGCGCAGCGAAACCCATCCTCCGAACCACCAAGGGTTCCCTCGGTCACCCCGAGAGCGCAGCGAAACCCATCCTCCGCACCGCGATGTCTTCCGGCTGTTGTCTATTCAGATCGGTGCGGGGATGGGTTTCGCTGCGCTCTACCCATCCTACGGATCGGGTTGTTGGAGGGTCCGCAGATTGAGAGCCGGCCCCCTTGTCCCCTATACTGATGGCCTTCAGGGTATCACCTGACCCCGCGAGCCCGACCAAGGAATCCAACATGCGAACACGCCTTTCGACCCTGATCGCCGCATTACTCTGCGGTCTGGCATCGGCGAGCCAAGCCGAGGATCTCCTGCAGATCTACGACTTGGCGGTTCAGAGCGACCCCCAGATCCGTCAAGCCGAGCAAAACCTGTTCGCAACGCGCGAGGTCAAGCCTCAGGCCCGCTCCCTTCTCTTGCCGAATCTGAGCGTCGTCGGCACGGCGGACTATCAAAACGTCGATGCGAGCGGAACCAGTAGTTTCGGGACGAGTTTCAGCAGAAACGACAGCTTCAGCACCCAGGGAGCCCAGGCCGTCGTCAGCCAGACGGTCTACAACCGAGCCAACTGGATGACCCTGCAACAGACCGACAACATCATCGCGCAGGCCGAGGCCCAATACCGCGACGCCCAGATCTCCTTGATGGTCGACACCGCGGATCGCTATTTCGGGGTCCTGCGTGCCGCCGATGCGGTGACCGTACAGGAAGCACTGGTGCGCGCCGACGAGCGTCAGCTCGAGCAATCCCGGCAGCGCTTCGAGGTCGGTTTGGTCGCCATCACGGATGTGAACGACAGCCAGGCCGCATACGACCGTTCGCGTGCCAACCTGATCACGGCGAAGAACGACCTCGACAATGCCTGGCAAGCGCTCCTCACCATCGTCGGTCCGATCCAGGTGCCGCTCGCGCGACTCGGCGACACGCTGCCGCTGACCCCGCCCGAGCCCAACAACATCGAGATCTGGGCCGAAACCGCCGGGCGCTCGAATTACGGCATCATCGCGGCGAGCGAGGCGGTGAGTGCGGCCAAGAAGGGGATCCAAATCGAGCGCTCGGGATATTACCCGTCGGTGAACCTGCAGGCCGGCTACGACGTCGCTCGCTCGGGGGCCGAGTTCAACACCGATTCGGACACCGGGTTCGTCGGACTCACGCTCAACGTGCCCATCTATCAGGGCGGCGCGGTCGCCTCGCGGACACGCCAGGCCGGGTTCAACTTCCGTGCCTCGCAGGATCAGCTCGATGCGACACGCCGGCAGGTCGATCAACAGGTCAAGGACGCCTTTCGCGGTGTTATCTCGAGCATCGAGGACGTGAAGGCACGTCAAGCCGCGGTCGTTTCGGCGAGGTCATCGCTCGAATCCACCGAGGCAGGTCAGGAGGTCGGTACCCGCACCCAGGTCGACGTCCTGAATGCGCAACGTCTGTTGTTCCAGGCCGAGTTCGATTACTTGAGCTCGCGTTATGACTACATCCTCAACGGCGTCCGACTGCACCAGGCCACCAGTACACTGACGCGCGAGATCCTCGGGCGCGGCAATGCTTGGCTCAATCCCGAAGACACGATCGCCCCGCTGGCGTACTGAACCATGTCCGGCAACAGCTTCGGGCGCATCTTCGTCTTCACCAGCTTCGGCGAGAGTCACGGTCCGGCCATCGGCGGTGTTGTCGACGGCTGTCCTCCGGGGCTCGCGCTTGCGGCCGAGGATCTGCAGCGCGACCTGGATCGGCGCAAGCCCGGCCAGTCGCGTCACACCACGCAGCGGCGCGAGTCCGATACGGTGGAGATCCTCTCGGGTGTGTTCGAGGGCCGCACCACCGGCGCGCCGATCGGCCTGCTGATCCGCAACGAGGACCAGCGCTCCAAGGATTACTCCGAGATCGCCGCGCGCTATCGGCCGGGTCACGCCGACTACACCTACGATCAGAAATACGGCCGACGCGACTATCGCGGCGGCGGGCGCTCATCGGCGCGCGAGACCGCCGTGCGGGTCGCGGCCGGGGCGATCGCCAAGAAATACCTGGCCGAGCACGCCGGCATTGCGGTGCGCGGCTATCTGTCGCAACTCGGCCCCATCCGTCCCGCGGGTTTCAACTGGGATCAGGTCGAGCGCAATCCCTTCTTCTGCCCCTGTGCCGCGACGGTTCCTCGTCTCGAGGCGTACATGGACGACCTGCGCAAGGAAGGCAACTCCATCGGCGCGGCCATCACGGTCGTGGCGAGCGGCATGCCGACGGGTCTCGGCGAGCCGGTGTTCGATCGGCTCGATGCCGACATCGCCCACGCCATGATGAGCATCAACGCCGTAAAGGCTGTCGAGATCGGTGCCGGTTTCGCCTGCGTCGAGCAGAAGGGCACCGAGCACCGCGACGAGATGACCCCGGAGGGATTTCTCTCCAACCACGCCGGCGGCATCCTCGGCGGGATCTCCTCGGGTCAGGACGTGCTGGTGCGTATCGCGTTGAAGCCGACCTCCAGCATCCGGCTGCCGGGACGCACCATCGACACCGCCGGTGACGCGACCGAGGTGGTCACCAAGGGGCGACACGACCCCTGCGTCGGCATTCGGGCCACGCCCATCGCCGAGGCCATGCTCGCATTGGTCCTGATGGATCATCTGCTGAGGCACCGCGGCCAGAACGCCGGCGTGGTGCCGCCTACCCCGCCTATCCCCGCTTGAGCCGGTTCCGCGGCGACAGGAGGCGATTCGGTACCCGTCTCGCGTCATTCCCGGCCACGACCTCTGCGCGACGCGGTACGGTCAAGAATCCAATGAACTGAACCGTATCGACGATGGTCCCGATGGGCCAGCGCAAGGTCGATCCAGGACGCACAGCAAGCATGTCACAGCGGACGCGGTTCAGCGCTTGGCCAGAGGCGATGCCTTACTGGCGCCTTTCCGGCTACTACTTCTTCTATTTCGCGGCGCTCGGTGCACTGGTGCCCTTTTGGGGGCCCTATCTGCAATCGAAGGGGTTCGACGCGCTGGCGATCGGTCAGCTCATGGCGATCCTGGTGGGCACCAAGATCGTCGCGCCGATGCTCTGGGGTCATATCGTCGACATCACCGGCCGGCGCATGCCGATCGTGCGTTTCGCGTCGCTGGTCTCGGCGGTGACCTTCCTCGGCGTCTTCCCGGCCGACGGCTTCTGGACCATCGCCGCGGCCATGGTCCTGTTCAGCTTCTTCTGGAACGCCTCGCTTCCGCAGATGGAGGCGGTTACCTTCAATCATCTGGGGCATCGGCCCGCCGGCTATGCCCTGATCCGCCTATGGGGCTCGGTCGGATTCATCCTGGTCGTGGCGATCCTGGGCGTGCAGTTGGAGTCCGCGCCGATGAGCGTGGTGCCGATCTGGGTGCTGATCCTCTTCGTCGGCATTTGGCTGTCGACCCTGACCGTCCCGGACAGCGCGCCCGTCACGGGGGATCATGCCACGCCCGGGTTGCGCGTGCTCTTGGCCCGACCCGAGGTCATCGCGTTCTTCGCCGCCTGCTTTCTCATGCAGGCGAGTCACGGGATCTATTACGCCTTCTACTCGATTCATCTCGCGGAGGTGGGGTACTCGACCTCTGCGATCGGTGCGCTTTGGGCACTCGGCGTCGTGGCCGAGGTGCTGGTGTTTCTCGTGATGCGCAACCTGCTCGAGCGTTTCGGTGCGCGTCATGTCCTGATCTGGAGTCTGGCGATCGCGGTCGTGCGGTGGCTTCTGATCGGGACCTTCGTTGCGATCCCGGCGGTGGCGATCTTTGCCCAACTCATGCACGCCGCCACCTTCGGGACCTTTCATGCCGCAGCGATCCACCTCGTCCATCAGTATTTCCGCGGACGGACCCAGGGGCGCGGGCAGGCGCTCTACAACAGCCTGAGCTTCGGCGCGGGCGGGGCGCTCGGTAGTCTGATCGGTGGTTTGCTCTGGAGCGCCGAGGGCGCGGGGGTCACCTTCGGAATCGCATCCGGGGCCGCGGCGCTCGGGCTGCTTGCGGCCTGGCGCTGGGTGGATCGTCCCGCGACGAAGGTTGCCGGCCGCTAGCAGAGCAGTGTAGAGATTCTCAGACCGTCCGAGATCATTTGCGTTGTCGTTGTCGTTGTCGTCATCGACCATCGATACGACCACGACCACGACCACGACCACGACCACGATTACGACAACGACAACGACAACGGACGGTCTCGACATATCTGCCGTGCTGCACGAGTCACGACGCTGGCCGGATCTTTACCCATCCCGAGGTGCGTTTCGGGGCCATTCCGGGACTCATCACGGATCCGGCTCAACGGGTCGCGTGTTATTCTATTTTCTTTCGCGGGTCCTCCGACACCGCCAACCGCACCGAGCTTGCTCGGTTTGACCTCAGCCATCACAGCCATGTCAGTCGATCAATTTGCCTTTCAGATCCTTCCGGGTCGTCGCTACCCCAACGGGGCGAGCGTCGAAGACGACGGGGTCAACTTCTCCGTGTTCAGCCGCCATGCCTGCGGGGCCGAGCTGCTGCTCTATCGCAGCGCGGACAGCGCGGAGCCCTTCCAGGTCATCCGGCTGGACCCGGAGGTCAACCACACCTTCTTCTACTGGCATGTGCTGGTCGTGGATCTGCCGCCGGGAACGCACTACACCTGGCGCATGGAGGGTCCGTTCGAGCCCCGTGCCCGCGGCTGGCGTTTCGATGCCGGCACCGAGCTGCTCGACCCTTGGGCACGCGCCGTCAATCTCTCGCATTGGGATCGCTGGAATCGCCTGAACAAGGGTGTGAAGCCTCATGACTCGCCGCGCGGCTTGGTCCTCGCCGAGGAGTACGACTGGGAAGGCGACACGCCGATCCGCCGCCCCACCGAGCAGACCATCATCTACGAGCTGCATGTCGGCGGCTTTACCCGGCATGCCAGCTCGGGCGTGCATCATCCCGGGACCTTCCTCGGTCTGATCGAAAAGATCCCCTATCTGCAGGACCTCGGCATCACCCATGTCGAGCTGATGCCGGTCATGGCGTTCGACGAGCAGGACGTCCCGCCGGGCGTCTGGGAGGCGGGGCTGCGCAACTTCTGGGGCTACAGCAGCTTCGGCTTCTTCTCGCCCCATCCCGGTTACTGTGTCACCCCCGAGCAGGGCACGCATCGGCGCGAGTTTCGCGACATGGTCAAGGCTCTGCACAAGGCCGGCATCGGCGTCATCCTGGATGTGGTGTTCAACCATACCAGCGAGGGCGGCAACGGCGGCCCGACCATCAGCTTCAAGGGGCTCGGCAACGAGACCTTCTATTGCCTGGACAGCCTGGACAAGCGCATCTATCTGGACTTCACGGGCTGCGGAAATACGGTCAACGCCAATCACCCCGTCGTGTCGCGTTTCATCATCGATGCCCTCGAGTATTGGGTTCGCGAGATGCACGTGGACGGATTCCGTTTCGATCTCGCCAGCGCCATGGCGCGGGACTCGGACGGCCGGCCGATGGCCAACCCGCCCGTGCTCTGGGCGATCGAGCTCTCCGATACGCTCAACGCCTCCAAGATCATCGCCGAGGCATGGGACGCCGCCGGCCTGTATCAGGTCGGCAGCTTTCCCGGCTATCGCTGGATGGAATGGAACGGCTGCTTTCGCGACAGCGTACGGCGTTTCGTTCGCGGCGACCCGGGGCTGGTTCCGGAGATCGCGACTCGGCTAGCGGGCAGCAGCGACCTCTATCAGGCCAACCTGCGTCAGCCCATCAACAGCGTGAACTTCGTCACCTGCCACGACGGCTTCACGCTCTGGGACCTCGTCTCCTACGAGCGCAAGTACAACCGCGCCAACCGTGAAGACAATCGCGACGGGACCGACGACAACCTGAGCTGGAACTGCGGTGTCGAGGGCGAGACCGATAATCCCGAGATTCTCGCGCTGCGTCGGCGTCAGGCCAAGAACCTCTTGACCCTGATGTTCATGAGCCAGGGTATCCCGATGCTCCTGGCCGGCGACGAGGTGCTGCGCACCCAGCAGGGCAACAACAACACCTGGTGCCAAGACAACCCGCTGGGCTGGTTCGACTGGTCGTTGGTCGAGCGCAATGGCGACATGCTGCGGTTCGTGCGCGGATTGATCGCCCTGCGCAAACGTCATGCGAGTCTGCGTCGCCGCCACTTCCTGTCCGGCCAGCCGCGCAACGGCAGCGATCTTCCTGATGTGGCGTGGCACGGAACCACGCCGGGCGATCCTCCCTGGGATGACCCGGACGCACGGGTGCTCGCCTTCACCTTGGCGCGCGCACGCCAAGACGATGACTTGCTCTGCGTTCTCATCAACATGGATGCCGAGGCGAAGCGGTTCGAGATCCCGATGATCCAGCAGTGTCGTTGGTACACCGCGCTCGACACCGGACGGGCGAGCCCGACCGATCTCGTCCTGCCCGAGGATCAGATCGCGCTCGAAACAGCCTCCGTGCTGGTGCGCTCGCGCAGTATTCAGATCTTCGAGGGACGCTGAGCGAAAACGTGCCGTGCAAGGGCGTAGGATGGGTAGAGCGCAGCGAAACCCATCACTCCCGGGCGCCGACGATCCATCCAGGCACCCCCTGACTGTGGTGATTCATGACTCGGACCCACATTTATCACGCCCTCGGGCTGCACATGCACCAGCCGCCCGGCAACCTGCGCCTCCTGATCGATACCAATCCTTGGGAGGCCGAGGAGATCATCCGTTGCTACGAGCGTGTGCCGCGCTATGCCTTGCAGTATCGCGACGTCGCACGGCTTCATGTCGGTTTTTCAGGTGTGTTGCTCGAGCAGCTCCTCGATCCCGGGATCGTGGACCGGTATCGTCATATCGTCGACATCCCGGCGATGCTCGAGTATTACCGCGAAGCCGACAATATCGAGCTGATCGGCATGGGCTACTCCCACCCCATTTTTCCCTTGATCCCGCATGCCGATTGGTCGGAGCAACTGGCCTTGGGGCGCGCGCAGATGGAGCGGATCTTCAGCCGCGCCCCGCGCGGCTTTTGGCCCCCGGAGATGGCCTTCACCATGGCGATGATCCCCGCGCTGGTGCAGGCTGGCTATGACTACGTGGTCGTCGACGGCGTGCACGTCCGCCCGGAGGACGGCATCAGCGACATCTTTCGCCCTTATATAGCCTGCCATGAGGGTGTGTGCATCAGCGTCGTCCCGCGCGATCGCGATGTCTCCAACGCCCAAGAGAGCGGGCTGAATCCACGTTGGTTTCGCGACGAGGTCCTGCGGCGGACCGCAGGCTCGCCGCGGCCGGACGAGAAACGCCTGGTCACGACCTGGTCGGACGGCGAGAACGGCGGCTGGTTTCGCCAAACCCACGAGCCATCCGGATTTTTCGGTCACTTCTTCGCCCCCTACATGGAGCAGGTGCGCGACGGAACCTGCCCGATCATCCCTGTGCGTCTTGCGGACTATCTCGGGCGGGTGACACCGACTGCCCATGCGCAGGTTCAAACCGGTGCCTGGAACGTGGGCTCCACCTCGGGGGAGGATCTCTCTCGGTGGGCGGGCAGCGCGCGCCAACGCGAAGCCGTTGCGGAGGTCGCACGGCTCAGTGCCCGCTATTGGCAGCTCGTGCGCGGACCTGCGGCCGCGGCTGCTCGGTGCGTCGAGCCCCTGTCGCGCGCCCGTCGTTTGATCCTCGAGGCCGAGACCAGTTGTTTTCTGTTCTGGGGCGATTCCTGGATCCCGTACCTGCATGCACGGACCCATGACGCATCGCTCGCATTGGACGAGGCGGATTTCGCGCTCGCGCAGCCGTCCCGTGCCGATGCGACCGAGCTTGGTGTGGGCGGCCTCGCGGAGTGAAGCGAACGCTCGTTCCAAGGTTCCCCTTACGAGAACGCGGAACGCATCTCGTGCTGGCGAGTGCAGGTGACGGCGGACTTTGCGTCTTCTGGCACCTCTCGGGCGACGATCTCATCCCCGTCGCGGCCGGTTTTGCGCGCGACGGCCCCAAGCCGGTGCCCGTGCTGCGACTGCGGCGTCTCCACGCCGGGGAGCCAACGCTGGTGCAGGAAGTCACCCTGCAGCTGCGTGGTCCGAGCGGCCACGGGGAGCAGGTCTTTTCGGTCGATGCACGGCCGGCGCGTTACGACGCCGAGTTGGGCCTGAGCGATGCGGCCGGCGGTTGGGTGATGCTCGCCCGATCCAACGTCCTTGATCACGGCGCGCGGGTCGATGTCCGCTTCTCGACCGTCGAGCGCATCGGGGCACCCTCCGATAGGCTGATCGAGGCTCCGGCGCCGGCTGCGACGCGGCGGACCGATCCTCCGAAGTCGGGATCGGCAGCGACGTCGTCGTCAACGGCACGAGAGCCGCTCGGCGCGCGATCCGTCGTTCCCGAACAGACCGGAATCCGCGCCGTCGACGTCTTGGCCCGGCGCGGTGAGCGCCTTGATCTCGGGACGGTTCGCGTTTCGGATCCTGTTCCCGATCGCGAGCCCAGGCCGGCCGCCGAGATCCCTGAGCAGCTCGATCGCTCCGGCCAATCGCCGAACAGGCACCCGGATTCCGCCGAGGCTCCACCGTCGCGCGACGCCGTATCGGCAGCGCAGAGCGACGTTGCCATGCCCCAGCCGGCTCACGCCGCCGAGCGGCGCTCGAGCCCATCGCCGACCGCGCCGATGCGCTACGGCCAGCCGACGCCCGGCGCCGCCGAGCTGTTGATCGAGGCCGAGCTGCGCGTCAACGGCTGTGCTGCACCCGGCTCGCTGATCGACCTCTTCGGTCACCCCTACCGCGTCGGACCGGGAGGCCGTTTTCAGCTCGTCATTCGGGTCGATGATCCGGAACTGATCAGGCGGGCTTTCGAGCGCAATCCGCCGGACCTGCCCGATCGTCCGGGCGACGCCTGAGCGCCCCGTCGGGTTGGCGCGGCCACGCGGCAGAGTGTTG
Source organism: Thiocapsa sp. (assembly GCF_018399035.1). Classification (GTDB taxonomy): domain Bacteria; phylum Pseudomonadota; class Gammaproteobacteria; order Chromatiales; family Chromatiaceae; genus Thiocapsa. Next base: position 753,559 of record NZ_CP073760.1, read on the forward strand.
GCGGTGTCGTCGGCGGTTCAGCATCGGTTTTAGGCGATTTCCGGGAATGATCATCCCGGCCGTGCGTGTTGCCGATGCTTACCGGGCGACTAAAGTCGCCCCTACATGTTGGTCGATGCTTTCCCGGAAATCACCTTAGCCTCCAAGTCTCAGCTCAGACGGATGAGCTTGATACAGGCCGAGCCGCTTGTTGGCGTGGCGATACCGAGTACGCTCATCTTTGTCCCGTTCACCTTTCACCCTGAACCTTTCTCCTTCCCGCCCCCGCCTCCATGTACACCGTTCAAGCCGGTGTCGATCCCGTGAACAAGGAGCACCTCTGATGATCGGATCAAGATTCAACACTCTGCGCACGACAACCCTGGTCTGCGCCCTTCTCATGTCGTTCGGAGGGACCGAAGCGATGGCAGTCGAGGAACCCGATTACACGGTTGTTCGGACCTTTGCCGATTTCGAGCTTCGTCGTTATCCGCCCTATGCGGTTGCCGAAACCGAGGTCGCGGGCCCCTTCGACGAGGCCGGGAATCAGGCGTTTCGCATCCTCGCCGGCTACATTTTCGGAGATAATCGCGCGGACGCCAAGATCGAGATGACGGCGCCGGTCAGCCAGCGGCCGGCGACGGGCGAGGGCGAGCGCATCGAGATGACGGCACCCGTGGTGCAGCGCCCGGCAAGCGGGACCGCGGGCGAGACCTTCGTGGTCAGCTTTGTCATGCCGGATCGGTTTACGCTGGACACCCTGCCCGAGCCCGTCGACCCGCGGGTACGGTTGCGTGAGGAACCCGGCAAGCTGATGGCCGTGCGGCGCTATTCCGGACGCTGGACCGAGACGCGCTATCGCGAGAACGAGACACGTCTCCTGCGTGCCGTCGAAGAGGCCGGCCTGAGGCCCCTCGCCGCGCCTGTCTATGCGCGCTACAACTCGCCCTTTTCGCTCTGGTTCATGCGGCGAAACGAGGTGATGGTCGAGGTGGCGGAGACCGGCTCGAAACCCTGATCGGCTCGGCTCGGAGTCGAGCCGATCGGAGCTCAGCCGGGGCGAGGCGCTTGTCTCGCCCACTCGAACGGCCTCAGGTGGTTTCGGCGGATTGCTCGGAGAGGGTCGGCGCCGCGCCCGGCGTCGCAGCCTGTTCATTTTCCCGCGCCGCGGCGTCCTCGCGCCGGATCCGGCGAATCACGGCGCTTCAGTCCCACATCACATAGGCGTCGTCCGCCGCCGCGGCGGTCAGCAGCTCGATCAAAGGCAGTGCACGGTGCGCGAGGCTCACGTACTGACCCTCTTTGCCGTCCTGCGGAGCCGCTTGAGAGCCGCTTGGAGTCGGGTCGAGCGGCTTTTCGGCATGCTCCTCCACCGCGGCCTTGAGTTTCGCCAGGGCCGCCGGGATGTCCTCCGGCATGAGCGCGCCGGGGACCGCAGCGCTATGTCCCATCAGTTTGAGGAGCGTGACGGCGACGTCCCCGAACATGGTGATGTCGGCGTACGCCTTGGTTCGAAATGTCACCAGCATGATAACCTCGATCGGGTTGAGTCTGTCTTGGGCGGACGGTCGTTCAGGATAGCGCAACTCGCTGCGGCGAGTGCGTCGTTCACGCGATGGCCTCGGGCGTGAATCGCGCGCTTCCCGCGACCCTTTCAATCCGGGCGGCAAGCGCTAGAATGCGATGCTCGGGGCCGATTCCGCGATCGCACGGCCCACCCGGCAATCTCGGTTAAACTGCGTCCAGTGTGAGATGCTGACTTTCGGGTGAGCTCGACGTTCGGTCCATCCACTGCCCTTAGCGGGGGCGCGGTTTAAAATAATATAGCTTTTAATATCTTAAACCGCGCCGGCTCCGGCGGTCGTCAAGTCTGCCGGGGCCGATCCCATCCAAAAACATCGCATACCGCGCTGGGCGCGGTTTAAGAGCATCATGAGCGACACCGTCGAGACGCTACGCACCAATTTTATCCGCCAGATCATCGAGGCCGATCTGGCCGCCGGCAAGCACGCGCGCATCGTCACGCGCTTCCCGCCGGAGCCGAACGGTTATCTGCACATCGGGCACGCCAAGTCCATCGTCCTGAACTTCGGCCTTGCGCAGGCGTTCGGCGGCACCTGCAATCTGCGCTTCGACGATACCAACCCGCACAGGGAGAATGTCGAGTTTGTCGACTCCATCAAGGCGGATGTGCGTTGGCTCGGGTTCGACTGGGGCGATCGGGTCTATTTCGCATCGGATTATTTCGAGCGACTCTACGGATTCGCCATCGAGCTGATCGAAAAGGGTCTGGCCTACGTCTGCGACCTGACTGCCGAGGAGACCCGCAGCTACCGCGGGACCCTGACCGAGCCCGGCCGGGACAGCCCCTATCGCGAGCGCACGGTCGAGGAGAATCTGGATCTCTTCACGCGGATGCGCGCCGGCGAGTTCCCGGACGGCGCCCGCACCCTGCGTGCGCGCATCGACATGGCCTCCCCGAACATCAACCTGCGCGACCCGGTGCTCTATCGCATCAAGCACGGTGTCGTCCATCATCAGACCGGCTCCGCCTGGTGTCTCTATCCGACCTACGACTACACCCATCCCATCTCCGATGCGCTGGAAGGCATCACGCACTCGCTCTGCACGCTCGAGTTCGAGGACCATCGCCCGCTCTACGACTGGTGCGTGAACAACGTCTCGGTGCCCTGCAAGCCGCGTCAGATCGAGTTCAGCCGGCTGAATCTCGAATACACGGTCATGAGCAAGCGGCGCTTGACCGAGCTGGTCGGCGAGCGTCATGTCCACGGCTGGGACGACCCGCGCATGCCGACCGTCGCCGGCCTGCGACGCCGCGGCTACACGCCGGGTGCAATCCGCGACTTCTGCGAGCGGGTCGGCGTCACCAAATCCGACAACCTGGTCGAGATGGCCCTGCTCGAAAGCACCATCCGTGAAGACCTGGACGCGACGGCGCCACGTCGAATGGCCGTGCTGCGTCCGCTGAAGGTGGTCATCACAAACTATCCCGAGGGCCGCACCGAATCGATCGAGGCACGCAATCATCCCAAGGATGCCGCGATGGGCGAGCGCGCGGTCCCGTTCGGTCGCGAGATCTATATCGACCGGACCGACTTCGAGGAGATCCCGCCGAAGGGGTTCAAGCGTTTGGTCCCCGGTGGCGAGGTCCGCTTGCGCAACGGCTATGTGATTCGCTGCGACGAGGTCGTGAAGGATGCCGACGGTGCGATCCTCGCCTTGCATGCGAGCGCGGATCTCGACACGCTCGGCCGCGATCCGCAGGGCCGCAAGGTCAAAGGCGTCATTCATTGGGTCTCGGCCGAGCACGGGGTTCGGGCCGAGATCAGGTTGTACGACCGTCTGTTCCGAGCTCCGATACCGGGTGGCGGTGGAGCGGATTTCCGCGGCGACATCAATCCGGAGTCCTTGCGCATCCTGACCGATGCGGTCCTCGAGCCCGCCTTGCAGGGCGCGGCGCCCGGTGAGCGCTTCCAGTTCGAGCGCGAGGGTTATTTTGTCGTCGATGCCGATGCGACGCCCGAGCGGCCGGTCTTCAATCTGACCGTCGGGCTGCGCGACACCTGGGGCAAGGGCCGATCATGAGGGGAGGCGCACCGGACGACCTCGACCCGCTGCGGGCCTTGATCCCTTGGCACGAGCGTCGCGCTGCGGATCTCGGTCTGCGACTCTACGCCTCGTTCGTGTCCCCGGCGGCGATCCTGCGGGCATTCCGGCGCGACGCTTTGCAGGCCAGAACGCTCGCACAGGGTCTCTCGGAAGAGCAGGGGAGGGCTCGGATCCGGATCGCGCGCTTTCCGGGGATCGAGGACAGCAGCCGCGACTGGTCTGTCTACATGACGCTCGACCATCTCGTCATGGTCAATACCGCCGTCATGGTACTGATCCACGCGATCTGCACCGATCACAATCACGGCGCCGAGATCGGCCTGGAGGACGTCCGGCCGCACGACGACGCCGGCCCCGATCGCATCACTGCCTTGGAAGCGGCAGTCGAGCGCTACACGGACGTGGTCCAGCGACTGGGCTCGCTGCGCTCGCGCGAGCGTCACCCGCATCCTTGGTTCGGTCCGCTCAATGCACGTCAGTGGCACGCCGTGGCCGCGATCCACAATCGTACGCATCGCGCTCAGATCGAGAAAATCCTGCGGCGTCTCCGGGCATGAGCTCGGGCGAGGGACTAGAAGGCGTCGATGCGCTCGCGCGACTGTATCTCGATCTGGTCGACTGCCGGCGCTGCCCCGGGATGCAGGGGCCGCCCGTACATGGTCAGGCGGTCATCTCGCCGGTCATGATGGTCGGTCAAGCCCCGGGCACGCGCGAGATCCTGCAGGGCATCCCGTTTTGTTGGACCGCCGGCAAGACGCTCTTTCGTTGGTTCGAGTCCATCGGGATCGACGAGCCGAACTTTCGCAGTCGCGCCCTCATGAGCGCGGTCTGCCGCTGCTTTCCCGGCAAAGCCCCGAAAGGCGGCGACCGGGTTCCCGACGCCGCCGAGGTCGAGCGCTGCAGCGGCTGGTGGCGAACGGAGGTCGAGCTTGCACGGCCCCGATTGATCATCCCGGTCGGCAAGCTCGCCATCACGCAGTTCATGGCGTCCAAGCGTCTGAACGACGTCGTCGGAGCGCGATGGCCCTATCGCTCCCCGAGCGGTTTGGAGGCCGACCTGATCCCGCTCCCGCATCCCTCGGGTGCCTCGACCTGGTTCAAGATGGAGCCGGGTAGAACGCTGCTTGAAAAGGCGCTGTCACTGATCGACGCGCACCCGGCGTGGCAAGAGATTCGGACTGCGTCTGCTGTGGGGCATCCGCCACCTGCCGGTCGGAGCGGCGCAGCCTAATCCGAGACGCGAGCGTGTCGTTGCGATCGGGATCTTTCAGGAACATTCCCGGAGCTGAAAGTGGTCGTTCGCCCGATCAGCCCCGTGTCATAGCCCGCCGACACGCACGTAGATCAGACACCCCGCATCCGAAAAGGGGGTGTGTTGGCTCATGTGCGGACTGCGGATCCAGGTGCCTTCCGGATAGCGGCCATGCTCGTCGGCGAATTCGCCCTCGAGCACCAGGATCTCCTCGCCGCCCCATGAAAAATTTGACTCCGTAGGTTGTGCTGACGCCAGGAAGCACAACTTCCCCGCGTGTAACCCGATACAACCCGTGAGCAGTTTAAAAAGGAGCTTATAACCATGTCCGTTCTTCGATCCGTCCGTCACCACGCAGTCGTCGTGCTCGCCGCCCTCTCCCTGGTCGGCGGCGCGGCGCGAGCCGACTCGACCCTGACCGCAGCCGAGGCGCTGGAGAAGGCCCGGGCCGGCGAGGTCACGTTCATCGATATCCGCACCCCGGCCGAATGGCGACAGACGGGCGTTGCGACCGGCGCACTTACGCTCGACATGACCGCACCGACCTTCGTGCGGGACGTCCTGAACGTCGTCGACGGTGATCAAAACGCCCCGATCGTTCTTATTTGCCGCACCGGAAACCGGACCGGTTACACCCGCGACGCCCTCGAAAAGCTGGGGTTTACCAACGTCTCGCATGTTCCGGAGGGTATGGCGGGGAGTCGGGCGGGCCCCGGCTGGGTGCGCCGAGGGCTGCCGGTAGAAAGCTGCAAGACCTGTTGAACCGCGTCCGGAGCGAGATGCTCACTTTTGGGTGCGCTCGACGTTCGATGCATCCACGACCCTGAGCGGAGACGCGCACGCCGCTCTTCCCATAGTGACGATTCAGAAACAAGATGAACACGTTGATGAACCGCTAGGATGGGTAGAGTGTCAGCGAAACCCATCCTCCCAACCGCCGCGTTGCCGGGTTTCGGTCCGATGCCCTTGGCGCGGGCTGGATGGGTTTCGCTTCGCTCTACCCATCCTACGTGTTCCGGTGGTTTTTGAATCGTTCCTTAATTCCTCCGCCATCGGATTCCTGTGGCGAGGCGGTCAATCTGCTTGGCTTCGGCGGCGCATGATGGCCATGATGTTGTCCGCGGCAAAATCCACCGCATCGCGGAAGGGGTACAGAATGACGGGCGCGCCCATCTGCCAGAGCTGTGCACCCTGGGCGTCGTCACGGGCGACGATGGCGATCTCGCCCGAGAAACGACGCTCGGCCAAGGCGTAGAGCAGGACGCGGTTTGAATCCAATTCCGGCAGGGTGCTGATGGCCCAGCGCAGCCCGTCCATAGGGAGACTATCCAAAAAAGCGGCATCGTGACCATCGCCGAAGCGGACATTCAAGTCGGTGTGGGATAAGCGACGCACGACGTCCGGATCACTATCCACCCCGATCACGTGCAGGCCCTCGTCGCGCAGACGTCGTGCCAAGCGTAGTCCGTAGCGGCCAAGCCCGATCACCAGCACCTCCGGCTGCGCCTCGTCCGAAGCCGTATTTTCGTCGCCGAGCTCGCGGTAAGGCCGACGTCGTTCGAACACCCCGAGCAAAGGCGCGAGGGTCCGGTACAAGGGGTGCGAGTACAGGATCATGTACGTCGACAGCGTGATGGTGATCAGCCCGACCAAGGTTGTCAGCCCGAGTGCCTCCACCCCGACATGGCCCAGGCTGATTCCCATCGCTACGAAGACGATCGAGAACTCGCTGATCTGGGCGACCGTCAGGCCCGCGAGAAACCCCGTTCGCTTGCGGTAGCCCATCGCGCCCATGATGGCCATCACGATCAGCGGATTGCCGATCAGCACGAACAGCGACAGCCAGACGGCGGGCCAGACCTCGGCACCGAGGGTCGTCATGTCGAGCTCGGCGCCGAGATGGATAAAAAAGAACAACAGCAGAAAGTCGCGGATGCCCGTCAGGCGCGCGCTGATGACCTCGCGATAGGCGGTCGACGCCAACGAGAAACCGGCCAGGAAGGCCCCGGCTTCCTTGGAGAAGCCAACCCACTCGCCGAGGGCCGCGAGCCCGGTGCCCCACGCGATGGCGAAGATCAGGAGCAGCTCCTGCGAGCGCGCGATGCGATGCAGGAGATCCGGGAGCACATAGCGCATCAGCACGAACATGAGCACCGCCGCGGCCGTGATGCGCCCCACCAGCGAGGCCGCGACAACCCAGGCCGACGCGTCGGCGCCCGTGCCGAGCGAGCTCATCGCCATCATCGCCAGCACGACGGCGATATCCTGCACAATCAGGAAACCGATCGCGATACGCCCGTGCAGCGCGTCGAGCTCGCCCTTGTCGGAGAGCAGCTTGACGATGATGATGGTGCTCGAGAAGGTCAGTGCGACCGCGACGTAGAGCGCTTCCACCAGGCCCTTGCCCAAGGCGAGGATAATCAGGAAGCCGAAGACGATCGTAAAGGCGAGCTGGCCCAATCCGGTGGCCAAGGCGACCGGGCCGATGTCGCGCACCCGTGTGAGGTCCAGCTTCAGCCCCACCACGAACAAGAGCACCGCCACGCCGACCTGGGCGAGTACCTCGATCTGATCGTGAGAACTGACCAGCGCGAACCCGGCCGGGCCGACCGCGATGCCGACGACGATGTAGGCGATCAACAGGGGCTGTTTCAGGCGCACCGCAATCGCGCCGGCAACGGCCGCGATCACCAGGAGGGCGGCAAGCTCCGCAAAGGCATCCGTCATCGCAACCCCGCCGTTCGACCTGCTGCATTCATCGACCGAGCCCTTAAGCCATGTGCGGACCTCGTCCTTGATGATACCGCCCTTCGCGCACCCGCGTCTCGCGGGGCGCACAACATCCTTGGATCACCGGAAGCCTCCGTCGCTCAGAGGCTTCCGGTGGTTGTGCCGCAGCCCCGCCATGCCTCGCGGGCGGTGCGGGAAGCGCTGCCGAGCGTTAAGCCGCGTCGAAGCGGTCGGCGTTCATGACCTTCGTCCATGCAGCGACGAAGTCTTGCACGAACTTTTCCCTGTTGTCATCCTGCGCGTAGACCTCGGCATAGGCGCGAAGGATCGCGTTGGACCCGAACACCAGATCCACGCGGGTCGCCGTCCACTTGACCTCATCCGTCCTGCGGTCACGGAGTTCATACAGGTTGTTGCCGGTTGGCTTCCAGGTGTAGGCCATATCCGTCAGATTCACGAAGAAGTCGTTCGTCAGGACGCCCTCGCGATCGGTAAAGACCCCATGCTTGGTGCCGCCGTGATCGGTGCCCAACACCCGCATGCCGCCGACCAGCGCCGTCATCTCATGGGCGGTCAGACCCATCAGCTGCGTGCGGTCGAGCATCAGCTCTTCGGCACTGACGACGTAGTCCTTCTTGAGCCAGTTGCGATAGCCGTCATGGATGGGCTCCAGCGGTTCGAACGACTCGACATCCGTCATCTCGGCAGTGGCATCGCCGCGACCGGGAACAAAGGGAACGGTGATCTCGACACCGGCCGCCTTGGCCGCCTGCTCGATCCCGAGATTGCCGGCAAGCACGATGACATCGGCCAGGCTGGCGCCGGTCTCGGCCGCGATGCCCTCGAGCACGCCCAGCACCTTGGCCAGACGCGCGGGCTCGTTGCCCTCCCAGTCCTTCTGCGGGGCCAGGCGGATGCGTGCACCGTTGGCACCGCCGCGCATGTCCGAGCCACGGAAGGTCCGCGCGCTGTCCCAGGCGGTGGCGACCATGTCGCCGATGCTCAGACCGCCGGCCGCGATCTTGGCCTTCACGGCGTCGACAGCGTAATCGGTGCGGCCGGCGGGCACCGGATCCTGCCAGATGAGGTCTTCCTGCGGAACATCGGGGCCGATGTAGCGCGCCTTCGGGCCTAAATCGCGATGCGTCAGCTTGAACCAGGCCCGTGCAAAGACCTCCGAGAAGTACTCGGGATCCTTGTGGAATCGCTCGGAGATCTCCCGATATGCCGGGTCCATCTTCATGGCCATGTCGGCATCGGTCATGATCGGGTTGTACCGGATCGAGGGATCCTCGACATCGACGGGCTTGTCTTCCTCTTTGATGTCCTTGGGCTCCCACTGCCAAGCGCCGGCGGGGCTCTTTTTGAGCTCCCAGTCATGCTCGAGCAGCATGGCGAAGTAGCCGTTGTCCCATCGCGTCGGGTGGGTCGTCCAGGCACCTTCGATGCCGCTGGACACGGTGTCGCGGCCAACGCCGCGGCTGCTGTGGTTGTTCCAGCCAAGGCCCTGCTCCTGCACATCGGCTGCTTCGGGCGCCGGCCCCAACAGACCTGCGTCGCCATTGCCGTGGCACTTGCCGACCGTGTGGCCACCGGCGGTCAGGGCGACGGTTTCCTCGTCGTTCATCGCCATGCGTGCGAAGGTCACGCGCACATCGTGGGCGGTGCGTAAGGGGTCGGGTTTGCCGTCGACACCTTCGGGATTGACGTAGATCAAGCCCATCATCACGGCGGCTAAGGGGTTTTCCAGCTCCCGATCGCCCGAGTAGCGGCTGTCGGGGTTGTCGCTGGGTGCGAGCCACTCTTTCTCGGAGCCCCAGTAGGTGTCCTTCTCGGGATGCCAGATGTCCGCGCGGCCAAAGGCAAAACCGTAGGTCTTCAGCCCCATCGATTCATAGGCCACCGTGCCGGCGAGAACGATCAGGTCGGCCCAGCTGATCTTGTTGCCGTATGTTTTCTTGATGGGCCAGAGCAGACGCCGCGCCTTATCCAGGTTCACGTTGTCCGGCCAGCTGTTGATCGGGGCAAACCGCTGATTGCCCGTGCCGGCACCGCCGCGGCCGTCCGCAATCCGGTAGGTGCCCGCGGCGTGCCAGGCCATCCGAATCATCAGACCGCCGTAATGGCCCCAGTCCGCGGGCCACCAGTCCTGGCTGTCGGTCATCAAGGCGCGCAGATCGGTCTTGAGCGCCTCCACATCGAGTGTCTTGACCGCTTCACGATAGTTGAAGTCCTCACCCATCGGATTGGTCTTGGTGTCGTGCTGATGCAGGATGTCGAGGTTGAGCGCCTTCGGCCACCAGTCCATGACCGATGTTCCGGCGGTGGTATTTGCGCCGTGCATCACAGGGCATTTGCCGGCAGTCGTCATTCGGGTTTTGTCCATCTCTGTCTCCGCTTGTGGCTTCGTTGTCCGAAGTCGGTTTGTCTGGGTTCTCGTCGAGCGTGAATCCAGAATACGGACCGCCAACGGAGATGGCTAATCGTTTGGCCGTATGCCGTAGATTGTTTATGCCTATCGGATATCATTATTCGATAGTTATTCCCTCTGATCTGCCGTGATCCGCATCCTGCCTCGCCGATGCGTTTCGATCGCAGGTGGGCGCGCGCAGAGCGTCCACCTGATGCCCGGCCCGGTGTAAGGCAGGCGGCGGCTCCTCGCGTCAGTGCATCAAGAACGACATGACGGCCGATGACGGCCTCGTCGAGGGATGTCTCCTCAGAGGATCAAGGCAACGATCGCCCCAGTCGACAGCGTCGCCATGGTTCCTGCAAGGACCGACTTCAGCCCGAGCGCGACGACCTCGTCGCGGCGTTCCGGCGCCATGGCCCCGAGACCGCCGATCATGATGCCGAGGCTCCCGAGATTGGCGAAGCCGCAGAGTGCGTAGGTCATGATCAGCCGGCTGCGCTCGCCGAGCTCGGCACTCGGGGTGCCGGCGAGCTCCAGGTAGGCGATCAGCTCGTTGAGGATGGTCTTGACACCCATCAGGGAGCCGGCGACCTGCGCCTCGGACCAGGGGATGCCGATCAGCCAGACGACCGGGGCCATGGCCCAGCCGAGGATGCGTTGTGCGGTCAAGGGCTCGCCGGCCACCGTCGGGAGCAGACCCAACAGCTGGTTGGCGAGGCTCACCAGCGCGACCATGACGATCAGCATCGCCAGGATGTTGAGCCAGAGCGGGATCGCGTCGAGTGTTCCGCGGGTAATGGCGTCCATGCTGCTGCGCGACGCGATCGGGATGGCGACGATCGCCCGGTCCGCCTCGTCCGCCTGCTCCGGCACCAGGATGCCGGCGATCATCAAGGCCGCCGGCGCGCTGATCAGGGACGCGGTGAGGATGTGTCCCATCGCATCCGGCACTGTGTCGGCCAGGATCCCGGCATAAAGTACCATGACGGTCCCGGCGACGGTGGCCATGCCGCAGGTCATGAGTGCGAAGAGCGCCGAGCGCGACAGTCCTGCCAGGTAGGGCCGAATCAGAAGGGGCGCCTCGGTCATGCCGACAAAGACGTTTGCCGCCGCCCCGAGCCCCAGCGCACCGCCGGTCCCCATGGTCCGTCGCAACAGCCAGGCGAAGCCGCGCACCAGCAGGGGCAGCACGCGCCAATGGAAGAGGAGGGCGGAGAGCGCGCTCATCACCAGGATCAGGGGGAGGGCTTGGAAGGCGAGCACGAAGCTGTTCTGCGGATAGCGCGTCTCGAAGGGTGCCGCGCCGCCGCCGAGGAAGCCGAAGACCAGCTCGGTGCCGGCTTGGGTGGCGCGCTGTACCGCGAGCACCAGGTCGGTCAGCCCCAGAAAGGCGGCTTGGGCGAGCGGCAGCTTCAACAGCGCGAGTGCGAAAACGACCTGCAACGCAAGGCCGGCGAGGACCAGACGGGGACTGACCGCGCCACGCCGCTCGCTCAGGAGCCAGGCCAGACCGAGGATGACGCCCAGTCCGAGCAAGGGCTGCAGGGTGCTCAGCATGCGGTCGAACCGGATCAGTGCTGCGAGGGCGAGGGCTCGTGGCGGGTCAGCTCGGCGAAGAGCTGTTTGGCGTCCACCGCGTCGAAGGCGTAGTTGCGGTTGCAGAACTCGCAGGTGACGCTGACCGCGCCTTCCTCGGCGAGGATGTCGTCGACCTCGGCCGGGCCGAGCAGCTTGAGCGTCTCCTCGATCCGAGTGCGCGAGCAGCCGCACCGAAAGGCGATCGGCTCGGGCTCGAACAGCCGGATCGACTCCTCGTTGAAGAGCCGATAGAGGAGATCGCCCGTGGATTGGCCGGTCAGCTCCTCGCGTGTCAGTGTGCCGGCCAGCATCCCGATGCGCTCCCAGTCTTCGTCGCTCAGACCCTCGCCGGGGAGGCGCTGCAGCAGCAGTCCGGCGGCGCGGTTCGCTCCGGCCGTAAGCCAGAGCCGCGTCGGGAGCTGCTCGGAGTCGACGAAATAACGCTCGATCGCCGCCGAGAGATCCGCTCCTTCCAGCGGCACGATTCCCTGATAGGGCTCGGCGCCGCGCCGCTCGATCGTCAAGGCCAGATGTCCCCCTCCGAACCGCGCCGCGAGTGTCCCGTCGGCGGGCACCTCGCCTTCCCAACGGGCAAGCCCGCGGACCTTATGCTCGTGAGTCGCCTGTGCAACCAGGGTGCGGATGGGCCCCCGCCCCTGTGCCTGCAGGATCAGAGAGCCCTCGAACTTGATCGTCGAGGCGAGCAGCGTCACGGCGGCCAGCGACTCCCCGAGCGGATCGCGAACCGCCTCCGGGTAGGGGTGCGCACTCAGGACGGCACGCCAGGCCGCATCCAAATGGACCAGATTGCCGCGAATCCCGATGTTCTCGAAGATAAAGCGGTAAAGACGATCCGAGTCGCTCATCCGTACTCCAAGGGGCCGACTGTTGCCCTGTTACATCTTGTTGCAATTTGTCATCGATCGCGACGTGTGTCCGATCCGCAGCGTCGGATTCTTCGGAACACCCCGATCGCACCTGATGTCGCTGTTGGTTTCAATCTGTTACATGCGTTGCGCAGACGCGGGATCGGCATCGGGTCCGGCTGGATGCGGCTTGCAACTAATTAAGTAAACGCTAATATAAGAGCCAACGTTGTAGCTAAAAGGAAACACTCATGATGCCCCTTCTCTTAAGTCTGATCACGGCAGTCCTCTTCTTGATCTTGGCCGGCGCGACCTACGGGGCCGAAGCGCTCCTGACCAACGCCTGGATCCCGATGGTGTTCTGGGGGCTGCTCGGGTCCGGGGTCACCGTCTATATCCTGAGCAAGCAGGCGAAGCAGTGACCCTCATGACATCCATCGAAGCCCGGTGCGCCTCTGCGCACCGGTGCTCGACCCGCTCAAACGTGACCTGAATCCCGCAGAAACTCTTCGACGGATCCAGCGAGGTCGCGCTCTCCCGCAAGAACGGCCGGCTCGAAGCCTCGCCTCCAGTAGGGCATCAAGAGACGCGCCTGACGCCACTCCTCGAAGAGGATGCGCGCCAAGGGTCCGCCCTCCTCGATAAAGCCCGAATCGCGAAAATCCCGCTCCGCGCGAGCACGGTCGTAGTCGAACCGCACGATCTCCCAGGTCCAATGTCCTCGACGTTCTTCGAGCAAGGCATAGCTTCCACGCGTGTCGCCATCGAACGGCGAGCCGACCGAGCCGACGTTCAGGATGGGTGTGCCGTCCAGCTCGCGATGCAGGGGGCGATGCGTGTGCGCCGTCACGAACAGGGCGACGTCCACCGGGAGGTTGCCGCGGATCTCCTCGTCCGAAACACCGGCCGAGATCCCGAAGCGGTTCCCGGCCATGGTCCCGTGCGTGACGTGCACCCAGCTGGAATCGCTCTCGCCGTGGAAGCAGAGATGGTCCGGCCAGCCTTCGAGCGCCGCGAGACGCTCGCGGACCTGCTCGTAGGTCCAGTCGGCGAAGCGCCGCATTTGACCCTCCAGCTCGGTGCGGGGCGGCTCCCGAGAGCAGCGCAGGATCCACGCCTCGTGATTGCCCTTCACCGGCAACCAGCCGCGTGTTCGGCGCAGCTCGTCGAACAGCTCGACACAGGCAAGGCTGCTCGGCCCGCGGTTGACCAGGTCCCCGTCCATCACCACCAGATCCGGATTCCAGTCGAGGATCCGCTCGACCGCGACCTCCATCGCCGGCAGGTTGGCTTGAACATCGGAAAAGATCGCAACCTTCATGATCAGTGTCTCGTGTTAAACCGCGTCCGGTTAAACCGCGTCCGGCGCAGTATGCGTAGTCTTGAGTGGCCAGCCAGTTTGGCATCCCTCTGAGATGTTGGCGTCGATGCGGTTTAAGTGTTTAATCCGTGATAATTTTCAACTGCATCGCTTTTCGATGATTCACGATTCCTGAACCGCGTCCAGCTCCGCCTGCCGACCGCATCAGCTCTGCGAACCTCTGCATATCGCGCCCGGAGGACGCGGTTCAGCAGGCGACCTCGCCGATCTGCCTCCGCACCGACGCGACCTTCCCCTCCATGCGTCCGGTCTGCCCCTTCCGGATGTCGAGCTTCGCCGTCGCATAGACGCGCTCGCAGCCCAAGGCATCGAGGATCTCATAGGCGCGCTCGATTACCGCCAGCGCCTCGGGCAGGGTGTCGGTTTCGACGACGGTGCCCATCGGCGAGAGTCGGTAATCGTGGCCGCTGTCGCGGATCATGGCGATGACGGGGGCGACGAAGCCGCTCACACCGGCGCCTCGGTCGACGGGAAAGATGCTGAGATCGAGCAGAACGGACATGATACAACCTTGCGAATGTGCTTGACCTCGGCCGAGGGCCGAGGCATGGAAGCCGAACGAGGATTGCCCTGCGGCGGACCTGAACTATAGACTGAAGCCCATTAGACGCCCTGCATCCGCCGGGAACAAGTCGACCGTAAAGGATTTGCAATGGCCACCCAGACCGACACCGAGACCCCGACCGACGCCGCCGAACCGGATTGGGAAACCCCCTTGTCGCTCACACTGACCCCGTCACTCCTCATCCACTCCCTCATGGGGACGGCCAGCGCGGTCCACACGGCTTGGACCAGCTGTGTCGACGATTCTCTGGTCATTTCCGACCTCGTCTCGATGGAGGATCGCGCCGGAAACTATGTTCGACTGGCCGAGCAGGAGTTCGTCGAGGACGATCAGCCCGGCACCGTCTGGCATGACTGGACGCTCGAGGTGCGCATCGGCACCGTGCTGACGACCGGGCACTGGCAGTTCCCGGTCACCGCGCACCCTTCGGAGTGGGAGTGGAACGCACGCGAGGCAGGTCGCGCGTTCGAGCGCGCCTGTCTCTTGGTCGGGCGCCGGGTGCGCCGCACCATGACCGTGGAGGATCCCGCACCGACCGACTCGGTTCCGCGTGCGAGTCGGCACTAAACCGCGCCCGGTGCGGTATGCGGAGTTGGTTGGCTTGGCCGCGCCGGAGCCGGCGCGTTATAAAGTAGATGTGTCGAAGCCATTCGTTGTCGTTGTCGTTGTCGTAATCGTCTCGATGGTCGACAACGACAACGACAACGAGAATGATCTCGGTCGGTCTCGGGATCTCTGAACTGCTCCACCGAGTCGGACCCCCCGGTCTTGCGTCGTTGCGAGGCGGCTTGATTCGACCCACGTCATCGTCCAGAGTGATCGTGCAGGCGGGGCACCGTGCCGCGCCGCGCTCCAAGGAGAGAGGCATGAAGATGAGTTTCGATGTCGAGATGACGCCGGAAGAGATGCGCAAGCTGTTGGGTTTGCCGGATGTCGAAGCCTTTCAACGCCAGTTGATGGACGACATCCGCGAGCGCATGGTCGCCGGCACCGAGGGTTACGACCCGATCAAGCTGTTCCAGCCCTACGTGACCGGGACCATGGCCTCATGGGACATGTTCCAGAAAATGCTGACGAATGCGACGAGCATGTCCTCGGGCGGAACGGGCTCAAGCAGCGACAGCACTGACGCCGAGTCCAAGCCGCGACGGAAATAGTGCGCCCGACAACGCGGAGGAGATGACGAATGGTTCATCGGTTGCTGATCCTTTAGCGGTTAATCGTCAGATAGTTGGATAAATAATCCGCGATCGGCTGAAACTGCTCCAGCACCGTCTCGGGCGAGGCCAGCCAGAGGATCCAAAAGCCGACGTGGAGCAGGACGATGAGCCAGAAGGTCACCTGATAGCAACCATGCCCCGAGCTCCGGGGATCACGAGTCAATCGATCATCTTGTCCGCGCCGCGCGCACTTGGGGAGACTCGTCGCCCGTTCCGAAACCATCGGAGCCGGTCGCGGTATCGATCATGATCGGCGACATCAGCGGCTCGCCGTCCAACCACGGCCGGCCATCCTCCCCCAGTCGCAGGCACCCCTGCGCGAACCAGCCGACCGCCCGTGGATAGATGATGTGCTCCTGTGTCAGCACCCGTTGCGCCAATCTCGCGGCGTCCTCTCCCGGATGGATGTCCAGTCGAGCCTGAATGACGACGGGTCCGCCGTCGAGCTCGGGTGTGACGAAGTGGACGCTCGCGCCATGCTCGCGCTCCTCGGCGTCCAAGGCGCGCTGATGGGTCTGGAGCCCCCGGAATTTGGGTAGGAGCGAGGGATGGATGTTGAGCATCCGTCCGGAATAATGCTCGACAAAGGCGGGCGTGAGGATGCGCATGAAGCCGGCCAAGATCACCAGGCCGGGCGCATAGCGATCGATCAGGGCGCGCAGCTCGGCCTCGTAGGGCTCGCGTCCCGCGAAGTCGCGATGGTCCAGCACCTCGGCCGGGATCCCGGCGCGCCGGGCTCGTTCCAGGCCGAAGGCATCCGCGCGGTTGCTGACGACGGCGACGATCTCGAAGTCTCGGCCCTTTGTCGCGTCGTCCATCAATGCCTGCAGGTTGCTGCCGCTGCCCGAGATCAGGGCGACGACGCGCAGGCGCCCGCCATCAGGCATGCGTGGCCTCGCCGACATAGCGTACCGACGCGGGTCCTTGCCCCGCCTCGACCTGTCCGATCACCCGCGCATCCTCGCCGCCGGCGCGCAGCAGCGCGAGCGCTTGGTCGAGATCCCCCGCATCGACGGCAACCACCATCCCGATCCCGCAGTTGAAGGTCCGCAGCATCTCGGCCTCCTCGATCCTGCCCTTGGACTGGAGCCAGTCGAAGACCGGCGGGCGGGTCCAGCTCGCGAGATCCAGGACGGCGCGGGTGTCGTCCGGCAGCACCCGCGGCAGATTCTCGGTCAATCCGCCGCCCGTGATGTGGGCGAGGGCGTGCACCCTGATGGCGCGCGTCAAGGGCAGGACGGACCTGACATAGATGCGGGTCGGTGCCAGGAGTCGCTCGCCGAGGCTGACGCCGTCCAGATCCTCGCCGAGATCCGCACCGCTCACCTCGATGACCTTGCGGATCAGCGAGTAGCCGTTGGAGTGCGGACCGGACGCGGCGAGACCGATCAGGACGTCGCCCGGTCGGACCCGGTCCGGAACGATGAGATCCGCCTTCTCCGCGATCCCGACACAGAAGCCGGCGAGGTCGTAGTCGCCCGGACGATAGATGCCCGGCATCTCGGCCGTCTCGCCGCCGGTCAAGGCGCAGCCGGCAAGCGCGCAGCCGCGCGCGATGCCCGAGATGACGGCTGCGGCGACCTCGACATCGAGCGAGCCGGTGGCGTAATAGTCGAGAAAGAACAAGGGCTCGGCGCCGCTGACCAGGATGTCGTTCGCGCACATGGCAACCAGGTCGATCCCGATGCTGTCGTGCCGACCCAGGTCGATCGCGAGCTTGAGCTTGGTGCCCACCCCGTCCGTGCCCGAGACCAGCACGGGCTGCCGATAATCGGCGAGCGGGAGCTCGAAGAGCGCCCCGAATCCGCCCAGGCCCGTGATGACGCCGGGGCGAGTGGTGGCGGCGGCGAGCGGCTTGATGCGCTCGACCAGCCTGGCGCCGGCGTCGATGTCGACTCCTGCGTCGCGATAACTGAGGGATGGCGATGAGGGCGGGGCGGAATCCTGCGTCACGCTTTGGCTCCAAGGGACGGGTTTGACCGGCTATTCTAGCAGCCCGGCCGGACCCGCAGTACGGGCGATGGAGGCTGCCCTCAGCACAGATCAGGTTCTGCAAGCGTTCACGGCGAGTAAGCATCCGGAGTGCGCGTGCCTTGAAGACATGAAGGGGCGTAGGCGCGAATTTTTGGCACAGACACGCCGGTCGTTTCGCCCCGGAAAATCACGTCAGAGCCTGTTCATCCTGCCGCGGGCCTTCAGCCTGGTGCTTGCCGGGTATTTCGTCCTCACCAGTGCCTATTCCTTCTGGCTCAAGCGCCGACCGATCCTGGATGTCATGACCCTGGCCGGTCTCTACACCGTACGCGTCATCGCGGGCGCGGCAGCCGTCGCCATCGCGCCCTCCTTCTGGCTGCTCGCCTTCTCCATGTTCATCTTCCTGAGCCTGGCGCTGGTGAAGCGCTACACCGAGCTACAGGGTCTTCTGGAGCGGGGCGAACTAACCGCGACCGGGCGCGGCTGGCACGTCGAGGATCTACCGCTGGTCCAGAGCCTGGGCACCGCAGCCGGGATGGCCTGTGTGCTGGTGCTCGCGCTCTACATCGATAGTGAGCCGGCACAACGCCTCTATGGCAGCCCCGAAGCGCTGTGGCTCGTCTGTCCGCTGCTGCTCTACTGGATCAGCCGGCTCTGGTTTAAGACCCATCGCGGCGCGATGCACGATGATCCGGTGGTCTTCGCGCTGCGCGATCGCATGAGTCTCGTCATTGGCGTCTGCACGGTCGGGATCCTCCTTCTGGCAAAGATTGGGGTTGCGCAATGACCGTTTCACACCGGTATGCCTTACCCTGTCGAACAGCTACCCATCCTGAGCCGAAATCCTCATGGACATCGAACGTCTGAACGAACGCATCGCGGATTTTCTCAAAGGCGTGCATCAACTCGAGCGGGCCGTGGCCGAGCCCTTCAGCGAATTCACGCGCGATGCAACGATTCAACGCTTTGAATTCTGCTATGAGCTGGCCTGGAAGATGGTCAAGCTGAAGCTGGAGCAGGAGGGCATCAGTGCGCTCACGCCGAGACAGGCGCTGCGGGAGGCCTTGCAGGCCGCACTGATCGAGGATGGAAATGTCTGGAGCGAGATTCAACGCTACCGCAATCTCACCAGCCATACCTACGATGAGAAGCTGGCCGACGAGGTCTATGCCTTCATCAGCCAGCTGGCCCTGGTGCGATTTCAGGCGTTGGCACGCGAGGCCGAAACATGGAAGACACCATGACCTTCGGCTTGTCCGAACGCATCCGCGCCGACATGGGACAGGTGTTTGCGCAGTATCCGGCGATCGAGCGGGTGCTGATCTTCGGCTCGCGTGCCAAGGGGAGCGCCCGTCCGGGCTCGGACATCGATCTCGCCGTGATTGCGCCCGAGATGAGCGACTCGGAATTCGCTCGCCTCTGGAACGCGATCGACGACCTGCCGCTGGTGTTCAAGGTCGACCTCCTGCACTGGGACCGTCTCGCCAACCCGCGCTTGAAAGACAAGATCCCGCGCGAAGGCTGCCTCTTCTACGCCCGACCGACGGACCGCCAGGCGGAGGTCGCGGCATGACCCAGCGCATCGAATGCTCGCCGGTGTCGATCATGCGGGGCTCCTTGGGCGCCGATGGTTGGGGTCGAGGTGTTTCGGTCACAGCCCATTCACCTTCGGATCGTAAACGATTCGCTTGAAGACGATATACATGACCTGCTGATCTATGTCGCCGGCTTCGCCTTGTTCTTCCTGCCCGGCGGGCTCGGCGGCGCGGAGGCTGCGATGGTGGCTTTGTTGGTGGCGGGCGGGACGATGTTCGGAACAGCGGTGTTGGCGACCGTCATCTGTCGCGCCGTCACCCTTTGGTTTGCGGTCGTGATTGGGGTCGGCGCGGTTTTTGTGTTGGGGCGTCGCCGACTGCAGGTTTACTAAACCGCAGCAGTTGCGCGGACAGCTGAGCGATGTCCGGTGAGGCGGGCGACATTCGCTGGAATTCTCCCAGCCGCTGGTCAGGCCGGCATTGGTCTTGGACAGGCGCCATAGACCCGGCTAGCATCAACCGCATAGGCATCAAGGTTTGGTGCCGCCCCCGGCGACCGGAGTCCGTGCGTGAAGCTCAGGGATCTTCCAAACATCATCAGCGTCCTGCGACTCGTCGCGGTCGCGCCCGTTATGTATCTCCTCTTGGCCGGCGATTACGGCTGGGCCTTGGCGCTGTTCGCCGCGGCGGGCGTGTCGGACGGCCTGGACGGCTACCTGGCGAAACGTTTCGACTGGCGTACGCGCTTGGGCGGGATCCTGGACCCGCTTGCCGACAAGGCATTGCTGGTCGGGTGTTTTCTGGTCCTGGGTTGGCAGGGGCTGGTCCCGGTCTGGCTCGTGATCGCCGTGATCCTGCGGGATCTCGTGATCGTGACGGGAGCCGTCGTCTACAACTACCGCGTCGAGGCGGTCGAGGCCGCACCCCTGCCGATCAGCAAGCTCAATACGGTGCTCCAGATTGTGCTGGTGGTGATGGTCATCATGGCTGCGGGGCCGTTCTGGCTTCCCGAAGGGCTGATCGACATGATGATCTGGGCCTGTTTCGCGACCGTCGTCGTCAGCGGCGCGCAGTATGTTTGGATCTGGGGTCGCAAGGCGCGGCAGCGCGGTTGGCGGGAGCATTGATCCTTTGGCGGTGGCGCGTGCCCTGGATGTGTCGTTGTCGTTGTCGTTGTCGTTGTCGTAATCGTAATCGTAGTCGGATTCCGGACGACCACGATTACGACAACGACAACGACAACGAGTAGAGCCTTCGACCACTTTTCCTGGTTAAACCGCGCCCAGTGCGGTATGCGATGTTTTTGGATGGGATCGGCCCCGGCGGATTTCGGAACCGCTGGAGCCGGCGCGGTTTAAGGCTCTGCCGGTAGATCCTTTTCCGGAAATCATCTTAAGGGAGGCTTGGTTGGCACCATCACTGCGCGTCGCACGGGTCGACATCGGCGGCTATCGACTGCCGACCGAGGAGCTTGCCGGGCTCGACGACCTGCATCGCGAGCTCCAGACCCTCATCCGCCGTCATCTGCCGAGTGTCGCCGCGTCGGTCTTCGCCTTGCCCGTGCCCTGCGCCGACGGCAAGACGGTCGACTGGTACAGTGATCTGCCGGGCCAGCCGACGCGGCTGACGGCCTTGCCCGCCGTGCGCCGCGCCGCGATGAAGGCCAAGCTCGAGGAGCGGCTGGATGCCTTGCGCCGGCTCGCCGATGCGCTGCCGACGCGGGTGAAGGGCTCCGAGTCCATCGCCGCCATCCTGCGCGCCGCAACCCGGTATCCGGACGACTCCCACGTCTATGTGATCGGCGACGAGCCCGTGCTCACGCTCTGGGGGTTCGTGCTGGTGGAGGAGACGAGGCGCGGGCGCTCCGATGGTCCGGTCCTCGCCTCGGCCTCCGCGCCCGAGCTGCCTGTGCGGCGCCGTCTCCGATGGGGGTGGGCCGTCATGATCCTGCTGATCCTCGGGGCCGGTCTCGCGGGCGGCGGCTGGCTCTGGCTCGATCGGCGCGAGGCGGGCTCGCTCGCGACCGAGCTGCAGGCCGGTCTCGATGCGGCCTGCACCGGGCGGGATCGGCTCGGGGCGCTCGCGCTGCGGATCGACCGGCTCGATCCCGAACGCAAGGGCTACGCCGAGCTGCGCGAGCTGATCGCCACCGAGCAGGACCGTTGTGCCGCGGCCGAGTCGCTCGATCGCGCGGTGATCGCTGCCGATTGGGATTGCGCTCGGCTCGTCGAGATGCGACAGGGTCTGGCCGGGGCGGACGGCGAGTCGCCGACGCCGGGACCGGATCTCGATCGCGAGCCCTTCGTCGGCATCGTCGCGCGGCTCGACGA
This sequence comes from Thiocapsa sp., assembly GCF_018399035.1. Lineage (GTDB taxonomy): Bacteria > Pseudomonadota > Gammaproteobacteria > Chromatiales > Chromatiaceae > Thiocapsa. Next base: position 775,012 of record NZ_CP073760.1, read on the forward strand.
GCGCATCGGTGTCTGCGAGACCTCGGCGCAGGCGGCGTCCGAGCTGGAGCGTCGGCTCGGCAACTGTGCGGCGCTGGCCGAGCTGGGCGTTGCGGTCGGTCTGCCTGAGTCCGAGCCGGCGTCCGATGCCGCGCCGGACGAGACGCCGTGGCGACCGGTCCGCGAAGGATTGGCCCGCGAGCTTGCACGCTGCGCCGAGGCCGACCGGCTCGTGGTCGCGCTGGATGCGGCACTGGGGGCGGACGACGGGGGTTGTTCGGCCCTCCTGAAGCTCGATCGCGAGTCGGCCGGGCTCGATGTCGCCGGACCGCCGCTTGCGGCCCTGCGGGAGCGGCTCGACACGGAGTTGGCACGCTGCGCCCGTGCCCAAACCTATCGTCAGAAGCTCGTGGATGCTCAAATGGACTGCGCCGCCTTGCGGACGCTGGATGGGGAGCTGGCCGTCGAGGACGCCGAGCGCGAGCCGCTGCGTGCGATCCGCGGCCGGCTCGACGAGGCGCTGTTGCGCTGCGACACCCTGGAAAAACTGGAAACGTCCGTCGGCGAGGGACTCAAGACACCATGATCGGACCATTACTGCGCACCGGAACCCTGACCGACTATCACCCGGTCGGCGCCGTCGGCCACCCGGTGTATCTCGCTGCGGCCCAATTGCGCGCCGCCTTGGCCCGTCGGCTCGGCCCGGATCTCGCCGACAGCTTCGCCATTCCGCAGCGCAACGAGGACGGCGATACGCTGGATTGGTACGCCCCGCGCCCCGGCCCGGTCGTGCCTTGGAGTGCCGCGAGCCCCGAGGAGCGGCTTTCGGCCCAAAGCCAGCTCTTGGAGAATCGCACCCGGATCGACGAGCTTGCCCGCACCATGCAGGCCGATCCCGACCCCGAGCGTCAGGTCTTCGCCCGTCTGCTCGCCCATGTCTTCAACTTCCCGGACGAGGACCACGTCTATCTGGTGGACGGCCGCCCGGTCGTCAGCTTCTGGGGTTTTGTGCGCGATCGCGAGGCGGTTGGCTCCGACCCCTTGGTGAATCCGGGACGGTTTGCCGCCCCGCCGACGGAGTGGTCGCTCGACCTGACCGACGAGCCTCGGCAGGACCCGAGCCCGAGTCCGAACCCCGCCCCGCTGACTCGCCGCGGTCTCCCCTGGTGGATCTGGTTTCCGCTCCTGCTGCTCGCGTTGGTGCTGCTGCTTCTCTTCCTGTTGCGCGGCTGCGTCCCCGACGCGTCGACACCCTTCGCGGAGTGGGCCCCGGAATGGGTCCCGGACTGGGTTGCGGAGGAGCTCACGCCGATCCTCTCGGAGCCGCCCGCCGAGGATCCGCGCTTGGTCGATCCGTCGATTCGGGACGAGTCGGTCCTGCGCGATGTGACGATCGATTCCGGACAGCTCCGGGATCGGACCCTCTTCGAGAGCGACCTGCGCAGCGACCGAACCACCGACACCAGCGCCATCTCGGTGACCGACCAAGGCGTCGCGGTGGACGAGACGACGCTCTCGGAGAGCGAATCGACGCGCCTGCTGGATGAGACCGATCGTTTGTCGGAAGGCACGCCGGTTCTGGACGAGACGAGCGCAACGGATGCAGGGGAGGGGGCCGAGGAGTTGCCTGTGCTCCCCGGCGAGGAGCTCGATCCGGATGCGTCCGAGACCTTGCCGTTCGAGGGTGAGGTTCCGGGCGCGGATGCCGAGCTGCCCCTGGTCGATCCAAACCTGGATGCCTCGATCGTCGACACGGTGGCCGATCCGACCGCGGCCGATGGCGACGGGGCACCGGCGGAAGGACAGACGGCCGAGGACGGGGCTGGCGAGACGCCCCCGGGGCCGGACGCCTCGGACTCCGTCTCGCCCGAGGAAGGCACCGAGCCGCCGACGGGTGAGGGCGATGCGATCCCGGCGACGCCTGGCCCAGCCGGCTCGACCGCGGACGAAGCCGAAGGCGCGCCCGGCGCGGTTCCGGGCACCGTATCGGCCAAGGGCGGCGCAACCGGCCCGAGCACAGCGCCCGGCGCGACCCCGCAGGCGCTCGGCGGCCTGACCAGCGGCTGGAGCACCGCCACCTCTCTGCAAGATCCCAAGACCGGTCTGCCGATCCAGATGGAATACCGCACCCAAGAGGGTCAGGGCCAATTGCGACTCAAACGCCACGACGGCAGCATCTGCCAAAGCGGCGCCGCGGCATCCGTGCAGGGCGAGCGTCTGGTGATCGACAGCAGCGGGGATATCCGCTGCGCCGACGGCACCAACTTCGGCCGCCCGAGCGTGGAGTGCGCACCGGGCAAGGACGGCAAACCCGACTGCGTCGGCCGTTATCCCGGCGGCGGCACCTTCTCGCTCGACGTGCAGGGTGCGGCGAGCGAATGAGTGGATGGAGTGCCCTCGCGCAATGGCGCTGTAGGTTGTGCCGAGCGAGAGCGAGGCACAACCAACCGCCGGCGGATGTTGTGCTTCCTACCGTCAGCACAACCTACGGGCTGTTCTTTTAATCGTCTAAACTGCGCCGGCTCCAACGGTCGTCAAGTCCGCCGAGGCCGACACCATCCAAAAACATCGCATTCCGCGCTAGGCGCGGTTTAGGTTGTAGGCCATGCTCGCGAGACTGGTGAATTTCGAAACCAAGGTGACGCTGATCGCCGACAGCGGCGTCCAGTTCCTCGACTTCGGCTTGACCCTCGCGTTGCGCAAGGCCCTGCCCGGCGAGTTCGTGGTGCAGGAGAGCAACCGCTCGCTTGCGCGTCTGCTCTACGACGAGCGCACCAACCAGCTCTACTGGCCCGATCGTCCGGGCATCCCCTTGAAATCTCAACTAAGCGTGCCGGTCGACGACTCGGCGCGCCTGCTCGACGGCATCTGGCTGCCGGTGCCCGTGCTGCGCCTGCACCCGCCGAGGCGCTTCGCGACGGGGCCGGAGACCTGGGCACGTCTGCGGTTGTTGGCCCTCTCCGCGGAGGAGTCGGCCGCGACCGATCACACCCATCGGCTCACCCTCGCCATCGACACCAACCTGCTGGCCGATGCCGAAGACCTGCGCTATCTCGCCCCGACGGAGGCCGATGTCGGCGCCGGTGCGGCCTTTGCCTTCGCGCACCGCGCCCACGAGATCGGCTGGTTCCCGGAGCTGCCATGGGTGGCGGGCTGGATCCAGGAGGTCTTCGACGAGCGTGCCGGCCCGCGCCTGCGTCTGCCGCCCGAGGACGTGGAGGCGGAGCGCGAGCGTCTCGCCCATCACGCCCATTATCTCAACCTGCTCGCGGTCATCGGCGAGGCCGGCTGTATCCCCGAGATCAAGCTGCTCGGCAACAAGGCGACCGATGTGCAGCCGGCGGTGCCGGTCGACATGGTGCTGGACGTCGGCAACTCGCGCACCTGCGGCATTCTGATCGAGCAGCACGCCAAGGAGGGCGATGTGCTCGGACGCCGCTACGAGCTGGAGCTGCGTGACCTTTCGCAGCCGCAGCATCGCTACAACGAGCCCTTCGAGAGCCGCGTCGAGCTGGCCCAGGCGACCTTCGGCAAGGAGCACTGGGCGCACAAGAGCGGACGCGCCGGGGCCTTCCTCTGGCCGACCATCGCCCGTGTCGGCCCCGAGGCCGCACGCATGGCCGGGCGTCGTCGCGGCACCGAAGGGGCCACCGGCATCTCCAGCCCCAAACGCTATCTCTGGGACGAGGATCGCTTCGACACCGGCTGGCGCTTCAACAGCGCCTTCGTACGGACCGAGATCGAGCCGATGGCCACGGCCGCGCCCTTCTGCAATCTCATCAACGAGGTCGGCACCGCGCTTTACACCTTGCCCGAGGCCGACCGCATGCCGGTCTTCATGCCGCACTACTCGCGCAGCGCCATGATGATGTTCATGCTGGCCGAGGTGCTGACCCAGGCGCTCTGCCAGATCAACAGCCCGGCGCAGCGTCTGCGCATGCCCACGGCCGATCTGCCGCGCCATCTGCGCACCCTCATCCTGACCATCCCGCCCTCCATGCCCAAGCAGGAACGGGATCTCTTCGCCGAGCGGATGCACCAGGCCGTCGGGCTGGTCTGGAAGGCGTTCGGTTGGCACCCCGAGGACGCGCCGATCGAGGGCCCCGGCGCCGAGCTGGCCTGGCCCCCGTTCCCGAGCATCGAGGTGCGCTGGGACGAGGCGACCTGCAGTCAGGCGGTCTATCTCTACAGCGAGATCCAGAACACCTTCGCCGGGCGTGCGGAGGAGCTGTTCGCCATCGCCGGACGGGTCCGCGATGCCGAGACCGGGGGCCGGACCGGAAGCGAGGGACCGCGCCTGCGGATCGCGACCGTGGACATCGGCGGCGGTACCACGGACCTCGTCATCAACGACTATCGGCTCGAAGGCGGACGCACCGGCGCCAATCGCACCATCGAGCCCGAGCAGCGCTTTCGCGACGGCTTCAAGGTCGCCGGCGACGACATCCTGCTCGAGGTCATCGGCGCGACCCTGGTGCCGGCCCTCAAGGAGGCGGTGACCGCCGCCGGGGTCGAAGAGCCCGACGCCCTGCTCTCGCGCCTCATCGGCTCGGATCCCGTCGATGTTCAAGAGGGGATGCTCCGCCAGCAGCTGGCGCTGCAGGTGCTTTATCCGGCGGGGCTGGCGGTGCTGAAGGCGTACGAGCGCTTCGACCCGGTCCAGGGCAGCGAGCCGCATACCCTCGCGCTCTCCGAGCTGGTCGCCGAGATCAGCCCCGAGGGGCCGACCGATGCGGTCCTGGACTGGTTCGCGGGCGGCGTGCGCGATGCGACCGGCGGGACGGTCACCGGCTTCTCCCTGCTGGACTGCCCGGTTCGGCTCGATCTCGACCGCACCCATCAATTGTTCATGGAGGAGCGCCTCGAGGTCACGCGCGCCGTGCGCTCACTGTGCGAGATCGCGCACCTCTACGACTGCGACCTGCTTCTGTTGACCGGGCGCCCGTCGCGCCTGCCGGGCTTCCAGGCGCTGGTGCGCGCTCTGTTGCCGTTGCCGCCGGATCGGATCATCGCGATGCACGACTATCGCACCGGCGCCTGGTATCCCTTCAATCGCCGCGGGCGTATCGCCGACCCCAAGACCACGGCCGCGGTCGGCGCCATGCTCTGTCTGCTCGGACAGGGTCGGCTGCCCAACTTCTCGTTCCGAGCCAACGCCTTCCGCCCCTACTCGACGATCCGCTATCTCGGCATGATCGACCGCAACCGGATGATCAAGGCCGGCGATGTCTATTACAGCAATGTGGACCTCGACGACCCCGAGTACCAATTGCCCGAGACGACCATCCCCATGACCGGGGTGATGCATATCGGGTATCGTCAACTCGCCGCCGAGCGCTGGGGTGCCCAGCCGCTTTATCTGCTCGACTTTGCCGACGACGAGGTTCGCCGTCTGCTTTACACGCAGGGCGGCGTGCTCCAGGTGCGTTTGGAGCGGATGCGCGGTGTGAATGCCGAGCGTTTCCGAGTCGCCGCCGTGGAGCTGGAAGGCGGACGCGCCTTCGGTCGCGGTGTCGTGGCCCTGAAGCTCAACACACTGGCCAGCATCGGCTTCGATCAGGACAGTTACTGGCTCGACAGCGGGTCGATTTTCAGGTGAGCGCGGAGCATCGCAAATGATGGGTGACACTCGAGACACACGCGCAGCCGACCTGATTCGCCGCAGCCGGGCCCTTTACGACGGCAGCGGCGAAGCAATAGATTGGGTCGCCGAGACACGCCGTCACTCCCAGCGGCTGGATCGCGAATCCGACAGCCTGACCGACAAGCTGCGCCGCACCCGCAACCTCGCCACGCGCCTGGGACGCGCGGCCGGGCGCTCGGTCAGCGTCGGCTTCTTCGGCCTGTCGCAGGCCGGCAAGTCCTATCTGATCTCCGCCCTCGCGGCCGGGGAGAGCGGGGAGCTCGAGACCCAGGTCGAGGGCCGACGGCTCAACTTCATCCAGCACGTGAACCCGCCCGGCCACGGCAAGGAGGCGACCGGTCTGGTGACCCGCTTCACGCGCCGTCCGAGCACGGCACCGCCGGGTTATCCGCTGGAGCTGTCGCTGTTCTCCGAGGTCGACCTGGCCAAGGTGCTCGGCAACGCCTTCTTCAACGACTTCGACCGCGAGCAGGTCGAGGTCGACCTCTCGCCCGGCCATCTGCGCCGCCACCTCGCCGCCCTGCAGGCGCGCCGCACCGCCGCACCCGTCGGCGGGGTGAGCGAGGACGACGTGGTCGACCTGCTCGAATATTTCGAGAAGCGCTTCCCCAAGACCACCGAGCAGCTCAAGGCCGACTATTGGCCGACCGCGATCGCGCTGGCGCCCTATCTGGAGCCGCCGGACCGCGCAGCACTCTTCTCCGTGCTCTGGGGCGAGGTGCGCGAGCTGACCGAGACCTATCTGGCCCTGCGCCGGGGACTGGCCGACGCCGGTCACGCCGACGCCGCCTATGCCCCGCTCGCCGCGCTGGTGCGCACCGACGCGAGCGGCGAGCTGAGCCAGGGCGACAGCATCATGAACGTCGACATCCTCGAGCGACTCGGGCGCGACGACGCCGACCGTATCGAGATCGTCCCGCGTCGCGGCGACACCCTGCTGCCGGCGGTTTCTCTGCCGCGCTCGTTGCTCGCGGCCCTGACCACGGAGCTGCGCTTCGTGCTGGCCGAGACGCCGCGCACCGGGCTCCTGGAGCAGGTCGATCTGCTCGACTTTCCCGGCTATCGCGGGCGTCTCGCGGTCGCGAATCTGGCCGAGGTGCGCAAGCAGCTCCAGGACGATCAGGTCGACCCGGTCGCCCAACTGGTGTTGCGCGGTAAGGTCGCCTTCCTCTTCGAGCGCTACACCGATGACCAGGAGATGAACCTCCTGGTGCTCTGTGCCCCCTCGCACAAGCAGAGCGATGTCAAAGACCTGGGGCCGGTTCTGGAGACCTGGGTCCATGCCACGCAGGGTGCGGATCCGGCCACCCGCGCGCGCCGCGATCCGGGCCTGATCTGGGCCTTCACCATGTTCGACTTTCGTCTCAACCCGGTCCCGAGCGAGACCGAGGACCTGATGCGCAAGGGCTGGGAAGGCATGATGAAGCTCGCCCTCCTGGAGCGCTTCGGCGCCTACGACTGGTTGCGCGAATGGTCGCCCGGCAAGCCCTTCGACAACCTCTTTCTGGTGCGCAAGCCGCGCATGGCGACCGCCGTGATCGAAACGGACGAGACCGGCGAGCAGGCCATCCTGCCCGGCCAGCGGGCGCGTCTCGACCTCTTGCGACGCACCTTCTGCGAGGATCCGACCGTCCAGAAGCATCTTGCGGATCCCCACGCCGCCTGGGACGCGATGCTCAGCTTCAACGACGGCGGCATCGCGCGCCTCGCCGACTATCTCGGCCGGGTCGCCGCGCCCGAGGGCAAGCTCGCCCGAATCGGCGAGCAGCTCGACGCGGGGATCGAGGAGCTCGTCCGGCATCGCTTCGGGCCCTATTTCCGCGCCGAGGGCGCGGCCGAGGTCGACAACAAACGCCGCCTCGCCGATCGGGTGGTCGGGGCGCTGCGTCAGCGACCCAATCGCTTCGCTGCCTTGCTCGGCGCGATGCAGCCGCCCAAGGAGGGGCTGCGCGCACTCTATCTGCGTGCCGACGCCGCGGCCGGCCAACCGGCGGCGACGACCTCGGCAGGCGCGCCGGATGCGGTCCGCCCCACGGCGCCCGGCGGCGACGGCGGCCTGATCGATCTGGACGCCCTGCTCGGCGGGTCCGCATCCGGCTACCCCTCGGGCACGGACCGCGCGGCCACCAAGGGCAGCGGCGACGCACCGCCCCCCGCGGCGACCAACGAAAACGCGGCACGCTTTGTCCGTGCGGTGCTGAGCTACTGGGTCGGCCACCTCAAAGCGCTGCCCGAGGACCCGCACTGGCTGCGCCACATGGGCCTGGACAAGGGCGCGCTCGAAGATCTGATCGGCGAGCTGATCACGGGCGCCGACCGCTCGGGTCTGGATCAAGCCCTGATCGGCCTGATCGACAGCGCCGAGTCCCAAACCGCCGCGATGCGCTCTCAGCTCGCCGAGCGTCAGGTCTACGTCACCGCGACGCGCATCAATCGCTTCGTCGATTACCTCGGCAGCGACGACTTGCCGCCCGACGACCGCCCGCGCTCCCTGGTCGGCCAACAGCGCCCGGTCTTTGCCCCGCCCCCGCCGATCCCGCCCCGCGGCATGCCGGTGTTGCCCGCGACCCCGGTCAATTTCCCCGCACTCTACATCGTCGACTGGTTCGAGGCGTTCCGAGCGCTCGCCATCGCCAACGCCGGCCACGCCGCCGGGCGCGACATCTCGCCGGAGCACAATGCCCGGCTCGGCCAGATTCTCGCCTTGGTCGCCGGGAGCAGCCCCGGCGGGGCTGTAGGGGCGACTTGAGTCGCCCCGGACAAGGCCGGCAGCCCTGCGCAGGCGGGATGCCGATGCCTGGACATCGCCTTGACCACGCGATCCCGTCAACGCCTTCAAACCCCGAAGACCACAGGTAGACCCCGATGGCCCTGAAGCTCGATCTCCACCCGGCCGGTCCGGGCTCCGCCCGGCTGCTGATCGCAGGCACACGACCGAGCCCCGAGACGGTCTCGCTCGCCCTGCAACGCAATGACGGGCGTTACCTGGGGCTCGATCGCCAGTGGCAGGTCACACCGCACTGGCACCCGATCTTCACCGCCGAGCCCTTATCCGACGGCCTCAGGCTCACCCTGGGCGCCGACCTGGTGGACAGCATCGTCGGCGTCGGCGGCGCGCCGTTGCGCGTGGTCGCCAGGCTCGACGACGTCGAGGACGCCGGCACCCTGCGGATCCGCGGCGAGTTGATCGGGTCCGGCGCCGCCGCACCCCGCTCGGCATCCAGGGATCCGTTGGAAGAGACCATCAGCGTCCGCAGGCCCGGAGCCGAGTCCGCGCGCGACGCCGAGCCTATTTCCGAGGCCGACGACTTCTCGCTCGACCTCGAGGGTCATGCGGATCCCCGACCAACCCCGCGCCCCGCCGCACGCTGGCCTTGGTTCGCACTCGCCGCCGCCCTGCTCTTGGCCGGCGGCGGTGTCGGCGCTTGGTGGCTCGGTTGGTTCGGCGAGACACTGCTGACGGGTTCGGATGTCGCTCAGGTCGTCGAGCCGACCCCGGACCCCCCGCCCGTCCCGGAGGACGAGTCGGGATCGACGCATTCGGGCGAAACAAAACCCCTTCCGGAACCCGATCCCACCCTCACCGGCATCGCGCTGGCAAGCCGTTTCCTCGCCGACAAACCAACCCCGGCGGCCATTTTCGAGCGCGCCGAGCAGCTCGAGCAAGGCGGCGATTGCCCCGCCGCCTATGCACTCTACAGCGAAGCCGCCAACACCGATCCCACCTTCGCGGCCCGCCTTGCGCGTCGCTACGACCCGCTCACCCATCGCCCCGGAACCTGCATCGCCGCCCCCGATATCCCCTACGCGATCGTCTACTACAGCGACGCCGCCGAAGCCGGCGACATCGAGGTCCAGCGCCGCCTCGGCCAGCTTATGGCCGAGCATGAGGTATCGGGGCCGACGCACGAGGCGGGGCTTGGTTGGCTGCGCAAGGCCGCGTCTGCGGGTGACGATGGTGCCCGCCGGTGGCTTGAAGCCCGGGTGACGGCCGATAACCGCATCACTCTAAACCGCGCCCAGTGCGGTATGCGATATTTTTGGATGGGATCGGCCCCGGCGGATTTCAGAACCGCTGGAGCCGGCGCGGTTTAAGGTATTAAAAAATATAAAATTTTAAACCGCGTCCCCCGCTAAGGGTCGTGGATTCACCAAACTTCGAACCCACTCGAAAGTGAGCATCTCGCTCTGGACGCGGTTTAGATGTCAAGATCGCGAGTCGGTTTAATCGTGCGTTGTCTCCCGACTTCTATGCCTATGCGTTTTTCGTAGCACGCCGCTCGCTCGGGTAAGAAGACATCCCGCCGGGTTATCGGTGGATCCTCGAAGGTGCGCGCGAGACGCCGAGGAACGACCCGTCGCCGAGGCGACGGGCTCGCAATGGTCACAACGACGACTATGCTTTATGGGAGTCGTTCGCGAGACCACGGCTCGCCCGAGGAAGCAGGAGGAGTGACATGGACAACAGCATCTGGTTTTGGCTGATCGTCGGCGCGGTGTTTACGCTCGCCATTCTCAAGACCCACGCCGAGCACCGCGGCTACGCGACTGCGAAGGAAGCCTACCAAGCTGCCCTCGCGGCCTTGGCCGACGACCCGGCCGACACCGCTCTGCGCCAAGATGCCCTGCGCAAGGGCCGCGCCCTCACCGCTGCCGGTCGGCGACTCAACGCCGGAGCCAAGACACCGCGTGTCAGCGTCCACGACGAGCTGGCCATCCGCAACGACCTCGACGCCATCCACGCAGGTGCCGCGCCCGCACTCGCCGGCATCGCAGAGGGTCTCGCCAGGCTCGCCGCGCTGCATCATGAGGGCGTTCTGACGCCGGAGGAGCTTGCCCTTCTGAAGAAACAGATTACCGGTCGGTCGAGCGGAGTCGAGGACGCGATTCGGCTTCTGCGAGGACTGAAGGCCCTCGAGCGCGAGGGCGTGCTCACCGAGGGCGAGTTCAACATCAAAAAGTGGGACATCCTCTCCAAGCGCCTGCTGCGTAAGGATTGAGCGGCCGCCTGCCGAGCGGTGCATCGCTCGGAATCCATTTCCACGGTTGTCGTTCTCGTTCTCGTTGTCGCTGTCGTTGTCGTAATCGACAACGACAACGACAACGACAACGATATTAGACTCGGCGCGCAACTTATTGCTGACATGTGACCTAAACCGCGCCCAGCGTGGTATGCGATGTTTTCGGATGGGATCGGCCCCGGCAGACTTGACGACCGTTGGAGCCAGCGTGGTTTAACATATTAAAAAATATTAAATTTTAAACCGCGTCTCACCGAGATCGAGGACATCTCAAAAGCCAAACGCAAAACGAAAATGTCGCATGTCGCTCTGGACGCGGTTTAGCGTCGCCGCCCGAGACAAAGGTCGCTGCCGTTTCCGCTGCAGATCACCCGTCCGCTCGCATCGTAAGCGGCGTAGGAGACCTGGACGATGCCGCGACCACGGCACCCGTAGAAGAGATCGCCGCGCCAGGTGTTGCGGCCGATCTTGCGCAGTGCACAGTTGCGGCATCCGACGTTGGTGGAGGTCACGCGGGCGACGCGCTCGCTGGCCGGCGGATCGATGGTGACGATGTGTCGGACGCGGTCGCCGTCCCAACCGGAGGTCGGGTCGATGGTGAGGCGTCCTGTGCAGTCACCGCGCATGGCGAAGGAGCCGCTCTCCTTCGGGATCGGGGGCGGGGCAGAGGGCGGGGCAGTCGGTTTGGTGCCGGGCCTGGTTTCCGGTGGCGGGGCCTTCGGGGGCGCTTGAACCACGACAGGTTTCGGTGGCGGCGGGCGGCAGGGGCCCATCCGCTCGCCGAGCGCTTGGCGGACCGGTCGCAACGTCGGGGCGGACTCGCGCTTGAGGTCGCGCTCCAAGGCGACGAGTCGGGTGCAGTCGGTGCCGGCCTCGGCGAGGCGTCGGGTGTAGCGGTCGATCCGATCGCAGTCGGCGATCGGCGCCTCGAGTGCGTCGCGCGCCTTGGAGAAGCGCGGGTCGCCTTGCTCGGCGAGACCTGCGGCCAACGCGCGTGCCTTGGTGCAGTCTCCCCCGATGGCCGCGATCTGCTCCTCCAGCGCGTCGACCTCGCTGCAGAGCGTCAGCTCGGGTGCCAGGCGGGTGCGGATGTCGAGGAAGCGGAGGTTGTTTCGGTAGACATCGAGCCCTTCGGCCAGTGCCCGGAGAAGGTCGCAGTCGCCGTTGGCCCCCGCGAAGCGCTGCTCCAGGTCGTTCAGGTCCGCGCATTGGCGCAGCGCAATGGCGAGCCTCTCTGCCACGGCGGCGAGTGGCTCGCGGTCCGGGTCATGGCGCGACAAGGTCTCGTCGAGTCCGGCGAGGGCCAGACAGTCGTCCTGCGAGCGGGCCAGCTCACCCTCCAAATGATCGGCGAGGTCGCAGCGCGCGAGGGCGTCATCGAGCCCGCGCCGGATCTCGCTCAAGGGTGGACGGCTTGCGTCCAGCTCGACGAAGGCGGGGGCGCTCTCCCGCGCCAGGGTGCGCAGCGCCGTGCAGTCGTCGGACGCCTCGGTTAGCCGCGGGCCAAGCGTCTCGGCGAGCCGGCAGGCGGCGAGCGCGCGGTCCAGGCCGATGCGCAGCGCGGCGAGCTCGCGGGCTGGCTCTTCGAGCGTCGCGATCTCCCGTTCCAACTCGGCGACGGCGAGGCAATCGCCGACGACCGCAGCGAGGCGTTGGGCGAGTCCCTCGACCCGCGTGCAGGCCGAGATCCGCCGGTCCAAGTTGGCCTTCAGGCTCAGGAAGGGTTCGCGCTCGAGGTCGTAGAAGGCAAGCTCGGCGTCCAAGGCGGGCAGATGATCGCAGGGCGGCTCGGTCGCGAGCCGTTCGGTGAAGAGCGCGGCCTCCTCGCAGATACCGATCTCGGTGAGGACCGCCATGCGGATGTCCGCGTAGCGCGTGTCCTCCCGATCGATCCGCTCCAGGCGGGAGGCGAGCTCCATGAGCGGCGCGACCGGGTCGCAGTGGTTGGCCAAGGCGACGGCGAGATCCTCGCGCAAGCCTTCCTCGGTCTCCTGCAACTGCCAGAGCCAGAGGCCCAGGCCGAGCCCGAGGCCCAGGGTTGCGAGTGCGACCAACCCCGGGACCGGCAGGATCCACGAGGGGCGGCGCCGTGGGGGCGGCACGGTCGCGGGATCGGACGCACCTGCGGCGGGGGGCGGACGGCCGGGGTCGGTCCCGCCCCAGGAGATCAGCACCGGGGCGCCGCCGATGACAAAGACCGCCTCGTCGCCCGGGTAGACAATGGCGCGCTTAAGGAGCTGCGCGGGCTCGGGATCGTCCGGCTCGCGGCGCGCCAGCTCCTCGGCGAGATGTGAGATCGCGTTCAGGTGATCGTCGAGGACACGACGCGCCACCCTCTGCGCCTCGTCGGGCAGGTCCAGCAAAGGCCGTGGTTGTCCGGCCAGCGCGCTGGTCCAGGTGACCGTCCCCGAGCCGTCGACCGCGATCTCGGGACGGGCGAAAAGGGCGGCCGTTGCGCCCGGAAGATGGCGTCTCAGGGTGCGGCCGAGTGCGTCGAATTGCCGCCAGGGATGATCCGGCGCAAGCCGATCGGGGTGCGGACCGGCGTAAATCAGGGTCAGAATACGAACCGAGGGTGTCATCGGGAGCTCCCGAGCTTTCGATTGAGTCTGATTCTAAACCGTGTTCCGGGTGAACCGACGTGTTTCCGATGAGGGTACCCTGTGTCAGCGGTTGAGTCGTCTCGATGCCAAACGACGGCGGGTCTTACCCGTCGCTTCGGCCAAGGCTGCACGTGGCGCAGAGCGCCACGGGGCATGCGCGACACCGCGGAGCGGGTGTCACGAGTCCCGGGTTTCATAAGCGGAGTTCCGATCAAGGCCGATGCTGGATATGCTGCGCACTCTATAGACACGAATCGGTTCATCGACGTTTCCGCGTCGCGTAATGAGCTCTCGGAGCATGGCAACGACAGGAGCCGGGATGACTGGAATGCACCTGAAGAGATGGTTGGTTGTTTGGCTGCTGCTGGGCGCGGTGGTCCTGGCTGCGGCGCCGGTCTTTGCCGCGTCGCCGACCGATCGCTCGCCCTTGCTGCAGGAGGGGAAGAAGACGCTCTTTCAACGCGTGCTGACGCGTCCGGGGGCGATGCTGACCGAGCAACCGGGCGGCGATGCCGGGCGTCCTGTCGATGCCTTCTCGCGCTTCTATGTCTATACCGAGACCGAGCGGGACGGGCAGCGCTGGCTCGAGGTCGGGGTCGACACCAAGGGCAAGGTCAGCGGCTGGCTGCGGGCCGGGGACACGGTGCTTTGGAATCAGCAGATCGCGTTGGCCTTCACCAACCCGGGCGCCGCTCGCGAGCGCGCGCTGTTCTTCGATTCCTGGGACACGCTCAACGGCCTGCTGGCGCTGCCGGATCCGGCCGCCGAGGTCGGCCCGCTGACCCGCGAGATCGCCGAAGGCGGGCGCGATCCGCGCGTGGTCGCGATCGAGCCGGATCGCTTCATCGACATCAACTCACGCTTCTATCTGCTGCCGATCCTGGATTTCGCAGAGGTCTTTACCGACTCGGGTCACCTGATGCGCGGTCTGAAGGTGGCCTCGGTCAGCGAGACGGCGGCCCCGACGAGCACGCCGCATCCGGACGACAGCACCGAGCCGGTGAGCCAGCTCGGCAGCTTCCGCGCGGCGGTGGTCTTCATCATCGACTCGACGATCTCGATGCAGCAGTACATCGACGAGGCCCGTGCCGCGGCCGAGCAGGTCTACAAACGGATCGAGGGCTCCGGGCTACTCGACAAGGTCTCCTTCGGGCTGGTTGCCTTCCGTGCGCCCACCGCCGATCCGGCCAAGGCCACATCACTGGAGTATGTCGCGCGGATGTTCGTCGACCCCGCGGAGGTCTCCTCGGGGCTCGAGTTCCTGACCCGCGCATCCAAGGTCACCGAGGCGAAGGTCTCGACCGACCGGTTCGACGAGGATCCTTACGCGGGCGTGATCACGGCCTTGGAGGAGATCCCCTGGAACCGCTTCGGCGCCCGCTATGCCGTGCTGATCACGGACGCCGGCGCGCTCGAAGGCGATGCCTCAACCACGGGTCTGCATGCCGAGCAGGTGCGTTCGGAGGCGGCCGAGAAGGGTGTCGCCCTCATGGTGCTGCATCTCAAGACGGTGCAAGGGAAAACCAACCATGCGGCAGCCGAGGCGCAGTATCGGACCCTGGCGAACAATGCCGCGATCCAGCGCAGCCTCTATTTCTCGGTGCAGGACGGCTCTGCCGCGGCACTGGGCAAGGCGGTCGCCACGCTGTCCGATACCGTGATCGAGAGCATCGAGGCGTCTGCTCGCGGCGAGCTCGCGGCGGGCAGCGCGCGTGCCGCAACGGCAACCGCAGTCCCGCCGACCCCCGCCGTTGCACAAGACCCCGAGACCACCTCGCTTCGGGAGGCGACCCGAGCGCTCGGTCACGCCATGCAGCTCGCCTATCTGGGCCGAGAGGAGGGCACGCGCGCCCCGTCGGTCTTCGAGGGCTGGATCAGCGACAGCGATCTTGCCGACCCTACGGTGCGGACGGTCGACGAACGGGTGTTGATCACCAAAGACCAGTTGAGCGATCTGCACGGGATCCTCAAGCAGATCGTCGATGCCGCGGATGCCGGGATGCTGAAACCCGACGCCTTCTTCGACAGCCTGCGCTCCATCGCCGCCCAATACGGACGCGATCCGGCGCTCGCCGCGAGCCCGCAGGCGACCAAGCTCGCGGATCTCGGTCTGCTCGGGGAATACCTCGACGGCCTGCCCTACAAGAGCGACGTCATGACGCTGGATCAGGACACCTGGTCGCGCTGGGGTACGCAGCGTCAGTTCGAGTTCGTCAGCCGGCTCAAGGGCAAGATCAAGCTCTACGAGCGCTACAACGCCGACACCGATCGCTGGGTGAGCTTGGCCGAGGGCAGCCCGGCGGGGGAGTGGGTCTATCCGGTGCCGCTGCGCGATCTGCCCTGATGTGTCCGCGGATGTCGCCTGTCGAGACCGTCTCCGCTCGCACGATGCCGTCCGATTCTCCGAATTCGTTGACCGCCGGCCTTCTGATCGAGGCGACCGGTCTGGGCTATCGCTACGGCCACGGCAGCGGGTCCTTCGAGGTCAGGGTGCCGCGCTTGAGGATCGCCCGCGGCGAGACGCTGGCCATTACCGGCGAGAGCGGCAGCGGCAAGAGCACGGTGCTGGAGCTGCTCGGGCTCGCCGCTGCGCCGCTGCCGGGGGCGTGCTTTCGCTGGCATGCAGCGTTGCGGCTGGATGCGGCGGCGCCCGTGGATGTGGCTGCGCTGTGGTGCGCCCGCGCCGAGGGCGCACTCGCGCGGATGCGCGCCCGGTCGATCGGCTTCGTGATGCAGACCGGCGGACTCCTGCCCTTCCTGACCGTGCGCGAAAACATCGGCATCAACCGCCGCCTG
This sequence comes from Thiocapsa sp., assembly GCF_018399035.1. Classification (GTDB taxonomy): domain Bacteria; phylum Pseudomonadota; class Gammaproteobacteria; order Chromatiales; family Chromatiaceae; genus Thiocapsa. Next base: position 791,055 of record NZ_CP073760.1, read on the forward strand.
CTCGGGCTTCCGGTCGAGAACGCGCGGATCGACCACCTGGTGGCTGCGCTCGAGATCGAGTCGCTGCTGGACCGGCGTCCGGCGCAGCTCTCGGTCGGCCAGCAGCAGCGCGTCGCGATCGGGCGCGCACTGGCCCACGGACCGGCGCTGGTGCTGGCGGACGAACCCTCCTCGGCGCTCGATCCGCGGCTCGCCGACCGTGTGCTGGGTCTGCTGCGCGATCTGGCCGTCGAGAGCGGTGCCGCGGTGGTGATTGCGACACACGAGCAGGGGCGCGTGCGTGCGCTCGGCCTGCGCGAGATCCGGGCGCGTCCGCTCGATGCACCCGACCGGCTCGGCTCCTGCTTCGAGGACGCGCCTTGAACGGCGCGGAGTGGATCGGACTTGAGTCCGACACGGCCGTGCCGTCCTGCCTCGGTGCTCTTGTCGGGCTAAAGCCCGACCCACAGTGCGTTTCGATCATCGCCCAATGACCGCATCGACCAAAGCGCGTTCGTCCGTCGGCCCCGCCGCCGCAGAGGTCTGGTCCTTGGCTTGGAAGGATCTGCGCCACGATCGGCACACCACATTGGTGTTCGTGCTGACCGTCGCCGCGATCCTGGCCCCGTTGCTCCTGCTGCTCGGGCTCAAGAACGGTGTCGTCGAGACCCTGCGCGAGACCCTGCTGCGCGACCCGCGCAACCTGGAGGTGGTCATCTACGGCAGCGCCCGGCTGGATCGCGACTGGCTCGCCGAGATCGCGGCGCGGTCCGACGTCGCCTTCGTCATCCCCAAGACCCGGACCATCAATGCCAGTGTCGATCTGCTGGATCCGGCGCGGCGCCTGCTGCCGGCGGTCGAGGTGATCCCGACGGCGCTCGGCGATCCGCTTTTGCCGCCGGACACCGCACTGCCGAGCCATCCCGACGAGGTCCTGGTGACCGCCACCCTGGCGCGTCGGCTGGGCCTGATGTCCGCCGAGCCAGAGTCCGGGGCGCAGGCGTCCGATGCGGAGGAGGGCGTTCCGACCCGCTCCGCCCCGGCTGCCGTGGTTGCTGTCGTCAAGCGCACCCGCGACGGCGTCTCCGAGCACCTGCGGTTGCCGCTCTCGATCATCGGCATCGTGCCCGAGGCGCGCTTCGCGCGCGACGCGCTCTTCACCAGCCTGGACCTCTTGGTCGCCGCCGAGGACTACCGCGACGGCACGCTGGATCTGCCGCTCGACGGCGTCGTCCCGAACGGTTATGCGGAGCGCCAGACACGCTTCGCCAACGCCCGGCTCTATGCGACCGGACTGGATCAGGTCGGCCCGCTGGCCGCCGCAGTCGGCGCCGCGGGGATCGAGGTCCGCACCCAAGCCGAACGGATCGCCTCCGTGCAGGCCGTGGATCGGACCCTGTCGTTCCTGTTTCGGGTCATCGCGCTGATCGGCGGGGCGGGTTGTGCGCTCGCCTTGGGCGGCGCACTCTGGGTGGGCGTGGAGCGCAAGCGCCGTCAGTTGGCGCTGCTGCGACTGTTCGGGTTCGGACCCGGCGCGGTCGCGGCGCTGCCGGTGATCCAAGGGTCGCTCATCGCCGGGCTTGGGCTGCTCTTTGCCGGTGTCGGCTATCTGGCGGGCGCGCATGCGTTCGACGCCGTCATCGGCGAGAATCTGGCCGGCGGGGGTTACTTGACCCGACTGGGCATCCAAGACCTGGGTGTGGCGTCCGGGTTGGTCATGCTGGTGGCCTTGGTCGCGTCGACGGCCGGGGCGATACGAGCCGGGCGCGTGAGTCCGGCGGAGGGTTTGCGTGAAGCGATCCGTTGATTCAAAAGGTGCAGGGCGCCTGATCCGTCTGTTGGCGATCGGGATGATGTCGTTTGCCTCGCACGGCGTGGCCGAGGTTGCGGTGACCTGGCCCGAGGCACTCTACAACCCCAAGCCTGCCCCGGAGGACGTCGTCGTCCCGCTGCCGTGCGGCGGTGCCATGGCCTTCCGGCCGGTCGGCACGGCGGGCACCGACCCGCTCGCCGATACCGAGGTGGAGCTCGGCAGCGAGAACGAGAGTCAGGGCTATGCCGAGCATCGCTATCTCGACCATCTCGCCGGCAGCTTCGAGGCGTCCGAGGGCGAGCGGCGCCGACTCCTGATCGGCAAGTACGAGGTGACCGCGCTGCAGTACGACGCGGTCCTCGCCGCTGCTTCAGACGCGGCCTGTCCGGAGCCGGGCAAGGGCGCGACGGCACGACTCCCCAAGGGCGGTGTGGGCTGGCACGAGGCGCTCGACTTTGCACACCGCTACTCGCTCTGGCTGCGCGCCCGGGCCGAGGCGATTGCGGACTGCGACGCGACCGCGACGCCCTGTCTGCCGCGCGCCGACGGCGTGCCGGCCTTCGTGCGTCTGCCCACCGAGGCGGAGTGGGAATATGCGGCGCGCGGGGGCGATCGGGTCAGCCCCGCAGTGTTCCGCGAGATGCTCTACCCGATGCCGGACGGACCCGAACGCCATGCCTGGTTCAACCAGAACGCGCAGGGTCAGGTGCGCCCGATCGGCGTGCTCGAGCCGAACCCGCTCGGCCTTCACGATGTGATGGGCAATCTCGAGGAGTATGTCCTCGACCCCTTTCGTCTGCACCGGGTGGAGCGTCGCCACGGTCAGCCCGGCGCGGCGGTGGTGCGCGGCGGTAGTCTCCATTCCAGCGCCCAGGATCTGCGCAGCTCGCTGCGGCGCGAGGTCCCCTTTTACGACGATCGCGGTGCCGTGGGGACGGCCGACACGGGTTTTCGTGTCCTGCTCGCGGCACCCGTCTTGACCTCCAATCAACGGATCGATGCCGTGCGCGCCGCCTGGGAGCGGCTCGGCAGCGATGTCGCCCGGCCGCAAGACACGCCGCCGCCGCGTCCGGCGCTGTCCGATCGTCCCTTCGAGGACCCGGTGCTCGAGCTGACCGCACTTGCCCGGGCGAGCGGCGAGCCCGAGATGAAGCAGCGCCTGGAGCGGTTGCGCAGTGTCGTCGCCGGGACGAATCAGCGGCTCTACGAGCAGCGTGCGCGCAGTGCCCGCGAGGCCCTGCGCTTCGGTGGACTGCTGTGCGAGAAGCTCTCGGTCGAGGGCTACAACATCGACCTGCTCCGCCAGCGCTACGACCTCTGCAAAGACAACGAAGACGCCGAGCATCCGCGCTGCCGCCGGCTGGCCGAGGATTTGGCGCGCGACGATGCGGTGCTGGAGGCCAACATCGGCGTCTATGCAGATTCCATCGTGCGCACCGCGCAGACCTATCCGGACGACCTGCCCGTTCTGGATACGGAGCTGGGCGGACTGCGCTCCGAGCTGACCGCGCGCGGCTACGGGGATCTGGGGATCTATCCGGAGCGCTTCCATCGGCAGGTCTTGGACTATGCGCGAACGGGCGCCGTGGAACGGGGCGACTGGTTCAAGGGGTGTCGCGAGTTGCGTTGAGCCGACATTTTTCGGCGCTCGATCGGAGTCTGATCGGCTAAACTCAGACGACGGACGTGCAGGGTTTGCACACCCGCGGAACCATTCACAAGGAGCATTCAGATGTCGATCGCGCGTCGAACGGGCAAGAGCATTATCGTTTTCGGTCTGTCCTTGACCCTCCTTCAGGCCGGCTGCGTCACCACCCCGACAAGCAATAGCGATTACGGCGCGACGGCCCCGTTGACGTCCGCCGAGCAGCGCATGCGTGAGCAATCCTCCGGGCTCGATGCCAAGACCTCGCTCCAAGGCTGTGCCGCCGGCGCGGTCGCGGGCGCCTTGCTCGGGATGTTGTCGGACGGCAAACGCAGCAACAACATGATGATCGGCGCTGCCGCGGGCTGTGCGGTCGGGCTGGCGGCCAATGCCTATGTGCAATCCAAGCGTCAGCAGTATCAGAACGACGAGCAGCGCATCGCGGCCATGACCGCGGACGTCCGGGCGGAGAACGCGCGCATCTCGAGTCTGATCGCGACCAGCGAGGAGGTGATCGCCGCCGACCGCAAACGTCTCGCGCAGGTCAATGCGGCCTATCGCAGCAAGGCCATCTCGAGCGAGCAGGCAAGGCGCGATCTTGCCGGGGTCAAGGCGAATCGCGATCAGATGCGGAGCACGGTCAATTCGCTCAAGACCAAGCAACAGGACTGGGTGGACATCTCCAACCTCGAGCGACAGTCGGGGACCAATACCGCGCAGTTGGACCAGGAGATCGGCTCGCTGAAGAAGCGCATTTCGGGTCTGGAGCAGGAGGTCGCGCTCATGGACAGACAGATCAACGCATCCCCTGTGGCGGGTTAAGTGATGATGAATATCGAGACCATTCGACTCACCGGCGTGTCGCTGGCGCGCCCCATCCGCGTCGCCTGTGCGCTCGCCTTGGCCGCGAGCATCGCCGGCTGTGCCACGACGCCGGGCGCGTGCGACCCGACCTCGCGTGATTTCTTCAAGAACACCGGGTGTCTGGCCTCGGGCTCCTACGGCGAACGTCAGCGCGCCATGCAGAGGACACTTGACCAAGAGCAGCGTCTGAACGCCTCGTTCCGCTCGGTGCTCTCCGAGCTTCAGGCCGAGCAGTCCAAGGTGAAGGGCGATCTGAGCAGCCGGCAAGCCGACTATGCCCGGCTCGATGCCGCTTGGGGCGATCTGAAGCGGAGTCTCGCCGCCGAGACCAAGGCCAATCGCGAGCTCGCCGCGCGGGTGTCCGCGATCGACAGCAGCGTTCAGTCCCGCAAGGCCGCCGACGCCGGCACCGATGTTGTCGCCAAACAGGCGGCCCGCGACGATCTCAAGCTCAAGGTTTCCATGCTCGAGAAGGAGTTGGCGGCCGGGGTTTACGAAAGGTAAACACCTTGCTGAAGGCGTAGGATGGGTAGAGCGCAGCGAAACCCATCCTCCAAACCGCCGCATTGCCGGGTTTCGGTCCCTTGCCATTGGTGCGGGCTGGATGGGTTTCGCTGATGCCGGATGAGAGCAAGGCGCGGATGAACTGATAGCTCGCCACGAGCACGCCGATGCCGATAATCAGCGCACCCATGGCCTCCACACCCAGCTTGAGCCACAAGACCGCCGTCAGCACCCACTCCTCGACGCCGAGCGCACCCGGCTCGGGAAGCCAGATGCCTGGGGCGACCGCCTCCGAGAGACTGTTGACGCCCTCGCTCATAGCTCGACTGACGCCTCATTACGAGGTCGGTTTGAGGTAGGGGCGACTTCAGTCGCCCGCACCGCCACTAGGTCGTATGGGCGACTGAAGTCGCCCCTACAGTCGCATCCACAGCTTGTGGGCATGCGCATTCGGGATGCCGAGTCCAGGAGATCGCCCTAACTCGTCGCTCATAGCTCGACCGGGAACCCGTAGGGCGGCGTCTCGAGCCGCAACAGCGGCCCGCCTTCGCTGAGTCTGACCTCGCCGGATTCGGCCGCCTGGATCTCCACGACGGCGAGCAGTGCGTAGCGTCCGGTGTCGACCGGGCTGGCTGCGACGACAGTCCCGCTGCCTTGCTGCGAGCTGCTGTCGGGTGAGAAGAGCGTGTCGCCGGGTTGCGGCGGCGTCTCGCTCTCGACCTCGCCGATGTACATGCGGCGTTTGAGCTTGCCGAGATACTGCATCCGGGCCACGATCTCTTGGCCGGTGTAACACCCCTTGTGGAAGCTGACGCCGTCGATGAGCTGCATGTTGGCCATCTGGGGGACGAAGGTGTCTGCTGTTGCGTTGTAGACGCTCGGGATGCCGGCGCGGATGTCGAGGAGCGTCCAGGCGTCGGTGTTTTCCGGAGTGGCTTGCGCTCGCAGTGCGTTCCAATGCGCGCGAAGCGGCTCGGGCGGGCCGATGATCTCGATGCGCGGCGTCGCGCCCGGCAGGCGAACCACGGCGATCTCGTCGGCGACGGCGAGGCCGTTCTCGGACTCGGGCACCGGGAGGCCGCAGGCGCTCACGGCGGCCGGAGCACAGTCGCCGGCGATCGCGATGCGAGCCAGGTCGTCGCTTGCATCCTCGATGCTCACCCGACTGCGCAGCACGAACATGCGCAGCCGTTTGATGAGATCCGGGACGCGCTCCGCCGGCAGTTGGAGATAAAAGGTGTCGCCGACCCGCATCACCAGGAAGTTGGCCAACATGCGTCCCTTCTGGCTGCAGTGACTGCTCCACTGCACATGGCTCTCCGAGAGCTCGCGCAGATCGTTGCTGAGCTGGCCTTGGAGGAAGCCGGAGGCGTCCTCGCCGCGTACGGCGAGGAGTCCGAGATGCGAGAGATCGTAGAGACGACAGCCCTCGGCGGCGTCCGGGCCGGGGTCGGGGAACCGGGGGATGCCGTCCTCGTCGATCCGAGCGGAGCTTGCGGTGAGGTGGTCTCGCCAAACTGGATGCATGCTGAATGACCTCGGGCTGAATGCGTAAGGCCGCACGATGCTGCGTCGAGAGGCGGCCGGTTCCGGTATCATAACCAACAGGTGTCGCGAAAACCGCGCTCGAGAGGGATCGATCGCGTAATGGTGCAGGGGAGATCACATCAGCTTGTCGACATATCAATGCAGTCCGCCGGTCAATAGCCTGGTGCTTTACAAGGTTCGCCCAGCACGCGTGGTCAGCGTGGGGGAGAAGATCGAGATCGAGCTCGACGGCGGTCACAAACGCGTTCGACCGAAGGATGTCGCGCTTCTGCATCCGGGACCACTGCATCGTCTTGCCGATCTCGCGCCGCAAGAGGGCGAGCTGCACGCGGCTTGGGAGTTGCTGGAGGGATCGGAGACCAACCTCAAGGATCTCGCCGAGCTGGCGTTCGATGCCTTCACGCCGGCGACGGCGTGGGCGGCTTGGCAGTTGGTCTCCGAGGGGCTGACCTTCAGCGGGACCCCCGAGCAGATCCAAGCGCGGCCCCGCGAGGCCGTCGAGCGGGATCGTGCGGAGCGCGAGGCGAAGGCGGCGGAGGAGCGCGATTGGCACGCATTCCTCGAGCGCATGGCCGCGGCGGCGCCGGTCCCCGAGGATCGGGGTCGACTCGGCGAGATCGAGCGCCTGGCCCACGGGCAGTCCGAGCACAGCCGGATCCTCGCCGCGCTCGGCCATCAGCAGACCCCCGAAAATGCCCACCGCGCGCTGGTGCAGGTCGGGCACTGGCACGCCAGCCACAACCCCTATCCCGCGCGTTGCGGGGTGCCGACCCGGGATCCCGACCTGCCTGTCCCGGCACCGGTCGAGGAGGATCGGCTCGATCTGACGCACCTTGCGGCCTACGCCATCGACGATGAAGGCAATCAGGATCCGGACGACGCCATCAGTGTCGACGGCGATCGGCTCTGGGTCCACGTGGCGGACGTCGCCGCGCTGATCGATGCCGAGTCCGAGATCGAGCGCGAGGCGAGGGCGCGCGGGGCGAACCTGTATCTTCCCGAGGGCGTGGTCAACATGCTGCCGGCGACGGTGACGGATGCGCTCGGGCTCGGGCTGCAGTCGATCTCCCCGGCACTCTCTTTCGGCATGCTCTGCAACGCTGCGGGCGAGATCGAGGACATTCAGGTCCACCGCACCTGGGTGCGGGTCGAGCGCCTGAGCTACGACCGGGTCGAGGAGCGCCTCGACGAAGGCCCCTTCGCGGCGATTCGGTGCTTGGTCGAGCCCTTTCGCGCCCGCCGTCATGCCGACGGTGCGACCGGCTTGGATCTGCCCGAGGTGAGCATCCGGGTCGAGGACGGGAAGGTGCGGATCCGTCCGCTCCTGCGGCTCGGCAGCCGCGCCATGGTGACGGATGCCATGTTGATGGCCGGGGTGGCCGCGGGACGCTTTTGTCTGGAGCGCGGGATCCCGATCCCTTACGCGACTCAGGCACTACCCGAAGGACTGGATACCGCTACCGATCTCGCGTCCATGTATGCGCGGCGGCGTCGCTTCAAGCCGACCCGCCTGACGGGTACGCCGGAGCTGCACGCCGGGCTCGGACTCCCGATCTATACCCGGGCGACGAGCCCGCTTCGCCGTTACTCCGATCTTTTGGTGCATCAGCAGATCAGGGCCGAGCTGACCGGGAGATCCGGTCTGTCGGAAGAGGAGGTCACCGCGCGCGTCGCGCAGGCGGAGCTTGCCGCGGCATCGGTTCGACGCGGGGAGCGGCTTTCCAACCAGCACTGGAAACATGTCTTCCTGCGCGAGAATCAGGAGTGGCGGGGCGACGGCGTCGTCGTAGACAGCGACGAGCGAAAGGTGACTGTCGTGATCCCGGATCTGGCACTGGAGGCGCGGGTTCGCTCGCGCGATGCGGCCGGGCTGAACGAACGACTGCGACTGACGGTGACCGAGGTCGATGTTCCGGCGCTCACGTCCGGGTTTCGGATTCTCGGTTGATCGGGCTTAAACCGCGCCCAGTGCGGTATGCGTAGTTTGCTGGATTGGCTTGGCCGCGCCGGCTCCGACGACCGCCGGAGCCGGCGCGGTTTAAGATGCTGAAAAAATTAAATTTTAAACCGCGTCTCGCCGAGGTCGAGGACATCCCCGAAGCCAAACGCAACATGATAATGACGCATGTCGCTCTGGACGCGGTTTAGCTCACGTGCGCTCGTCGGTCTGTTCGAAGACGCCGATTCCGCGAGCGACGACCGGCCGCTCGCGGAATCGACGCGGATCGGTCCCGTTCAGGCGCCCCAGCGTCGGACGGCACCCGTGTCGAGGTGGACGAAGTCGGAACGCCGATAGTAGCCGACACCGCCGCGCCCGAGGGCGACCGCCGCGTCTCGGATATGGCGTGTCGGAAGGTCGGGGAAGCGAACATCGATTGCCTGTCCGGTAAGGTGCAGGCTATTTTTGGCGACACCGCCGGAGGTTTCCCGGAGCATCTTATTGGTGCGTGGTGACCGGTATCCGCTGATGACGTCGAAGCGGGCGTCAAGGTCGCCGAGTCGGGTCTTGATGTCGTACAGGATGTCGAGCAGTTGCGGGTCCATCGAGATTTCGTCACCGGTCCGAAAGTCTCGGAAGAAGTGATTGACCTCCTGCAGCGCCGTGCGTTGATAGCGGTCTCCGACCCGATAGGTCACCGCAAGATGTTCGTCGGTGTGGAGATGTTTGAAGGCCAGGACGCGCGGACGATCGGCCGGTTTTTTCGCGAATGCAGGTGCGGCTATAACGGACAAGGCCGCGCCTAGAAAGTAACGTCGATTCATGTTCCCCCCGGTACATTGGACGTTTGGCCTGTAGGCACCGGCACAGTATAGGAAGAGGTCGCCGAAAAGCAATCGAAAATTTCTCATGGTGTCGATTCGGTATCGAACTTAAACCGCGCCCGGTGCGGTATGCGATGTTTTTGGATGGGATCGGCCCCGGCAGATGTGACGAGCGTTGGAGTCGGCGCGGTTTAAGATATTAAAAAATATTAAATTTTAAACCGCGTCTCACCGGGATCGAGGACATCTCCAAAGCCAAATACAAAATGACGCATGTCGCTCTGGACGCGGTTTAGATCATAAAAAAATAAATCATTTCAACAGCATGTTGTCATTGATTTTTTGTGTAATCTGTTAAACCGCATCCAGAGCGAGATGCTCACTTTCGAGTGAGCTCGAAGTTTGGTGAATCCACGACCCTTAGCGGGGGACGCGGTTTAAAATTTTGGCCTCGATCATCCCTTCGCCCACAGCGGCCACCGAATGCGTCGTCAGGCCATCCTGGCCTGACGGAATCAGGGCTGGAAGCCCTGACGACGCAAGGATCGCCAGCAGCTGGACCAAACGATGATCAAGGCCAAAATTTTATATTTTTTAATACTTTAAACCGCGCCGGCTCCAGCGGCTCTGAAATCCGCCGGGGCCGATCCCATCCAAAAACATCGCATACCGCACCGGGCGCGGTTTAACAGATGACGTCATGACTCATGAGAGGTGTTTTTCAAACGGATCGGGCGTGATGTGGACGCTATTTCGATCGCATTTAGAGAACTGATTCGACGATTTTTCTGTACATTTTACATTCGCGCGCGCTCGGCCATAATGCATCCATGCGGGTCCCGTCAAACAATGCGGGGGCGGATCGAGTGCGAATCGGCAGACAACGGGTTCGCCGCCGACGCGAAAGGGCTGACGTCTCCGGCCGTCTTGCTCTAGCATGTAGCGCCGGGATGCACCGGGTTCGGCACCGTTCGAGGGGGATGAGATGCGAGGGCTCCTGGCGATTCTTGTGGTCTTGGCGGCGTGCGGCGTCGCGGGCGCGGCTCAGGCCGATATCTACAAATATGTCGATGCGGCAGGCAAGGTCTACTTTACGGACGCGCCGCTGAAAGGCAGCAAGTATCGGCTCGAGTGGAAGCGCGAGACGAAGAAGCTGGTCCGCGAGAGCGAAACACGCTCGGCCGACCTCAAGCAACCCAAGATGCTCACCGGGGAGCGTGCCAAGGCGGCTGCGCCCATCACGGGCTCGTTGGCGACGCGCCGTGCCGCCTACGAAACGCTGATCGCCGCCAATGCCCGCCGTTACGGACTATCCCCCGCGCTGATCCATGCCGTCGTGCGGGCCGAGTCGGCCTACAATCCGAAAGCCGTGTCGCGTGCCGGTGCGCAAGGGCTGATGCAGTTGATGCCCGGGACTGCGGCCCGTTACGGGGTCACCGACAGCTTCAATCCGGTCGAGAATATCCGCGGCGGGACGGCCTATCTACGGGATCTGATGGACATGTTCGACTGGGACCTCGAGCTTGCTCTCGCCGGCTACAACGCGGGCGAGGGGGCCGTGATCAAGCACGGACGCAAGATTCCGCCCTATGCGGAGACACAGGCTTACGTGCGCAAGGTCCGCCAGTTTCTCTGGGCCGAGAAGGACGCCGGCAGCGGCGTGGCGATGTCGGTGCGCTGACGTGCGTGCGGGATTCATCGTCGGGCCGCTCGAGATCCACCGGGCCTGCGGGCTCTTGGAGCGGTGCAGCGATTCCGAGATTGTCCGAGAGCATTGTCGTTGTCGTTGTCGTCATCGACCATCGATGACGACAACGACAACGGACGGTCTCGACACATTTGCCGTGCTGTACTAGTCCTCTCCGATGACGCGATCGTCGCGCGGGGTCGAGAGCAGCTTCTCCGCCTCGCCTTGTTGACGTGCGAAGACGAGCCGGTACTGGATGTCGCTCCCCGTGCCTTCCTCCTCGCGGCGGCGTCGCACGAGTGCGCGGGCGTCCTGATAGCGTTCGATGGTGTCCACGTATTCCAGTTGCAGTGGCGGTGAGATCTTGTAGACGAAGTAGGGCATGGTCGGTGTGTCCTTCGCGGTGTCTGTTGTGCGGGTTCCGATCGGTTGCTCGTGGCGGAAGATGGGCCCGCCCTTGCGGGGCGCAAGTCTAGCGCACTCGTCGCCCGGCAGCGCCGACATGCGAGCCCCCGATGCCGATTGAACGGATGCCAAGTGAATTTGTTCGTTGCATAAAGATCCTCTGGGCAAGGTGTTTCGTGGTCCGTGGTATGGTTTTAAGGATGGGCCGATCGGGTCCGTCGGTTCCGGCGAGTGCGCCGTGAGCGGGTCTGAGTTGCCGCGCCACGACGGCCGGCTGAATCCCTGTCAGGTCCGATGCGGTGGGTGCCGCCCGCGGACGAACCCCGATGACAACGCCCGACAAGAATGCAGTTCCCTGAGTCGTTTCATCGTCTTCCCGGGTCGAGTATCGACGGGCGCGCGATGAACCCCACCACGAGAGACAGAAGATGATCAAACCCGTCGGTTCCGAGGCTTTGAAGCCCTTGTTCGTCTACGACCCGGATTCCCACCATGCCCTGATGCGCGAGGCCGAGAGCCTGCCGTCGGTCATCGTCAGCTCTCAGGCGGCCGCCAATGCCGTGATGTTGGGTGGCGGATATTTCAGTCCTTTGCCCGGATTTATGAATGTCGCGGACGCCATCGCCGTGGCGGAGGGGATGCGGACCACCGACGGGCTCTTCTTCCCGGTTCCGGTACTCTGTTTGCTCGAGAACGCCAACGGGATCGTCGAGGCCAAGCGGATCGCCTTGCGCGACCCCAATGTCGACGGCAATCCGGTACTCGCCGTGATGGATGTCGAGGCGATCGAGCAGTTGAGCGACGCGCAGATGGCGCTCATGACCGAGAAGGTCTACCGTACCTCGGACCCGGAGCACCCGGGCGTCCAGACCTTCAACAGCCAGGGTCGATTCGCGGTCTCGGGTCCCATCCAGGTCCTGCATTTCTCTTACTTCCAGGACGATTTCCCGGATACCTTCCGCACCGCGGTCGAGATCCGCAACGAGATCGCCGAGCGCGGTTGGAAACGCGTCGTCGCCTTCCAGACCCGCAACCCCATGCACCTCGCCCACGAGGAGCTGTGTCACATGGCCATGAAGCGGCTCGAGTGCGACGGCCTAGTGATCCATATGCTGCTCGGCAAGCTCAAGCCGGGCGACATCCCGGCCCCGGTGCGGGATGCGGCGATCCGCAAGATGGTCGAGCTCTATTTCGCACCCAACAGCGCCATGGTGACGGGCTACGGCTTCGACATGCTCTACGCCGGGCCGCGCGAGGCGGTGCTGCATGCCTATTTCAGGCAGAACATGGGTGCGACCCATTTCATTATCGGTCGCGATCATGCCGGTGTCGGCGATTATTACGGCGCCTTCGATGCCCAGACGATCTTCGATGAAGAGGTTCCCGCAGACGCCCTGCAGATCGAAATCTTTAAGGCAGACCATACCGCTTACTCGAAAAAGCTCAACCGAGTTGTCATGATGTCCGAGGCCCCGGATCACAGCAAGGAGGACTTCGTCCTGCTCTCAGGCACCAAGGTCCGCGAGATGCTCGGCAACGGGATCGCCCCGCCGCCCGAGTTCTCGCGACCCGAGGTCGCGCAGATCTTGATGGATTACTATCGCTCGCTCGGCTGAGCCAGGTTCTCGGTGATCCGCGTTGTCCGCAGGGTGCTCGTGTACTTGCGCGGACAACGCACGTCGGCGCCGACAGGGTTCAGGCAGCCGAATCTTCAATGATGTCGAGACGGTGTCGACGCAGTGGTTGATTCCTGCGAGACCGCCTGCGAGACCGAGAGAACAATGTCCACCTCCAACCTTCCGCACGAGACAGGACTCCGCGATGCGATGTCGGGGCGCGAGTCCGTACTGACACTTGTCCTGCTGACCCTCGCGACACTCGGGATCGGGCTGCTCTTCGCGCTCGATCCGCGCTGGGGCTACGACGAGGCTTGGCATCTTTACCTGAGCACGGTCTCGCCTTGGACCAAGGCACTTGAGGAGGGCATGGTCGACGCCCATCCGCCGCTGCATCATCTCCTGCTCATGCCGATGTCCCTGCTCGGCCCGGATCCCTTCTGGTTCCGTCTGCCGTCGGTCTTGGCCGCCGTCGCAACCGTTCCGCTGTGGTATCTGCTGCTGCGGCGTCTGCGTGTGGTCCCGGAAATGGCCTTGCTCGGGGTGGTGCTGCTGGTCACGAGCTTCGCCTTCCTCGAGCTTGCGGTCTCGGTGCGCTCCTACAGTTTCGGACTGCTGTTCTTGGTCATCGGACTGCTCGCGGCGACGACGCTCGTTCCGCGGACCGTCTCGGGCGCGACCGGTCTCGGGACTGCGCCCAAACCGCAGCCACTGATGGCTGCGTTTGGGCTCACCATCGCCTTCGCCTTCATCTACTCGGCACTCTTCGTCATCGTCGGCTTGATCCTGGCCTTGGCGGTGGTGTGGGCGGTTCGGGCCGGACGCCGCTTTATGCGTCCGTTCACGTGGGTGCGGACGTGGCGATTGTTGGATTGGACCGCTTTTGTTGTCCTGGTGATCGGCGTCCTCTCGGTGCTGCTGTGGTTTGCACTCGGGTATGGACGCGGACGGGGGGCCGTTGTCCCCATGCATCTGGAGTCCTTCACGCTCTGGGAAGGCGATTCGATCCTCCATTTCGCCTGGTGCGGCCTGGTCGGCAACGCCGGCTGGCTGACTCCGCAGTTCTCGGCGACGGATCCGGGGCAAATACTCGCCGTGGCGCTCTTCTGGACGGCTGCCGTCCTCGTGTTGGCGGTCGGACTGTGGCGGCGGCAAAGCGCGCGGGTGTTGATGGTTCTGGCGGCGATGATTGCCACCGCGCTGGTCTTTGCGGCCGGGGTCGCCGGCGCCTACCCGTTCGGCGGACTGATGCGGCATCAAGCGATGCTGTTGCCGCTGTATCTCGTGATCATCGTCTTGGCGCTCGATGCCGTCTGGTCGCGTCTGCATTCCCGACGCGTGCAGCAGGCGTTCAGCCTTGCGGTGGTCGGGTTTGCCTTGGTCGGGCTCTTTCGTGCCCAGGCGACCGATCCTGTCGGCGAGGCCCACACCGACGGCATGCGTCCCGAGATCGCGGCCGCGTTCGCGTGCGATTCGGGGCAGCAGGCGGTCTACATCGAGGGGCAGGTGTTCTATCCACTCTATGCCGCCGCCTATCCCAAGGGGATCGCGTTCCGCACAACCCTGAGCGAGCAAGACGGCGTGCTCGTCGAGGTTCCGTATGAAACGGGCTGGTTCAACGGCTTGATCCATCCGCGGGATTGGGACGTCTACGCGATGACGGACGATTGCGGATCCGAGCGCATGCTCATCCGAGACCGGCGGCGTTGGACCTTGCCCGAGGGCCCCGACACCAGGTTCGAGTCGCAACTGGAGGCGTTGCAGGCGACGCTCGGGGTCGCATCGCTTCAGGTGATCCGACTTTCCCCGGAAGAGGATGACGCCGCGTCCGAAACCGGTGCGGGTTCGGCGGATGAGACGTCCGGGGCACGCTGCCCGGTTCGTCGATAGCGGACTTCGGGGTTCATTGGGGCGCGTGATTCGCGTTGTTCAGGGTATTTCCGCGGCCTCGCTCAGCGAGGCCGCCTCTCGGCGAACTTGGCGATAGGAATAGTGCCGCGAGACGAAGTAGAGGGCGCCGGTCAAGGTCACCGGCACCCAGTGGCCGACGAGGAAGAGGATGCTGGCGGCGAGGGCGACCTCTTGACCGATGCCGAACGGTGTCAAGGCGAAGACGAAGGCGGCCTGCACCGGACCCACGAATCCGGGCACGCTCGGCAGCGACACGGCTGCCGCGGTTACACCGACCACCAGCATCGCCACGCCGGGCGATACGGACACGCCATAGCCCGCGAGGCTCAGCCAGACCAGGGCCGCCGCGACAAACCAGCGCACGAGCGACTGCGCCAGCAGCGCCGCGGCGGTTGACGGCTTGGCGAGCGCCGCCAATCCGCGCGTCAGCTCGGTGAGATAGGTCTGTCCCCGCTCGGCGAGGGGTGCGGGTAGGAACGGACTTAACCGTCTCCAAAGACCCATCGAAGCCTGCGGGAATCGCCCGAGCAGCACCAGCACCGTCATCAGCGCGAGGATCCCGGCGAGCGCGACGGCGAGACCATAGCTCCAGCCGGGCGGCAGCTCGCCGACCAGGATCGCACCGGTCACGAAGACGAGCAGGATGCCCACCAGATCGAGCGCCCGCTCGACCACCAGCGTCATCAGGACACCGCTGCGCGAGCATCCCGATTCCTTCGCAAAGATGACGGTGCGGATCAGCTCGCCGATGCGCAGCGGAAGCACGTTGTTCCCGGCGAAGCCGATCATCATCGAGGGCGCGACCTGCCGCACCGAGAAGTGACCGAATGGCTTGAGGATCAGCGTCCAACGCAGTGCGTTGTCGAAGAAAAAGAACGCCAGCAGGATCAGGAACGGCGGGATGACCCAGAGCTCGCCTTCGAGCAACGTCGCGCGCAGCGTGCCGAGGTCGACACCGCTCAGGGCATAGACGAGCAGCCCGATCGTAAAGAGGATCGGGAGCAGTAGTACGAGGAGCCGCTTCATGCGTCGGGCCGTCCTTCGGGCATTGCCTCGGGCATGGCTTCGGGCATGGCTTCGGGCATGGCTCCCGGATAGAGGCGACGCACGGTCGCCAGCGCCGATTCCAGATCCTCGTCGACCTCGATATGCCGGAACTCGGCGTTGCGACCGACCGAATGCAGATTCTCGTACCGACCCAGCACGGTCTCCGCGCGCGTCTTCACGGCCTCGAATCCGCGGTCGTAGACCGGATAGCCGAAGCCCTCGGGCAGGACCAGCACGTCGTCCACCGCGGCCCGGTCGACCAAGCGATAACGCTCCAGCGCGCTCAGGACATCCTCGACGGGGCGATCGGTCTCGGCGGTCACCTCGGCACAGAGCACCGTGTTGTCCACCTGCGCCTCCGGGTCGTGGAAGTTGCGGAACTCCGCCATCCGGTTGATCACGACATCGCCGTCGCCGAAATAGACCCACTGGTAGGGCATCACGCGCGGTTGTTTCACATGCAGATAGACCAGCTCGATGCCGCGATACCTGAGCTTGAAGTCCTCCCCGAGCATCCGCCCGAGCAGGGTGGCGGGTAGGGTGCTGAAGACACGGTCGCACTCGAAGCGGTGCGACTCGCCGTCCCGGCGGTATTGGATCGCGGTCACCCGATTCTCGGTGCGCTCGAGCCCCGTCACCTTGGATTCGAGCATCACCTCGCCGCGGATGAGCGCATGCATGGCGTCGGCAATCTGTCCGTAACCGCCGTCGGCCGGGTAGTGGAAGGTGCTGAAGAAGGTCTTGGAGCTGCGGCGGATGGTGTCGAGCAGTCCGGACGAGCGCAGTTTCTCGCGCCCCCAGGTCACCGAGATCTCGCTGGGCGGGACGCCGAACATCTTTTTCGTGTAAGGCTCGAAAAAGAAGTCGTAAAGCCCTCTCCCGTAGCGATTCAGGGCCAGCGCCTCGAAGGAGTCTTCGGGGAGCTTCGGACGTGCGAGAAACCCCAGGATCAAGCGGGCGGCGGTTTTAGGATCGAACTTCAGGATCAGCTCGATCGGGTTGATCGGGTCCGCGATCACCTTGTCCTTCATCAGGATCCGGCTGTTGCGGCGATGCTCGCGCAACGGCACCAGGGACTCGATCATCGCGACGAGCGTGCGATCCTGCGTATAGAGCCGATGAGGCGCGATATCGCAGGGCACGCCGTGCCAGTCGAAGGTGCGCGCCAGTCCGCCGATGCGATCGGTGGATTCGAAGAGCGTCACCCGCTTGCCCATTCGCGAGAGCAGCCAACCCAAACTCAGCCCGGAGATCCCGGCGCCGAGGATGGCGATCCGTTCCTCACAACGTCCTTCTTGTGTCATAACTTACCTGAGATTTTTCTTGTAGGAGGGATAGACGGCGTTGCGCGCCTTGGAAAAATTCGCGAACTCCATCGTGACGCTTGCCAGCTCGACGCCCGAGAAATCCGTGTTGGTGACGTCGGCGCGGCGCAGGATCGCACCCCCGAGCACGGCGTTGGTCAGGTCGACGTCGGTCAGGTTGGCGTTGCGGAAATTGGTCTCTTGGGCCGACACGCTGCGCAGCTTGGATCCACGTAGATCGGCGCCCTCGAAGTTGGCCAGGTTGATGACCGTGAAACCGCCGGGCAGGGCGCTGGTCAGATCGGCCTCGTGCATGCTGGCGCCCGCCAGGTTCGCGTCGTTGAGGTGACAATCACGCAGATCCGCACCGCAGAGATTGGCCTCGCGCAGATTGGCGCGGATAAAGAGCGCCTTGGGTGCGACCACGTGACAGAGATTGCTGCCTTGAAAGTCGGTGCCGCGCATGTCTGCATGACCGAGGTTGGCGCCTTGCAGATTGGCACGCCGAACATCGGCATGACGCAGGTCGGCGCGCTCGAGCGTGGCATGCGACAGGTCCGCGCCGTTGAGGGTGGCTGCACGCGAGGGTCGCTCCGCGCCCAGATGGGCCTGCGTGAGATCCGCGGAGCTGAGGTCGGCGTTGCTCAGATCGGTCGCGACCAGGACGCTATCGACCAGCCGTGCCCCGCTCAGCAGCGCGCCGACGAGGTCGCTCGACTCCAGGTTCGCGCCGGTCAGATCGGCGTTGCGCAGGTCGGCGCCGTTCAGTTGCATGTCACGCAGGTCCGCGCCCGCAAGGGTGTCCGCGTCGATCCGCTCGAGGATCTGTCCAGTCTCGCGATGCTTGATCTCGACCATCTTGTCCATCCTCCGCCGTTGTTGTGTTTTTTCGTGACCGAATCGTCCCGCACAGGGCGCGGTTTAAATCTAACAGAAGCCGCTGAATCAAGGGATGACATCGATCGACAGCTTCGGATCTGATGGATACCATCGGCGGGCCTTGCCCCGAATGCCGCGCAGCCGTCGGGGATGTGCCGCGTCCATCGCGATGTCCCACCCGGGGACGGGATGGCGTAGGCGCACACCACTCAGTAAAAACAATGGCCTTATGCCCGTAGAAGGCGGCGCTCCTCACCAGGGCAGCCATCGCGACGACACCACCATCAGGAGCGAGCATGAAGATCGAGACCCTTGCGATTCACGCCGGTTATGCGCCGGATCCGACCACCAAGGCGGTCGCCACCCCCATCTATCAGACCACCAGCTACGCCTTCGACGACACCCAGCATGCGGCCGATCTGTTCGACCTGAAGGTCGCCGGCAACATCTATACCCGCATGATGAATCCCACCAGCGACGTGCTGGAGCAGCGTGTCGCCGCAATGGAAGGCGGGGTCGCGGCCTTGGCATTGGCCTCGGGCATGGCCGCGGTGACCGATGCCATCTTCACCATCGCCCAGGCCGGGGACAACATCGTCGCGGTCTCGACCCTCTACGGCGGGAGCTACAACCTCTTCGCACACACCTTGCCCCGACTCGGCATCCAGGTGCGCTTCGCCGCGCCCAACGACATCGACGGCATGGCCGCGCAGATCGACGACAACACCAGGGCGGTCTTTTGCGAGTCCATCGGCAACCCCGCCGGCAACGTCGCGGACCTGCGTGCAATCTCGGACATGGCCCATGCCCACGGGGTGCCGGTCATCGTCGACAACACGGTGCCCACCCCCTATCTGTGCCGCCCATTCGAGCACGGCTGCGACATCGTCGTCCACGCCGCGACAAAATACATGGGTGGCCACGGGACCACGCTCGGCGGCGTCCTCGTCGACTCGGGCAAATTCCCCTGGGCCGAGCACGCGAGCCGTTTCCCGATACTCAACGAGCCGGACGTCTCCTATCACGGCGTGGTCTACACCGAGGTTTTCGGCGCGGCGGCCTACATCGCCCGTGCCCGCGTGGTGCCCCTGCGCAACATGGGTGCGGCCATCTCGCCCTTTAACAGCTTTCTGCTCCTCCAGGGCATCGAGACACTGCACGTGCGCATGGACCGGCACTGCGAGAACGCGATCGCGGTGGCCGAGTACCTCAAGGCCAAACCCCAAGTCGAGTGGGTCCGTTATGCGGGACTGCCCGACAGCCCGGATTATCCGCTGGTTCAGAAATACATGGACGGTGCCAAGGCCAGCTCCATCCTCTCCTTCGGCATCAAGGGCGGACGCGACGCCGGTGCGCGCTTTATCGATGCGCTCAAGCTCACCGTGCGTCTGGTCAACATCGGCGATGCCAAGACGCTGGCCTGCCATCCGGCGACCACCACGCATCGCCAGTTGTCCCCGGAAGAACTGGCGCGCGCCGGCGTCTCCGAGGACCTGATCCGTCTTTCCATCGGCATCGAGCACATCGACGACATCATCGCCGATCTCGAGCAGGCGCTGGCAGCGGCGGGGTAGGCCACGCCTCGAAAACAACCGGAACGTAGGATGGGTAGAGCGCAGCGAAACCCATCCTCCCCGCTCCGACGCCCCGGCCCCGGTACCGGTAAAGCGGCAGCGAAACCCATCCAGCCCGCGCCGTGGGCATCAGCCCGGAACCGGGCAACGTGGAGGTTTGGAGGATGGGTTTCGCTGCGCTCTACCCATCCTACGACGCTCAGGTCGGCCTGGCCCCTTTTGTCGCTTCGCCCTCGCGAACCGACCGATCTCGTCCCCATCTAACCGGCATGTAAGAGTCCGGCGTGTTGCCGGGTCTCTCGAAGGTGCGATCCGATGCCGAACGGCGCGGGCACATCCATCAACACCGGAGACGACATGCTGATCAAAAAACCCGCCGATATTCTACCCTCCGAGATCACGCCGCCGCAGATCTGGCAGCGCCGACGGGAGTTTCTGAAGGCGTCCGCATCCGGAATCGGTCTTGCTGCGCTTGGCCTGGCGGGCGCCGTGCCGACTCGGGTGCTTGCGCGGGAAGCGATCCCGAATATTCAGCCGAGCCCCTTCAGCACGGACGAGCCGACGACCAGCCTCGACGACATCACCAGCTACAACAATTTCACCGAGCTCGGCACTGACAAGACCGATCCGCAGACCAACGCGAGGTTTCTCAAGCCACGTCCCTGGACGGTTACCGTCGACGGCGAATGTGCCAAGCCCGGCGAGATCGGGATCGAGGACATCCTGTCGTCCTTCACGCAGGAGGAACGCATCTATCGGCTGCGTTGTGTCGAGGCTTGGGCCATGGTGGTGCCCTGGGTCGGGTTCCCGCTCGGCGATCTGCTCAAGCGCTTCGAGCCGACCTCCAAGGCCAAGTATGTCGCCTTCGAGACGCTGTATGATCCGGAGCAGATGCCGGGACAGAAGCGTCGTGTGCTCGACTGGCCCTATCGCGAAGGGCTGCGTATGGACGAGGCGATGCACCCGCTGACGATCCTCTCCACGGGTCTCTACGGCGAGCTGCTGCCGAATCAGAACGGCGCGCCCGTGCGTCTGGTTGTCCCCTGGAAGTACGGCTTCAAGAGCATCAAGTCGATCGTGCGGATCAGCTTCACCGAGAAGGAGCCGCCGGCGACCTGGAACCGCCTGCAGGCGAACGAGTACGGGTTCTATGCCAACGTGAATCCGGCCGTGAACCATCCGCGCTGGAGCCAGAGGACCCATCGCATGATCGGCGACGGCTGGCGGGCGAAGAAGCGCGAGACCCTGCCGTTCAACGGCTACGGCGATCAGGTGGCCGAGCTGTACGCCGGGATGGATCTGAAGCGGTTCTATTGAGATGACGCGAAGCGAGATGCTTGTCCGCTACGGCAAGCCGTTGGTGTTCCTGCTCTGTCTGGTGCCGTTCGGTGTCTTGATCGCGCGCGGGGCGAGCGGTGCGCTCGGGCCCAATCCGGTCGAGGCGATCACACATTTCACGGGTGATTGGACCCTGCGGCTTCTCTTGGCGACGCTCGCGATCACCCCGTTGCGGCGTCTGACCGGGCAGGTTTGGCTTGTCCGGTTTCGCCGCATGCTGGGCCTCTTCACCTTCTTCTATGCGGTCCTGCACGTCCTGACCTATCTTTGGCTGGATCGGTTCTTCGACTTGGGGACTATTGCCGAGGATGTGCTGAAACGCCCCTACATCACGGTCGGCTTCGCGGCCTTCGTGCTGATGGTGCCCCTGGCGATTACCTCCACGCAGGGCTGGATCCGGCGTCTCGGGCGACGTTGGAAGAGGCTGCATCGGGCCGTCTACGCCATCGGCGTGCTCGGCGTGCTGCACTATCTTTGGTTGGTGAAGGCGGATCTCCTGGAGCCCGCGGTCTACGGGATCATCCTTGCGGTCTTGCTCGGCATGCGCGTACCCTGGCGCGATCTCGTCACCCGGCTCCGTTCGGCGAGGCGCCGGTACCCCAGGATGGCGCCCGAACGTCGCTGACGCGCGAAAATGCGACATGGCCGTCGTCGAAAGATCCGGGAAGATCTACAATAATTAAAGATTACCACGCTCTTAAGGAGTCGGCCGTCATGTCGAGTGATGCCCGTGCGGTTCTGCCGACGATCCTCGTCGTCGACGACACGGTCGAGAATTTGGCCGTTCTGAGCGATTTTTTGAGTCCTGCCTATTGTGTCCGCGCGGTTCGCTCCGGCCGGCGAGCGCTGCAGGCGCTCGCCGAGCCGCGTCCCGATCTGATCCTGCTCGATGTCATGATGCCGGAGATGGATGGCTACGAGGTGATGAGCCGCTTGCATGCCGATCCGGCAACCGCGGACATTCCGGTGATCTTCGTCACGGCGTTGGACGCGGCGATGGACGAGGAGCGCGGTCTTGCGCTCGGCGCGGTGGATTACATCACCAAGCCGATCAAGCCGGCGATCGTTCTCGCGCGGATCAAGACACAGCTGGAGCTGAAGGCCGCTCGGGATCGTCTGCGCAACGAGAATCTGCTGCTCGAGGCCGAGGTGTCGCGTCGCATGCAGGAGAACCTCCTGATCCAGGACGCGAGCATTCGCGCCCTCGCGCATCTGGCGGAGATCCGGGACCCCGAGACCGGCAATCATCTGCGGCGCACCCAAGGCTATGTCGGGCTGCTCGCCGACGCCTTGCGCACGCACCCGCGTTTTGCGCCTTTCCTCACCGAGCAGACCATCGATCTTCTGGTCAAATCCGCACCTCTGCACGACATCGGCAAGGTCGGCGTGCCGGACTATATCCTGCTCAAGCCCGGCAAGCTCACGCCCGAGGAGTGGGAGATCATGAAGACGCATAGCCGTCTGGGACGCGAGGCGATCGAGCTGGCCGAGCGCGATGCCGAGTGCCCGCTCCCCTTCCTGGCGATCGCGAAGGATATCGCCCACTATCATCATGAGAAATGGGACGGCTCCGGGTATCCCGAGGGGCTGGAGGGCGACGTGATCCCGATCGCCGCCCGGTTGATGGCGCTGGCGGACGTCTTCGACGCACTCATGTGTCAGCGTGTCTACAAGCTTGCCTACCCGTTTGCGGAGACCGTGACCATCATCGAGCAAGGCCGCGGTACCCATTTCGATCCGGATGTGGTCGACGCCTTCATGATGCGGCGCGAGGCGTTCGAAGGCATTGCCATGCGCTTTTCCGACCGCGACTCGGAGCGCCTCGCCACGGTCGAGCAGCCGCGGGATTCACCCGCGTCCGTGCCCTCCGAACCACGCCTGGCCTAAACCACACGCATTCCGCAAGGAGTCCTTCGATGTCGGATGCCATCGAGCTGACGCTCGCCGATATCATGTCGCAGGCGCTGCAGTGCGTTGCGCCGGACAGTCCGCTCGGGGATGCCGTCCGAACCATGGCCCGGGACAGACTCTCGTGCATCCTCGTGCTCGAGGAGGGGCAGCCCGTCGGCATCCTGACGGAGCGTGATCTGCTGCGATTGCTGGTTCGGGAGGTCGATCTCGACCGGCCGGTTGCCGAGGTGATGAGCAGCCCGGTGCTCGCCATGTCCCGGGAGACCGATTTCGCTTCCGCCTACCTCCACGCCCTTGATCACCAGGTTCGCCACTTAGTGGCGGTCGATCCGAGCGGCAGGGCGGTCGGGGTCGCGAGCGAGACCGACTTCCGCCGCTATTTGACCCTGCGTCTGCTCAAGCAGCTCGATGACCTGTCCGCCGTGATGGATCGCGACCTGCCGCTCCTGCCGCCCGATGCGTCCGTTGCGCAGGCGCGGCGGATCATGCTGCAGTACCGGACCTCGTACGTGGTCATCGCGGCGGGACGTCGCCCGCTGGGCATCCTCACCGAGCGCGACATTCCGGGTCTCTTGGCAAGTCGGGGCGCGCAGGCCGGAGCCCTGATCGTGCGCGATGTGATGCAGTCGCCCGTGCGGATGATCCGCAACGACAGCCCCGTGTCGGATGCCGCATGTCTGATGCAGGACGAGGGTCTGCGTCATCTCGCGGTCGTGGATGCCGACGGACTGGTCATGGGGATGTTGACGCTGCATAACCTGATGGAGCGGATCGGCTTCAACCTCCTGCACGACGATACCCGGCGTCGCACCGAGCGTTTGTCGGGGGCGCAAGCCCTCGCCGAGCAGCGGCTGCGGATGGCCGTCGAGGCGTCCGGCATCGGTTTCTGGGAATTCGACCTGGCTGCGGATCGGCTCCATCGCGACGAGACGCTGCGCGATCTGCTCGGCCTTCGGGACGTCGCGACACCGCTCGATCGGGCCGCCTGGCTGGAGTCCGTGCATCCGGATGACCGCGACGCTGCGATGCGTGCCTTGCGGGCGGCCTTTGCACCGGATGATCCACCGGTCGAATGCGAGTGCCGGAGCCGACACCGAGACGGCGGTTGGGTGTGGCTCCAGGTCCGCGGGCGTATCGTGGGCCGAGACCCCGACGGACGCCCCGCTCTTGCGGTCGGAACCGCAATGGACATCACCAAGCTGCGCGAGGCCCAGGATGCCCTGCACGAGCGCGAGGAGGTCTATCGCGCCATCTTCGCTCAGGCAGGCGACGGTATTCTTCTGTCCGATGCCGAGACAGCCCGTTTCGTCGAATTCAACGACGCCGCCTGCGAGGCGCTCGGCTACAGTCGCGAGGAATTCGCCGGGCTCGGGATCGCGGATATCCAGGCCGAGCTTGATCTGGCCGGCGTGCGGGACAGCCTGCGCACGATCCTGAGAGAAGGCCGGGGCGAATTCGACACGCTTCATCGTCACAAGGACGGCAGCATTCGGCATGTCCGGGTGGGCAATCGCGCGATCGAGATCAAGGGACATCCCTATGTTGTCGCGATCGTGACGGATATGACGGAGCGCACCTTCGCCCAAGCCGAGCTGGATCTGCACCGGAATCACCTGCGGTCGCTCGTCGATGCCAGGACCGCCGAGCTGGATGCGGCCAACCGCGATCTCATGCGCAGCGACCGGCGTCTGAAGGCCCTGTTCGACTTGAGTCAGGCCGCACCGACCTTGAGCGAGCCCGAGCTCCTCCAGGCGGGCATCGACACCGCGGTGACCCTGACCGACAGCCTCGTCGGCTACCTGCATTTCATCGATGAGGACCAGGAGACCATTCATCTCTGCACCTGGTCCCGCGGGACGCCTGCCTATTGCACGGCCGCGTACGACGGGCACTATTCGGTGTCCAAGGCCGGCGTCTGGGCGGATTCACTGCGCACCCGGCAAGCCGTCGTCCACAACGATTTCGAGGCTGTTCCCGAACGCCGCGGCTACCCGGAGGGCCATGCCGCGCTCGTGCGTCATCTCGGCGTGCCCATCAAGGAGGGCGAGCAGGTCCGCTTGCTCATCGGCGTGGGCAACAAGCCGATCGACTACGACGAATCGGACCGCCAGCAGCTTCAGTTGGTCGGCGACGATCTGTGGCGGATCGTCATGCGCCGGCGCACCGAGCTCGCGCTGGCGGAGGCCAAGGAGAGTGCCGAGTCGGCCAACCGCTCCAAGAGCGCCTTCCTGGCCAACATGAGTCACGAGATTCGTACCCCGATGAATGCCATCATCGGTCTGGGCCACCTGTTGGAGCGCGAGGTGACCGACCCCAAGCCACGCGCTCAGGTCGCGAAGATCATGGATGCGGCCCGGCATCTCTTGTCGATCATCAACGACATCCTCGATCTCTCCAAGATCGAGGCCGGTCAGCTCACGCTCGAGGAGACCGGCTTCTCGTCCGTTGCCCTGATTCAGCACGCCTTCAGCATCCTCGGCGAGCGTGCGTCCGGGAAGGGGCTGACCCTCGAGCAGTCGATCGACCCGCGCATCCCGGTCGTGCTCTACGGCGATTCACATCGGCTCGGCCAGATCCTGCTGAACTACCTCGGCAATGCGATCAAATTTTCCGAGGGCGGGACGATTCGGGTCAGCGCCCGGGCCCGCGAAGTGGAGGGCCGTCGACTCCTGCTCTGCCTCGAGGTTGCGGACGAGGGGATCGGTCTGAACCCGAGCCAATGCGAGCGTCTCTTCCAACCCTTCACGCAAAGCGACGATTCCACGACGCGTCGCTACGGTGGCACGGGTCTCGGTCTGGTCATCTGCAAGCGGTTGGCCGAGCTGATGGGCGGCGAGGTCGGCGTCGAGAGCGCGCCGGGGCAGGGCAGCCGATTTCGGGTCGAGGTGCCGCTGCGCTACGACAAGGGGGCGACCCCGGTGGATGTGGATCGTCCGCTCCCCGGGCCGTTCGGTGATGTGGAGGGACGTCTGGCGCGCCGCTATCGCGGGGTTCGGCTGCTCGTGGTCGAGGACGATCCGCTCAATGCCGAGGTCGCCTGTGAGCTGCTGCGCGGTCTCGGGTTGGTCGTGGACATCGCCGCGAACGGACAGGAGGCGGTGGCCATGGTCCGCGAGCGCGACTATGCGCTGGTGCTGATGGATGTGCAGATGCCGATGATGGATGGTCTGGCCGCGACCGGGACGATTCGTCGCCTGCCCGGTCACGAGACCCTGCCGATCCTGGCCATGACCGCCAATGCATTCGATGAAGACCGGCAGGCCTGCCTGGACGCCGGGATGAACGACCACATCGGCAAACCGGTGCAACCCGAGCGTCTCTACAGCGCACTCCTACGCTGGCTTCCGCCGATGCCGGGGAGCCGGAGGCGAGCGAGGATTCGAACGCGAGCCGCCTTGACGAGGTCGCATTGACCGGCGAACTGGCGACGATTCCCGGTCTGGATGTCGCTGCCGGCCTGCGTGCCGTCGGCTCCGATCATGCCGGTTATCGGCGCGTGCTCGACGTGTTTGCCCGGGCGCACGGCGACGTCGCGGCGGTGCTGCGCCGACGCTTGGCGGCGGGCGATCTGAGCGAGGTCGAGCGTCTGGCGCGAACGCTGAAGCGACTCTCGACAACGCTGGGTGCGACAGCCTTGGGTGCTCGGGCGGGTGAGCTCGCGGAGCGTGTCGAGAGCGGGGCGTCGGCATCTGACTTGGAGGCCGGTATTGCTGCGCTGGAAGCCGTCCTGACTCCGCTTCTCGAGGGGATCCGTGCGGTGTCGAGTCCGGGGCCGAGCGCGACCCCCGATCTGGATTGGTCGCAGGCGCCGATCGTCCTTGCCCGGCTCGAAACGCTCCTGGCCGAGGACAACACACGTGCCAAAGACCTCTTGCTTGAGTCCGCACCCCTGATCGAGGCGATTCTGGGGACACATGCCGCCCGCTTCCGGTCTCAGATCGAGAATTTCGACTTCGAGCAGGCACTGGGTACGCTGCGTCTGGTCATCGACACGCGAAATGGATAATCCGAGACACATCCTGCGCCGCTCGGCGTGGCCGGTGTGGGCGACGCTGCTCGCGGGACTGCTCTGCACTGCGCTGCTCACCCTCGTGGTTCGAGGCGAGGTCGAGGCGCTTGCCCGGTACGAGCTGACCTTCGTGGCGGGGAGATCGCCGATCGCATTCAGACCCGACTCGCCGCGCATGCACAGATCCTGCGCAGCGGCGTCGCCCTGTTCGATGCATCAGAGGATGTCACACGCGAAGCATGGCGGACCTTTGTTGCCGGTCTGCGGCTCGACGACCAGCTGCCCGGGATCCAGGGTGTCGGATTCTCCCTCCTGATGACGCCCGAACAGTTGCAGGCGCATCTCGATGCGGTGCGTCGTGAGGGGTTTCCCGACTACCGTGTCTGGCCCGAGGGCGAGCGCTCCCTGTACTCCTCGATCGTCTATTTGGAGCCCTTCGGAGGCCGTAATCTACGCGCGTTCGGGTATGACATGTTTTCCGAGCCGGTGCGACGGGCCGCGATGGAGGAGGCGCGCGATCACGACATCACTGCGCTCTCGGGACGGGTCCACCTGGTTCAGGAGACCGACGAGGACGTCCAGGCCGGTGCGCTGATGTATGTGCCTGTCTATCGTGCCGGGATGCCGGTGGAGAGCATCGAGCAGCGTCGTGCTGCGCTGAGGGGATGGGTCTACAGTCCTTATCGGATGACCGACCTGATGCACGGCATTCTGGGCGGATGGGAGCAAAGGGATGGTCTGCGGATCCGTCTCGCCGTCTACGACGGGGACGCCGTCGCGCCCGCAACCT
The DNA here is from genome assembly GCF_018399035.1 of Thiocapsa sp. Classification (GTDB taxonomy): domain Bacteria; phylum Pseudomonadota; class Gammaproteobacteria; order Chromatiales; family Chromatiaceae; genus Thiocapsa. The sequence goes on from NZ_CP073760.1 coordinate 818,642, forward strand.
TGCTCTACGACACCCAGCCCGCGGCACCGGGCGCCGAGTCGCCGCGGGCGACCGGGGTCTTGAGCATTCCGCTCGATTTCAACGGCCATCGTTGGACCCTGGTGTTCTCGAGCCAGGCGACCGGCGCGCTTCCCGTCGGGGCCCTGAAGGTCTGGTCGACCGCCGTCGTCGGGATCCTCATCAGTCTGCTCCTCGCCGGCCTTGTCCGTGCAATCGCCGAGTCGCGCGCGCACGCCGAGCGTTTGGCCGTGGAGCTCGATGCGCACAGGCGAACGGAGCAGTCGCTCGATGTCGCGCTGACCAAGTACCGGACCCTGTTCGACAGTTTTCCGCTCGGGATCACGGTCACCGACGAAGACGGCGCCATCGTCGAGGCCAATCTCATGGCCGAGACCATCCTCGGGATCTCGCGCGAAGAGCAGCTGCGACTCTCGCTCGGCAGCGCCGTGTGGGACCTCATCCGTCCGGACGGGACCTCCATGCCGCCATCGGAATACCCGAGCGTTCTGGCCTTGCAGACCCGACACGGATTGCATCGCACCGACATGGGGATCCGCAAGCCGGATGGTCGGGTCACCTGGCTCAGCGTGGTCGCAACGCATCTACCGCTGCCCGGGTACGGCGTCGTCGTCACCTACGCCGACATCACGGAGCGGGTCAGGGAGCAGCAGGCGCGCGAGACACTCAGCGCTGCGGCCCGCTTGGCGGTCTCCTCGGACAACGCGGCGGATTTCTGCCAAGCCCTCGCCGAGCTGCTGTCGGCGCGCCTCGCGTGTCCCCAAGTCGCCATCGAAACCTACGACCGCGAATCCAATGAGATGGTCTTTGTCGGCGACGTCGGGGTTGCGGGTTCGCCGGACGGGCCCTTACGCGTGCCGGTGGATCAGACCCTGTCCGGCTGGGTCGCGACACACGGCGAGGCATTGGTGGAGCTCGATGCCGATCAGCGACCCGAGTACGCCTTGCCGGCCTTGCGGGCTCTCGGCATCGTGAGCTTCGTCTGTGTTCCGCTCACGTTCGGCGGGCGCGTCCTGGGAACCCTGTCGCTCGGCGATGTGCGGCGACGCCCGGAGGCGTCCGAATGGGTGGGCATGCTGCAGACGATCGCGGATACCGCCGCCGATTCCATGGTGCGCCTGGACGCACAGGCAGCCTTGCGCGAGAGCGAGCGCAGCTACCGCGTTCTGGTCGACAATCTCCGCGCCGGTTTGGTCGCTCATGCGCCCGATACACGGATTCTTTACGCCAACCCCATGGCGTCGCATCTCCTGGGATTGACGACCGAGCAGATGCAGGGCCGTGCCACCGTTGACCCGAGGTGGCATTTCATTCGCGAGAACGGCACCCGGCTGTCGGTGGAGGAGTATCCGGTCAAGCGTGTCGCCGAGACTGGACAGGCTCTCCAGGGCCTGACACTGGGGATCGTCAGACCCGATCGCACGGATCCCGTGTGGGTGCATTGCGAGGCCCATCCGCTGCATGACGAGCAGGGCCGGATGCAGAGGATCATCGTGACCTTCTTCGACATTTCCGGGCGCAAGGCGGCCGAGACCGAGCTCGAGCAGCATCGTCATCACCTCGAGGATCTGGTTGCCGAGCGCACCTCGCAGCTCGCCGAGGCACGGGATACGGCGGAGGCCGCGAACCGGGCCAAGACGCGGTTCCTGGCCAACATGACCCATGAGATTCGCACCCCGATGAACGCCATTCTCGGGCTCAATCACCTGCTTCTGAAGCAGGTGACCGCACCCGAAGCGCGAACCAGGCTGCGCAAGCTCGGCGATGCCGCGTCTCATTTGCTGCTCATCATCGACGATATCCTCGACCTGTCGAAGATCGAGTCCGGTCGCCTCGTTCTGGAGGAGACGCCGTTCTCGCCGGCGACGGCGATCGAGCGGGGTGTCGGCCTGCTCGGCGAGCGCGCCTCCGACAAGGGTCTTCGGCTTCTGACGACGCTCGATCCGCGCCTGCCGGCGCGGGTGATCGGGGACCCGTTGCGTCTGGAGCAGATCCTGGTCAACTTTCTCGGCAACGCAATCAAGTTCTCCGAGCAAGGCGAGATCCGGGTGCGGGGGATTCTGGCCGAGGAGACCGCGCAGGGCATTCTCTTGCGTCTGGAGGTGGAGGACCAAGGGATTGGATTGACGCCGGACCAGCAGGGGCGTCTGTTCCGGCCCTTCACCCAGGCCGACGACTCGACGACGCGTCGCCATGGCGGCACCGGACTCGGTCTCGCGATCGTCAAGCGACTGGCCACCCTCATGGCCGGCGAGGTCGGCGTGACCAGCACCCCGGGGGAAGGCAGTCTCTTCTGGATGACCGCGCGCCTGCGCCGGGACGATCGGCGGGCACCGCCGACGCCCGCCTCTGCGTTGACGTCGACAGCGACGCCTGTGGTCATCCCGGAGCAGCTGATCGCTCGGCGTTATTCCGGTATACCGATCCTGCTGGTCGAGGACGACCCGATCAATCGAGATGTCGCACTCGATCTGCTCGAGGCGACGGGGCTGCTCGTGGATCTGGCCGAGGACGGCTCAGCCGCCGTCAAACGGGTGCGCGAGCGCGATTATGCCCTGGTGATCATGGATGTGCAGCTGCCGCGGATGGATGGATTGGCGGCAACCCGCGCCATCCGCGCGCTCCCCGGCCGGGCGGATCTGCCCATCCTGGCCATGACGGCGGGGACCTTCGAGGACGATCGTGCACGTTGCTTGGATGCCGGTATGAACGACTTCATCGGCAAGCCCGTCGAGCCGGCGCGCTTCTACGCCGCGCTACTGCGCTGGTTGCCCGCCGCGCCCCCGGATCCTCCGGAGCCCTTTGGCGCGGACCGCATGGCGACGGCCGAGCCGACGGAGTCTGCGGTCGCGACCTCGAACGCGGATCCGGCCATCGCGCAGGTCCTCCTGGCCCAATTGGAGTTCCTACTCTCCGAAGGCGACCCGCGGGCTCTGCAGGTCTTGGCCGATCTCGGGACCCTGGTCGCGCCCAGCTTCGGAGAGGATGCCCCGGGGTTCCGCGAGGATATCGAGCGCGGATCCTATACCCGGGCGTTGGAGACCCTGCGCCGCGCGCGTCGGGAGTGAGTCACGGTGGCTGTGCTCCGGCGATTCCCGCCGGGCGGACGCAGGAATCCGGCTCGGTGTTTTGATAGGGGCAATGCTGCTGCGGTACGAGCGGTCGGGAACGATTCAAAAACAACCGAGACGCGTAGGATGGGTAGAGCGAAGCTAAACCCGTAGGATGGGTAGAGCGAAGCGAAACCCGTAGGATGGGTAGAGCGAAGCGAAACACGTAGGATGGGTAGAGCGAAGCGAAACCCATCCAGCCCGCTCCAAGCGCATCGGACCGAAACCCGGCAACGCGGCGGTTTGGAGGATGGGTTTCGCTATCGCTCGCGACGAGGAGCGGCGCCGACTCGAGGTCCAAGCGGGAGACTGGAGATCCGTTTCCGAGACTCCGACGCTCTACGGGACTTGATCGAACGCCTCATGATGCTGGCGGGGTCAGCGGAGCCTGATTACACTGCACGGAAGACAACCCGACATCCCCCGGAGGCACTTGATGAGCGCCGAGATCGATAGCCTGGTCCTAGAGCACCTGCGCCACATCCGCGCCCGAGTCGATCAGATCGCCGAGGACGTCGGCGATCTGAAACATCGCATGACCAGCCTCGAAGGCACCATGAGCCTGGTCAAGCGTGAGGTGGCCTACGGCGACGAGACCGACGCGCGTCATCAGGTTAGCCTGGATCGTCTTTCCGAGCGGATCGCGCGCATCGAGAGGCGACTGGATCTCGGCGATAGCGCTTGAGCGGGGATGGTGGATGCGCTGCGCTTATCCACCCTACACATTATGTGATGTAGGGTGGATAAGGCGCGCACTCAAACGCTGGCGATTGGGCGATGACGTTGGCCGCGCCGCATCCACCAGACGCCGCTGGACTCAACCCGGAACTCGGGCGTCAGGCCGTGGACTCCAGTGCGCGCAGACGGCGAAGGTCATCGCTCACCCTCTGTTGCGCGCACTGCGTCTGCTCGAGCAAGCGCGCGACATCGCGGAGGTCACTCTCGCTGCCCTGCTGCTCCAGGCGCCCGGCCAATTCGCAGAGCCGGCTTGCGCCGAGATTGCCGGCGCTGCCCTTGAGCGCGTGCGCGGCCGTGGCCAGTCTCGCGGCGTCACGGCCGTCGACCGCCTCCTGCAGGGTCTTCATCAGGTCTTCGGTCTTGGCGAGGACGAGGTCTAGATAATGCGCGTAATCCTCGCCCAGTAGACGCTTGAGAGTGTCCATTGCGTCCGGGTCTACCGCGAGCTGGATGGCATCGAGATCCTCCCCCTCGTCGAGGCAGCGCTCGGGCACCGCCGGTTCCGCCTGCATCCACCGGCCGAGCGTCTCCCGAAGCCGCTCCAGCTTGAGCGGCTTCGGGAGATAGTCGTCCATCCCCGCCGCGAAGCAGCGCTCGCGATCGCCCTGCATCACATTCGCGGTCAAGGCGACGATCGGGGTTCGCGGACACCCCTCCTGCTCCTCGCGCCGGCGCAGCTCGGCACTCGCCTCGAAACCGTCCATGTTCGGCATCTGGCAGTCCATCAGGATGAGGTCATAGCGCCCTCGGGCAGCGGCCGTGAGCGCCTTGCAACCGTCCTCGGCGACATCCGCCGTCAAGCCGAGTCGCGTCAGCATCGACAAGGCCACCCGTTGGTTGATCAGGTTGTCCTCGACCAGCAGGACGTGCCCCCGGAGCTGGATCCGTGAGTCCGGCGCCGGCGTCGCATCCGGCGCTTCCCGGGCGGGCGCCGGTCGTTGCGTGCCGCGCGTCCGGTGATGAATGATCCGGACGAGCGCGTCGTGCAGATGCGACTGACGAACGGGCTTCGACAGGCTGTCGTGGATGCCGACCGCGGCGAGTGCCTCGCCATTCTGCCCGGCCGAGCTCATCATCAGTATCGGCGTCTCGGCGATCTTGGGGTCGGCACGGATCAGTCTGGCCAGTGTGATGCCGTCGAGCTGCGGCATCTGCATGTCGATGATCGCGACCTCGAAGGGTCGTCCCGAGTCGACCGCCTCCCGCAGGAGTTTGAGGGCCCTAAACCCGTTGCCGGCCATCTCGCAGCTCAGGCCCCAGCTTTGCAGGTAGTGGCCGAGGATGGTCCGATTGGTCTCCTTGTCGTCGACCGCCAGGACGCGGACGCCCGCGAGGTCCTCGAGAGCGATCGGCGCGGCCAAGCCCGCTTGGCGATCGAAGGGGATGGTGAACCAAAAGGTCGAGCCCCGGCCATGCACACTCGCGGCGCCGATCTCGCCGCCCATCAGCTCGACCAACGGCTTGGAGATGGCCAGGCCGAGCCCGGTGCCGCCGAAGCGGCGTGTCATGGATCCGTCGGCCTGAACGAACGGCAGAAACAATCGGCCGAGCTGCGCCTCGGTCATCCCGATCCCGGTGTCGACCACCTCGAAGCGAAGCACCTGCTTGGCGGCACCCATTCCTGCCGCGGAATGATCCACCGCGTCGACGCGCAGCACGACCTCGCCCTCTTCGGTGAACTTGATCGCATTGCCCATCAGGTTGTTCAACACCTGGCGTAGCCGGGTGGGATCACCGACGACCCGCGTATCCAGGTCCACGGGGATATAGCAGGCCAGCTCGAGACGGCTGGACTGGTTGCGGGACGAGAGCAGGCTCGCGACATCCTCCGCCAGCGGGCGCAGGTCGAACGGGACCCGCTCCGGATCGAGCTTGCCGGCCTCGATCTTGGAGAAATCCAGGATGTCGTTGATCACGGTCAGCAAGGCGTCGGCCGACCCGCGGGCGGTCTCGACATAGTCCTGCTGATCGGCGTCGAGCCGGGTTTGCGCGAGCATCTCGAGCATTCCGAGCACACCATTCATCGGGGTTCGGATCTCGTGGCTCATGTTGGCCAGGAAACGGGATTTCGCCTCCACCGCCTCGAGGGCCGCAAGCCGCGACCGCTCGGCCTCGGTGCGCGCGTGATCGTCGGCGATCGCGACTCCGATCATGCCGGCCACGAGCGAGAGCAACCCCAACTCGACGCCATCGAGATCCGGCGTCTCCTCGACCCCGAGCCAAGCCCGGCCGAGCAGAGCGCCCCCTTGCGCAATCGGCAGCAGGATCCCGTTCAGCGCGTCGAGATGGACCGGGTCCAGCTCGTCGCCTAGAGGCCGACGCAAGGCATCGAGCACGGAATCCGGCGGCGCGCCTCGCTGCAGCCGGATCAGCGGCTCGCCGTCCCCTTGGTCGGCAACAATGACGGCGGTACCGCTTAATTGCAGGGTCTGCAAGGCCGCAAGCGCGTCGAGCGCAGCGGCCAGACGCTGCTCGAGGCGCCCGGTTCCCTGCAGACGCTCGGCCACCCGTGCGCGTGCCTCCGCCACCGCGACCTCCCGTTCGCGGCGCATCTCCTCGGCGACGTCGCGTGTGATATCGCGCTGGACCGCCACGAAGCCGCCGAGTGTGCCGCCGTCATCCGCAAAGGGTGCGATCGTGGTCTGTACCCAGTAGGTCTGTGAGCCCCCGTCCGGCGTCCGCCGCCGATTCAACAGACGCCCGGACCACACCTCGCCGCGGGCGATGGTGTCCCAAAGCTCCCGATAGCGCTCGCGAGGGGTCAGCCCGCTTGCCAAGATGCCGGAGCGCGCACCGATGGCCTGCTCGGCGTCGATTCCCGTGATGCGAACGAAGGCCGGGTTGATGTACTCGATGACGCCGGAGAGATCCGTCACGTAGATGGCATCGGCGCTCGCCTCGACGGCCTTGGCGAGTCGCAGGCGCGCCGCTTCGGCCGCGAGCCGACTCGAGACGTCGCGGAAGCTGAGGGCGCAGCCGGTCATGACACCGCCCTGGACGATCGGATAGACGAGGACCGAGACCGGTATGGCGCCGCCGAGCGCATCGACCAAGACCGCCTTGTCGTCGCGGTAGCTGCGCGCACCCTGAAGGCGCGCGAGGATGGCGTCCGCCGACGGCGGTGCCTGCGCATCCTCGCGGCGCGAAAACCTGAAGCGCTCGAGAATCGGCTCTCCGAGCAGTGCCGCGCGCTCCCCGAGCAGATTCTCGGAGGCAGGGTTCATACCGACGAGGCGTCCGTGCGGGTCGAGCGAGCAGAAGCCGTCGCGGAAGCCGCCGATGATGGCGGCCAGCTTGTCGCGCTCCGCGGCCACCTCCGAGGCGGATGATCGCCGCAGCTCGTCGTAGAGCGCCTGCATCTCGCGCGACGAGACCTCCAGCGAGCGCTCGAGCAGATAGCGGTCCCGGGCATGCTCCTCGTAAGACCGGTTGACCCGATCCAGAAAGCCCTGCCAAGCCCCCGGATCGTTCGGCAGGGCATCCTGCGAGAGGTTGGCGCGCCGAAGCTGGCGTTGAATCAGCTTGTCCATCCTCGTCCCCGTGCCGTGGAGGGTCCGGCCGTCGCGGGCCTAGACCTCATGGATCGTCGTCAGGGTCATGGTCTGGTTGTGCAAGTCGCAGGCGCCGGAAGCGTAAGGCGCGATCTCGCCGTAAGAGTAGAAGCCGACCTGTCGCGTGTCGGGCGGCAATGCCTCGAGCGTGGCCTCGATCTCCTCGTCCGCGCGCTCGCCGAGCACCATGCGGCGGCCGACGCAGCTAATGGAAATGGCCAATGTCCGCTCGCCGTTCGAGCCGCGGTTGCGTGTCATCAAGGCGGCATCCTCGGCGCCGTCCACCAAATGATCAAGGTTGGTCCGCATCAATTGTGCAAGAGAGCCTTCCGGAATGTCCCCCGCGAAGGTCATGGAGCCGTCTTCCTCGTCGACGGCGAGAATGGTGCGCACCAAGCGCTTCTCGTCACCGGCATCGGCCCGCAAGGCGAGCGGAAACCGCAATGCGGTTGCCGGCAGACCCGATGCCAGCTCGCCCAGGTATTCCTTGTAGAGCTGCAGTGCGGGGCGACCATCCAGCGCGAAGAGCCGATTGCCCGCGGCGCGCGTCACGCGACGCTCCGGGCCGAAGATGTCCCAGCCGCCCCTCGAGCCATACCCGATCCGCACCCGCTCGCCGTAAAGGCCCAAGGCTGCCACGGTCCGCGCGACGGGACGGTCGTGATCCAGCACCCAGGTTCGCTGAAACCGGTCGCCATCCCCGGCGAGGCCGCCGGTGACGATGACGGAGCCCTGCAGAACCTCGTTGAGTCCGGCGACCAGTTGACTGCCGTTCACGTGCAAGCCATCGGAGAGCACCAAGACACCCTTGAGATCCGGCGCGGCAAGCTGCTCGGCGAGGGCGATGCCGGTCTCCCGCGAGCGATTGCTCGAGCCCGTCGGTGCCACAGCCGTCTCCAGGCGCGTGTCCTCGAAGCGCGCGACGGCCACGACCAAGGTCCCGTCCTGAACATGCTTGTCCAAGATCTCCCCTGCGGTCGAGCAGCCCATCAAGCGCGCTTTGGGATAGGCGGACCGCAAGTCTGCAAAGGGGGCCGGGTCGTCCAGAAAGGCGCTGTCGCCGAAGGCAAGAACCAAGGTCCGCTCGGAATCCAGGGCCGGAAACCTCTCGATGCCCCATCCATCCGCCGGGCGATAGTCGAACACCTCAATTTGCATCTTCCGCTCCTCCGTCGCTGATGGCCTTCGTGCAGAGTCGCTCTCGACCGATCGCGTTCGAGGCGGCAGGTCGAAGAGCGGCCCAGATCGTCCGTCCGGGGTGCGTCCCGCGCGCCTCGAGCCATGGTACGTGGGTCAATCTTAGCTGCCGTCCACTAAACGCGGAAGTGCGACCTCGGATGCCGCGGATGATTGTGAGACTCTCATGTGAAACGTCCAACCGGGGAAAGTCAGGGCTGTTCCGTCGAAGGTCACCCGAGTCTGTTCGGCTGCCTTTCCTTGGGTGGACTTAAGTCGGTGCTTGGTCTCGACTGAAAAGTCGAGCACGATCCCGCAGCGGCCATCCTCCGCCAGCTCGGTCATGATCTGCTGGAGAAACAGCACCTGGGTGGCGCCGGTCCGAAAGGGGAAGCGCTGCTGGGCGTCGTCGCCCTCTTTGCCGCCGAACGGCGGATTGGTGAAGATCACCTGAAAGCGTCCGGGCGCCGCGCCGAACAGGCCCGCATAGGTCGGTGTTGCGGTCAGGGTGTTGCCGTGCCAGAGGTTCGGCTGGTCGATGCCGTGCAGCACCAGGTTGGCCAAGGCGATGGGAAAGACCAGGTTCTCCTTCTCGCTCGCACAATTGGAGCGCCGCATGACATCGCAGACGCCTTTGACGAAGGCGGACAGCGAGCCCAGTGATTGGATGGATCGAGGAGTGGTCTTTTTGCGGGCCGGTGTGGGCTGAGTTGGTCGGGACACGGCTTAGGCACGACCTGGGCTGGTGACGAAAGGGTTGGTGACGCGCAGCCGTCCGTCGAGGGTCTGGCCGTCCTGGAAATCCTCCGACCAAAGGGTCGTGCAGCCGCAATCCAGGGCGCTGGCGGCGATCATGGCATCATAGATCGGGAGAGCGTAGCGCTCGGCAAGCCGCAGACCCAGATCATGGACCTCGACCGTCAGAGGCTGCACCGGGCACAGGGCGCGGATGGTTTCGAGGATGTCCCGAACCTCCGCCCAATCGCATCCGAGCTTGCGTCGGGCCACGCTGACAAATTCATTCAACACCTGCACGCTGATCGTCCCACCGGCCGCGAGGAGAGCCTCGGCCCGGTTCGCTTTGATCTCGTCCTCGCTCAGCAGATAGAGCACGACATTGGTGTCGAAAAAGTCGGTCTCCGTAGTCACCCGCGATCCTCGTGGCTGTCGAGCCGATCGAAGCGAAAGTCCGCCGGGAGTCGCCCGCGATAGGCCCGCAAGCGCGCGAGCAGCTCGGGTCGGGTCGGCTTGCGTCGGACCTCGAAGCGGCGCTCGTCGGCGACGACGATCTCGATGTCGTCTCCCTCCTTGAGCGCCAGCGCCTCGGTCACCGCCGCGGGCAGACGCACGGCGAGACTGTTGCCCCATTTGGAGATTTGCATGGATGTCGAGACCTTGCTTAGATATACACGCGAGCGATAGTATATCAAGCGTCGCAAGGGGGCAATCGGGAGGGCCTTTAAACCGCGCCCAGAGCGAGATGCTGAGTTTCGGGTTAGTTCGACGTTTGGAGCATCCACGACCCTTGGCGGGGACGCGGTTTAATCGACTTGAGGTGGGTTTCGGTGAGCTGATCTCGACGTCGGCGAACGAACCCGCGTGTTAACCGTTCGCGAGCTCTCTGAGCACCTCGGGATGCCGTTCGGCGACCCGTAGAAGCGTCTTCGCAGCTCCACTCGGCTGACGGCGCCCCTGTTCCCAGTCCTGCAAGGTTCGTTTCGAGACGCCGAGCAGCGTGGCGAACTTGGCTTGAGACAATTTCGTGCCGAGCCGCGCCTTGGTGACCGACGAGTCGATGACCCGGCCATCGTCAAGCACCAGCGACACACGTCCGACCTCTCCGTCTCGGAGCTGGCGTGCGGCTTCAACCAGCTCGGTTTCCAGATCGCGCTCGGCATCCCGCGTCAGCATTTCGGCTTCAGTTAATTTCGGCATGGTCGGCTAACTCTCGCATAGCGGGTGAAGACCGGCAGTTCAACGAAGGTGTGCATAGGGGAAATGATACGGCATTGCCGCATATCCCGCACCGAATTAACTCCGAGTGGACCACCCGAGGGGCTGTGGCGGAATGCTCAAATATCACCGACGTCTTGAGCCCCTGTGGAGCCTTGCGACGAGAGGGTGGCCGGTGTCATCGGATCAGGTTCCGCGCTCGCCATCCCCGAAAGCCGTCGCGAGGATGCGCTCCGGCAGGCGCTGGATCTCCTTGAGCTGGGCCTCGGCGGCGAGGCGGGCGGACTCCGCCACGGCGAGCTGGTCCCGGAGTCGGCGAACGATCCGTTCCTGCTCCGGGCGCGGCGGGGCGCAGATCCGGAACTGCTCCAGGGTCGGCATGTAGATGGTCTTGTGCGTCGCTCCGGTCGCCAAGGATCTCAGATGCTCGCGCGAGCAGATCAAGGCGTACATCAGAAACTCCGGGGCCAACTCATCGCTGCAGACCCAGTTGGCGAAGTCCTGACTGGTCGCCATCGGCTTCGCCATGATGGTAACGAATCCGACGGAGGCCGTGCGGGATAAACAGACGGTGCCGCGAGGCAGGATTCGAGCCGCCGAGTGCGCAATCCCCTCAGGGTTGGTTTTGATGCGGGTCTCCTCGGTCCAGCGTCCGTCCAGGCGGCGGATCTCGGTCAAGGAGATCCAGGAGACATCACCGCCCCACCAGTCCGGGCGCGAGCGACTGGGGGTGTGGCCGCTTTCGAGGCGTGCCAAGTCGCTGAGCTTGTTCCAACGCCAACCGGAAGGCGCCTGATACTGATTCGTGGGCACTGTGACAGGGGCAAACCCCGGATGGTTGGCAGGCAGTAAACGACTCATACCGAAAACAACCTCCCCTTCGCCTCGCGCATCACCTCCGCCGGCGGTCGGTCGAGCCGACTCAGGACGTAGAACCCGCCGGCACGCTGGATCTCGGGTACATCCCAAAGGCTGGGACTCTCCAACGCCTCGGTGCCGCCGATGGCGAACTGCTGTCCGAACCCTCGCAGGACTTGGGCCGCGTCCGGATCGAGGCTGTCCAGCCAGGGTGCGGATTCGATCAGATAGCCGTCGGCGCGCTCGCGTCGCGTGAGGGGCGAGGCGGCGAAGCCGTGATGGGCGAGCAGATCGAAGAGGTCCAGGTCGTGGCATTGCTCCAGCTCGCGCAGGCGCTCCGGATCGGCCTGGCCGTCGCGCAGGTGCTGGATCAGACCGGCACGGTCGCGTTGCTCGACCCAGATCGAGCGGAATCCATCCAGGTCAACCGTCTCGCGCGTTCGCGCAGAGCTGCTCGAACAGGTCCTTGCACATGGCCGCGATCCGCTCGGGGATCACCAGATCGTTGTCGAAACGGGTGGCGTCGTACTTGGGCTTGAGCTCGTCGCGCTTCACCCGTTTGCCGGTGCGGATGTCGACGCCCTTCTTGAGAACCACCTCGGCGTCCGTGAAGGTCTCCCCGTCCAGACTGACGGCTCGGCGCACGATCTCGCAAGCGGCCAGATAGCCGTCCTCCTGCGCCTGAATCAGGTCGTACTCGTAGACCGGCGGGCCGAAATAGGCGAGGTTGTTGGCGGTGATGGCTTGGTCCTCGCGGCGCTGGCGTTTGGGCTCGCGCAGCTCGCGCGGGGTGGCGGTGAGCCCGATCTGGATCGCGTCCGGGTTGCGTTCCAGGACCACGCGCCAGCCTGGTGTGACTCCGACCGGGACTCGTGAAGCGGTGCAGCGATTCCGAGACCGTCCGAGATCATCTTCGTTGTCGTTGTCCTTGTCGTAATCGGATCGATGGTCGATTACGACAACGACAACGACAACGACAACGAACGGTTTCGACATCTGTCGTGCTGCACTAAACCGCGCCCAGCGTGGTATGCGATGTTATCGGTGGGATCGGCCCCGGCAGACTTGACGACCGTTGGAGCCGGCGTGGTTTAAGCCGTATCAATCTCGGGACGGACGACGCCGATGGCTCGATGCCGATCCGGTGAGAGCAGCATGTAGAAGGCCGGTACCACGAAGAGCGTGAAGAGCGTGCCGATGCCCAGCCCCGTGACGATCACCAACCCGATGTCGAAGCGGCTGACCGCGCCCGGACCGGTCGCGGTGAGGAGCGGGATCATGGCGACCAGCATGGCGACCGTGGTCATCAGGATCGGGCGAAGCCGGATCGCCGAGGCTTGCTCGACGGCCTCGCGTTTGGAGAGTCCCTCGCGCTCGCGCAACTGGTTGGAGAACTCCACGATCAGGATGCCGTTCTTGGCGATCAGACCGATGAGCGTGATGAGCCCGACCTGGGTGTAGATGTTGACACTGGCGAACCCGAGAAAGAGGAAGGCGAGGGCGCCGGCGATGGTGAGCGGGACCGACATGAGGATGACGAAGGGGTCACGCCAGCTCTCGAACTGGGCGGCCAGCACCAGATAGATGATCAGCAGCGAGAGGAAGAAGGTGACCTCGAGTGCGGCACCTTCGGTCTTGAACTGGCGCGACTCGCCCTTGTAGTCCCAGCGCACGCCGCGCGGGAAGAGCTCGGACGCCTCTTGCTCCAGATAGGCGAGGGCGGCGCCCAAGGGCACGCCGGGCGTCATGACGCCCGAGAGCGTGATGGCGTTGAGCTGCTGGAACTGGACGCGTTTGGAGGGCTCGACCTCGTTGCGGATCTCGACCAGCGCCGACAGCGGGATCAGGTCGCCCGCGGCGTTGCGGACATAAAAGTCCTGCAACTCGCCGATATCGTTGCGGAAACGCTGTGCGACCTGAGGAATCACCTGATAACTGCGGCCTTCCAGGCTGAACCAGTTCACATAGTCTTCGTTCAGCATCACCGAGAGGCTGCGGCCGAGATCGGCCATGCTGATCCCCAGATCGCCCGCGAGATCGCGATCGATCTCCAAAACAGTGCGCGGCCGCTCGTACTTGATGTCCTTGCTCAGAAACATGAATTTGCCGCTGGCCATGGCCTTGCCGAGCAACTGGTCGGCGAGTCCGTCGAGCTCGGCGACGGGTCGATCCGAGAGCACGACGAACTCGATCGGAATGCCGTTGCCGGGCGTCGGCAGGCTCGGCCGCGGGAAGACGACCGTCTCCATCCCGGTGATCTCGCCGAGCATGCCCTGGAGCGGCGGTTGGATCTCCATCTGACCACGCTCGCGCTCCGAGGGCGGCGACATCTTGAAGCCGCCGAAGGTCATGCTCTGGTCGCCGCCCATGCCGGCGATGATGAAGCTCTCCTCGTACTCGGGAAAGGACTCGAAGATGGGCAGCATCTCGTCGATGTAGCGCAGGTTCAGATCGACGGTCGCGGTCTGGGGCGTGGTGCCCATGAAGAAGAGGATGCTCTGGTCCTCGGTCGGGGCCAACTCCTTTTTGGTCATGCTGTACATGCCGTAGATGGCGCCCAGGATGACGACGGCGACCAGGAGCGTGACGCCCGGATACGTAAGCCAGCGGTGCAGCAGGCGCCGATAACCCTCTGCAAGACGGGCAAACGCATGCTCCACGCCTTGCTCGAAACGGCCTTGCTCGCTGCCGGCGCGCAGGACGCGTCCGGCGAGCATCGGCGAGAGTGTGAGGGCCACCACGCCGGAGACCACCACGGCGCCGGCGAGTGTGAAGGCGAACTCGGTGAAGAGGGAGCCGACCAGCCCGCCCATGAAGCCGATGGGCGCGTAGACGGCGACCAGCGTCGTGGTCATGGCGATGATGGGCATGGCCAGCTCGCGCGCGCCGTCGATCGCCGCCTGCGTTCCGCTCTTGCCCATCTCGATGTGTCGGTGCACGTTCTCGACCACGATGATGGCGTCGTCGACGACCAGCCCGATGGCCAGAACCATCGCCAGCAATGTCAAGAGGTTGATCGAGAAACCCAAGAGCAGCATGAGGAAGCCGGCGCCGACGATCGAGAGCGGCACGGCGACCGAGGGGACCAGGGCGGCACGGAACGAGCCGAGCGACAGAAAGATGACGAGCAGCACGATCAGCACCGCCTCGGCGAGCGTCTTGAAGACCTCCGTGATGGATTCTTCGATGAACTCGCTGGCGTCGTAGGGCACGAACGCCTTCAGCCCTTCCGGGAATTGGGTCTCGAGCTCGGGCATCAGGTTGCGCACCCGTGCGGCGACGTCGAGCGGATTGGAGCCGGGCGCGGGCTCGATGCCGATAAAGATGGCCGGGATGCCCTTGTAGAGCGTGGCCGAGTCATAGGTTTTGGCACCCATCTCGACCTCGGCGATGTCGTCGAGACGGATCAGGGTGTCGTTCTGGGTGCGCACGACCAGGCGTTGGAAGTCCTCGACGCGACTGACGTCGGTGGTCGCCGACACATCGATCTGGACCTGATCCCCGCGCAACCGCCCGATGCCGGCGAGATAGTTGTTCTCGGCGAGCACACGGGCGACCTCGTCGCCGCCGACACCCAGCGAGGCCATGCGCGCGGGGTCGAGCCAGATCCGCATCGCAAAGGTCTGGTCGCCGAAGATCTCGGCCTTGGCAATGCCTTGCAGCGCCTGGAGCTGGGGCTGCACGACCCGGATCAGGTAGTCCGTGATCTGCGGCAGCGTCATCTCCTCGCTGTAGAAGGCGAGATACATGAGTGCGGTCGAGTCGCCGGTCGTGGAATCGATGACCGGGTTCTGCGCGGCCTCGGGCAGGACGTTCAGACGGCTGGCGACCTTCGCCTGGATCTCGGCGACGGCCGCGTTGGGGTCGTAGTTGAGGCGCATGTTCGCCTCGATGACCGAGATCCCGGCGGTGCTGGTGCCGACCAGATACTCGATCCCGTTGGCTTCGGCCACCGCCTGCTGCAGCGGGGTGGTGATGAAGCCCTGGACCAGGTCGCTGCTGGCACCGGGGTAGGCCGTGGTGATGGTGACGACGGTGTTTTGGGTTGCCGGGTATTGACGGATCTCCAGGTCGAGGAAGGCGCGAATGCCGAGGATGAAGATCAAGAGGCTGACGACGGTAGCCAGGACCGGGCGGTGGACGAAGATGTCGGTGAATTTCATGTCGCCGGGTCCTCGGGAACCCTTTCGGACTGGGGCTCGGGTTCAGGCGCAGGCGTGGGCTCGGATGTGTCGGCCGCGGGCGCCGCGTCCCCTGCATCGACGATCCGGACCTCTTGAGCGTTGTTGAGTTTGACTTGGCCGGACAAGACGACACGGTCGCCCTCGGCAAGTCCCTCCAGCACCGCGATCTCGTTTCCGCGTACCGCGCCGGTGCGCACTTGGCGGCGCTCGACGAGCGTCTTGCCGTCCTCCTCCCGGATGACGAAGACCGCGTCGCCGTAGGTATTGAAGGCGATGGCTTCACGCGGGATGGTCAGCACGGCGTCCTCGCGCGGCAAGAGTGTCGCCACCCGTGCAAACATGCCGGGGCGGAGCGCCAGGTCCGGATTGCTCAGGCCCGCACGGACCCGGACGTTGCGCGTGCCTTGGTCGATCCCCGGGCTGATGACCTGGATGACCCCGTCGAAGATCCGGTCCGGGTGCGCGGAGACGCGCACCTGCACCGGTTGTCCGACCTGCAGAAGTCCCAGGTGGCGTTCGGGCAGGGCGTAGTCGACATAAACCGGATCCAGGGTCTGAAGCGGGACGATCGAGGAGCCTTCGGCAAGGAACTGCCCGAGGTCGATCCGACGGATGCCCAGTTGTCCGTCGAAGGGCGCGCGGATCGTCTTCTTCTCGATCGTCGCCTGTTTGGCCTTGACCTGTGCGCGGGCCTGATCGAGCTGCGCGCTGAGTTCGTCGAAGTCGCCTTGAGCGACAGCACGGTCCTTGAGCAGCGAGCGGTTGCGGTCGACCTTGATCTGCGCGAGGCGCTCCGCGGCCTGCAATCCCTCCAGGTCGGCGCGATCGACCTCATCGGCCAGCTGGACCAGGATGTCGCCTTTCTTGACCATCGCGCCCGATTCGAACGCGATCGCCGTCACCTGTCCGGCGACCTCGTTGTTCACCTCCACGCCCTGGATCGCCTGCAGGGTGCCGACCGCCTCCAGGGTCGGCTCCCAAGCCGTCGTCTCGACCGTCACGGCGGTCACCGTCGGTGCCGGCATGGGTTGCGAGAACATGGCGCTCTCGGACTGGATCTGACTGTATTTCGCGTAGCCGAGGGCGCCGATCACTGCGGCCAGCACCATCAACACAAGCAGGATTCGGACGAACATGGGCGAGCTGTGCCTCTTTGAAAACGCCGTTGACGTGGCTTCGGGTCGTTGGTACACCGGATCCGGGGTCCGCCAAAACACCCGATCCGAAGCACTCGACGATGGGGTTAAACCCCGCCCAGCGCGGTATGCGATGTTTTTTGATCGGGTCGGATCGGATCGGCCTCGGCCGACTTGACGACCGTTGGAGTCAGCGCGGTTTAATCCAACAGGACCTGTTTCGCCTCGTTGATCTTGGAGGCCAGATAGTCCGAGCCGCCCCGGTCCGGATGCAGACGCTGGATCAGTCGCCGGTGTGCGCTCCGAACCTCTTGCGGACCGGCGTCGGGGCCGATACCGAGGATGGCGCGGGCCTCGTCGGACGGCATCTGCTCGATCGGTGCGTGCGGTGTCTCGGCGTGTCGGCGGTGCGGCGCCTCCGCGGTCTTGCGTCCGCGCTCGCGATCGAGGTAGACCTCGAGCGCCTCGGCCGACTCGGGGTCGCCTGCATAGCAGGTCTCGAGCATCTCGACGAGATCATCCGTCGGCACCTGATCGAGCGACTGCCCTGCGTGTGGTCCGGCCAGCACCTCGCCGCCGATCCGGCCCGAAAGATGGTCGATTTCGAGCAGGACGCAGCGCGTCGCGACGCGAGACCGGGTTGGGCTCTGATAGTTGGTCGCGCCCTTCAGCTCGCGGACCCACATGGCGGTGGCACCCGCCACGGCGCTCGGCATGAGGATGAAATTGACCAGCGGCACCATGCTCAGCATGGCCGCAGAAGCGCCGAAACCAAGGCTCATCCCGCGTTGCCGACCGAGACGTCGGCGCATCTCGCGAAACTTCAGCCCGTGGTTTCCCATCGGATAATCCGAATACTGAACGGCCAATACCCAGGCAATGTACAGAAACCAGAGGATCTGTCCGACGACGGGCACAAACAACAACAGCAAGAAAGGAATCGCAAGAACAACGGCATACAGCAGTTTTCGGATCTCGTCGACGAGCGTCGGCACGATCTCGGACATGACGCCGGCAAGGGTGGCGCCCTCATCGAGCGGGCGCCCGGTGAGCATCCTCTCGACCTTCTCGGCCAAGAGACCGTTGAAGGGCGACGCGATCAGGTTGGCCACCAGCGCGAAGAGGTTGAAGATCACGACGAGCAGGACCAGGGCGAACAGAGGCCAAAGCACCCAGTCCAGCCAGCCGAGCCAACTCGGAAGGCGCGCGTCGAGGGTGGCGAGGACGTTTCCGAACAGACGCACGCCCAGGGCGATGGCCGCAGAGAAGATTAGAACGTTGATCGCGAGCGGGACAGCGACGAACCGCCGCAACCCGGGTCGGGTGATCAGCCGCATGCCCTGGAGCAGGTATCCGGCACCTAGGAGAGGGTTGGTTGCCATAGCGATCACGGGCGGCCGCAGCCTTTGTCTAAGCGGGTGATTGCGTAACCGGGTCCCGGATCTTCGGGTCGGCACGGGCGTCGGTGCAGGTCGCGGCGGGCCGGCGACATCCGCGGCAGTATAGCCGGGGCGCCCGGTATGCGGCAGACGATCCGCGAATCCTGCGTGACGATTGCAGCTCGGATGTGGTTCTCCCTTGAACCCGCGCGTCTATTCAGGCAGCCTAAGCAGGTTTTATGACCAAATCCACTTTTTAACCGTCCCACACGAGGATCAACCTGATGAAAGAGGTCGTGGCCACGCTCGCACAAGCACGAGCAAAACTGGCGGCTATCGATATCGGTAAGACGTCCGTCTGGACCGTGGCCGTCGCGACTGTTGTCGGAACCCTGTACGTCACGCTTGCAGACCCTTTAGCGGAACCAGCACCGCTGTCTCCGATTCAAGTCGCCGCCAATCTTGCCCCGATCGGGACCCTGACCTTGACGGCACCGCCGCCGGCTGCCGAGCCTGCAGTGAGCGCTGCCGAGCCTGCGCCCGAGCCGGTGGCGCAAGCACCTGCCGACGAGGCACCCGCGGAGCCCGAGGCCGCTCCGTCGCCGGCGGCCGGCGCGCCGCACTTCGCGCCCTTGCGGGCAGCGCCTGCAGCGACGACTGCGCAACCGGAAATTGCGCCCGAGCCGGCAGCACAAGTCCTTGCTGACGAGGCCGCCCCTGAATCCGCACCGGTGGTGGATTCCGCTGCGGTCGAGCCCGCTTCCGAGGCTGTCCCCGAGGTCGAGGTCGCAACGGTCCCCGAGGTCGAGGCCGATGTGTCGATGCCCGTTGTCGAGCCGGCCGCCGAGGTCTCCGTAGAGCCGGCTGCGCCTACGACCCCGGACGCCCTCATCGAGGTGCCGGTGGTCGTCATGCCGGTGACCGCGGAGCCTGTTTCCGAGCCTCCGGCGACGGAGCCGGCATCGGCCGAAGCGCACATGATCGAGGCGGAGGTCGTCGAGGCGCCGCCGGCCGAGACGCCGGTGTCCTCCGAGCCGGTGGAGACACCCGTCCCGGTGGAGGCACCCGCTCCGGTAGAGGCACCCGCCCCGGTAGAGGCACCCGCCCCGGTAGAGGCACCCGCTCCGGTAGAGGCACCCGCTCCGGTGGAGGCACCCGCTCCGGTAGAGGCACCTGCTCCGGTGGAGGCACCCGCCCCGGTGGAGGCACCCGCCCCGGCAGAGGCACCCGCTCCGGTAGAGGCACCAGCTCCGGCGGAGGCACCTGCTCCGGTAGAGGCACCAGCCCCGGCAGAGGCACCTGCTCCGGTAGAGGCACCCGCCCCGACCCCGGCACCGGACGTGATCGCGCCGGTTGCGCCTACTCCGGCAACGGAGGTGGCTCCGACACCGCCGGTTGTCCAACCGATGCCGCGTTGGATGAATCACTTCGGTCCCATGCGTTAGGCCGAGGTTTTCGCATCGGTCCAGCACGATGGACCGATGCGGACCTCAGCCGACAGGCAAGCAACGGCGCGGCCGCGAGGCCGACATCGATGCGAAGATCCTGAGGGTCATCGCAGGCCCGGGAATGCACAAGCGCCAGAAAATACGGAGAATGTGATGGAGAAGCCGCACCTGCCGAAGTCGGTGACCGAAGTCGTCAAGCTGTACGATCCGCGGACCTGGCGCGAGAAGGGACTGTGGTGGACAGCAGGATTGTTCGTCGTCACCTATATCCTGGTGGTCACGATCCTCGCGATCTTCTGGTCGCGCTCTCCGGCGACCTTCGATGTCCGGGAAAAGGCCGCGAGCTTGGCCGGCGGCGACGGGAGCGATTCGGTGGGACTCGTGATCGGCAGCTACACGACCGCCGCCGCGATCGGCATCGCCGAGACCCTTTTGGATAAACCCGGCGGTTATCTGAGCAACGACATGACCCCGCCGGGCGTCTTCCTCGACAATATTCCGAATTGGGAGTTCGGTGCCCTCACCGAGCTGCGGGACCTGTCGCGAGCGATGCGCAACGAGTTTTCCCGATCCCAGACTCAATCGGTCGAGGACAAGGATCTTCAGGTCGCCGAGCCACAGTTCAGCTACGACTCCGAGTCATGGATCCTTCCGTCGACGGAATCCGAATATCGCAACGGCGTTGCCGCCATGTACCGATATTTCGAACGTCTCAGCGACGACAATGCCTCCGACGGGCAGTTTTTTGCGCGATCCGACAATCTGAGATCCTATTTTGCGGTGGTGGAAAAACGCCTGGGCAGCCTGGCTCAACGCCTCTCCTATGCCGTCGGGCAGGCCCATTTGGATACGTCGCTCGCGGGCGACCCAAGCGCGCAGCAGGCACGCCCGCCCGTCGGCGAGCGCGAGAACAAGACGCCGTGGATGGAGATCGACGACGTTTTTTTCGAGGCGCGCGGCTACACCTGGGCCTTGCTGCACACCCTTGAAGCCCTGTCGATCGATTTCGAGAAGGTGCTGGATGACAAGAATGCGCTGGTCTCCCTCCAACAGATCATCCGAGAGCTCAAGAACACCCAGGATCCGATCTGGAGCCCGATAATCCTGAACGGTACCGGATTCGGTCCGATGGGTAATCATTCCCTCGTGATGGCGTCCTATATCTCGCGCGCGAATGCGGCGATCATCGATCTCCGCAGCCTGCTCGAGAAGGGGTGATCGCCAAAACGTAGGATGGGTAGAGCGCAGCGAAACCCATCCTCCAAACGACAGCGTCTATTGACGAAGCGGCGAAGCGAAATCCGGCCTCCAAGCCGCGACGTCTGTCCGACGACATCGGCGTGCGAAGGATGGGTTTCGCTGCGCTCTACCCATCCGACGACTTGGGGGTTCAAGGTATCGCGTCGGGCTGCATCGCGGCCCTTGGCGTTAGGATCTCGGGAGGATGATCCCGCTCGAGCGAAGGTAGGCGATCACCTCGTCGGCCAAGACTTCCGGCGGGTTCCCGCCGGCATGCAGCTGCAACTCCGGTGCGGTCGGTTCTTCATACGGATCGTCGATCCCGGTAAATCCCTTGATCTCGCCGGCCCGTGCCTTCTTGTAGAGCCCCTTGGGGTCGCGGGTCTCGCAGATCTCGATCGGGGTATCGACGAAGACCTCGATGAAGTCGCCTTCCGGCATGGCGCGACGGACCCGGTCACGGTCCGCGCGATAGGGACTGATGAAGGCGGTCAGGGCGATGATGCCGGCTTGCGCAAAGAGGTGTGCGACCGCACCGATCCGTCGAATGTTCTCTTCACGATCGATCGCGGAGAATCCGAGGCCGAAACGCTGTGCGAACTCCTCGCCATGAACATCAAGGAGCATCCCGGGGCCGGCGTTGAGGGCATGGCGGACATTATCGCCGTCCAGTACCGCACTGTGGATGCCCTGCTGGTGGAGCCGATGGTCCAGCGTATTGGCGATCGTGCTCTTTCCCGAGCCGCTGAGCCCGGTGAACCAGAGCACGCAGCCCTTGTGACCCTTCATTGCTTCGCGATCTACGCGCGAGACCTGATGCTCATGCCAGGTCACATTGGTGTCGTTCATGGTCTATCCTCAAGGCTGTTTTTAGGGGTAACGACTCAAGTTAAACCGCGCCCAGTGCGGTATGCGATGTTATTGGATGGGATCGGCCCCGGCGGATTTCAGAACCGCTGGAGCCGGCGCGGTTTAGTTCACCCGAGCCGAGCGACTGAAGTGAAAACGCGAGCCGGAGCATCGCGTCCGGAGTCTCGGAGCCGATCCGAACGCCTGCGATCAGGTTCCGGGCGCGCGGGGCATCGAGAACCGTGTCTCGACGGTGCCGCCGCAGCCGACGATGCATTCCTCGTGCTGAATCGTGCAGATCGTCATCTCCGCAGCCGGGCAGGTGTCGGGCCTGATACACAGCGCCCCCGGGGTGGCGAGACAGGTCTCGTGATCCGCCGACAGCCGCTCGTAATGCATTCGACACTCCTCCTCGCGCACCCGTTGGCGCTGCTCGCACTGGCTTCGACTCAGGTCGCAGCTCGCCACGCACGCCTGTGCTCGCGGGTCGGTGGGCGAGATCAGCTGTCGTTCCTGCAGGTGATTGGTGCATCCGGCGGCGGCAAGGATCGCCAAGACGCCGATCAAAAGGTGCGCAGCGCGCGTGGAAAGGGTCCAGGGTGCCATCGGTGATCTCGCGTTGGTCAAGAAGGCGATTGTCGTCTGCGCAAGCGGCGACCGAGTAGATACAGCAGTGCGCCGTTGATGCCGACGCCGATTGCAAGCAAGGCAAGGTTGAGTGCGGCGGAGTCGATTCCCAGCAGGCCGCTGACCTGGCTTACGAACAGGCTCCATGGTAGCGCAAAGATGACAAGAAATATCCCGGACGATGGATCGCCGCCGAACAGCAGCAGGGCGATCGCACCGACCGAGACGGCCAGATAACCGGCGATGAGGTTGCGCATCGCCGTGGAGATCTCGGTGTGCGTGGCACTGGCCTTACGGGGGGCTTGTGGCATGATAACCTCCTGCCGATTCGAGGATTGAACGCCGACGATCATCGGGCAGAGCCGGGCCGGTACAGGGCCCATCCGACCATACCGTTCGAGCGTCCCGACCGATCACCGATACCCGATCGATCGACGACGGGCCGCGGAGAGACACAGATGAGCAAGGGCGAAGACAAAAAGAAGGAAGCCAAGAAGCAGCCGCTGAAGAACATGAAAGAGAAGCGGGCGGAGAAGAAGGCCAAGAAGGGCGGCCGAAGCGGCTGAGCGCAAGGGCTCCCGCATCGCGGGGCTCCGGTCCCATCTGCGGACTAGCTCCGCGCCGGAAGCGCGCTGCCGATCGCAGCGTCTTCCGGCGCATCCGGCTCGGCGCTTGCGCAGGGAAAGACCACGAGATGATCCGCTTCGAGTCGGATCCCGATGTCATCCCCGACGGCATGTTGATGGTGGCTCGGGACCAAGCAAAGCACCTCCGTTCCGCTTTCCAACCTGAGCTGGTAGAGGTATTCGGCACCGCGGAACGCACGTTCGACCACGACCGCGCGTCTCGGGCTGGTCTCGTCGTAGAGCATGTCGTCGGGTCGGATCAGCACCTCCGCCGCCGTTCCCGGTGCCAGACCATGCGGCTTGCTTCCGGCGACGCGCCCGAGCTCCGTCTTCACGCGTGTCTCGTCCACCACGACGGCCGGGAGCAACACGCCTTGCCCGATGAAATCGGCGACGAAGCGGTCCGCCGGCTCATGGTAGAGCCCGAACCCGGTTCCCCATTGTCGAATGCTCCCGTTCGCGATCACCCCGATCTGATCGGCCATGGCGAAGGCCTCGAGCTGGTCATGCGTGACCAGGATCGCCGTCACGCCCTCGCGTCTGAGTAGATCCCGGACCTCCCGGGCAAGCTGCTCGCGCAGCTCCGCGTCCATGCTGGAAAAGGGTTCGTCGAGCAAGAGGATCTCGGGGCGCGGTGCCATGGCGCGGGCGAGGGCGACCCGCTGCTGCATCCCTCCGGAGAGCTCGTGCGGATACAGGGATGCCGCTTGGCGCAGGTCCACCAGATCGAGAAGCTCGGCGACGCGATACTCGCGCTCGTCGCGTTTGAGTCCGCGCAGCCCGAACGCCACGTTGCGTGCGACCGTGAGGTGCGGGAACAGGGCGAAGTCCTGAAAGACCATGCCGACCCGACGTTGCTCCGGCGCAAGGGTGCGGCCGGGCACCGAGACGCGCCGTCCGCGCAACAAGACCTCGCCGCGACTGACCGGCTCGAACCCGGCGATGGCACGCAGCAGGGTCGTCTTGCCGCAGCCGCTCGGCCCGAGCAGACATCCGATGATGCCTTGCTCGAGCACGAAGGACACATCGCGCACGATCGTGGTGCCGCCATAGGCGACGCTGACGTCTCTGACCTCAAGCTGTGTCGGCATTGCGGGACTTGGTGATGGAACGGCTCAGCAGGATAACCGGAACCAAGCCTGCAAGCACGATGGTCAATGCGGCAGGCGCGGTGTCCGCCAGGCGCTCGTCGGAGGCCAGCTCGTAGGCGCGCACCGCGAGTGTGTTGAAATTAAAGGGTCGCAGGATCAGGGTCGCCGGGAGCTCTTTGAGCACGTCGACGAAGACCAAGAGCACCGCGGTGAGCAGGCTGCCCCTGAGCATCGGGATGTGGATACGCCGCAACACCTGCCCCGGCCGATAGCCCATGGCGCGACCGGCCTCGTCCATCGACGGACGGATGCGCCCGAGCCCGGCCTCGACCGTCTGTAGCGCGACGGCCAGAAAGCGTGTCAGGTAGGCGAAGATCAGGGCCGCCAGGGTCCCGCTCAACAACAGACCGGTCGAGACATCGAAGGTTTGGCGCATCCAAGCGTCCAGGGTGTTGTCGAACCAGGCGAAGGGGATGATGACGCCGATGGCGATGACGGTGCCGGGCACGGCATAGCCCAGACCGGCGATCTTGACGGCTCCGTTGACTGCACGGGTCGGATGCAGACGTTTGCCGTAGCCCAACACCAGGGCCAGCAGCAAGGCGATCAATGCAGCGATGGCCGCGAGCTCGAGGCTGTTGCGCACCAGGCGCCAAAAGGCTGCATCGTACGCGCCCTCGGCGATCGTCAGTGCCCAGACGGCGAGCTGCCCGGCGGGGATCAGGAACCCGAGCATCAGCGGGATCAGGCAAAAGACCGCGGCCGCGACGGCGCGCCAGCCGGTCAGGTGGTAACGGCGGATCGATTGATGCCGCCGGCCGGTGTCGTGATAACGGGCCTGGCTGCGCGAGATCCGCTCCAGCGCGATCAGGACCAGGACGAAGCCGAGCAGCATCGCCGAGAGTTGGGCGGCTGCCGCGGCGTTGTTCAGGCCGAACCAGGTGCGGAAGATCCCGGTCGTGAAGGTTTGGACGCCGAAATACTGAACCGTGCCGTAATCGGCCAGGGTCTCCATCAGGGCCAGTGTGAGTCCGGCGACGATGGCCGGGCGTGCCAGGGGCAGGGCGACCGAGAAGAAGGTGCGCCAAGGGCCATTGCCGAGTGTACGGCTGACGTCGAGCACGCACAGCGACTGACTCAGAAAAGCGGCTCGACTGAGCAGATAGACGTAGGGGTAGAGGACCAGCGCCAGCATCAGGGCGGCCCCTTCGAGCGAGCGGATCTCGGGAAACCAGTAGTCTCCGAAACCCCATCCGGTCCAGTCCCTGAGCGTGGTCTGAACCGGTCCGGCGAAATCCAGCATGCCGGTGTAGGTGTAGGCGATGATGTAGGCAGGCATCGCCATGGGCAGGATCAGCGCCCACTCGAACAGGCCGCGTCCCGGGAAGCGACACATGCTGGTCAGCCAGGCCGTGCCGACGCCGCCGATCAGGGTTCCGACGGCGACTCCGAGCATCAACAGCAGCGTGTTGAGCACATAATCGGCGAGGACCGTGTCGACGAGGTGCTGCCAGACATCGCCGGCGGGAACCAGGATGAAGCCGACGATCACCAGCACCGGCAGTCCGGTCAAGAGTGCGATCGCGACGATGCTTGCCGACCACAACCCCCGGCGCTCATGCGTTCTCACGATCGCCTCATGAAAGGGACTGCCCCTGCGTTGCGGAGGGCCGCCGAGAGGGCCCTTTCAGGGCCCATTATCGCGTCTCGGACGGTCTCCCGTCTATTTCCAGCCGGCGCGGTCCATCAGGCGTACGGCATCCGGCCCGAATTCGCCGAGCTTCGAGAGTTGAATGTCGTCGCCCTTGAACTCGCCCCAGGATTGCAGGAGCTCGCTGACTTGGGCGCCCGTGAGGACCGGATACTCGCCGTTGACCCCCGCATACCAGGCCTGAGACTCGGGACTGACGAGGAACTCCGCAAGCTTGACCGCGGCCTCCTTGTTCTTCGCCGAGTGGGTCATGGCGATCCCGCTCACGTTGACGTGGGCTCCGCGTCCGTCCTGGTTTGGCCAGAAGACCCGCATGACCTGCGCGGCATCAACCTGACTTTGATCGCCCGAGGTCAGCATGCCGGCCAGGTAGTAGGTATTGGCGATGGCGATGTCGCATTGCCCGGCTGCTGCCGCGGCGATCTGATCCCGATCACCGCCTTTGGGCGGACGTGCCATGTTGGCGACGAGCCCTTTCGCCCAGGTCTCCGTGGCTTCGACGCCGTCGGCGGCAATCATCGAGGCAACCATCGATTGGTTGTAGATGTTGTCCGAGGAGCGGATGCAGATGCGTTTCTTCCAAGCCGGATCGGCCAGCGCCTCGTAGGTCGTGAGGCTGGTCGGATCGACCTTGCCCTCGACATAGAGGATCGGGCGTGCGCGCAGCGACAGACCGAACCAATGACCCTCGGGGTCACGATAGGTCTCCGGGATCGCCTCGACCAGCACCTGACTCTCGATCGGCTGCGTCACTCCGGATGCTTTGGCGCGATGGAGGTTGCCGGCGTCGACGGTCACCAGCAGATCGGCCGGCGAGTTGATGCCCTCGCTCTCCAGGCGCTTGAGCAAGGTCTCTGCCTTGTCCGTGACCATGTTGACCTTGATCCCGGTTTGCTCGGTGAAACGATCCAGCAAGGGTTTGATCAGCTCTTCCTTGCGCGCGGAGTAGAGGTTGACCTCCTCGTCGGCCGCGGCGACGCTCGGCGGGACGGAGAAGATGAGCGCCGCGGCGATCCCGCCGGTGATCGAGGAGAGAAGATAGCGTGCTGGTTTCATACGTTTGGGCCTCCTGATGGGCCAAATGGGGTTTGATGTGCCGGCGGGATTCCGCCTCGCATCAAGAATAATGGGAACAGTTCGCATTAACAAGCCCGTGCTGAATGCGGCGAAAAAAGCCACGTGTGCTCGGTATATAATCCATCGGTTATGTTGATGGCCGTGCAAAACCCCTTGAAACCGGGGTGCGGCGCTCGGACATGAGTCTCGGTAGGATCCGATCCCGACCGACCCGATGTTTTCCGAACGCCCCGCGGGATGTTGAAACCCGCCGCGAAGGGCGTATAGTAAATACCCAGTAAAACGCTCAAGAAAACGGAGCCAGGAGAGATGACCTCAACCCAAGCTGTCGACGATATCGTCCGATCCGAGTACGAGCATGGGTTCGTGACCGAGATCGAGTCCGATACCCTGCCGCCCGGTCTGGACGAAGGGGTGGTGCGTGCCATCTCCGCCCGCAAGGGCGAGCCCGAGTTCATGACCGAGTTGCGGCTCAAGGCGTACCGGCATTGGCTGACCATGCCGACACCGCACTGGGCCTCGGTCCACTATCCGCCGATCGATTTCCAGTCGATCTCCTACTTCTCGGCCCCGAAACGCCCGGAAGACATGCCTAAGAGTCTCGACGAGATCGACCCGGCCTTGCTCGAGACTTACGAGAAGCTCGGCATCCCGATCGAGGAGCAAAAGGCGCTCGCCGGGATCGCCGTGGATGCCGTGTTCGACAGCGTCTCGGTCGCGACGACCTTCCGGGCCGTGTTGGCCGACGCAGGCGTCATCTTCTGCTCCATCTCCGAGGCCGTTCACGAGCATCCGGAGCTGATCAAACAGTACCTGGGCTCGGTGGTTCCGCATACCGACAACTATTACGCCGGCCTCAACGCCGCGGTCTTCAGCGACGGTACCTTCGTGTACGTCCCGAAGGGCGTACGTTGTCCAATGGAGTTGAGCACCTATTTCCGAATCAATGCGCGCAACACCGGCCAGTTCGAGCGTACCTTGATCATCGCCGAAGCCGGCAGCTATGTCAGCTATCTCGAAGGCTGCACGGCGCCCCAGCGCGACGAGAACCAGCTCCATGCGGCGGTCGTCGAGCTGATCGCCATGGACGACGCCGAGATCAAATACTCGACGGTGCAGAACTGGTATCCCGGAGACGCCCAAGGCCGAGGCGGCATCTACAACTTCGTGACCAAGCGCGGGGACTGCCGCGGCGCACGCTCCAAGATCTCCTGGACCCAGGTCGAGACGGGATCCGCGATCACCTGGAAGTACCCCAGCTGCATCTTGCGCGGCGACGATTCGATCGGCGAGTTCTACTCGGTCGCCGTCACCAAAGGCCGTCAGCAGGCCGATACCGGCACCAAGATGATCCATCTCGGGCGCAATACCCGCTCGACCATCGTCTCCAAGGGGATCTCGGCGGGCGAGGGCCAGCAAACCTATCGCGGTCTGGTGCGGATCAGTCAACGCGCCGAGGGTGCGCGCAACCACACCCAGTGCGACTCCCTGCTGATCGGCGACCGGTGCAGCGCGAATACATTTCCCTATATCGAGGTCAAGCACCCGAGCGCCAATCTGGAGCACGAGGCGACCACCTCGAAGATCAGCGACGACCAGCTGTTCTACTGCCGCTCGCGCGGACTCACCGAGGAAGACGCGGTCTCGATGATCGTCAACGGCTTCTGCAAAGAGGTCTTCAACGAGCTGCCGATGGAGTTCGCGGTCGAGGCCCAGAAGCTCTTGAGCATCAGCCTGGAAGGCGCGGTCGGTTGAACCGCATTGAACCGCTATTGAACCGCGTTCGGATGACTCTGCGAGCTTGGAGCTTGCGTTCGGTCTTGCGGCGATCAACGCCGTTCGCGCGACGCGGTTCAAGACTTTTAAAACGACATTAAACACATCGATCGCGTCGGCTCAGACGCTTATCGCCGGCTTTCGTGTCGATCCAATCAAAGGATGTCGCATGTCACGCCGGACGCGATCGATCAGGAGACTTAATGATGTTGTCTGTGAAAGGCCTGCGGGCCAAAGTGGGTGAAAACGAGATCCTGACGGGGCTGGATCTGGAGGTCGGTCCCGGCGAGATCCACGCCATCATGGGTCCGAACGGCTCGGGCAAGAGCACCTTCTCGCATGTCCTGTCCGGACGCGAGGGTTACGAGGTCACGGCCGGCTCCGTCACCTTCGAAGGGCAGGATCTGCTCGCGCTCGAGCCCGAGGAGCGCGCGCATCTGGGCGTCTTCCTGGCGTTTCAGTATCCGGTCGAGCTGCCCGGCGTCAACAACACCTATTTCTTGAAGGCCGCGCTCAACAGCATCCGTAAAGCCCGCGGCGAGAGCGAGTTGGACGCGGTGTCGTTTCTTCGCCTCATCAAGGAGAAGCTGAAGATCCTGCATCTCAACGACTCCTTGCTCAAGCGCGCGGTCAACGCCGGATTCTCGGGCGGCGAGAAGAAGCGCAACGAGATCTTCCAGATGGCGCTGCTCGAACCCAAGCTCGCGATCCTCGACGAGACCGACTCCGGGCTCGACATCGACGCCCTGCGCGTCGTCGCCGACGGCGTCAATGCGCTGCGCAGCCCCGAACGCTCCATGATCGTGGTCACCCATTATCAGCGTCTGCTCGACTACATCGAGCCCGATCGTGTTCATGTCCTGGCGAAAGGCCGGATCATCCGCTCGGGCGGCAAGGAGTTGGCACTGGAGCTCGAAGAGAAGGGATACGGCTGGATCCTCGAGCAGGAGCAGGCGGCATGAACGGCGCTGCGCCTACCAGTTTCGACACCTGGCTCTCCGCGCGCGCTGACGGCGAGGCCGGCGCCGGGCTCGATTGGCTCGAGGCGCAGCGGCGCAGCGCACTTGACCAAGTGCGCGAGCAAGGCGTGCCGGGCACCAAGCAGGAGGCGTGGCGCTACACCAGTCTGAAGCGATTGATCGAGCAGGGATTCGCCCGAGTGGAGGACGAGGTGACCGCGCTGCAGCTGCACGACATCGATGAGCTGCTGATCCCGGAGCTGGACAGCCATCGCGTAGTGATGGTGAATGGCCGTTATACGCCTTCGCTGTCGGCACTCGGCGACCTGCCGCGCGGTGTTCGGATAACGGGTCTGCGGGCCTTGTTGGCAAGCGATCCCGATGCCCTTCGCGAGCGCCTCAACGGCGTGGCAGGGGAGAGCCAGCCCCTGTTTGCGGCATTGAACACGGCGGGTCTGGACGACGGCCTGGTGGTCTTGCTCGACCGCGGTGCGATCCTCGAGCGGCCGATCGAGCTGATCCATCTCTCCGTCGGGATGGACGAGCCGCGCGTCGCACAGCCCCGTCATCTGGTGTCGCTCGCGGACGGTGCACAGGCGACCCTGATCGAGCGGTATGTGAGTCTCGGCGAGTCGCTCTATTGCACCAACTCGGTGCTGGAGCTGTCGCTCGGTCGAGACGCCGTGCTCAAGCACGACCGCATCCAGGTCGAGAGCCCCAACGCCTTCCACATCACGGGCCTTTACCTCAGCCAGGATGCCAACAGCCGTTACGTCGGCGTCAATATCGGCCTAGGGGCCGCCTGGGCGCGTACCGATCTGGTGACCCGCTTCAGCGGCGAGCATGCCGAATGCGATCTGCAGGGGCTCTATCTCGCGGGCGATCGGCAGTTGATGGATTATCACATCGACGTGGATCATGCGGTTCCGTCGTGCTCGAGCCGCGAGACCTTCAAGGGCATCCTCTACGGCAAGGGCCGAGCGGTCTTCGACGGCCGGGTCGTGGTGGCCAAGGACGCGCAGAAGACCGACGCGGCCATGTCCAACAAGAACCTCATGTTGTCCGAGAACGCGGAGATCGATACCAAGCCGCAGCTCGAGATCAACGCCGACGATGTGAAGTGCAGCCACGGCACGACGGTCGGCCAGATCGAGCCCGAGAAGCTCTTTTATCTGCGCTCGCGCGGTATCTCCGCACCGCTCGCGCGTCGCATGCTCTGCTTGGGATTCGCCGAGGAGATCATCGAAGCGTTGCACAGCGACGCACTGCGCGAGGCGGTCTCGGAGGAGGTCGGGCGCCGACTCGAAACCGCACCGCTAACCTAAACCGCGTCAGGAGCGGTCGACGAGGGATGATTTGAAGAGTGCCCACTTGCCGACTCCGGGAGATGTCGAGTCGGCGCGGTTTAGAGGTTGAGGATTCACTTACTTGAACCGCGTCTACTCCGGGGACATTGGCTCGACAAGGGCCGAGCCGTTCGGAGGGATCGCATGTCGCGACGGACGCGGTTCAACCGGAAATTGCAGTCAAGAGGTCGAGCATGAACAGACTGGCCCGCTTCGCCGGCTTCGGGAAGCATGACGAGAAGAGTGCGGATACGGCCGTCCTCACGGAGGATGTCGCGGTCGAGCAGATGGACGCCGAGGAGCTGCGCGAGCCGATCATCGAGGCGCTGCGCAGCGTGCAGGATCCCGAGATCCCCATCAACATCTATGATCTCGGTCTGATCTATCGGGTCGACATCTCCCCGGTGGGTGACGTGTCGATCGACATGACGCTGACCGCGCCGGCCTGTCCGGTCGCCGGCATGATGCCGATCATGGTCAAGGATGCCGTCGCCAAGGTCGAGGGTGTGGGCCTGGTTCAGGTCGACCTGGTGTGGGATCCGCCTTGGAGTCAGGTAAACATGAGCGACGAGGCTCGTCTCCAGCTCGGTTTGATGTGACGGCGCTAAACCGCGTCCAGAGCGAGATGCTTACTTTCCAGTGAGTTCGACGTTTTGTGCATCAACGTCCCTTAGATGGACGCGGTTTAAAATGGAATATTTTTAATATCTTAAACCGCGCAGACGCCAACGGTCGTCAAGTCTGCCGTGGCCGATCCCATCCAAGAACATTGCATACCGCGCTGGGCGCGGTTTAAGTGCGAAGCAGACACAGAGGGACGCGCAGCTCGGCGTCGCTGAGTCCGCCATGGACCCCGATCTGTCGGTGTGGCTGCTCGAAGGGCAGCCACTGCCGGATGACGCCGTTGCCCTTCGGGAGCAAACAGACGTCCCCGACACGCTCCATGAAGCGCGGGTGCATCCTCCCGGCACCGAAGAACCCCTCCTCGACGAGCTGCTCGCTCGGCACCAGGTCGACGCGGTCCGCCAAGACATCGCTGCAGTAATCGCCGAATGCGGCTGCATGGCCGGACCTCAGATAGCAGAAGGCCGCACGGGGTTCGCCGCACAGCGGAAGCAAGAGGTGGTTTTCGAGCTCCGGATGATCGGCAAGATCGATCGTGTCAGTTGGCTGCGTATCCACTTGACCGTGATCCGCGCAGACCAGCATCAGGCTGTCCGTATCGGCGATCTCGTGCATGAAAATCGCGATTTCCTGCTCGATCTCGCGAAGATGGGCCAGTGCGGCCGGGCTCTCCATCCCTTGCTCGTGACCGATGGCATCCAGTCTCGGCCAGTACAGATAGAGATACTTAGGCTCGCGTCGACGCCGCCCCCAGCCGTGGAGAACCCCGGCGGTTCGCACGAACATGTCGCGCAATCCCTTGAAGGTCACCAGCTCACCGCGTCCGAGGTGTGCGCGGTTGAAGTCGGACCGGGCGATGTGCGCCGGCGAGACCAGGATGCTGCGGGTAGCGATCCGGTCGGAGACCGGTGTGGTGCCGAACAGCTTGACCGGATCGATCCCGGCCTTCCGATAGGGCACGCCGCCGAAGCGCGGTGTGCCCGGCAGCACCGTCATCACGCATCCAAGCTCCCCGAGATAGGTATGCCAACCGGTCAGCCCGTGTGCCGACGGCGCTTCCCCGGTGAGGAAGGTCGGGATGGCGGCCGCCGTCGTCGAGGGGAAGACCGAGGTGAGGGTCGTGCGCCGGGCTTGGCTCAGGATCCCGTCCGGCGATTGCCTGTCGAGCCAATCGGCGCCGAGGCCGTCGATGACCAGGAGGATCAGATTGGTGGCTTGCGCCAGCTCATCCGTCGACAGATCGCGCAGGCTCGGGGCGTCGGACCGCCCGCCGCGGGCCTGGATGATGCTGCTCATTAGATTGACGAGGCCGCCGCCGTCGTAGTCCGGCCGTGTCATCGTCATCGTCAGCTCGGCCAGCGGCGGGGGATTGACCATAATGACGCTCCCGTTGCTTAGGCGATTTCCGCAAAATTCCATACCGTAGGTTGTGCTGACGGCAGGAAGCACAACATCCGCCGACGGTTGGTTGTGCCTCGCACGGCTCGGCACAACCTACACCCTTGCGCGTGCCGCAGACGCGCAAGGCCCGTGCGAAGACGGTTCAGGCGTGTTGGCCGGCCGATTTGCGGCGCAACAGAAACCAGATCAGGGCCAAAACGAGCACCGCCGAGAAGGCGAGCACATAGGGTCTGAGCGGCTCGATGACGTCGGTGATGCGGTGGAAATCCTCCTTCAGGGTGTAGGCCCCGAACCCGAAGGCCCCGACCCACAGACTGGTTCCCAGGATGGTTCCCGTGAGGAAGCGCCACCAGGGCATCTGCAGTGCCCCGGCCGCGATATTGCTGGTCTGACGCAGCCCGTCGAGAAAGCGCGCGACGATGAGCAACCCGATCCCCCAACGCGCGAAGGCCGCCTCGGCCTTGTCCAGACGCTCGCGGTGTTTGGATGCGCGTTTGAGCAGCCCCTGCAACCCGTAGCGTCCGATCAGATAGCCGATGATGTCGCCGAGCTGGGTCGCCGTCCACGCCACGATCAGGACCACGACGATGTCCATCTTCCCCGTCGCGGCCAAGAGTGCGCAGGCGATCAAGAGGGTCTGTCCCGGTAGCGGGATCCCGAATCCTTCGGCCATGCAGGCGACAAACAGCGCCCAGAGCCCGTAGCGATCCAGGATCGGCTGCAGGCTCGCGATCCCGGAGGTCAAGGTTGTTGCGATTTCGGCTTCGAGACTCATCGCGGATCACCATACCAGCATCAGAATGACGGCGCCCAGCAGGATCCGGTAGATCACGAACGGGAGCATGCTGATGCGTTCGATGAATTTCAGAAAGTAATGAATGGTCAGGTAGGCGAAGACGAACGAAAGGGCCGCTCCGAGCAACAGCGACATCCAGTCGACCGGCTCGCCGGCCTGCACCAGATCGAGCGTTTCGAGAGCGCCCGCCATGATGATGGTCGGGATCGCGAGCAGGAACGAAAAGCGCGACGCCGCCCTGCGGGTCAGCCCGAGCATGAGCGCCGCCGTGATGGTGATGCCCGAGCGCGAGGTCCCCGGAATGATCGCGACCGCCTGCATGACACCGACGAACAGGGCCGCCTTCCAGCCGAGGCTGTACTCGTCGCGCGCGCGTTTTCCGCTGAAGTCCGCCCACCACAGCAGCAACCCGAAGCCGATGCTGGTGGCCGCAACCACCAGGGCGACCAAGGTCGGGTCGTCGCGCAGAACCTCGAGCACGGACTTCAGCGGCAGGCCCAGCACGATCACCGGCAGGGTGGCGAGGATGATCATCCAGCCGAGGCGGGCATCGGGCGCGTCGAATCTGCGTGTGCGCAACGACTGCAGCACGGCGATCGTCATGGTCACGATCTCGCGCCTGAAATAGAGCATCACCGCGGCGAGCGTACCCAGATGCAGCGCGACATCGAAGGCGAGGCTCTGCAGCTCGTAGCCGAAGAGGAGCGGTGTCAGGATCAGATGTCCCGAGCTCGAGATCGGCAAGAACTCGGTAATGCCTTGAACGAACGCAAGTAAGACGATCTGAATAGTTTCCAACGAACGGCGCTCCTCGGGATTGAAGGCCCGGATTATACGCGGCGTACCGGCCGTGTCCGCGCGATCGATGCTTCCGGTGCCCTATCGAGTGATCGACGACGGTCTGATGAGCAGATCGAATGTCGACCAATCCATGACCGGCGGCAGGGTTTCGCGCGCGACCGCGGCGATATAGCCCGTCTCCGGGATGCAATGCAGAACGGCCGGCGGCCGTGCGCCGGCGGGTCGGGGCCGGAAGAGTCCTCGGCCGTCGGCCTTGGCATCCGCCTCGAGTGCGGTCCAGGCACGGTAGAAGACGGCGAGGCGCTCGTCCTGCGGAGCCGATGCGAGTGTCCGCACCATCTCGGGCGCGAACATCCGTTCCGCCACGGCCTCGATGTCGTGCCGCGGTCGGATCCACTCGCAGTCCACGCCCACATCGGTGCTCGGCCCGGCCCCGGCACAGACGGCCACCAAGGCCAGATCGCCGGTCGTCGTCAGATTGAAGGAGAGCGGCAACGCGGCGCCGGCAAGCGCGGGTTTGCCGGCCGGTCCGTAGTCGAAGCGCAGCGACCCCGGCGGCGCGTCGAGATAGCGCGAGAGGATCTCGCGCAGCCCGGCATGCGCGCGCACATAGCGCTCGCGGTAGGGCTCATGACGCATCCGCGCCGCGCGCGCGCGCTGGCGCTCGCCGAGCAGGCTCAGACCGTGCGCGAGCTCGATCCCGTCTGCATCGGTGCGGATCCGCCACAGATGGAGCGCACCCGATCGGATGTCGCAGCGGATCGGTCCGGCAGTCCAGTCGAGCGTCGGCGGCCTGATCGCGCCATCGTCATTCAGTCTTTGCATCGACATCCGTTGTGACCTCCGTCGTCATCTTCCTATAATCGGCAACCACCCGGGAAGCGGGGGCGTCGAGTCCGGTGTCGGACATCATGATCGACGACACGCCCCGTCTCGGACCATCTCGCTCACCGCCGGAGGCCAGGGCTGTGCAGACTCTTGAGCAGTGTCGCGTGGATGCACGCATCGAGGCGGTGTGCAGCAAGGGTTGCAGCCAGGTCAGGCAAGACATCGCCGCCTTGGAGGCCGGGGCACAGCTGCCCGAGACGCGCGGTCTGAGCGAGGAGGAGCGCACCACCCTGCTGCGCGAGCTCAAGCAGATCATGGCCGTCTACGGCGATGCCTGCCGGCTTCCGCCGCCCTGAGAGCCTGCGCCCTTCCCGTCGGGGGTGTATGCTGCCGCCGCCATCCATCCTGATCCGCCGCATCGGAATCCATCACGCATGACCGACATCACCCGGACCCTCAGCCAGGAGCTTGCCGCTCGACCCGAGCAGGTCGAGGCCGCCATCCGACTGCTCGACGAGGGCGCGACCGTCCCCTTCATCGCGCGCTATCGCAAAGAGGCCACCGGTGGGCTGGACGATATCCAGTTGCGCTTGCTCGAAGAGCGCCTGGTCTATCTGCGCGATCTGAACGAGCGCCGCGCGACCGTGCTCAAAAGCATCGAGGAGCAGGGCAAGCTGACCCCGGAGCTCCAGGCCGAGATCGTCGGCGCCGAGACCAAGCAGCGCCTCGAAGACCTTTATCTACCCTTCAAGCCCAAGCGGCGCACCAAGGCCCAGATCGCGCGCGAGGCGGGGCTCGAACCCTTGGCCGACGCGCTGCTTGCGGATCCGAGCGCCTCCCCCGAGTCACGCGCGGCGGCCTATGTGGATTCCACCAAGGGTGTGGAGGACATCGCGGCGGCCCTGGAAGGCGCGCGTCAGATCCTGATGGAGCGCTTTGCCGAGGATCCGGAGCTGACCGGGCGTCTGCGCGATCACCTCTGGGAGCAGGGCATTCTGGTCGCCAAGGTCATGCCGGGCAAGGAAGACGAAGGCAATAAGTTCTCGGATTATTTCGACTATCGCGAGCCGCTCGCGCGTATTCCGTCGCACCGCGCGCTGGCCTTGTTCCGCGGGCGCAACCAAGGCGTCCTGCACTTGGAGCTGTTGGCCGGGGAGGGCGATGACCCGGATGCGGTCTGTCGGGGTCTGATCGCGTCGCGCTTCGGGGTTCGCCAGGCCGGGCGCCCCGCAGACGACTGGCTGATCGAGACGGTCCGCAAGACCTGGCGGATCAAGCTGCTGACGCGGCTCGATTTGGAGCTCAAAGGTCGGATGCTGGAAGCGGCTGGAGAGGAGGCGATTCGCGTCTTCGGGCTCAACCTCAAGGCGCTCTTGTTGGCCGCCCCGGCGGGCCGGCTTGCGACACTCGGGCTGGACCCCGGACTGCGCACCGGCGTGAAGGTCGCCGTCGTGGACGGCACCGGGCGTGTGGCGGCGACCGACACCATCTATCCTCATGTGCCGAAGAACCAATGGGATGCCTCGATCGCGCGTCTTGCCCAGTTGTCGAAAGAGCACGGCGTGAAGCTCGTGAGCATCGGCAACGGGACCGGCTCGCGCGAGACCGACCGGCTGGTGCGCGAGCTGATCCAGAAACATCCGGAGCTCGGTCTGCGCTCGCTCGTCGTCAGCGAGGCGGGCGCCTCGGTCTATTCGGCCTCCGAATTCGCATCCAAGGAGCTGCCCGAGCTGGATGTCTCGCTGCGCGGCGCGGTGTCGATCGCACGCCGGCTGCAGGATCCGCTCGCCGAGCTGGTGAAGATCGAGCCCAAGGCGATCGGCGTGGGCCAGTACCAGCACGATGTGAATCAGCCTCGGCTCGCACGCGCCCTGGACACCGTGGTCGAGGACTGCGTGAACGCCGTCGGGGTGGATCTGAACACCGCCTCCGTGCCGCTGCTGACCCAGGTCTCCGGGCTCAACCGGACCCTGGCCGAGAATATCGTGCAGTTTCGCGAGACCAATGGGGCCTTTTCCAACCGCAAGCGTCTGATGGCGGTCCCACGCTTCGGCGAGAAGGCGTTCCAGCAGAGTGCGGGATTCCTGCGCGTGCGCGACGGCGACGAGCCGCTGGACGCCTCGGCGGTTCACCCGGAGGCCTATCCGCTGGTGCGCCACATCCTGGCCGAAACCGGCAAACCCATTGCGGCCCTGATCGGCGACAGTGCGACCCTGCGCCACCTGGATCCCGTCCGCTTCACCGACGAGCGCTTCGGTCTGCCGACGGTGAAGGACATCCTCGCCGAGCTGGAGAAACCCGGCCGCGACCCGCGCCCCGAGTTCAAGACCGCGCAGCTCAAGGAGGGCGTTGAGACGCTCAAGGATCTCAAACCCGACATGATCCTGGAGGGCACGGTCACCAACGTGACCAACTTCGGCGCCTTCGTGGATGTCGGGGTCCATCAGGACGGTCTGGTGCACATCTCCGCCCTGGCCGACCGCTTCGTGAAGGACCCGCATGCGGTGGTCAAGTCCGGCGACCTCGTGAAGGTGAAGGTGATGGAAGTGGATCTCGTGCGCAAACGGATCGCGCTGAGCATGCGCTTGGGCGATGTCGCGCCCGAGCGCGGAGCCGGCGATGCCTCCGACAGCCGCTCGCAGGGTCGAGAGTCGCGCCCGAGGCCACAAACCCCACCGGGTCGGCCCGGCCGCCCGGCCGACGCACGCCCGGCGTCCGACGGGCGAGGTGCGAAGCGCGCCAAGGCGCCCGCCCCGGCCGAGCCCCCGGTCGGCGGCACCATGGCGGATGCCTTCGCCAAGGCCAAGCGCCGCTGAGTCTGCGCATCGCCACAAGGCGACGGCCGCGATGGGCCGCTCATCCTCCGCCGACGAGCTGCTGCGCACGCGTGTCTACCGCGCGGCCTCCCCGATTCACGGCCAAGGCTGCTTTGCCAAGATCGCGTTTCGCAGCGGCGACTTCATCGGCACCTTCGAAGGCCCCGAGGTGGATCGCGACGGCACCTACGTGCTCTGGACCTACGACGCCGAGGGCAACGTCCTCGCCGGTCGCGAGGGGCGCAACCTCCTGCGTTGGCTGAACCACAGCGACGACCCGAACGCCGAGCTCGACGGCTTCGATCTCTACGCCCGCCGCGCGATTGCGGTCGACGAGGAGATCACCTTCGACTATAGCGGTGCCTGCGGCGACGCGGTTTGATCCAGGATTCCACAGACCCTATCGCCGAACCGTTTACGGCAATGGCATGGACCCCGCGCCTCCCGGAACCGTCCGATTGCGGCCCCCGGCCTTGGCGCGGTACAGCGCCTCGTCCGCCAGCCGCAGCAGTCCATCGGGTGAGGTCATGTCCCCGGGCGCCAGCACCGCCACGCCGATGCTGACGGTGACGCGCCCGAGCGGCGAGGCATCATGGGGCAGGGCCAAAGCCTCGAGGGCGCTGTGGATCGACTCGACAAGGCGCAGCATGCCCGCCGCGTCGGTGTCGGGCGCGATGACCGCGAATTCCTCGCCGCCGTAGCGGGCGGCCAGGTCGCTGATCCGGTGCGCCTGGGCACTCAGTACCCCGGCAATGGCGCGCAGGCATTCATCGCCGGCCTGGTGGCCGTAGCGGTCGTTGTAATGCTTGAACCAGTCCACGTCGAGCATCGCCAGGCTCAGAGGCCGTGCGGCGCGGGTAGCGCGTTGGCACTCGGTCTGCAGGGTTTCGTCGAAGCGGCGGCGATTGGCGAGACCGGTCAGGCTGTCGGTGGTGCTCAGGATCGCGAGCTCGCGGTTGGCGGTCTCGGCCGCTGCCCTGGCGCGCGCAAGATCCTCGCGCACCTGCCGGCTTGCGGTGATGTCCTGGGCGCTGGTGCGAAAACCGAGTGAACGACCCGAGGCGTCGAAAATCGGGCGCCAGGAGGCGGAGATCCAGAATCGCGAGCCATCTTTGCGCAGACAACGAAACTCGACCTGGTCGCCGCTGCGGCCCTGCAGCGCTTGCTGAAAGTGTTCCCACATCCAGGGCCGGTCCTCCTCGTGTGTGGCCATCACCACGAAATCGTCCGCGGCGAGATATTCCTCCGGGGTGAAGCCCGTCAGCTTCAGCGAAAACGGATTCATCCAGAGCAGCTTGCCTTCCGGACTGAACCAGGACTCCCAACTGGCCGCGTAATTGGCGATGGCCTTGAACTTCTCATCGCTCTCGCGCAATGCCGCTTCCACCTGCTGACGTTCGGCGATTTCCGCCCCGGCGCGTTCGATGGCGTCCGTGAGCAGCCGGTTGGCCTCGGACAGCTCGCCGGTGCGCTGCGCGACCTTGCCTTCGAGCGACCGGTAAAGCCCGGCGTTTTCGAGCGAAACCGCCAACTGTCCGCCCAGTATCGTCACTGCCTCGATGCGCGCGGCGGTAAAGGCGGCGCGAAACAGCCGGTTCTCCAGGACCAGAAAGGCCGTGAGCCGCCCATGGAGGAAAATCGGCAGGCCCAGCAGCGAACACAGCGGCAGACCGGCGAAGTGCGGATCCCCGGCAAAGCGACTGTCGATGACCGCATCGTCGGAGACCAGCGGGACGCGCGTCTTCAGCGCCAACCGCATCCCGGCGGCGGTGATGATTCCACGCTCCGCGGCCTCTTCCACCGTCATGCGCTCCAACGACTCCTCGCCGCGCACCCCGCCCTCCAGGTACCAGCGCCCGGCCTCGTCCAGGACCAGCAGCCGCACGTCGGTCGCGCCGGTCAGTTGGCCCACCAGCTCCACCACTCGCGCAACCAGTCGCGGCAGCGAGCGTTCGGCAGCCAGGGCCTGGGAGGCGCGCAGCAGTGCCTCATGGTCCAAGGCGTCGCACTGGCTATCCCGCAAACTGCCTGAAGGGCTGGTGTCCAAAAAAGGCCAGGCGTCGCGCATCGCCCGCGTCTTACCCACGGCCCCCACTGCCGATAATGGGCATGCGCGCGCGCCAGCAGGGCGCGGCCGGCGTCCTCCAGCCCGCGCCGCAGGTAGCAGTGTCCGGCCCGCTCGGTGATCAGTGCCTGGTGCCAGGGGTGCTGCTGCGCTCCGGCGTGGCGCATCGCCCGCTCGAAGCGCTGGAGTGCGTCCCAGGGCTGCTCCAGGACGTCCAGCCGCTCGGCTTCCACCAGGTCGTGGAGATGGCCGAAGTTCATGGGCGCGTCGGCGGCGCGCGCGGCGAGCCAGGTCTGGCTCGCACCGAGGCGCTCCAGCAGGGCCGGCCGGCCCGCCTCGTCGGTCACCCGCAACTGCTCGATCAGCGCGAGTGACTGCAGAAACATGGCCAGGGCGGTCGGGTAGAAACCGCTGATGTGGCGTGACAGGCCGACCGCGGCCTCGGCATGACGAGACAGCCCCGCCGTATCGTTGAACAGGCAGGCCCCTAGCGCCCGGTAGGTGTGATAAAAGGCGAGCGCCATGGCGTTGCCCCGGATGGCCGCGAGATGCGCCTGGTCGTCGAAATCGGCGTCCGCAAAGCCCCCGCGCGCGTGGGTCTTGCACTCCAAGGCACGCGCGAGCTGTCGGTAGGGCAAGTAAGCCTGCTCTGAATGCCGGCTCCCGGTCTTGCGCGCAAAGCCGATGGCCGCAGCGAGCTCGGCGTCCATCTCGGCGAGTTGCGCACAGGTGTCGAACAGGGTCGCCAGCGCGTTGAAAAAGGTGAAGTTGGCGAACTCC
Organism: Thiocapsa sp.; assembly: GCF_018399035.1. GTDB lineage: Bacteria > Pseudomonadota > Gammaproteobacteria > Chromatiales > Chromatiaceae > Thiocapsa. The sequence continues at coordinate 859,605 of NZ_CP073760.1, forward strand.
AGATCGCCGGCCCGCAAGAGCCCGGCGAAAGCCGCCCGAGCATGTCCCAGATCGTCGATGAGCGGCTGAAACCAATGACAGGCAAACAGCCCGAAGGCGTGCTGGGCGCGGGCCTCTTCCAGACCGCCATGGCCGCGCACGAGTGCGGTTTCCAGTGCCGCGCGGGCCGCGCGGTAACCCGTGGCATAGTCGTCCCGCAGGGCGATGGTCACCATCGTGATACAGCACATCGGGTAGCACAGGAGCTCGCAGTAGCCGGCCTCGATCCACAGGCGGCTGCAGCGCGCCATCATCCAGAAGCCAAGCAGCGAGCCGGAAAAGAGCGCGGCCGGGATCAGGCGGTTGAGCAGCTGGGCGACCATCAGCAGTCGCTCGTCGTCCAGGTTGCGTTGGGCGGGCAAACTGCTTCAGCGCGCCTGCCGCCACGTGGCGGTAGAAGAGATCGAGCTCCTGCTCGAGACGGTCGCGGGTGTTTTCGAGCGGCAATGCGATGCACAGCTCTTCCAGGAGGCCGGCCCCCAGACTCACGGCCTCATCGTAGCGGGTGCGGTTGGACAGACTGGCAATCTGGATGCACAGCGGTGCGAGCAATTGACGCGGCGACGCCGCCTGCGGCGCCAGCATGGCATAGACCGCATCGGCCTCGTCGTGGCGGGATTGGCTATAGAGCACCAGGTGCAATTCGGAATGGAGGCTGAACGCCGCCGCCCGATCGCTCTGCCAGGCGTCCGCCGCCAACAGCCCGATCCCCAGCGTCAGGAACCGTTCCGCCGTGAGATCAAGCGAACCGGCCTGGCGGGCCTGATGCCGCGGCCGCGAGGAAGAGTGCGCGGACGCGCGAGCGCTCGGCGCTCTCGGCGATCAGCGACGCGGCGACCGCATAGTGTTCGGCGGCGCGCAAGGTCTGCTCGGGATCGGCCGCAACCCCGGCCAGTCGCCGAGCGATCTCCAGATGCAGCCGCTCGCGCCAGGCGTCGTCGCGCAGTTGGTACACCGCCTGCTGCATCCGGTCGTGGCAAAACGCCAGAGCGGCCCCGTGCTCGGCCCGATGCATCGCCAGCGCCTTGGGCGTGACCAGAATTCCACGCTCGAACGCAGGCCCGAGCCGCTGCGCGAGTGCGTCGGGATCTTCGCCGGTGGCGAGCGCCAGTAAGCCCAGGGTGCAGGCGGTGCCCAGACAGGCGGCGGCGACCAAGGTATCGGCGCTCTCCTGCCCCAGGGTCCGCAACCCGTCGGCGAGGAAATCCACGACATTGGTGCTTGCCGGGTGGGCGGCAATGGCGGCGAGATCCCAGTGCCAGCGCCCCTGCTGCGGGTCCGGCCGCAGTGCCCCTTCGCGGTAGAGCGCATTCAGAAACTCGATCGTGAAAGAAGGGGTTGCCGCTGGTCTTGGCGTAGAGTGCGGCGGCTAGGGGTTGTACGCTGTCCGGCGGACGGTGCAGCATGTCGGCTAGCAATCTGGTCATGTCGCCCGCCGTCAGGCTGGCCAGGGTCAGCACCTGGACCGGCGCGCCGGTGGCTGTCGGTTGGCGCAGCAGCGCAGCAGGCGCAGGAGCGGGTGGGCCGCGTCGACCTCGTTGTCGCGATAGGCCCCGATCAACAAGAGACCACGCAGCGCCGTGTCTTCGAGCAGTGCCCCGATGAAGTCCAGCGACGGTTGGTCGGCCCATTGCAGGTCGTCGAGAAACAGCACCAGCGGATGCTCGGGCGCGGCGACTTGGCGCAGCAGGGCGACCAAGAGTGCGCGCAAACGCACCTGCGCCTCGCGTGGCCCGAGTTCCGGTGCGGGGGGCTGCGCACCGAGCAGTGCCTCCAGTTCCGGTACGACCTCGAACAAGGCGGCCGCGTCCGGGCCGACGCCCTCGAGGATGCGCGTGCGCCATGCCTCGACCCTGTGCCTCCGGTTCCGCCAGAAGCAACTGGCACAACTGGCGCAGGCCCTGTGCCGGGGCCAGAAACGGGCGGTCGCGGCTGAACTGCTCGAACTTGCCGCTGATGAAGAGCCCATTGCCCAGCGTCACCGGTCGGTGGATCTCTTGGATCAGCACGGTCTTGCCGACCCCCGAGTAACCGGCCACAAAGAGGCCACGCGCACCGCCCGCGGTCGCGTCGGTAAAGGCCGTCATCAGCGTTGCCGATTCCTGCTCGCGCCCGTACAGGCGGCGCGGCGGGCGGGGGGCGAGGGTCAGGTCGAGCGCCTTCAACCGCACCGCCGCGAGTGGCTGATCGGCGGCCAGCGCGCTGCGCAACTGTTGCAGATCGTGGGCCAGCCCCGCCGCGCTCTGATAGCGGTCGTCAGGTTCCTTGGCGAGCAGGGTCAGGATCAGCTCCGCCACGCGGGGCGGCAACCAGGGCGCCCGCTCTTGCGGCGGCACCGGCGTGCGGGCCAGGTGGGCATGGATCAGGCTAAGGGTATCGGTGCCGGCAAAGGGCGGGGCACCGGTGGCCAGGGCATAGAGGGTGGCGCCGAGCGAATAGAGGTCGGTGCGGTAGTCGACCGGCCGATTCATCCGCCCGGTCTGCTCGGGCGACAGATAGGTCGGCGTGCCCGGCAGGGCACTCGGGTGATCGAACCCCGGGTGCTCTTCGGCAAAGGTCGTGGCCAGATCGTAGTCGATGATCTGCACCTGCAGGTCGGACGGCCGCACCAGGATGTTGGCGGGGTTCAGATCCTTGTGGATGACACCGCGCCCGTGGATCTCCGCCACCGCATGCGCCAGCGCGTGGGCGATGGTCACAAAGCGCTTCGGATCGAGGTTGCCCAAGAGTCCCGACGCCTGCAGGGTGACACCGCCGAAGTCCGCCATGGCCAGCTCCGGCGTGGCCGGGTCGTAGCGCACCAGACGCGGACAGCCGGGCAGGCCCTGCAACCGATCCAGGATGCGCTGCTCGTTGTGTAGCGCGGACCGGGCGGAGGCGAGGTCTCCGTCATCACGGCCCTGCTTGACGATCAAGGGGCCAGCCGTCGGGTCGAGCAGGCGAAGCACCCGCAGGTGACGCCCGCGGTGGACCTCGGTTGCACCCGGAGATGGTCCGATCGCTGATGGTCCGATTGCTTGAGTCAAGACGCTACTTCCTGCGTTGCGCGCACGAATCCATGGTGTAAAAGGCTCGGAGAGTGAGCCTGACGCTGGGAGTCGGATTGGCTCCCCTGACGGACGCCATCGGGAATTCGGAGCTCTGCGGTCAGTTTACCTAAACCGCGTCTAGAGCGAGATGCTCACTTTCGAGTGAGCTCGACGTTTGGTGCATCCACCGCCCTTAGCGGGAGACGCGGTTTAATTCCCTTCGCGGTCTTTGTAAGGCTTTGTCAATGTCGCCGGGGTCCGCAGGGGCCGAGACCTTCATGCGCGCGACAGCAGAATCTCACCTCGGGAAGAGTGGGCGATGTTTGTTGATGAAGAATAGCTGAACCCGACAGAGTGGTCCCGAAAATGCGCGCGCGAGGATGGCGCGCGTCCGGGGCAAGGCGGTCGTTTTTCAATGGTATGGGCAGCCCAAGACGCTGTGCCTCCTCGGCGACGTGCGTCTATAGCACACCCCGGGACGGCCGCCGTTGCCGATTCGCCGGGTACTCCGACGAGTTGCTTTGAACAGGGTACGCCCCGACACTACCAACCCTAGCAGTCACCCCGCGAGTCACCGTGAAGCGCCTGACCAAGTTCTTGTTGCCCGTCCTGATCCTCGCCGTCGGTTTCGGAGTTTTTCAGTACCTTAAGCAGACCCGCCCCGAGCGTCCTCCGGCGGAGATCGTCGAACGTGTCTGGCGGATCGAGGCCGAGACGGTGGAGCCGCGTCGGCTCTCCCCCGGGCTTGAGCTGTACGGCAGCGTGCAGACGCCGGACCTCCTGCGAGCGGCGGCCTCGGCGCAGGCGCGTGTTGCCGGGGTGCTGGTGCGCGAGGGCGATCGTGTCGAGGCCGGACAACTCCTGGTCGAGCTTGATCCCCGTGATTTCAGCTTTCGTCTCGCACAGGCGCGGGCCCGGATCGACGAGCTCGAGGCGCAGGTCGAGAGCGAGCAAACCGGGCACGAGACCGATCTCGCCGCGCTCGAGCAGGAGCGCAAGCTGCTCGCGATCGCGCAAGACGGGGTGGAGCGCGCCTCGCAGCTGACCAAGCAAAGGGTCGGCTCCCAAACCGACCTGGATATCGCCGAGCAGGAACTGGCCCGCCAAGCACTGGCCGTGAGCAACCGCGAGATGAACATCGCGGACTTCCCGGCGCGCCGACGCGCGCTCGAGGCAAGACGCGCGAGCGCGCGGGCGGGTCTCGAGGAGATTGCGCTCGAGCTCGAGCGTGCGCCGGTGGTTGCCCCCTACGACGCCATCATCGCCAAGGTCTCGGTCACGGCGGGCGATCAGGTGCGCAAGGACGATATCCTCTTGACGCTCTACGCGATCGACAGCCTGGAGGTCCGCGCGCGGATCCCGGCGCCCTTTCAGGCGGAGTTGAGCGCCTCCCTGCAGGCCGAGGGCCGACTGCCGGCGACGGCCACCGTCGGGGAGCGCACGCTCAAGCTCTCGCTGGAGCGGCTTGCCGGCGAGGCCAGCGCGAGCGGGATCGACGGACTCTTCGATATCGAGGACGAGGAGGGTCTCCTGCGTGCCGGTCAGATGATCGCGTTGCGCCTGGATCGGCCGCCTCGGGATGGCGTGGTGCCGGCCCCCTTCGGTGCGGTCTACGGCGGTGATCGGGTCTACACGCTCGTCGACGGGCGCATGAAGGGCGTGTCCGTGCGCAGTCTCGGGAGCTGGTTTACCGAGACCGGCGAGGAGCGACTGCTGGTGCAGGCGCCCGATCTCGCGGCCGGCGATCGCCTGATCGTGACCCACATGCCCAACGCGGTTGATGGGCTGCGGGTGGAGGCGGTGCAGTGACCGATACCAGACCCGCCAAGGAGAAGGTGATCAAGGGGCATCAGAACGACATCATCGGTCTGTTTGCCCACCACAAGGTCGCGGCCAACCTCCTGATGGCGATGATGATCCTGAGCGGGATCTTTGCTCTGGATCGTCTGAACGTGCAGTTCTTCCCGAATTTCGACCTGGACTTGGTCACGGTGCGGGTGGTCTGGACGGGCGCGAGCGCCGAGGACATCGAGGACGGCATCACGAATCCCCTCGAGCAGCGTCTGCGCTCGGTCGATGAGCTGCGCAAGATGACGTCCACCTCCACGCAGGGTATCTCGGCGATCACGATCGAGTTCAACGAGGGGGTCGACCCCTTGCTGGCCCTGGACCAAGTGCGACGCCTCGTCGACGATTTCCGTAACCTCCCGCAGGACGCCGAGAAGCCCGAGGTGGCGCTGGTGACGCGCTACGAGTCCGTCGCCCGACTGGTCCTGACCGGTCTCGAACGTCCGGACGAGCTGCGACATCTTGCACGCCGCTTCGAGTCCGAGCTGCTCGAGAGCGGGATCGACAAGGTGGAGATCCGCGGGCTTCCGCTCGAAGAGATCAGCATTCAGGTCGATCAGGCGCAGCTCGAAGAGCTGGGTTTGGGGCTGCCGCAGATCGGCGAGCGGGTCGGTGCCTTCAGTCGTGATCTGCCGGCCGGGGCGATCGGTCGTGGCGAGGCGACGCGCGAGCTGCGCAGCCTGGATAAGCGCCGGGATGCGCTCGAGTTCGCACAGATTCCGATCAAGACCGAGGAGACGCTGAATCTGCAGCTCGGCGATATCGCCGAGATCGAGCGGGTGCCGCGCGATGCAACCCTGCGGCTTTCCATGAACGGCAGCCCCGCGGTCGAGATGATCCTGCAGCGCGCCGAGACGGGCAACTCGCTCGCGGCGGCCAAGGCACTCGACGAGTGGCTTGCCGAGACGCGTCCATTGCTCCCGCCCGGGGTCGAGCTGGTCGTCTACGACGCTTCCTGGGAGCTGATCCGAGACCGCATCATGCTGCTGGTGACCAACGGGGCCGGCGGTCTCGTCCTGGTCGTGGCGATCCTCTTTCTGTTCTTGAGCGGTCGGGTCGCTTTCTGGGTCGCCTGGGGCATCCCGGTGTCCTTCATGGCCACACTCTTCATCCTCTATCTGGCCGGCGGAAGCATCAACATGATGAGCCTCTTCGCGCTCATCATGGCGCTGGGCATCATCGTGGACGACGCCATCGTGGTCGGCGAGGATGCGATGGCCCACCATCAAATGGGCGAGGATCCGCTGCTCGCGGCCGAGGGCGGGGTCCGCCGGATGCTGGCGCCCGTGGTTGCCTCCTCGCTGACCACCATCGCCGCCTTCCTCCCGCTGATGTTGGTCGGCGGGGTCATCGGCAACATCCTGAATGTCATCCCGCTGGTCATCGTGGCCGTCATCCTCGCCTCGCTCCTCGAGAGCATGTTGGTCCTGCCCGGACACCTGCGCAGCGCCTTCGTGCACTCGCACAGGGTCAAGCCCGATTCGCTGCGCGCACGCCTGGATCGGGGCTTCGAGTACTTTCGCGACCGGCTATTTCGCCCCCTGGTGACGGTCGCCGTTCACCATCGATTTGCCACCATCGCCAGCGCGGTGGCGGCCTTGATGATCGCCGTCGGCCTCTTGGCCGGCGGGCGCCTGGGCTTCGTCTTCTTCCCGACGCCGGAAGGTCAGATCATTACGGCGAACGCGACCTTTGTCGCCGGCACACCGCGCGCACGGGTCGATGCGCTCCTGGAGCACCTCGACGAGACGCTTCGGGAGACCGAACGCGCCTTCGATCAAGGCAAGCTGGTCAACCTGGCGATCGCCCTGCACGGCGCGAAAGGCGAGGGCAGCGGCTCTTCGGCGGATCAGCTCGGCGCCCTGCAGGTGGAGCTGGTCGCACCGGATGCGCGCGAGGTGCGCAACGAGGCGTTCATCCGGGCCTGGGAGGAGCGCATCGCGCTGCCGGCCGGACTCGAGGGCTTCACCATCGCCTCGCGGCGCGCCGGGCCGCCCGGTCGAGACCTGAGCGTGCGGATCTTCGGTGCGGATGCAGCGACGCTCAAGGCAGCGGCTCTGGATATCTCCGAGGTTCTGAAAGGGATCTCGGGTGTGACGGCCGTCGAGGACGACATGGCCTTCGGGCGCGAGCAGATCATCTACTCGCTCACCCCCGCCGGACAGGCGCTCGGACTCACGGTCACCGAGCTGGGGACCCAACTGCGGACTGCCTTCGAGGGGCAATTGGTGCAGATCTTCCAGGACGGTGCGGACGAGGTCGAGGTCCGCGTGAAGCTCCCCAAGGCCGAGCGCGAACGTCTGGGAACCCTCGAGCGCATCAACATCCGCCTTCCCGACGGTACCTCGGTGCCGCTCACGACGGTCGCGCAATGGCGCTCGCAACGCGGCTTCGAGATCCTGCGTCATGCCGAGGGCAAGTTGGCGGTCGAGGTCTCGGCGGATGTCGACTCCGACGTCAACAATGCCGGGGCCATCATCGAAGGGCTGGTCGCCTCGACCCTGCCCGAGCTCGAGGCGAGCTACGGGATCAGCTACTCCTTCGAGGGCCGTTCCGCCGATCAACGCGAGACACTGGGCGACATGCGCAAGGGTTTGGTGCTCGGACTGATCCTGATCTACATCATCCTGACCTGGGTCTTTTCGTCCTATGGCTGGCCGTTGGTCGTCATGGCCGCGATCCCGTTCGGCTTGACCGGCGCACTCTTCGGACACTGGCTGATCGGCATCGATGTCACCATCCTCTCGCTGTTCGGGATGTTCGGCCTGTCCGGGATCGTGATCAACGACTCCATCATCCTGGTCAAGTTCTATCAGGAGCAGCTCGAACAGGGGGTTGCCAGCAGCGAGGCGTTGATCGAGGCCGCCTGCCAGCGCCTGCGCGCCGTGCTGCTGACATCCTTGACCACGATCGCCGGCCTGACGCCGCTCTTGTTCGAGAAATCCGTGCAGGCCCAGTTCCTGATCCCGATGGCGACCTCGATCGCCTTCGGACTCGGCTTTGCGACCCTGCTGATTCTGCTCGTCATCCCCGCATTGCTCTCGATCCACGACAGTGCGCATGGACGTCTGAGCCGGTTGTTCAGGGCGAATCCGGCACCGGCGTGATCCTGCTCGGGGTTGCGCTACCGTGACACCGCTCCTGCGGTGTCACGTCTCCTCCGGCGCTCCGCGCCCGATGCCGCGCCGGTGTTTGGATTACCGTCAAGCCTCCTCGCGCCCCTGACGACGCCTGACGGCCTCCTCGCGCGCATCGTTGATTTCTCGCATGATGCCTTCGATGTCGGCCTCCTTGTTGGCGCCTTTGAAGTGCCCGGTCAATTTGATCTCGGGCGTCAAGGCGCCGCTCTCGTAGATGTACCAGATCTCTTTCGCATAGCTGGTCGAGAGCAGCTCCGGTGCGAACTGACCGAAGTAGGCGGCCAGGTTCCCGACATCGCGCTCCAGCATTCGCGCGGCATTGTTGTTGGCCGCCGCATCCACCGCTTGGGGGAGGTCGATAATCACGGGGCCATACTGATCGACCAGGATGTTGAATTCCGAGAGATCGCCGTGCACGAGCCCGCTGCAGAGCATACGCACCACGTCTTTGATCAGGATCTCGTGGTACAGGAGCGCTTGCTCGCCCGTCAGATCCAGATCATTGAGCCTCGGCGCCGCATTGCCCTCGTCGTCGGTGACCAGCTCCATCAAGAGGACGCCTTCGACATAGAGGTGCGGCTTGGGAACACGCACACCCGCAGCGGCCAAGCGGTACAACGCATCGACCTCGGTGTTCTGCCAAACGTCTTCCTGCTGTTGCCGCCCGTAGCGCGAGCCTTTCGCCATGGCGCGCGCTTGTCGGCTGTTTCGCACCTTACGGCCTTCGCTGTACAAGACCTGCTTATGAAAACCCCGTTGATTGGCCTCTTTGTAGACCTTGGCACAGCGCACCGCGCCATCGGCATGCACCACATAGACGGCGGCCTCCTTGCCGCTCTTGAGCGGCCGGATCACCTCGTCGACAAGACCGTCGCGGACCAGCGGTTCGAGACGCTTTGGAATCTTCATAGACATCCTGATGTGAAAGGGCAAAATCCGCGCGAAATCGGCGCCGCCCAAGAACAGTTTTCGGTGCTCGAATGACCGCCGACGGCATTGGAGCGCGATGCGTTGACCTGACGGCCCGGGATTGCGACGTACGCTCGTTCCGACAGGGCGTGTCCATGGTCTCGAGCGTGACGGACTCGGAGAAGATTAACACGTCGGCCCGGGGCGCCCGTGCTCGGGTCTTCGCCTGACCGGCACGGGCATGCGAGGCACGAGAGCATCATGAAACCGGACACCCGAACCGCCATACGACAGCTCATCAAGCAGGTACGCGCCGCGATACCGTTCGACGCGGCACAGGCCCGTGTCTGCAGCGGCGACTGCTCCGGCTGCTCGCAGAAGCTGTTGGACGATCTGGAGGGAGAGCTGGCGGCATGGGAGCAGCGGCTCGCCGAGGGAGACCGGCCGAGTCTTGCAGACCTGTCGCGTCTGGCCAAGACCGCTCGCAAGATCCATCGTGTGCTGGTGCGAAACGGCATCCTGGCCGAGGAGACCGAGCCAAGGTGAGATGCTGTTGTTTTAAAAAGATTCTCGGTCACCTGGCAAGCCGTCTCTTGGTCGGCAAGATCCAACGCCGCTTTGACACCTCTGTCCCCGGCACGCACCCGCTGGCGCCGGTCGCGAGGGGCGCCTCGCCGTCGAGCGCACGCCGCACCGCCGCGGCGTTGACCACGGCACGGCAACTGCCGTCCTCCGAGAGCGCTTGGGTCATGAACATCGCCAGCGTCTCGGTCGGGGAATAGACCCGCTTGCGAAACGGCGGCTGGAGCGCTTCGGCCCGGTCGAGCAGCTGCGGAGCGCTCAACAGGTCGAAGAATCCGCCGACATCGGTGTCGGCGATATGGGCAAGGACGCGTTGCCGTTGCGCGGCGGGCTGGTTAGGATGCATGGGGGCTGCCGTCCGAGGTGATGAGTTGGCTTTTGGCGAGTTCAGCCTATCACCTTGGCAGCCCTTCCCCTTAGTGTTTTCAGAAACTTGAGATTTTCTCCTCGCTTATCTTAGTGCCATTCGGCTCCAACCCTTTTCGCCCATGACTTCCTCGAACGGAACCCGCTCCCTTGCGTGTCGGGCACAGCACGTTTAGACTATGTATAAACATTGGCTGGAGCCGAACCTTGACCTCAATCGTTCTCGACATCAAGCACTGGGGCAACAACCTCGGTGTGCGCTTGCCCGCGGCCATCGCCCGGGCTGCCCATCTGCACGCCGACCAGCGTGTCAACATCACCGTGGAAGGCGAACGGGTCATCATCACGCCGATTCGCGACGAACGACTGACTCTGGAACAACGCCTGGCCTGCTTCGATCCCGAACGCCACGGCGGCGAAGCCATGCCCGCCGAGAAGGCTCTTGGCGCCGAACAATGGTGAAAGCAGTCAAAGCCTGGGCGCCGAACCGCCAGGACGTCATCTGGATCGACTGCAATCCCCAGCGCGGGCAGGAGATGCGGGATGTTCATCCCTTTCTGGTGCTCTCGCCCAAAGCCTTCAACGAACGGACCTCGCTGGTCATCGGCCTGCCCATGACCACCGCCGACTATAACGTCGACAACCCCTTTGCCGTAGCGGTCGGTGCGGCCGGGGGGCGCAAGGCCGGGCAAACCAGTTACGTTCTCTGCCACCAGCCCAAATCCTTCGACTGGCATCTGCGCAGCGGCACACCACATCCGATGAAACGCATCCCCGATGCCCGCTTTGCCGAGGTGCTGGCAGTGCTCAACCAGATCGTGCAACTAGCTTGAATACCACACGCCGTCCTCCAGACCTGGACACGCGAGAAAAGTCTCCGACCCGTCGGTCCCCGGTTTCCCTACGCCGGAGTGCTGCCGATTGAGGCTGGCGATTAGGGGCAACAGCACGGGGCGGAAATGCGGGACGGTCACGCCCGCCAGGATGCGATAGTCGGTGAGCGCCGCGGGGTCGGCATTATCGATGGTCTCCTGCAGTGCCGTCCGCGTTGGCTTCTGAAGCCGTGGCCAGAAATCCGGAAAGGCGGCGATGAAGGCGATGGCGCGCGACCGGTTCGCCGGCTCAAGATTGTCCATCAGCCTGACGATTGCCAGGGAGACGTCCGGCCAGGCTTCTGCAGCACGTTCGCGCACCGCGACCAGCGAAGGGATGATCTTGCGATGGAGCGGTTCCCATTGCGCCGACACACCCTTGAGAAGGGATTTTGCGAGCACCGTGCCGAAGTTGCGGACGTTCTGAGCGCGGACGCGCGCGAGGTATCGTTGCTCGACATAGTCGAGAATGCGCTCGTAGGCCGTTGGAAAGCCTGGCGACTGCACGTCGACATCATAGAGGTCGAAAATCGCTTTGCCCTGCAAGGGTTCCTGCGACAGCACTAGATCGACTGCATTGACGAGATGAAGTCGCACCAGCTCCGGCGATGGTTCAAAGAGATCAGCCTCGGCCGAGAACGCCGGGTGCGCACAAAGATGTCTATCTTCGCGAAGGCGCTTCAGATGCGTTCGGGCGATGCGATTGACGACCTGGGTGTTGGCCGTTGCGTCTTCGAGGATACCTCCCTCAAGCTGAAGCAGCTTGGCGACGTCGCCTCCGGCAGTTGCGTTATCCCACGACTGAAGAAACGCAGTCGCGGCAGCATCGCCCATGGCGCTTAGCTCGCGATACTTGGCGATCAGATCGTAGACTAGGGCGACCCAGGCGGAGGTGAGTGCGCCACGCAACGCGCCCGCCTTGTATGCTTTCACTGCGGCAAGAAAGTACACTTTCGACTGGGGATGCCGAATTCGTGTGAGCAGTATGTCGAGATCTACAAATCCAGTGTCCACGGTTCTCTAGCCAGGAAGTGCAGTGTACGGAAGCAATATTACCTTGCCCCATACGCTACCGAAAATCCCGCGTCTTCGCCTCGATGGTGTCGATGCGGGGTAAGGGGTCAGAGCCGAATGGCACTAACTTAAGCCAAAACCGGCGCAAAAGGGGAATACACCCGCTCGCGAAACGGCGGCTGGAGCGCTTCGACCCGGTCGAGCAGCTGCGGAGCGGTCAACAGATCGAAGAATCCGCCGACATCGGTGTCGGCGACATGGGCAAGGACGCGTTGCCGTTGCGCGGCGGGCTGGTTAGGATGCTTCATGCAAGACTTTGAAGGCATTGACGATCGCGTTCATCCGATGGCTCACCTGCCGGGTGATGGCCGCTACGACCCCTGGAGCACGCCCCGTGCGGCGCCCGACTGCGTTGCAACGCGTTGTCGTAGAACCACTACGACGCCTCGTCGCGCCTTGCCGGACACCACGCGGCACGCACTCCAGGGGCCGTTCAACTGCCGGATCTAGGCTAACCGGTTGTGGCCGAACCCCGACGCCCCGCCGACCCGGATCGGATCGGATCGTCACGCCCGACTGCGCGATCGCCCATGAGACGTCTCGAATGCCGCGGATTACGGCCCGGTAGAGCAGGTTTGCGCTGCAGCAGGGGCTTGATCTCGTCGGTCTCGTAGGGGACGAGGCGACCTTCGTCATCGACGTCGAGCCGGCTCCTCGGGTCGATGCACCCAGTCCCGCCGATGACCCCGTTGGACGGTCGTGTTGCCGGCAGCATCGCGAGTCGCCCTGCCGGGTCGCCGGCCCCGCGCCCTCGATCGCAATCACGACAGGGGGCAACGCTCGCGGGAATCATCGGCGCCGGCGGCTCGCCCGTGCTTGGCTCGGCCGCGCGATCCTCCCGCCTGTCCCATCACCCGGAGAACCCCGATGCGCTGGAAGACCGCCTATCGCTCCTTCTACTACGCGCAGGCACCCGAGCCCGAGGACCTGGTGCTGGACCCGGCCGAGACGGCGCTGCTGTGCATCGACGTGCAGAACCTCTATCTGGAGATCCCGGCCGATCCGCAGGAGGCCGCGCGCTGGTTCCCCTTCCATCGGCGCATGCGCGAGATCGTGATCCCGACCACGCGCGGGCTGCAGGACGCCTTTCGCGCGAAGGGGATGGACGTGATCCACGCGCGCATCGCCTGCCTGCTCGACGACGGGCGGGACCGCTCGCTCAGTCAGAAGAAGCCGGGCTGGAACGCGCTGCTGCTGCCCAAGGACAGCGCGGCGAGCCAACTGGTCCCGGAGCTGGCGCCGCTCCCCGGCGAGATCCTGGTGACCAAGACCACCGACAGCGCCTTGACCGGGACGAACCTGCGTTTGATCCTCGCCAATCTGGGTATCCGCAACGTCGTGCTGACCGGGATCTTCACCGATCAATGCGTCTCCTCCACGGTGCGCAGCCTCGCCGACGAGAGCTTCAACGTCATCGTGGTCGAGGACGGCTGTGCCGCAGGCACCGACGAGCTGCACCGGCGCGAGCTGGAGATCATCAACATGATCTACTGCCAGGTGCTCGGCAGCGTGGAGCTGCGGGCGATCATGGGACTTTGAGGGACGACGACGATGAATCTTGCGCGAACCCTGGCGATCGGCTGTGCCGCGCCCCTGCTCCTGCCGATGTGCGGCACGGCGAACCTGGCGGCAGAGCCGGCGCCCGCCGTTAAGGCCGCGGCGCCCACTACGCCTCCGCCCGGCAGTCGGGAGCGCCTGGCGATTCTGGATGGGCTGCGCGCGGAGTTGGTCCATCTGACGGGGCCGGACTTGGTCTTCGTCGTCGCGGACTTGCGGGTGATCGAGGGCTGGGCTTGGATCGAGGCCACCCCGCAGTCGCGCGACGGTGCTGGCGACCGGGGCGGCACTCGATGCCGCGCTCGGCCCCTGCGCGGGCAAATGCCCGGCGGGCGCCGGCACCGGTCGAAGGCCGGGGTCATTCCGCCGCTGCCGACTCGACGACGATCGCGTGGCTCGCCAATACCACGCCATTCGCGACATCGACGTAACGGACCTCGTAGCTGCCGGGGTTCAGCGGCACGCTCAGCGTGATGCCGTCACCCTCGTCGCTGACCACCGGGACCGCGGATGCCCACTGGAACGGACCCTGGTCCGGGCTGGCGATGGCGATGCGGTCGCGTTCGCCGGCGGGGCCGGTCCAGCCGACGCGGATGGTCTCGCCGGGAGCGGCGCGTTCCGGCGCGTTGAGCGAGGCGGCGACCGCCTGCACTTCGAGATCGCTGCTCGTGACGATCTCGCCGGTGCGACCCAGGCGATAGCGCAATTGGTATAGGCCAGCGGCGTCCGGGGCGACGAAGCGGGCGCCGGCGTTGTTGTCGGCGCGGGCCTCGGCCAGCGGGGTGGCGTCCAGCGGCGCACCGGCCACCACCAGTTCGACGCGGTCGCGGGAGCGACCGGGGCCCTGCCAGGCCAGGTCGATACTGGCGCCGGTGACGACCTCGGCCGGGGCGGTGATCGCCGCCGTCACCGGTACCACCTCCAGCGGTCGGCGGGCCAGCGTGCCGCGCCCCGCGTCGAGCACGTAGCGCACTTCATAGAGACCGGGCTCCGCCGGCGCCTCGATGCTGACCACCGGCTTGTCGCGGGTCCGGTTGTAAGTGCCGAGCTTGCCCTCGGCGGTGCCCATCGGCACGATCGTGATGTAGTCGGAGGTCTTCACGGTGCCATCGCGGGTCACCTCGAAGCGCTCCCCGGCGCTGACCGTCGCCGGCGCGTCCAGCGTCAGCGCGGCGCCCAGCAGTTCGATCGGCGCGCGACCGGCCACGATGCGATCGGCGCCGAGCACATAGCGCACCTCGTAGCGTCCGGGTTCCGCCGGCGCCTGGACGCTGACCTCCAGGTTGTCGCGGGCGCGGGTGTAGCCGCCGAGGACGTTGTCCGCGGTGCCGACCGGCACGATCGTGATGAAGTCCGAGCCCATCACCGTGCGGTCACGCGTGACCGCGATCCGCGCACCGGCCGTGGCTGTGGTCGGGGCCGTCAGGGTGATCGGGGTGGCGGTCAGCTCGATCGGCGCGCGGCCGAGCACGGCGCGCCCCTCCTGCTTGACATAGCGCACCTCGTACAGACCGGCCTCGCCCGGCGCCTGCACCGTCACGTCGTCCGGATCCCGGACGCGCGTCTGGTTACCCAGGAGCTTGTCGGCCGTGCCCTGTCGGACGATGGTGATGATGTCGTGGGTCGGCGCGCGCGCGTCGTGGCCGACGCTGATCGGGGCGCCGGCCGGCGCGGTGGCCGGCACGCGCAGCGTGACCGGCTCGGGCGCGGGCGCGGGCGTTGGTTCGGGTTCGGGTTCGGGCTCCGGTTCGGGCGCCACCGTCACCGCGATCAGCGCGTCCTTCAGGGTCGCGGCATCACTGGCGCTGCGGTAGCTACCGCCGGTGTTCTCTGCAAGGCAGCGCAGTTGCGCCTGATCCGCCGGCGCACTGACATCGAACCCAATGACGTGGGCGGTGAAGTCGATCCCGGCAGTCGCCAGTGCCGTGGCCACCGCGCAGGGGTCGCGGTCACAGTTCTCGGCACCGTCCGAGACCAGCACGACCACCGCCCGGTCCTCCTCGTAACGCAGCGCCTCGGCGGCCTGGCGCACGGCGTCGGACAGCGGCGTCATGCCCTTGGGGTTGACCCCGCGACCGCCGCCCGTATCGCCGCGCGGTTGTCGGTGCCGACCGGCACCAGTGCCTCGATGTCCTCGCAATCGCCTTTGCGGTTGTGGCCATAGGCCCACAGCCCAAGGGCCTGGTCGGCGGGCAGCGCGTCGAGCAGTTGCCCGACCACCTCGCGCGCCAGTGCGATCTTCGGCGTGCCGTCCACCTGCTGCCACATGGACCCGGAGGCATCGAGTACCAGGATCGTGCTGGCCGGCCCCGGCGGGACCGCATCGCCCGACTGGGCCAACACCGGGCTGCCGCACAGCAGCGCGGCCACAAGTCCTGCGGAGCCCAACAGCGCGCCCCACGACGGGAACCCGGCGTCGCGCTGCTGGCGATTGGTGACTAATCCCTGGATCGGCCCCTGGATAGGCATGACGTTGACCTCGGCATCGCGGCTGACGGTGACTGCAAGGGCCGCTACTCTAACCCAGTGGTTGAGTCGCGTCCCAACCGAGTCCCTCCCGTGAACCAACGTGAGCGACAACACCTGCGTGATCGGTCTCCGAGGAGCACCGGGAGGCGTTTCAGGAGCCGGCGTCTCGGTTGTCTGTCTCGGGCTTGCGATCTCTCATCGCACCCGACAGACATTGTCGACCTATAATGCGCACCCGGAATGCTCGGACGCCCCGCGTGAAGTACGCCAGGGGCCGTTCAAACGCCGGATCCAGGCCACGACAGGACAACGAGACCCATTATGCCGACTCCAACCCAACAGGCCATCGACGAGGCGTTCGCCGCACTCGTCTACGATCGTGACGAGCGCAAGGCGCCGGATGCGCACCGCAGCAGCAAGTTCCGGGTGGGCTGGGCGGCGGCGCTCGAGGGCAAGGTCTACGAGCCCGAGAAGCTCGAGCGCTTGACCTGGCTGAACCTCGGCTATCGTCTGAGCCAACATTTCGGCGCCCTGACGCCGGAGCAGATCGATGTCGTTTACGATGACTTGGCGGCACGCTGGCGGGAGCCCTGCGCTGCTTGACCGAATCGCCGCAGCCGTAGGCTGTTGGTGACGACGAACAGGCTCGACACGCTCATGGCGGCGGCGGCGAGCATGGGGTTGAGCAGCCATCCGGTGAGCGGGAAGAAGACGCCGGCCGCGAGCGGGATGAGCGCGACGTTGTAGGCATAGGCCCAGAAGAAGTTGATGCGGATGGTGCGCAGCGTCTTGCGCGCCAGCGCGATCGCGGTGGCGGTGCCGCGCAGGTCGCCCTGCATCAGGATCACCTCGCCGGCCTCCACCGCGATATCGGTGCCCGTGCCGATGGCGATGCCGACATCCGCCTGCGCAAGGGCAGGGGCGTCGTTGATGCCGTCGCCGACGAAGGCGACGCGACGCCCTTCCGCTTGCAGACGCTTGACCTCGGCGGCCTTGTCCGCCGGCAGCACCTCGGCGAGGACGCGCGTGATGCCGACTTGGCGTGCGATCGCCTCGGCGGTCCGGCGACCGTCACCGGTCAGCATCCCGACCTCGAGCCCCAGCGCACGCAGTTGCGCGATCGCCTCTCTGCTGCCGGCCTTGATGGGATCCGCGACCGCAAGGACCGCGATCAGGCGTTGATCCGCCGCGACATAGAGCGGGGTTTGGCTCTCGGCGCCGAGTCGCTCGGCAACCTCGCTCGCCGAGTCCAAAGGCACCGACAGCCGCTCCATCCAGCGCCGTGCGCCGACCGCGATTCGCTGCCCGTCGACCTGGCCCCCAATGCCGAACCCGGGCTCTGCTTCGATCTGCGTGGCCTCCGGCAGGGTCAGTCCCCGTGCCTTGGCCTCCGCGACGATGGCCGCGGCGATCGGATGCTCGCTGTGATGCTCGACGGCAGCCGTGAGCGCCAGCGCAGCGTCCTCGTCCATGCCGTAGGCGTGGAGCGCGGTCAGCGCCGGATGGCCTTCGGTCAAGGTCCCGGTCTTGTCCAGAACGAGTGTATCGACGCGGGCCAGCGTCTCGAGCGCGGCGCCGTTGCGGACGAGGATCCCCAAGGCCGCGCCGCGTCCGGTGGCGACCATGATGGCGGTCGGGGTTGCGAGCCCCATGGCGCAGGGACAGGCGATCAGCAGCACGCTGACCGCGGCGACGAAGGCGTAGCTCAAGGGCGGCGCCGGACCCAACCACAGCCAGACCGCGAAGGTCACGAGCGCGACGACCATGACCACCGGCACGAAGACGGCCGCAATCCGGTCGGCGACGCGCTGGATCGGCGGTTTGCCGGATTGGGCGTCCTCGACCAGCCGGATGATCTGCGCCAGCACCGTCTCGGCGCCCACGCGGGTGGCGCGGTAACGGAAGGCCCCGGTTTGGTTGAGTGTGCCGCCGATGACCTCGTCTCCGGGATCCTTGCGCACCGGCACCGGCTCGCCGCTGATCATGGATTCGTCGACCCGGCTGCCGCCCTCGGTCAGGGTGCCGTCGACCGGGATGCGCTCGCCCGGTCGTACCTGGATGACGTCGCCCGGGACGACCGCGTCGGCGGGGATCTCGGTCTCGCCGTCCGGGCCGACGATACGGGCGGTCTTGGGCTGGAGGTTCACCAGACGTCGAATGGCCTGCGAGGTGCGTCCCTTGGCGACAGCCTCGAGATAACGCCCGAGCAGGATCAGGGTGACGATGACCGCGGCGGCCTCGAAATAGAGATGGACCGTCCCGGCGGGAAACATCCCGGGCAGGGTCAGTGCCAGCAACGAGTAGAGATAGGCCGCGCCGCTGCCGAGCATGACCAGGCTGTCCATGCCGGGGCTGCGATGCCGCAGCTCGGTCAGACCCCTTAGGAGGAAGCGCCGCCCGGACCAGAAGAGCACCGGGGTGGCCAGCACCAGCTCGAGCCAGGCCCATAGGCTCGTCGGCGCCAGCGTGACCATCAGGGTATGGAGCCCCGGCACGACCATCGGCCCCATGCTGATCAGCAACAACGGCAGGGTCAGAGACGCGGCGACGCGCAGATCGCCCGCGAGCCGGCGCAGCTCCTGCCCCTTGCGCATCGCGTCCGTCTCCGCCCGTTGCTCGGGCGCCGCCGGCTCGTAGCCGGCCGCGCGGATCGCTTGGGCGATGCGCTCCGGGCTCGCCGTGGCGGGGAGATAGCCGACGGTCGCCGATTCGGTGCCGAGATTGACGGTCGCCTCGATGACGCCCGGTACGGCTTGAATGGCCCGTTCCACGCGCGCCACACAGGACGCGCAGGTCATGCCGCCGACGCCCAAGGTGACCGACTCGATCACCGGCTCGTAACCGGCGCCGCGCACCGCATCGAGCAGGGTCGGCACGCTCGCCTGGTCGAAATGCACCACCGCCATCCCGGACGCGAGGTTCACCGTCGCCGAGTCCACGCCCGGCGCGCGGGCGATGGCGCGCTCCACCCGCGCCACGCAGGAGGCGCAGCTCATGCCGCCGACACCGATCCGCACCTCTTGGGTCATGAGTCGACCCGGCTCCAGACGCCCGGCAGCGCGAGCGGGTCGTCGACGATCTCGCCGAGAGCGCCGTCGATTACGGGCGCCAAGAGCCCGTAGCCCACTCGCCAGCGGACGGTACCGACCTGCACAGCCGCGGTCTTGGTATTGAGCTTCACCACCTCTCCGAACCGCTCCTGTCCATCGCGGCCCTTGAAGGCGACCCGATCACCGACGCTCAGACGATTGCGGTCGATCGCTTGGCGCTTCTGCGTCGCGATGGTGACGTCCGCGCCGTCCAGATCGATCTGATAGAAGGGAATGCTCCAGCGTTTTCCGTCGCCGAGATTCCGGATCTCGGCACGGGTCCGGTTGATCCGCAACAGCGTGGCCTCCTGCAGTCGATTTTCGACGTAGTCGAACCAACGCACAGTTTGACCGACACGCAGCGCTTGCTTCACGGCACGGACGCGCTTCGGATCGTCGAGCTGGTTGCTGATGGCCGCGTTCAAGCGATAGAGCTCGAACAGGCTGGCCTGACCCAGCGCGTCCATGACCTCGGTGTAGTTCATGTCGACATCTCCGGTATCTGCGAGGATGCCCGCCCGCCTGCTGTGACAGGAGAAGGTGCGGGATCGGCTGTTGTCATTCTAGCGACGATCGCACGCCCCGGGTGCAATGGATTGCCGAGTCATCGGTTAGACTTAATCATCACGGTGCGACGATGTGCGGCAAGGCTTGCCGGCAATCGGTCGATCCCCGACCAGACGGATCGACCTCGTTACAACCAATCAATCGCGTGTCCGAGCGTATTCGCGCGAAGGCTCGACAGCATTGGCTAGGGTGTGAACTGGAGAGGGTGATGATGGACCAAACGAATGTCGACGCTGAACGCACCGCGGTGGATGCCGATGTCCCGACGGTCGAGCTGATCCTCGAGGTCGCGCCCAAGATCTCCTTCGCAACGCATCAATGCGACGCCCCGGTCGTGGTTGCGCTCTGCGTGCGCAGCGCATGCGACCGAGATCTCGACGCGCTGAGGCTTCGGCTCGTCGCGGAGCCACCCGTGTTCGCCGCCCGCACCTGGAGCCTCGACCGTCTCGGCGCGAGACAGGAGATCCGCGTGCGCGACCGCCGCGTCCAGCTGGCGGGCAGTCTGCTTGACGGGCTCACCGAACGAATGCGCGCCGATCTGAGACTCGAGCTGATTCATGACGAGGTGATCCTCGCGAGCCTGGATCGTCGGATCATCGCCTTGGCGCGCAACGAATGGGGCGGTGCCGCAACCATGCCCGAGCTGCTCGGCGCCTTTGTGATGCCGAACGATCCTGCCGTAGCGCACCTGCTCAAGGATGCGGCGCGGGCGCTCGAGGCGTCCGAGCGCAAGGCGACGCTCGAGGGCTATCAGGAGAAGTCGCGCAAGCGGGTCTGGGAGCTGCTCGCGGGCATCTGGTCCGCCGTCGGCGCACGTCGGCTGACCTACGCGGAGCCTCCCGCGAGCTTCGAGACCGCGGGTCAGAAGGTGCGAACCCCGTCGGACATCGAGATCCAGGGCCTTGCAACCTGTCTTGACCTCGCGCTCTTGTTCGCCGCCGCGATCGAGCAGATCGGACTCAATCCACTCATCGTCTTCACCAAAGGCCATGCCTTTTGCGGCGCCTGGCTCCAGCCCCAGACGCTGCCGACCCTGACGGTCGACGACCCCGCCGAGCTTCGCAAGGCGATCGATCAGCAGGAGCTGGTGCTCTTCGAGACGACCCTCGCCGCGGTCGGCCATGCGCTGCCCTTCGCCAAGGCGGTGGCTCAGGGGCGGCGCCGGATCGACGAGGAGCATGACAACGACTTTGTCTATGCGCTCGACATCAAGCAGGCGCGGGGACGCCAGATCCAGCCCTTGACGTCGATCGTGATCCGCGGCGAATCGAGTGGCCCGGAAGACGGTGCAGAGACGACGCCCCCGGTCGATATCCCGCCCGACTTGCCAGGCTTCGATCTGGGTATCGGCGCAGACCCGATCCCGGAGACACCCGCCGAGCGGATCGATCTGTGGAAACGCAAACTGCTTGATCTCACCAAGCGCAACCGATTGCTGAACCTGCGCCCGTCCAATACGGCGATCCCGATCTTTTGTCCCGATCCGGCCGCACTCGAGGATCGGATCGCGCGGGGACAACGCATCGGCATCGTTCCCCGCCGCCGCGGCAGGCTTCGGACGGTGCGCCGGACGCGGAGCTGCATCTGCTGAAGACAGGCGACGATCTGTCCGAGACGATCGCGCGGGATGCCTTGGAGCGCAATCAGATCATTGCCAATACGGACTCGCGAGTCCTGGAAAAGGGCGTGCTGGAACTCTTCCGCAAGGCGCGATCCGATGTCGAGGAGGGCGGTTCCAATACGCTGTTTCTTGCACTCGGCGCCTTGCGGTGGCGTCCGCCGGGCGAGACCGCGCGGCATTACCGTGCACCTTTGATCCTGTTGCCGGTGCGATTGGAGCGCAAGAGCGCCGCGTCCAAGCCCTTCCTCTTGGGGCATGACGACGAGACCGTCTTCAATCTCACGCTGATCGAGATGCTGCGTCAGGAGTTCGACGTGAACCTCTCGGATCTCGCCGGCGCGCTTCCGAGCGACGAGCATGGCGTGGATGTCAGACAGGTCTGGAACCTCGTGCGTGCACGCGTGCGCGAGGTGCCGGGCTTCGAGGTGGTGGAGGAGGTCACGCTGAGCACCTTCTCCTTTGCCAAATACCTCATGTGGAAAGACCTGGCGGACCGCACCGACGCGCTTAAGGGAAACACCTTCGTGCGCCACCTCATCGAGACGCCGCGTGAAGCCTATCAGGGCGGTGCGCGCTTTATCGCACCACGCGAGATCGACGAGCGGATCGATCCCGCAGCGCTCTTTGCGCCGCTCAATGCCGACAGCGCGCAGATCGTGGCGATCCATGCCTCGTCCGAGGACGGCGATTTCGTCCTCGAAGGCCCTCCGGGCACGGGTAAATCGGAGACGATCGGCAACATCATCGCCCATAACCTTGCCTGCGGGCGCCGCGTGCTCTTCGTGTCCGAAAAAATGGCCGCGTTGGACGTGGTCTATCGGCGACTCAAAGGCCGCGGGCTCGGCGCCTTTTGTCTCGAGCTGCATTCCAACAAGGCCAATAAGCGCGAGGTGCTTCAGCAGCTCGGCAATGCCTGGGACAGCGCCGGCGAGAAGACCGCCGAGACCTGGCATCGCAAGGCCGAGACCCTGCGGCAGACGCGCGATCGCCTCAACGGGCTGGTCCATGCGTTGCACGAGCCCGGCCCGGCAGGGATCAGCCCGCGCGATGCGATCGGTCGTGCCCTGCGTTGGCGAGATCTACACCCGGTCGCGCTCGACTGGGGCGCGGATCTTCGGCGACCGGATCGGGCAGCGACGCCGGAGGCGCTGGCAGAACAGATCGAGCGCGCGCGGCGGATTGGCCAGGCGTTCAGCCGGATCACGCCCGTGGATAGCACGGCATTTGCGCGGATCGGTAGAAAAGACTGGTCGTTCGGCTGGCAGGAGAATGCGATCGAGCACGCACGAGCGACGCTCAGGACACTGCACAGGCTGCGAGAAGCACGCGGGCTTTTTTGCGCGCGCACCGGCCTGGCGGCGGGTGACTCGCTGGCGGAGTTGGCTGCGCTCGTCGAGGTGGCCGCCCTGCTGCCGCGCTGTGCAGGTGTCGATGTCGGGTATGCCTTGGCGCCCGACGGCAAGGCGGCGCTCGAGACACTCAACGAGGCATTGCGCGCTCTTGCCGATCATCGCGAGGAGATGGCGGGTCTCCCCGCACCGACGCGAGAGACGGTGATCGAGACGGCCCCGGCCGAGGAATGGCGGATCACCCGTGAGGCCGCGGTGCAGCGGTTCTGGCCGATGCGCGTCATCGCGCGGCGCAGACTCCGCGGAGAGATCCTGGCGCATTTGGTCTGGTCGAAGAAGCTCGCGGCTCCGGAGAACGCCATCGAGACGATCCTGGGTCTGCAGGGACGCATGACACACATCGCCCGACTGACGGCGGATCTGCCGGCGCGAACGCCTTGGCGCGGTCTCGACACGGATCTCGCACGCGCCTCGGCAGAGCAGGAAACCGGTGTTGCGGCACGCGCCTGTTTGTTGGGACTCGCCGGCCACGGGGGAGACCTCGTCACACTGCGCGAGCAGCTCCGGCGCCTTCTTGTCGACGGGCGCGACCTGCTTGAGCCCGGTCTGGCGATTCCAGCGGCAGCGAGCGATCTGATCGCCGCGTTCGAGACCTTCACGAGAGTATTCGAGTCCTTCCGCACCGAGGCGGTTATCGCCGATGAGGTGGGTAGGATCGAGGAGATCGCCGCTGCAGCCGAGGCAGTCACGACGCGGGCTGCGCGCTTGAATTACTGGTGCGGATGGATCGCGGCGCGACGCGACGGCGAGGCATACGGACTCGGCCCTCTGATCGGCGCGCTCGAAGGCGGCTTGATCGCACACGACACGACGACCGAGATCATCAAGACCGCTTACTGTCGCTGGGCGGCGCCCCTGATGATCGACGAGCGGCCCGAGCTACGCACCTTCTCGGCCGTGCAGCACGAGGACCTCATTGCGACCTTCCGCGCGCTCGATCGGGAGCTGGCCGACATCACCGCCGACTACATCCGTGCATCGCTTTCGCAGGCGATCCCGCGCAAGGACGCGCCGCAGACCCCGAAGGGTCTCGGGGTGCTGGCGCGGGAGCTGCAAAAGAAGACTCGGCACAAGCCGATTCGCCAACTCATCGGCGAGATGGGCGATGGCCTGCTGACACTCACGCCCTGTTTGATGATGAGTCCGCTGTCGGTCGCTCAGTTTCTCCCGGCGGATCAGGCGTTGTTCGATCTGGTCGTGTTCGACGAGGCATCGCAGATCACGGTACCGGACGCCATCGGTGCGATCGCGCGCGGGCGTCGTGTCATCGTCGTCGGTGATCCCAAACAGATGCCGCCGACCAGCTTTTTCGACAAAGCGGCCGACGACGAGGATCAGGACACCGGTGACCTCGAAAGCATCCTCGACGAGGCGCTCGCCGCCCGCGCGCCCCATCACCGGCTGACCGGGCATTACCGGAGTCGTCACGAGAGCCTGATCGCGTTCTCGAACCATGCCTACTACAACGCATCCTTAGTCACCTATCCCGCGGCGGACACGCGCGACAGCGCGATCTCCCTGCGCCGGGTCGATGGCATCTACGCCAAGGGCAAGTCTCGCACCAACCCGATCGAGGCCGGGGCGCTGGTCACCGAGATCCTGCGTCGGCTTCGGGATCCGCGTCTGTCGCACCTGTCGATCGGGGTGGTGACCCTCAACAGCGAGCAACAGCGCCTCGTCGAGGATCTGCTGGACCAGGAGCGGCGGGGCGATCCGGACCTGGAGCGCTTTTTCGGCGACGAGATCCAAGCCCCGGTGTTCGTAAAGAATCTCGAGACCGTGCAAGGTGACCAGCGCGATGTGATCATGCTCAGCATCGGCTATGGTCCGACCGAGCCGGGTGCCCGCACCCTGTCCATGAACTTCGGGCCGCTCAATCGGCAGGGCGGCGAGCGACGGCTCAATGTCGCCATCACCCGCGCCACCACGGAGGTGATGGTCTTCGCCAGCTTCGGGCCTGAGATGATCGACCTGACGCGCACCAGCGCGCGTGCCGTCCAGGATTTGAAACACTACCTCGAGTTTGCCGAGCGCGGCCCGGTCGCCTTGGGCGCGGCGATCACGCTTGTCGGGCGTCGCGAGTACGACAGTGATTTCGAGATGGCGGTCGCCGAAGGACTGCGGCGGTATGGATGGGATATCCGCACCCAGATCGGCGTGTCGAAGTTTCGTGTCGATCTCGGCGTCGTCCATCCCGATGCACCGGGTCGGTTTCTCGCCGGGATCGAGTGCGACGGAGCGACCTATCACAGCTCTCCCTCGGCGCGCGACCGCGACCGGGTCCGTCACATTATCCTGGAGCAGCTCGGGTGGCGACTGCTGCGGCTGTGGTCGACCGATTTCTTTTTGGATCCGGCGGCCAGTCTGGATGGTCTCGACACCAAACTGCGTGGGTTGCTCGAAGCGGATCGGGCGGCGGTGGAGACCGAGGCCGAGTCCTCAACCGAAGCGTCCGTGCCGCCTGTGCCACCGATGGCGTCACCGGCTCAGGGGTCGGACATCGCGGCTGCCGAGGAGGCGCTCGATGAGGTGCCGGAATCGAGCGACGGTCACGTGTCCGCGATCAAGGTTCAGCGCTTTGCTCGGGGGCCGGTCGCACCGGGCGATTCGGAACCCCGGTCGGTGCAGTCGGAGCTGCTCCTCGATGCCGCGGGGTTTTATGCTCCTGAGTACGCGCCGACCTTGCGCGTATTGGTGATGCAGATCATCGAGCGTGAGGCGCCCGTGACCCTGCGGCGCATCGCGACGCTCCTCGCACGTGCGCATGGCTTCCAACGGACAGGTTCTGAGATCGTTCGGGTCTGTCGCGAGGCGGCGCTCCGGGTCGGCTCCTTGGAAAGCGCCGCCGACGGACAAGAGGTCGTCTGGTCGCGCGAAGACGACGGCGTGGCGATCATGCCGTTCCGAGGTCTATCGGTCGACGGGGTCGAGCGCGATTGGTCGGATGTACCCTATCCGGAAAAACTCGGGCTTGCGCGGGCGATACTCGAGCAAGGTGCCGATGATCCCGTTCGTGCGATGGCGCAGAGCTTGGGCATGGGGCGCCTCGGCTCGGTGCTGCGAGTGGAGCTCCACGCGCTTCTCGCTGCTGCGGGGTCGGGTTAAGCCTTGCACTGCCGCTTTGCGCACGACGGTTCGGATCGCTCGCCCGATGCGGGAGACCTTAGAGCATGGGCCTTGGCTCGTCGAGCGGCAACGCAGAGTCGGCGGCCCTGAATCCGGGTGTGGGCTCCAGACGGCGCAGGGCATGTTGGGCGCCGCCGAAGATGTCGCGGCCGATGACGCGGAGTGCTGCGAGCCAGGCGGAGGATTCGGCGCAGGCGGCGGCTTGGTCAGCGGGATCGCGGCAGGTGGTCACCGTTGCGCCGTCGTCGATGAAGTGTAGGCCGGGCAGCGGGCGGATTGCCGGTGCGCCGGTCTCGGGGGCGGTCAAGGCTATCATCGAGGGGCGCGTGTCGCCCAAGAGTCGGAGCAACAGCCCCGGAAGCTGGTACAAGGGCAGGTCGCCGGTCTCGAGAACGCCGCGGCGTCCGTCGATCAGGATCAAGGGGGTTGCAACCAGGGTGCGGAACATCGCGTCGGTGAACTCGGCGCGGCTCGAGGCCAGGAGGCCGGATTCCCGGAAGCCTCCGAACTGGTTGCCGAGCGCCGGGAGATGGTCGCCGAAGAGGACGATCAGCCCGTCCGGGTCGCGTCGGCGCAGCTCGCGCAGGAAGTCCATCAACTCGCGCGACTTGTAGTACATGGTATTGGCGTACGCCTCCACCGTCTCGTGCCCCTCGGCGGCGCTGATGAGGTTCGGGCGTTGCGCGTTGAGCGGGTAGGGCAGATGTCCGAAGTAGGTCAGGACATAGTTGAAGACGGGCGTGGGTCCTTGCAGCTGTGGTCCGAGCCGGTCGAGGACCTGCCGATACAGCGATGCGTCGCTCAGGAACGAGCGATTCATGTCGTCGAGCTCGAAGTCGCCGTCGGACCAATAGGTGTCGAATCCGATGCGACGATAGGCGTTGACACGGTTCCAAAAGGACGCCGCGTTGGGGTGCGATGCGAACGACCGGTAGCCGGCGCTTGCCAAATGGCTCGGTAGACAGGGCGCTTTGTTGCGCAGTCCGCCCTCGAAGAAGACGTTGTCGCGCTCGACCGGGAAGCCGCAGAGGATCTCGAACTCGGTGTTGGCGGTGTAGCCGCCGAAGACAGGCGCGAGGGCATGGGCGTGTCCCGAGGCGGCCCAAAGCGCGCGGAAGGCCGGATCGAGAGGATCCGCCGAGAGCGCGGACGCGGTCAGCAGCATCGGATCCCAGAAGGACTCGAGCACGATCATATGGAGATTACGGCTCGGGCCCGCCGGGCTTGCGACCTTGATCAGGTCGCTCGGAGTCGCGGCGCCGAGTCGCGCAAGTGCCGCTTCGACGTCGCCGGGCGTCGGGGCGGGTTCGCGCCGGGCGCGGCTGCGCACGCCCTCCTGCAGGAGCTGCAACGGGAGACCCCGCGCCTCGAAGTTGCCTCTTTGGTTCCACACCGAGTTGCCGAACTGCGTGTCCAGCTTAAGGCTTGCCGGCTCCGGGAAGGCAACAAGCAGTGCGACGGCGAGCCCGATGACGGCAAGATTGACCCGGGACCAAGCCCGACGCCAGGCGATCATCCACCACAGCAGGATCGTCGGGACCGCCACCATGAGTGCAGCCCCCGCGAGCTGCCATCCCTCGAGCAGCAGAAACATGTTCTTGGCGGCGACGAAATCGTCCGGCATCAGGGGGCCGCCCAGGGTCGACATCTTGAGTGCATTGCCGAGGGTCAGCGCGGTGAACAGGGCCGCCGTGCCGAGTGCAAAGCGCGCGAGGCTGCTCGACATGCCGTAGAGCAGGGCACCGATCACGAGGTGCGCGATCAGGTCCGCCCGAAAGGCATCGGGTCCGGGCTTGACCTCGAAGAGGAGATCCATGAGCGCCTGCGCAGTGAGATACCAGGCCGCGACGAAGAGCATCGCGCCGATCCAGCCGAGGACTCGGCGGAGCCCGCTCGGAAGAGGAGTCGAAAGACGGAGTTGGTTCATCGGTACTCGGGTCATGTCAAGATCCCTCTCCCCCTGTGGGTCGACGGAGCATCAAGGACGCAAGCAAAAGCGTCATAAATTAGACATGAAAGTGTAATACACGCCCTAACCCCTGACCAGCTCCGGGTCTTTCCGTCTTTCCGGATGTTTGAGGTTCCAATTGCCGAATTTAGGTTTACGGGCTTTTGGGGGGCGCGGCCGTGCGATTCGGCGTGGACGTGGTTGCGCGACGCTCGACGACCGGTCTGCCGAGCTTCTCGATCGCGCCGGTGGTGTCGAAGCCAAGCGCGACCCGCAGCGTGTTGTTGCCGTTACGCTGGGTCTTGGTCGGGGGTGCAGACTAGGCCGCGCTTACCGGGTTTGGTATTGCGGCCGGGGGGGAGGATGGGTTTCGCTGCGCTCTTGGCGCTCCGGCTGGGATGTTTGAGTGTGGGAGGATGGGTTTCGCTGCGCTCTACCCATCCTACGATGTCTTGATTGGGGTTCCGAATGGCCGAGGATCGCTTGGGCTGGCGGGTTTGGCTTCTCGACGAGTTGCAAGGCATCGAGGTACGTCGAAAGAATGCCGGGCGGGACCGGCTCCGCTTCGGCGCGCGGTTTGGAATCAGCGTCCGGAGATCCGCTTGGCATTGGCGAGTAGCTCGTCGATCTCGCGTTCGGCCTCGGCCCAGTCCTCGACCTCGTGTCCGGGCGCGAAGCGGCGCTTCTCGGCGCGGTAATAGGCCGCCTCGTGGATCATGTGCAGTCGCTCCTCGTCCGAGACGTTGGCGAGTGATTTGAGGCTGATCGATTTGCTTTCGAGCGCATTCGGGGTCGAGCCCGTTGCCGAGGCTGCGGACTTCGCCGGTGCCTTCTTGGCGGATGTCTTTCTTGCGTCTGCGCTGACCGTGGGCATCTTGGCCGGTGCGGGCGTGATCTTCTTCGTAGCGGCAGGTTTCGATGGAGCTGGTTGTGCCGGGCTTGGATTCGCAGCGATGCCGGTCGGCTTTACGGATGTCGCCTTGGTCGGTGCGGCCTTGAGCCCGGCGCTCGGGGCTGCGGTCGATGTCTGGACCGTCTTCTTCGCTGCGGTCTTCTTGATGGCTGTGTTGTTGTCGGCTGCCGCCTTGGGCGCCGTCTTCTTCGTTACGATCGTTTTGTTGTCGGCCATGTCGCTCGCTCGCCTCTTGGATTCCGGTGTGGTCTCTTCGGGGTTTCAGCTGAGACCCCGTCGGTCATTCGACCTCTTGACTCAAAAACGGCGGTGATCTCTCTCGTCATCACCGATAAGGATACACGGGATTCTCGCTTCCGTGGCAGGAACGGACGCATGGATTTCAAGCACATTATTCCGACCTCAACGCCTGCGCCGGGTCCGTGTCGGCAGTAGGCGTAGGGCTCCGAGGCGAGGATCAACTCGCCGGCCTCGAAACGCGTCCAGAGATCCGCGGCTTCTGCGCCCTCGAAGCTGAAGCGTTCATGCGAGCCAACGCACCAAATAATAGAGACGCTGGCCCTCCGATGAGCTCGAGGGTCCGTAGACGATCGCCGGATGGAGCCCACGCTGCGCATCCGCCCCCGCCCCCGCCCCCGCAAGCGCTGTTGCCTCGTCGTCGACGACGGTGACGCATCCCTCCGGGTAGCGGGCACGGTCGGTGCGTTTCGTCTTGATGATCGCGAATCTGTGATCCAGCGACGTCGACTCGGGGTCGATGAGAATCTTGGGCATGCGATATCCGGTCTCGGCGGCTTGGCTCGGCGGTGCGTGCGGCGCACTTGCCCGGCGGACGAAACGTCCGCCCCTCCGGCCAAATGGTGCGTCCGCTCGGCGGGCGCAAGTGCGAAGCGACAGGAGGCGTCGGGTTTTTGGGCGTTGGTCGCGCTTCTGTTATCCTCGTCGCCTTGGAACTCTCGCGCCCCATTCCGTCCACGAATGCCATTCCCCTCATGCCATCCCCCTGATGACATCCTTCCAATGACATCTCGGAGTGTCGTACCGTGATCGCCCAGCATGCGCTCGTTTTGAACCTGCATCAGCCCGCCGGCAATCTCGAGGAGCTCCTCGACAACCAGAGCTGGGAGGCCAACGAGATCCTCTTCGCCCTGGACCGCATCCCGCGCAGCCTTTGGGGTCACGAAGACCTGGCCCGCGTCCATGTCTCGTTGTCCGGCACCCTGCTCGAGACCCTGTCGAATCCCGAGTTCCAGAAACGTGTCTACGGCACCGTGGATTGCGGGTCGCTCCTGTGGCACTTCCAGAACGAGAAGCTCTTCGAGGTCTTGGGGACGGGTTATTACCACCCGGTGCTGCCCCTGATCCCGGAGGCCGACCGCGAGGAGCAGCTGCGCCGCTGGCTCGGCATTGCGCATCACCTGCTGTGGCGTCCGCGCTTCCAAGGCTTCTGGCCGCCCGAGATGGGCTTCTCGATGGAGCTGATCCCGCTGCTGCGCGCCTTCGGCTATCGGTATGTCATGGTCGACAGCGAGCACGTCGAGCCGATCTCTCCAATGAGCTGGCAGGAGCTTCGCTATCGGCCGCACATCGCGCGTTTCGGGGGCGAGGCGATCACGGTCATCGTGCGCGATCGCGATCTCTCCGATGCCCAGGAATCCGGGATGGAGCTGGATTGGTTCCTTGCCGAGGTCGCCGAACGGACCAAGTGGTGCGACTTCACGCCTCTGGTGACCACCTGCACCGACGGCGAGAACGGCGGCTGGTTCCGCAACGTGACCGAAGGGGCCAACTTCTGGAGCGCCTTCTATCTGCCCTTGCTCGAGCGGGTCGCCGCCGGCGAGGCCGCGATCGCGCCCACCTTCATCAGTCGCTATCTGGATACCTACGGCGCCCGGGGCGAGGTGCGTGTGCGCACCGGCGCCTGGAACACCGGCTGGCACCATGGGCGCGACTTCACCCAATGGACCGGCTCGGATCGGCAGAAGCAGGCGATCGACGCCTTCGCCAAGGCCAGTCGGATGGTCCACGATGCACGTTGGTACGCCACCGAGCGCGGCGTTTGCGAAGGTCCAGAGGCCGAGGCGATCGAGGAGGCGCTGTGGCGTCTGCTGCGCGCCGAGACCAGCTGTCATCTCTACTGGGGCGAGGCCTGGGTGCCGCGTGCCGAGGCGGACCTCGAGGCCAGTCGGGCGGCGCTTGCGCGTATCGGGATCTGCGCGGAGCCCGCGCAGTCCGATGCACCCGCGCCCGAGTCCACAACGGAGTCCAAGCCGGAGTCCAAGCCGGAGTCCAAGCCGGAATCCAAGCCGGAGCCCGCGCTCGCTTCCGTCCCCGCATCCGGTGCGGACGCAGCGGAGATTCGCACCGAGGCGGCCGCGAAGGCCCCGCCGAGCCCCGCGCCCGATCGATCGGCCGAATTCGAAACACCGGCACCGAAATCCTCTTGATCCACTCCGGCAACCCCGGAACCACATTTCCTCCAGGAGTCCAGCGTGAAACCGCTACCCGAGTACGTCGATGACCTTCCGAATATCTGCGGCCATGAGTCGAACGTCGAGGCCGTCGTTGCCGACGCGCGCACGCGGACGCTGTTCGCCGATCGCGGCGGTATCGATTTCGGCTCCATCCGCTCGGCGACCGCCATCGCCCTGCATCAGCATCAGCCCCTGATCCCGGCCGGCGGCGGGGATCTGCGCAGCGCCGCATTGATCAGCAACCTCCAGTACATGATGGAGAACCAGCACATCGGGGACAATTACAACGCCCCGGCCTTCGTCTGGTGCTACAAGCGGATGGGCGAGTTCATCCCCCAGTTGATCGGCGAGGGCAAGTCACCGCGCTGCATGCTCGAATACTCGGGCACCCTGCTGCACGGTCTGCGCAAGATGGGCGAGCATCATGTGATCGATGCGCTCAAGGGCATGACCTGCAACCCGGACTACAACTGGGCTGTGGAGTGGCTCGGGATGCCCTGGGGCCATGCGGTCGCACCCTCCACGCCGGCGCAGGATTTCCGTCTGCACGTGAAGGCGTTCCAGCATCACTTCGCCGCCATCTTCGGCTGGGAGGCGTTGGAGCGGGTGCGCGGCTTCTCTCCATCCGAGATGGCCCTGCCCAATCATCCCGACGTCGCCTACGCCTTCGTCAAGACGCTGGTGGATTGCGGTTTTCAATGGGTCTTGGTGCAGGAGCACACGGTCCAGCAGATCGACACCGGGCGGAATCCGGAGCGCCCGCACATCCCGCATCGCCTGGTCGTCACCAATTCGCACGGCGAGACCGCGAGCATCATCGCCATCGTCAAGACGCAAGGGTCGGACACCAAGCTGGTCGCCCAGATGCAGCCCTGGTACGAGGCGCAAGGGCTGCAGCGCGTCGCGCTCGCCGGCAAGTCGATCCCGCCGCTGGTCACCCAGATTGCAGACGGCGAGAACGGGGGCGTCATGATGAACGAGTTCCCGGGCAAGTTCATGGAGGTGGTCGGGGCCTCGAGCCACACCGACACGCCGATGATGAACGGGAGCGAATACCTGGAGCATCTCTTCGCGCTCGGGATCAAGGAGTCCGATCTCCCCGAGGTTCAACCCCTGTTCCACGATCGCATCTGGGCACGCATCCAACCGGGCGACGGACCGGAGAAGCTGGAAAAGGCAATCGCCGAGCTCAAGCAGGAAGACGGCCGATTCCACATGGAAGGCGGCAGTTGGACGTCGGACCTCTCCTGGGTGAAGGGCTACGACGACGTGCTGGGCCCGATGGAAGAGGCGAGTGCCCACTTCAACCAAAAGGTCCTG
This sequence comes from Thiocapsa sp., assembly GCF_018399035.1. Classification (GTDB taxonomy): domain Bacteria; phylum Pseudomonadota; class Gammaproteobacteria; order Chromatiales; family Chromatiaceae; genus Thiocapsa. Next base: position 891,957 of record NZ_CP073760.1, read on the forward strand.
ATCCCCGGCATCGCCACCAACGACCCGCGCTATCGCAACGCGCTCTTTCACCTGATGGCCTCCCAAACCAGCTGCTATCGCTACTGGGGACAGGGCCTTTGGACCGACTACGGGCGCGAAATCTGCCGACGGGTCAATGCGATCCTCGAGCAGGATTTCGGCTGACCGCAATCAATTTTTTTGGAAACGAGTGTGCAATGAACGCATTACCGAACGCAGAGGATCTCTCGGGCAGTTTCGACCTGCCGGGCGAAGAGCGCTATATCGCGTTTCTTGCACGGGTCACGCAACAGGGCCAGGTCTGGACCTTGAAGGGAGATGATGGTTTTATTGCATTCTCCGACGATGAAGGGCGGGATTGCTTTCCCTTCTGGCCCGAGGCGGCATGTGCCGCGGCGCTGGCGACGCATGATTGGGCCGATTGTCGGGCCGAGCCACTGGGGCTTGACGTCTTCATGACCCGTTGGTTGCCCGGCATGGCGAAGGATGGCCGGATGGTCGCGGTGTTTCCGGCGCCGGATGGGTCGGGTGTGGTCATCGCGCCGGAGACCCTGTTGGACGATCTCAGGGAGGAGGCCGAGCAGGGCGGTTGACGGAGCTGCTTTGAATGGAATGATCCGAGGCCGATCACTCGCGGGTTGCGGATGCTCGCGAGTCCGTCGAGGGCACGCGTTTTGGTCACGAAGGGATGAACGCCGTGAACGATACCTTAAACAAGATCAAGGCTCAGGCAGAGCGTGTCCGAACCTCGCACGAGGAGGTCAAGGAGACGTCGCTGGAGAAGGCGCTGCGTCGACACGAGGCGGCGCTCCCCTTGCTGAGGGCGTTCGCCGACGTTCAGGACAACTTCGTCAAGATCGACGTGCTCAAACGCATCTGGCCGCGGGACTACGACCGGCGACCCGACCGTGTCCACGGATTGGTGGCTGCTGTGCTCGGCGGAGAAGCGCACCCCTGCGGTCTCATGTTGCACGTCCCCGGCGGTCTGTGCTCCTTCGAGGTGTGTGAAACCCGGGATGGCAAGATGATCTACACGAGCTCGCGCGAGACCACCGGATCACGGCCTCTGCTGTGGCAGTTCGACCAACCCGAGCCTTGGCTCGACGGGTTTTATCGGACCATGGCGGGGCTGCTCGAGGTTTAAGTCTCGGTGATCTCGCAAGCGATCCACCCATCGGCGATTGCTTCGTCGCGGAGCAGCTCCGCCAGCCTTTCGATAGGCGCTTGCGGCCCGGCCAGATAGAAACGCAGTCCGCGCAGATCCGGGTGATCGGCGCGGATGACCGCGAAGACATCCTCCGCGCGGCCGCTCATCAGCGGGGTCAGTTGGAAGTTGTCCAACGCATCCGTGAGCGCGCGGCCCCAACGTCCCTGATAGTGCCCCTCCGGATACTGCGTGTCCCAGTAGAGATGGAAGGATTCGATCACGTCGATCGAAACGGCGTGCTCGATCAGGCTTTTCACGGGTGCGATACCGTCGCCGAAGGCGATGAAGACCGCCGGTTCCGGCGCGTCCTCCGTCAGGACGAAGCGTCCGTATGGCCCCTCGACCGTGATCGGATGGCCGGGGCGCAGGGGTTTGAAGACGGCGTCCGAAAAGGCATCGGTGCCGCGTCGGATATGGAACCAGAGGTTTCGGGCGTTGCAGGGACAGCTTGCGATCGACAGCTCGCGACTCGCACCCTCTTCGAGCGTGAGTCGCACGCGCTGGCCCGACATGAACCGCAGCGTCTGGGTCCGCGGGGTCTGGACGTTCAGCGAGACGAGATCCTCGGAGATGTGCTCGAGCTTGCGCAGACCGGCTCGAATCTCCTGATGCGGTAGATCGGTCACCGTGAGCGCCTCGGCCGCCTCGATGACGACGTCGGTGACGGCCGTATGCGAGCAGGTCAAGAGATAGCCCATCGCCTTCTCGCGCTCGCTCAACACATAGTCGTGCTCGCGGATCCGCCGCGTCTCGCCGCTGATCAGGCGCGCCTTGCAGGCGCCGCAGTTGCCGCTGGAGCAACCATAGTCGAGGTTGAGTCCGGCGCGCACGGAGGCGTCGAGAATCGACTCGTTGCCCTCGACGAAATAGTCGTGACCACTCGGGATGAGTTTGACGTTGGCTGCCATGATGCGAAGAAAGGTGTCTTTGGCGAAGAGCTGTGCGCGCTCGTCCGTCACCGCACGGGTGGTCAGGGACGCGCGGGCGCCGTGGAACCAGTCGCGCGTCTCGCACGCCTGTCCGCGGATGCTCTCGGGACCTGAATCGGCGAGCGCCTCCATGCGCTCGCCGACCTGATCCAAAAGGTCCTCCGCGGCGCTCAGGGCCGACATCCGCTCGACGAGCGTCTTGCTCATCGCCCGCAGCCGTGCGACCAGGACCTGCGGCTCGGGCAATGCGGCATCATGCCCCTCGGTCTTGGGGAGCGCATCGCTCTTGATGCGCTCGACCCGCTCGAGCGCCGCGTCGTCCGTAAGACTGACCGCCGGAAAGGCACGCAGAAGATCGCTGACGGCGACCGAGCCCTCGAAGGTGTCGATCTCGCCGCGTCTGATGCGCCGCTGCAGCTCGGCGCGGGTGACGCCGGCAAGGCGTGCGGCGCGGGACAGGCTCAGGTAGTCCATGGGCGTGATGTCTCCGTTCTGGCCGGCGGGTCGGGTTGTGTCGTAGGCACGGCGTTTGCGTGGGCCGAACGCGCAAAACCTCCGCGTCACCCCGATATCATCCGCTCCCGAGTATCCGCGCCTCCCGGTGCGACTTCAATCCATCGGCTCAACATGCCTTTCGAAGGAGAGATGACGTGGACGACAACACCAAGACCCAGATCGAGGCCGCCGCGTTCCGCGGTCTGGTCGAGCACCTGCAACGCCGTACCGACGTGCAGAACATCGACCTCATGAACCTGGCCGGCTTTTGCCGAAACTGTCTAGCCAAGTGGTACATGAACGCCGCGGCCGAGAGCGGTGTCGAGCTGTCATACGACCAGGCGCGGGAGGCGATCTACGGCATGCCCTATGCGGACTGGAAGAGCCGTCATCAGCAGGAAGCGACCGCCGAGCAGGCGCGTCTGTTCGAGGAGACTCAGCCGTTGCACGCCTGCGTGAGTGGCCACGGCGGAGGGGCCTAGGGGCTCGATGTCGGCCGTGCTCGAGCGGTCATTCGACAAGGAGTCGATCGAACAGGTGCCGGGGCTCGCTCAGTAAGACCGTTGCCACCCAAACCTTCAATCGCTCGTGACACCCGCTCTGCGGTGTCACGCATGCCCCGTGGCGCTCTGCGCCACGTGCCGCGATGGTTGAAGTCGGTACGAGCAATGACGACGCACCGGGCGCGGTTTAGAGGTCGCCGGTGGCGCCCGCGGTCATGATCTCCTCGATGGTGTCGCGCACCTTCACGGCATGCTCCATCAGATTCGGCGGTAGATCGGCCATCTCGATGACCTTGTTCAGGTCGAGCGTCGTCAGCCATGCCTGTCCTTCCTGATCCTCGATCAGGGTGATTCGGCAGGGCAGATACGCGGAGAAGTCGATGTTCTCCTTGATCATCTCATTGGCGATCCGGGCATCGCAAAACTGGAAGATCTCGATCCGCTTAGCCTCCACACCCATCGACTCCAGCTCCTTATAAAGGGGCAGGTGAGCGACCATTTTGAAGTTCAGCGCGTTGGCCCGCAGCATCATCGACTCGACGGCCTCGTCCATCGAGACGTCTTCGGCCAGCGGCATCTTGAGCACGGTATCGGCGATCGTCATGCTTTGGGCATGCGTCTGGGTCGCGAGGAAGGTCAAGGGCAGCAGGGCGATCAGCAGGGACAGCAGGATCTTTCGCATTGTCGTGTCTCTCCGGTTGGGTTTTTGTATTTAGCGGTTTAGTCGAATCGGTAATGCTTCTCGACCGGCTCGACCACCTCCCAGGTACATTCCATGCCGGCGGGGAAGGTGATGAGGTCGCCGCGGCTGAAGGTGTGGGTCTCGCCGCCGGCCGGGGTGACATGAAAACGCCCGCGCACCACATAGCAGGTCTCGGCACGATCGTAACGCCAGGGAAAGGTCGAGGGTTCCTTTTTCCAGACTGCCCAGTCCTCGACGCCGAGGACATCCAGCTTGGCGGGGGAGGGCTTGTGCTCGCAGTAGATTTGAAGGTCGGTCATCCATCGGCTCCGGGGTCGGCCGCCGCGATCGGCGGGTCTGGCTTTGATGGGTCGGCATTCTGGAGCGAATCCGTTGGATTTTCCACCCGAGAAGCCGATTTGCGTCCTCGACGCCTTTGCGGTTTGATTCCGTCATGAATGATCCGCAATCCCCCTGCGCGCAAGAACCGAGCGCCGTCCCGCTTGCCGAGCTGATGCTGCGCTCGGGCCTGCGGCTTGCGGTTGCGGAGTCCTGCACCGGCGGCTGGCTGGCGAAGGTCGTCACGGATCTCGCCGGGAGCAGCGCCTGGCTCGATCGCGGTTTCGTCACCTACAGCAACGCGGCCAAGCAGGAGATGCTCGGCGTGCGGGCCGAGACGCTTGCCGATCAGGGCGCCGTGAGCGAGGCGGTGGTTGCGGAGATGGCCTTAGGCGCCTTGAGTCGCAGCCAAGCCCAAGTCGCCGTTGCCATCAGCGGCGTGGCCGGACCCGGCGGCGGCAGCCCCGAGAAGCCGGTCGGGACCGTCTGTCTGGCCTGGGCATGGCCCGCGGGGCGGGTCGAGACCCGCCGTTTCCACTTCGACGGCGATCGCGATGCCGTGCGGCGTTGCTCGGTGCAGGCGGCGATCGACGGTCTGGTCGAGCGGCTCTGCGACCTTGGCTGAGCGCTGGTTCTTCGCGCTTTGGCCCGATGACGCGGTCCGCGATGCCTTGGCTGCCCGGGTCACCGCGCTCCTGCCCGTCGGCGCACGGGCAACCCACCCGAGCGACCTTCATCTGACGCTTGCCTTCCTCGGTCCGCTCGCACCCGAGGTGCTCGGTTGTGCGGAGCGCTCTGCGGATCGGATCCGCACCCCTGGATTCGATCTCGAGATCGATCGGGTCGGACATTTCGCCCGTGCGCGCGTGCTCTGGTGCGCGCCCGCGTCGCCGCCCGAGCCCTTGACCGCGCTCGTGTCGGAACTTCAGGCGCAGCTCTCGACCTGCGGTCTGCCGGCCGATCCGCGTCCGTATCGACCGCACATCACATTCGCGCGCAAGGCCGCGGCGACGCCGGTGTCCGCTTGGCCGACGCCGATTCGTTGGTCGGTCCGCGAGCTCGTGCTGGCCGCCGGATACGGCGGTCCGGGGCCCCGCTATCGGGTGCGTCGTCGCTGGGCGTTGATCTAAACCGCTTCCAGAGCGAGATGCTCACTTTCGAGTGAGCTCGAAGTTTAGTGAATCCACGACCCTTAGCGGGGGGCGCGGTTTATAAATTTTATATTTTTTAATACTTTAAACCGCGCCGGCTCCAGCGGCTCTGAAATCCGCCGGGGCCGATCCCATCCAAAAACATCGCATACCGCACTGGGCGCGGTTTAAGCGGCGTGCCGGACGTACTTCGCCGCTTCTCGAGCGTGCGACGTGCGTGATTTGAATCGCTTGCGCACCCGGCCCGGTGGTATGCCTTGTGCCGTTTTCCGATTCGCTATGCGATAATCCACGCCGTGCCGTGTGGGGCGACGAGTGTCTTGGCGGATGCTCCGGCGCGCGCCGATCGCGTCGGATCCGGACATCGCCGAACACGCCCCCTTACGAACATCAAGCCGATCAGGTTCAACGGAGACCCAATGGACGACAACCGCAAGAAGGCACTGGCTGCCGCGCTGACCCAGATCGAAAAACAGTTCGGCAAGGGCTCGGTGATGCGCATGGGCGACACCGGTGTCATTCGGGAGATCGAGGCCATCTCGACCGGCTCGCTCGGTCTGGATCTCGCGCTCGGCATCGGCGGTGTGCCCAAGGGCCGCGTGGTCGAGATCTACGGCCCCGAATCCTCCGGCAAGACCACACTGACCCTGCACATCATCGCCGAGGCGCAAAAGGCCGGCGGAACGGCGGCCTTCGTCGATGCCGAGCATGCCCTGGATCCGGGCTATGCCGAGAAGCTCGGCGTGAATATGAACGACCTGCTGGTCTCCCAGCCCGATACCGGCGAGCAGGCGCTCGAGATCACCGACATGCTGGTGCGCTCCGGCGCGGTCGATGTCGTGGTCGTCGACTCGGTCGCAGCCCTGACCCCGAAGGCCGAGATCGAAGGCGAGATGGGCGACTCGCACGTCGGCCTGCAGGCGCGTCTGATGTCCCAGGCGCTGCGCAAGCTCACCGGCAACATCAAGCGCTCCAACTGTCTGGTCATCTTCATCAATCAGATCCGAATGAAGATCGGCGTCATGTTTGGCTCCCCGGAAACCACAACCGGCGGCAACGCGCTCAAGTTCTACGCCTCGGTGCGGCTGGATATCCGCCGCATCGGCAGCATCAAGAAGGGCGACGAGGTCATCGGCAACGAGACCAAGGTCAAGGTCGTCAAGAACAAGGTCGCGCCGCCCTTCAGACAGGCCGAGTTCGACATCCTCTACGGCCAAGGCATCTCGCGCGAAGGCGAGATCATCAGCCTGGGCGTGAACGAGGGCTTCGTCGAGAAGTCCGGCGCCTGGTACAGCTACGAGGGCAATCGCATCGGCCAGGGCAAGGACAACGCGCGGGTCTTCCTGTGCGAGAACCCCGAGATCGCCAAGGCGATCGAGGCGAAGATTCGCGACAAGCTGCTGCCCAAGATCGGCGATCCGCTGCCCGGCGGCGGAGGAGTCGCACCGATCGCCGCCGAGGCCCCTGAAGAGCTTTAGGCGGAGATTTACGCGGAGATTTAGGCCGAAGCCCCTCCTCGAGCAATGGACGAACCCGACCCCGCGACAGAGATTGCCGACCGAGCCCGTCGGCTGCTTGCCGTCCGCGAGCATTCGCGCCTGGAGCTGACACGTAAGCTGCGTGCGCGCGGCTTCGATGACGCCGGGATTGCGCAGGCGCTTGACCGACTGGTCGCCGACGGGGCGCTCGATGAAGAGCGCATGGTCGAGCAGTATGTCGCCGAGCGGGCCGCCAAAGGCTTCGGTCCACTGCGAATCCGCTCCGAGTTGTATGAAAAGGGCCTTCCCGATACCCTCGTCGACCCTCATCTCGATGCCATGCGGGATGATTGGGCCGCCTATATGGCAGAGATCTACGATCGCCGATTCGGCAGCGCGCCGCCGGCCGACCGCCCCGAGTACGCTCGGCGCGGTCGTTTCCTCGAGCAACGTGGATTTCCACCCGAGATGATCCGCCGCTTCCTGCGCTGGCCCGATTGACCGACCGGCGTCCGCAGTCCAACTGAGCATATCCATGACTACGAGTGCAGAGCTTCGAGCGAGTTTTCTCGACTATTTCGCGCAACGCGATCACGAACGCGTGCCGTCCAGCCCCTTGGTGCCGGGCAATGACCCGACCCTGCTCTTCACCAATGCCGGGATGGTGCAGTTCAAGGAGGTCTTTCTCGGGCGCGAGCGGCGCGCCTACAACCGCGCGGTCAGCTCGCAGCGGTGCGTGCGTGCCGGCGGCAAGCACAACGATCTGGAGAACGTCGGCTACACCGCGCGGCATCACACCTTCTTCGAGATGCTCGGCAACTTCAGCTTCGGCGACTATTTCAAGCGCGAGGCGATCGAGTTCGCCTGGGACTATCTGACCCGGGTTCTGGCCCTGCCGCCCGAGCGGCTCTGGATCACGGTCTACACCGAAGACGACGAGGCCGCCGACATCTGGCTGAAGGAGATCGGCGCCGACGCCTCGCGCTTCTCGCGTTGCGGGGCGAAGGACAACTTCTGGTCCATGGGCGAGACCGGACCCTGCGGCCCCTGCTCGGAGATCTTCTACGATCACGGCCCCGAGATCCCCGGGGGGCCGCCCGGCTCGCCGGACGAGGACGGCGACCGCTACGTGGAGATCTGGAACCTGGTCTTCATGCAGTACAACCGCGACGCCGAGGGCAATCTGACCCCGCTGCCGCGCCCGTCCGTGGATACCGGGATGGGGCTCGAGCGCCTCGCCGCGGTCATGCAGGGCGTGCACAGCAACTACGAGATCGATCTGTTCGTGCGTCTCATCGACGCGGCGGCACGCTTCACCGGTTGCGCCGATCGCGAGAACAAGTCGCTGCGCGTCATCGCCGACCATATCCGCTCCGCGGCCTTCCTGATCACCGACGGGGTGACGCCCGGCAACGAGGGCAGGGGCTATGTCCTGCGTCGCATCATGCGTCGGGCCATTCGGCACGGCTACCAGCTCGGTTGCACCACGCCCTTTTTCCATCGACTGGTGTCGCCGCTCGTCGCCGAGATGGGAGCGGCCTACCCGGAGCTGGTCGCCGCTCGCGAGCATGTCGAGCGCATCATCATGCTCGAGGAAGAGCGCTTCGCCGAGACCCTCGAGCACGGCATGCGCCTGCTCGACGAGGCCATCGCGGGCATGAGCGATGCGCGGATCTCCGGCGAGACCGTCTTCAAGCTCTACGACACCTTCGGCTTCCCGACCGACCTGACCGCCGATATCGCCCGCGAGCGTGGGCTGTCTCTGGATATGAACGGCTTCGAGCAGGCGATGGCGCAGCAGCGCGAGCGCGCACGCGCCGCCAGCCAGTTCGGCGGCGCGGCCGCTCTCGAGATCGATGTGCAGGGCGAGACCGAGTTTTGCGGCTACGAGCGCCTGCAAGAGGAGGCGACGGTCGTCGCCATCTACTCCGCCGATGGCTCCCGCGATCAGCTCGCCGCAGGCGAGGAAGGTCTGGTCGTCCTGGATCTCACGCCCTTCTATGGGGAGTCCGGCGGCCAGCTCGGCGATCGCGGCTGGCTCGTCGGCGAGGGCGGCCGCTTCGAGGTGCTGGATGCGCAGAAGAAAGGCGAGGGCGCTGTGTGTCATCTCGGCCGCGTCGACGAGGGTGTCCTGAGCGTCGGCGATCGGGTCGACGCACGCGTCGACGGCGAGCGGCGGCGCGCAACGGCGTTGAACCACTCGGCCACCCATTTGCTGCATGCGGCCTTACGTCACGTCCTGGGCGAGCATGTGCAGCAGAAGGGCTCGCTCGTCGGTCCGGAGCGACTGCGCTTCGACTTCTCGCACTACGAGGGGGTCTCGCGCGAGCAGCTGCTGGAGATCGAACGGATGGTCAACCGCGAGGTCCGCGAGAATCATTTCGTCGAGACCCGGATCATGAACCTCGACGATGCCAAGGCGTCCGGGGCCACGGCGCTCTTCGGCGAGAAATATTCCGAGCAGGTGCGCGTGCTGCGCATGGGAGACTTCTCCACCGAGCTGTGCGGCGGCACCCATGTGAAGGCCGTCGGCGATATCGGTCTGGTCAAGATCATCGGCGAGAGCGGCATCGCCTCCGGGGTGCGACGGATCGAAGCCGTGACCGGTGCGACCGCGCTCGACTGGATCGAGGCCGACGAGGATCGGCTCATCCGCCTTGCCGGACTGCTCAAGGGCGGACGCGAGGACATCGATCAGCGGGTCGTTGCGCTGCTCGAACGCAGTCGTCGGCTCGAAAAGGAGCTCGAGCAGCTCAAGGCCAAGCTCGCCAGCTCCGCCGGTCAGGATCTGGCGTCGCAGGCGGTGCTGATCGATGGCATCAAGGTACTCGCTGCGCGCCTGGAAGGGGCCGATTCCAAGGCCCTGCGCGTCACGCTCGATCAGCTCAAAGACAAGCTCGGCTCGGCCGTCGTCGTTCTCGCAACCGAGGGCGACGGCAAGGTCAGCTTGATCGCCGGGGTGACCAAGGATCTCACCGACCGCCTGAAGGCCGGCGATCTGATCCGCGAGGTCGCCGAGAAGGTCGGCGGCAAGGGCGGCGGACGTCCGGATATGGCTCAGGCCGGCGGCAACGATCCTGCGGGTCTCCCCGCTGCCTTGGCGCTGGTGGACGGATGGGTGCGGCAGCGGGTCTAGGCTGCATGTCCGGTGACGCTGCCGTCAACCCGGCCTATCCGGACTTGCCCGGGGCTGCGGGGATGCGCGCGGCGAACCATCGGGACTATTGAAACAACCGTTTTCTTTGTGTCCTTTGCGCCTTTGCGGTTCATCGGACGGAACACATCGGGAGAGATCGAGACGTGCGTGCCGGGAGAATTCGATGGGGTTGATCGTTCAGAAGTACGGCGGCACATCCGTGGCCAATGCCGAGCGGATCAAGGCGGTGGCCGAGCGCGTCAAACGCTGGCGCGACGAGGGGCATCAAGTGGTGGTCGTGGTCTCGGCCATGTCCGGAGAGACCGATCGATTGGTCGGGCTCGCCAAGCAGATCCAGGAGCGCCCGCTCCCGCGTGAGCTCGACGTGCTCCTGTCGACCGGCGAGCAGGTGACCATCGCCCTGCTGAGCATGGCGCTCGACGCCATGGGCTGTGCCGCCCGCTCCTACACGGGTGCTCAGGTGCACATCCTCACCGACAGCGTGCACAACAAGGCGCGCATCCACGACATCGACGGCGCCCGTGTCGGTGCCGATCTCGACGCGGGTCGGGTCGTGGTCATCGCCGGTTTCCAAGGCGTCGATGCCGAAGGCAACATCACCACGCTCGGGCGCGGCGGCTCCGATACCTCGGCCGTCGCGATCGCGGCGGCCCTGAAGGCCGACGAATGCCAGATCTACACCGATGTTGACGGCGTCTACACCACCGACCCGCGCGTCGAGCCCAAAGCGCGCAAGCTCGATCGCATCACCTTCGAGGAGATGCTCGAGATGGCGAGTCTCGGCTCCAAGGTGCTGCAGATCCGTTCGGTCGAGTTTGCCGGTAAATACAGGGTGCCCCTGCGCGTGCTCTCGAGCTTCCAAGAAGGCGAGGGTACGCTCATTACGTTCGAGGAAGACATCGTGGAAGACGCCAAGATCTCCGGAATCGCCTTCAGTCGCGACGAGGCCAAGCTGACCGTGCTCGGCGTGCCTGACCAGCCCGGTGTGGCCTACCGGATCCTCGGGCCGATCGCCGAGGCCAACATCGAAGTCGACATGATCATCCAGAACGTCGCCGCCCAAGAGGCGACGACCGACTTCACCTTCACTGTGCACCGCAACGATTTTCCCCGCGCGCTGGAGATTCTGGACCGCACGGCGAAGGAGTTGGGTGCACGCCAAGTGCTCGGCGACAGTCGGATCGTGAAGATCTCGCTGGTCGGGGTCGGGATGCGCAGCCATGCGGGGATTGCGAGTCTCATGTTCTCGACACTGGCTAAAGAAGGGATCAATATCCGCATGATCTCGACATCCGAGATCAAGATCTCGGTTGTCGTCGACGAGAAGTATCTCGAGCTCGGGGTCCGGTCCCTCCATGAAGCGTTTGGGCTTGGCGCACACGTATCGGATTGACAGTGCTAAGCTTGAGTCGACCGTCGGTCGGCTCGAATCCGCGGGGGTCTCTTGGAATTGCGTTTTCGATGACAACGTTCCTTGCGGAATGCATGAAACTTTTTGGTTCTTGCAGACTGGTGCTAAAATCCTGCAATGAGACTTGGTTTCTCACACCCGTTCTGCGGCTGGCTGTGCCTTCGAGACAACCGACCCGCGATGCGTCTGGTTGACGGTTCGGGTAATATCAATCAATCGGAAAAGGGAACGTAAGGGAGATTAAGCGATGTTGATTCTAACCCGCCGGGTTGGCGAAACCCTCATGATCGGCGACGAGGTCACAGTGACCGTCCTCGGCGTCAAAGGAAACCAGGTACGGATCGGGGTCAATGCACCTCGAGACGTCGCCGTGCATCGTGAGGAGATCTACGAGCGCATTAAACGGGAACAAGCCGAAGGTGGTCCGATCGCCGGAGCAGTTCCGCCGGGAACTCGCCTCGACTGAGTTATAGCCAAGGGCGCGTAGGCAGGATAAACTACGCGTTCGTCGGAGAGATGGCCGAGTGGCTGAAGGCGCTCCCCTGCTAAGGGAGTATAGGCTAATCCCCTATCGAGGGTTCGAATCCCTCTCTCTCCGCCACTATAATTTTAACGTACTGTTTTTAAAAGAAGTTTCTTGTAAAATCTTCTCTCAGCCCACCTTCCAGTCCACCCTCGCGACATTGTGAAACCGGCTTTACGATCAGACGAACGGTCGGCGAATCGTCCCTGAGGACGTCCTTTCGTGGGTTTCGCGTGGGGCATCCATCCCCACTATGCCAAGTTCTGCACCCTCAGTCATCATGGGGCAACGCCTGTCCAGCGGATCGACCAACCGGTCGAGCGAAGATTCAAGGATGACCGACGCATGTCCCCGGAGAACGTTATCCCCAAATGGCAAGGCGTCGCGCCCATGTCGAGCAGTGCATCCTCGCCGCTGTCTTCGCCTTCGATCAGAGCCTGGCGAAGCGCTTCGAGTTGCTGTTCCCGTTCCTCGAGCAGGCGCAGGCTTGCGCGGATCACCTCGCTTGCCGAGCCATAGCGACCGTTTTTGACCTGCTGCAAGACGTATTCTCAAAAACAGATCACGACGATGGTCAGTGGGCACACTTGGCACGGCACGTTGGGCCGACTGCGGAAAGAACTCACCGATGACAGCCCCAACCATTCCCCGCCTGAGCCTGGCCCACCTGCCCACGCCCGTCGAGCCGCTGCCCCGGCTCTCGGCCTTACTCGGCGGTCCTCGGCTCTTCATCAAGCGCGACGATCAGACCGGCCTCGCGCTGGGCGGCAACAAGACCCGCAAGCTGGAGTTCCTGGTGGCCGAAGCGCAGGCCCGCGGTGCCCGGACCCTCGTCACGGCGGGCGCCTGGCAGTCCAACCACTGTCGCCAGACCGCCGCGGCGGCGGCCCGCTGCGGGATGGACTGCATCCTGGTGTTGACCGGCGAGCGTCCCGCCGAAGCGTCCGGCAATCTGCTGCTCGATCACCTTCTGGGTGCGCGGATCGTCGCGGCACCCGATCGCCGCGACCGCGATCGTCTCCTCGAGGAGACCGTTGCGAGCGCCGCGGCGCAGGGCCAAGCCCCGTACATGGTTCCCTACGGCGGCAGCAACCCGACCGGAGCGCTGGGCTATGCCTTTGCGATGCAGGAGGTGATCGCGCAGGGGGTCGAGGTGGACTGGATGGTCTTTGCCAGCTCCAGCGGCGGCACCCAGGCCGGACTGGTCCTGGGGCAGCGGGTCTTCGGCTACCGCGGGACGCTCCTCGGGATCGGCATCGACGAGCCGGCATCCGCGCTGAAGCCACAGGTCGCCGCCCTGGCGAGCGATGCAAGCGCGAGGTTGGGCCCACGCATCGCCTTCGATGCTGCGGACGTGCAGGTCGATGATCGCTACTGCGGACCCGGCTACGGGGTGATGACCGACCTCGAGCGCGAGGCGATCCGGGTCTTCGCCCGCACCGAAGGCATCCTCCTTGATCCGGTCTACACCGGACGCGCCGCCGGCGGCCTGCTGGATCTCATCCGTCGAGGCTTCTTCCCGAGCGATGCGCGCATCCTGTTCTGGCACACCGGCGGACAGCCGGCGTTGTTTGCCGAGCCGTACCGGAGCACTCTGAGCGAGACGCCCATCGGGCATGAATCGGAGGCTGGTTGAGAGGAGCACGCTCCCGATCGTCGGTGACAGAGTGCTCGAACCATCCGATTCATCAAGCCCGTCACAACGTCCGATAGTTCTCCACATAGCGGTTTCCCTTGCCCTGCAAACGCCTGATCCGCCGGTTGCGCTCGATCTCCCAATCATCGGGCGGATCGGCGTTGTTCCAGACCGCATAGAGCTTCTCGTCCTGCCGACTCAGACGAAAGCCGTAGGTATCGCGCATGTAGAACATCGTCCGGGCAATCTCGCCACGCACCGCGTCGGGGGGTTGAACCCGGCGCAGGATCGGATCGAAGCGGATCGCGCAGTCCCCCAGACGCTGCCCGGAGCGCAGCTCGCCCCAATTGAAGTTCGAGCGTGCCGCGTTGATCGCACCGACCGCCGGAACGAGGTTGTGCAGATCGTTGTGGGCCGTGACGAACGTCGGGTCGACACGCTCGCAGCAGGCGCGCCCGGAGAGGATGTTGCCGCCGTCGCTCCGGCACTGGGAAAAGGCGGCCGGCTCACGCCAACAGCGTCGAAAATTGCCGAACTGAGATGCCGGGAAGACGTGCTCGGCCTCGACCCGTTGCGCCCGGCTGCTGCCGTCCAACGTGGCGAGCCCGCATCCCTCGAGATCGGTTCGACCATTGCGGTCGTAGCGGCAGCCACAGTAGAAGGTGACCCGGTGGCCTCTGTAGACGGTGTCGTAGAGCGCCGTTCGAGCCGCACTGAAGCTGAGCACAATGCCCGACTGATCGGTGTTCGATGCACCGGGCAGGTCGAACGGCCGGAGATCCCCGGACAACCAACCCGGCACCTGCTCGGCCACGACGCGACCAAGCTCCGGGATGTCCACCCCGCCCAGGTCGGACAGCCAAGAGCCGACGCCGGCGGTCGTATCACGCACAATATCGAACAGCAGCGTGCGGATATCGCGCGTGATCTGGATCGCGCGTTGCGCATGCTCGGGCCAGGTCTGGACCAACGACTCGGGCAGGAACGAGACCGAGCCGATGAGGGCCAGCCCGATGCCGAGGTTGCGCAGACCGATCAGACTGCCATTAAGGACCGGAACGAGACGGGCGAGAGCCGAGAGCCGTGGAGATTGGCGGGGTGGAGGGCGTTTCGGAGACGGGCGACGGGGCATTGGGGACGGATCGACTTTACAGCGCGGCGGCCGGGCACTCTAGCAGAGCGCGCCGATTGCAGGCACGCCAACCAGAGCGCAGCCCCTCACCCGAGCGGCTGCATCACCCGGCACTGCGGATAGGTCGAGCATCCCCGGAACCGATCGCCGGCCCTGGGCCCCTTCTTCACGGTGCGCAGGACGAGATCGATCTGGGTGGTCCCGTCGGGTGTCGGGAGGGTGAGATCATGGACGGCACGATAGGTCGCGCGGTCCAGGCGTAGCCGGAGCGCCCAACGCACGAGGTGCTCGCCCACGCTGCCTTTCACCCGCGAGGACTTGAGCAGAGCGCCGAGGAGCGCCAGCGGAATCAGCCACCAGAGGGCATTCACGAGTGGCGCGAGGACGAGCGTCGGATCCATGACCGTGGGTTTCCTGGTGGGGGTATGCGGTTTTGCGAGCACTACAAGTGTAAGCTATGCTCGACCGTCTTGCGAGCTTGGGGACAGACTCGACAGGCCCGCAACCGTCACAACGACGACGATTCCGCGCAGGACTCGTCGATGCGTCGTTCGCGAGACCGCGACTCGCCCCCGGAAGCAGGAGCAGAACCATGGACAACAGCATCTGGGTTTGGCTGATCGTGGGCGGGGCCTTCGCGCTCGCCATCCTCAAGACCCACGCCGAGCACCGCGCCTACGCGGCCGCGAAGGAAGCCTACCACGCTGCCCTCGCGGCCTTGGCCGACGACCCGGCCGACACCGCCTTGCGCCAAGATGCCCTGCGCAAGGGCCGCGCCCTGACCGCTGCCGGTCGGCGCATCAACCCCGGCGCCAAGACAGCGTGTGAGCGTCCACGACGAGGTGGCCATCCGCAACGATCTCGACGCCATCCAGGCGGGCGCTTCGCACGCACCCGCGGGTATCGCCGAAGGGCTTGCCAGGCTCGCCGCGCTGCATCGCGAGGGCGTGCTGACCGGCCAGGTCGCTGATCGGATCGGTGTTGTGATCCAGGCCGCTTTTCATGACCCGGGGCGAGAGGATCGAATTCAATCAGGGTTGCGCGCGACTGCTCCGGCCACGAACCTCGAGCGGATCACGACGACGTTCTTCTCATGAGGGCGACTCAAGCGGAGGGCACGGGTTGCTTCCGGGAGTGGACGGCCGGCGGCGATACCAGTCCGCGAGCGCGTCCCCCGTCATGGGTTTGCCCAGATAGAACCCCTGTGCCCGATCACAGCCGAGATCGCGCACGGCGCCGAGCTCCGCCTCGGTCTCGATGCCGATCGCGGTGACCTTGATCTGCAAGGCGTGACCGAGACGCACGATGGTCTCGACGATGGCCGGCGCCCGCACCCCGCCGTCCAAGCCCTGCACCAGGGTCCGGTTGATCTCCAGAGCGTCCAACGGCAGGTCTTCGATCTCGCCGAGGCAGGAGGGTCCGAGGCCGAAGTCGTCCAGCGCCACCCGCACCCCGAGCGCATGCAGCTTATCCAAGAGGCGGCGCGATACGGTGGTGTCCTGCAGCAGCGTGGCCTCGCCCACTGCGAGCGACACCAGGGCCGGGGCGACCCCGCCGTCGCGCAACGCGTCCGTGATGCGCTGCAGGAACGACTGATGGCGGAACTGACGCGCCGAGACGTTCACCGTGACGGCGATCGGCGGCAATCCCTCGGCCAACCACGCGCGGTGCTGGCGCAAGACCTCCCGGAGCACCCAGGCCCCGAGGTCGTGGATGAGTCCGATCGATTCGGCGATCGGCAGGAACACCAAGGGTGCGATCTCGCTGCCGTCGGCTTGCGGCCACCGCAGCAGTGCTTCGACCCCGATGACGGCGCCGCTGCGCAGGTCGAGTGCCGGTTGATAGAGGAGTCGAAACCCGTTTTGCGACACCGCCTCGCGCAGGCTGGCCTTCAGTGCCGTAACGGCTCTGGTCTGGCGCTCGAGCGCGACCGCGGCGAACTGAAACTGCCCCGGAGTGACGTGTTTGGCGTGATACATGGCCTGATCCGCACACTTGATCAGGGCGTCCACCGTGGTGGCGTCGTCCGGATAAAGACTGATCCCGATGCTGGGCAGACAGGTCAATTCCTGCTCGGCGACCGGGTAAGGGCGCGCGAGGGCAGCGACGGCCGTGCCGGCGGCGGTCGCGGCGTCGTCTTCGTCCCGGATGTTGGCCAGGACGATGACGAACTCGTCGCCGCCGAGCCGGGCCACCAGGTCGTCGGCGCGGAACGACGCGCACAGCCGTTGCGCGGTCTGCCGCAGCACCTCGTCGCCGGCCGCGTGTCCGTAGGTGTCGTTGATGGCCTTGAACCGGTCCAGGTCGACGAACAAGACCGCCAGGCGTCGACCCGACCGCCCGGCGCCGGCAAGCATCTGCGCGGCCATCGGCTCGAGCAGGCTGCGGCCCGGCAACCCGGTCAAGGGGTCGTGCTGCACCAAGTGCAGTGCGCGCTCCTCGGATTCCTTGCGTCGGGTGACGTCCTGGTGAACGATCAGAACCCGATCGAGCCGGCCCCGGTCATCCCGGATCGGCTCCAGGTAGGCCGCGAACCAGAGGTAATCACCGTTTTCGCTGCGTTGACGGTAGTGGATTTCGGGGGGCGCCGCGCAGTCGGTGGCGAATTGGGTAAAGCCGGTGCGGACAGCCTCGCGATCCTCCGGATGCAGCCGGGCCAGCCAAGCGTCCAGGTGCTGCGGCGACGCGGCGTCCCGGGCATCGCATGTCGGGGTGTGCGCTGCGGGTGGCAGGACAATGGTGCCGGTGCGCGGATACCACTCCAGGAAGCCGACATCGGCGATCCCCGCCACCCGTTGCAACCGCGTCCATGCGTCGAGCAGCCGCTGCTCGCCCGCTTTGGTCGCCGTGATGTCGCTGATGGTGGTTCGCCAGTGACCTTGATTGTCGATCCGACGGGGCTCGAGACAGCTGTCGAGATCTGATGCACGCGCAGCTCGTGGATCAGGCGTTCGATCTCCTCGGGTGCGAGCGCCCGCGGTGACGGTGCGTCGGGCGTCGGCAGGCGCTCTTCGGCCTGTCGACGCAGCCGTGCCGAGGTCTCCTCGCAGGAGGGCGCCTGCGGCGGGAGGCCCGTGGCGCCCGGATCCTTGCCGTCTTCGGCATCATGCGGATCGGTCATGGCCGGTCCCCGCCCGTCGGAGGCGGTTCGTTCAGGTGGGTGTCCGCAGCGGTGCGAGCGCCGCCGGCCGTGACGTCCTCGAGTGCGAGCAGGAGCATGCCGGGCTGACCCTCGCCGGGTTCGATGCACCGGGCGTTGAGCCGCAGCGAGCGCGCGCCGATGTCCGGAAAGGTCTGCTCCACCGCAAAGTCGTCGAAACTGCCGCCCCGGGCTTGGATCTCCTGCAGGCGATCGCGCAGTGCCGGGATGTCCCAGCGGTGGTGGCTCAGCGTGAACAGGGGCCGGTTGATGGTGTCCGCTTCGCTCAGCCGGAAGTGGCGATAGAAGGCGCGGTTGGCCGAGACCACCCGCAGGTCCGCATCCAGCACCAACAGGGGTTCGCGCACCGCATCCACGATCGCTTCGGCGAAGGCTCGGGCCGCGCGGACCGCGTCCTCGCTGCGCTTGCGCTCGGAGATGTCCACGAAGGTGATGACGGCGCCCTCGACAACGTTCTCCAGGGTGCGATAGGGTCCGATCCGCATCAGGTACCAGGTGCCCTGCCGGGTCTGAACCTCGTGCTCGCGGGGCAGCAGGTCGCCCAGCACGCCCTGCACGTCTTCGGTGAGATCGGTGTAGTCGATCAGGTTGGAGACGATGTCGCCGACCGGTCGGCCGATGTCGGTCTGGATCAGCTTGATCAGCCGTGTCGCGGTCGGCGTGAAGCGGGTGATCCGCAGTTGGTGGTCGACGAACAGGATCGCCACGCCCGTGCCGGCGAACAGATTGTTCATGTCGTTGTTGGCGCGCGAGAGATCGGCGACCTTGATCTCGAGCTCGGCGTTGACGGTGGCCAGCTCCTCGTTGACCGATTGCAGCTCTTCTGTGGCGGTCTCCAGCTCCTCGTTGGTGGATTGGATCTCCTCGTTGACCGACTGCATCTCCTCGTTGGTGGATTTCAGCTCCTCGTTGGAGGTCTCCATCTCTTCGCGCGTGGATTGCAGGTACTCCTCCTTCGCGCGCAGCTCGAGCTCCAGCTCGGCGATGCGCAGGTTCTGCTCCCGGCCCCCCTCGTCGGTGCTCGGGGCGTCTCCCGCCGTCCCCGATGCGGTCGTGTCCGG
Organism: Thiocapsa sp.; assembly: GCF_018399035.1. Taxonomy (GTDB): domain Bacteria; phylum Pseudomonadota; class Gammaproteobacteria; order Chromatiales; family Chromatiaceae; genus Thiocapsa. The sequence goes on from NZ_CP073760.1 coordinate 910,821, forward strand.
CGTGGTCGTGTTCGGCGCGGCCATCTCCGGCGTGATCGCCGCAGCGGCCTCGAGGACGATCAGGTAGAAGTCCGTCAGCAGGCTCCCGTCCAGATGCGTCTGCTCCGGGCGCACCGTCAGATCGAAGCGGCTGAAGTCGCCGTTGGTCTTCACCCGCAGCCCGGCGCGACGGACCGGCTCGCGGTGCGTCACCGCGCGGTGCAGCGCGGTCGTCAGATCGCGTCGCAAGCCCTCGCGCGCCATCGCGACAATGTTCATGGTGGCATCGCCGGAGGCGGGCTCCAGGTACTGCCCGGTGCGACCGACGATGTGGAGGATCTCGCCGCGGCCGTTGACGAGGATGCCCGCGGGGGCGCAGTGACGCAGCAGGGCCTGCTCGGTCAGCACGCGCAGATCGAGCTTGCCCGTGCCCCGACCCGCCGTGGCGGGCAGCAGGGGATGCGGGTCGCCGGTCGACACCGGCGGGGGCTCGCGCATCACGGATGGAGGGGCGAAGGCGCCGCGCGGTCGCTCCAGACGGCTGTAGAGCTTGTATTTGCGGTTGAGCGGCGCGAACAGGGCAGGAATGTCGCCGACGGTCTCGGAGGTGCCCAGAAAGAGCACGCCGTCCGGATTCAGGGCATAGTGAAAGAGCGTGATGATGCGCGCTTGCAGATCGCCGTTGAGATAGATCAGCAGGTTGCGACAACTGATGAGATCCATCCGCGAGAAGGGCGGGTCCTGCACCAGGTCCTGCTCGGAGAACACCAGCAGATCCCGCACCACCTTCTGAACACGGTAGCCCCCTTGCGGGTCCTCCGAGAAGAAGCGCGCCAGCCGCGCTGCGGAGACGTCGGACGAGATGCTGGTCGGATAGAGCCCGGTGCGGGCCTGCGCGATGGCGCGCGGATCGATGTCGGTCGCGAAGACCTGCACCTTGTAGGCCTGTTTGAGGGTTTCCATGTGCTCGCGCAGCAGGATGGCGATGGAGTAGGCCTCCTCGCCGGTCGAGCAGCCGCAGACCCAGACCCGCACGGTCGCGCCTGCAGGCTTGCCGGAAAACAGCCGCGGAATGACCTCCTCCTCGAGGGCCGCGAAGGCCACGGGATCGCGGAAGAAGTTGGTGACGCCGATCAGCAGATCGCCGAACAGTGCCTCGATCTCCGCCGGGTCCTGCCGCAGGAAGCCGACATAGTCGCCCTGGCGATCGATGCGATGCAGCGCCATGCGCCGCTCGATCCGACGCCGCAGTGTGGTCTCCTTGTACTGGGAGAAATCATGGCGGGTCTGGTCGCGCAGCAGGATGCAGATCTTGGTCAGGGCATCCTCGGACGCCGCCGCCGGGGCGATCGGCCGGGTGGCTTTGCCGAAGGCCTGTGCGGCATAGGCGATGAGGTGCGCCGGCATCTCCGCCGGGGGCAGCACGTAATCGGCATGACCGCTGGCGATGAGGCTGCGCGGCATGCCGTCGTAGGCCGCCGTCTTGGGCGACTGGGCAATGACCAGGCCGCCTTCGCCTTTGATCGCGCGCGCCCCCAGGGTGCCGTCGCTGCCGGTACCCGAGAGCACGACACAGATGGCTCGCTCGTGTTGGTCTTGGGCCAGGGACCGGAAGAAGAAGTCGATCGGCAGGCGCAAGCCGCGCGGCGCCGTGGGCTCGAGCAAGCGCAGCGCACCGTTGAACAGTGCCATGTCGTGGCTGGGCGGGATGATGTAGGCACAGTCCGGCTCGACCCGCATGCCGTCCGCGACCTCCTGGACCTGCATGCGGGTGTAGCGCTTGACCAGCTCGGTCAGGATGCTCTTGTGATCCGGCGCGAGATGCTGCACCAGCACGAAGGCCATGCCGGTCTGGATATCGTGCGGAATGGCCGAGAAGAAGGCCTCGAACGCGGCCAAGCCGCCGGCGGAGGCACCGATGCCGACGACGGGGAAGCGCGGCGGGGCGGGCGGTTGCCCCTTGTCATTCGGTTCCGCGGTCGCGTCGGTCGGGATCGGCGGTGCCGGTGGCGACGACGGCTCTGCGGGCTCGAGCGCGGCGCCATTTTCCGTTGCCGGCGAAGGGATGCCCATTCCATAAACCCTCGGTGCGCGTCGTGGTCACGGTTTGTCTCCGCCGAGTCAATGATCGCAGTGTCGGCACCTTTCCGCAAGATCGTCCGCGGTCTTTCGGTCAGACGCCGCAGCCTTGGATAGAAGCCAGTCCAGGTTGCCGATCGGAGCGGTAAGCTGGACACGCGCAGCGCAGTCCAGCGGCGCCGGCGCGCGGTTCGGTGGACTTCTCGCTTCGCTCGCCCCCTTTCCGGAATGCGCTCGTTCACCTTATCGGCCGATGTTGTGAACGAGGCCCCTTTTAGAACCGGTCCCTGATTCGAACATCCCGCGACGACCACGCTCACCCGGCCCGCACCACCCCCGACACCACCCCGAGGATCTCCACCTCTCCCTCGACGAACACCAACGGGTCCATGGCCTCGTTCGCCGGCTGCAGCCGAATCCCGTCGAGCTCCCGATAGAAGCGCTTGAGCGTGACACCGTAGCCATCGATCCGGGCCACCACCGTCTCGCCGTTCTCCGCCGTCGGGCGTTGCTCCACAACCACCAGATCGCCCGTGTCGATCCCGTCGTCGGTCATGGAGTCGCCGCGCACATAGAGCGCAAAGCTACGCTCGGCCGCATGCCGCTTCACCAGACGGGCAGGGACCGTCAGGGTCTCGCGCTCCTCGACCGCGAGGACCGGCTGACCGGCGCTGACCAAGCCGAGCAGCGGCAGCTCGACGGTGAGCTCCTCGCTCGGGTCGAGCGGCTCCAAGTCGGGGTGCCAGGTGGGACGCAGCTGTCTACGAATCGGTTGCAACACATCGTCCATCGCGATCTCCGGGCTGTGAGAGTGTAATCGGTGAGTTTAGCCGCAGAACCGCGATCATGCGCGCCCAATAGCGGCTGATTCGCCCACGTCTCCGCCGATATCGAGAACACGCTCGGCCCCGAACACCGCTCCTGAAAGCGCCGTTTGCGTGTTCACGATGGCGTCGCACGCCATCTCGACCATGGCATTGACGATCGCCTGCTCGAGCAGGAGGCGTTTGGTCTTGCGGTGCCAGTCGCGTTCGGCTTCGGTGAACAGAGGTCCTGCCAGGTACATGACGCGCATGATCCCCCTCGACTATCCCGTGATCCGTTTCGAACACCGCGTCCGGCTCACCCCGCGCGCACCGTTGCCAACCCCGACCAGCGCGTCGTCGAGACCCCGGAGCCGCGCTCCGAACGGCGCCGCCAGCCGGACCCCGACAGCTGACCCGCGAACCGCAGGGTCTCGCGCCCGTACTTGCGGTTGACCGCATCCAGCACCGCCATACGGCGCCCCGCGCGCTCCTCCTCCCCGACCTCGGCGAACAGATCCGCCGGTGCCTGCCCGACCGGGACCACATCCGGCAGCAGCACCCCGGCCTTGCGGTAGGCATCCCCTGCGCGAAACAGCCGCTCGACCCCGTGGGTCGCGGCCCGCACCAGCGCCGTGCTGTCCTGCGTCGGCACCGGGAAACCCAGGGTCACGGCGTTGGCGTAGAACGCCCGGCCCGTATCGAAGGGGTTGGTCTGCACGAACACCGTCAGCGCCGGGGCGGCGAGCCCCTGCGACCGCAGCTTCTCCCCGGCTCGGCTCGCAAACGCCGTGACCGCCGCCCGCAGCTCGGCCGGCGCGGTCACCGCGGCACCGAAGCTGCGCGAGACCATGACCTGCCGGCGCGGCGGCGCCACCTCCTCCAGCGCCAGACAGGCTTGCCCACGCAACTCCCGAGCAATGCGCTCGACCACCACGCCGAAGGACGCGCGCAACCGCTGCGGGTGCGCCTCACGCAACGCCAGGGCATCCGCGATGCCGATCGCGCGCAGGCGTGCCCCCGAGCGCCCGGCGATGCCCCAGATGTCTTCCACCGGCACCGCGGCCAGCACGGCGTCGGGGTCCGGCAGCACCGACCAATCGAGCACCGGACCGGCCGGGCCGTGACCCTTCTTCGCAAGCCGATTGGCGAGCTTGGCGAGCGTCTTGGTCGGGGCGATCCCGACCGCCACCGGGATGCCGGTCCAGCGCCGCACGGTCCGGGCGATCTCCAGACCCAGGGCGGTGGGATCCCGGACCCCGGCCAGATCCAGAAAGCACTCGTCGATCGAATAGACCTCGATGCGCGGGGCGAACCCCGCCAGCACCTGCATCACCCGCCGCGACAGATCCCCGTAGAGGGCATAGTTCGAGGAGAAGACCGCGGCATCGGCCCGGCGCAGGACCTCGGCGTACTTGAAGTAGGGTGCCCCCATCGGGATGCCGAGCGCCTTCGCCTCGTTGCTGCGCGCCACCACACAGCCGTCGTTGTTGGAGAGCACCACCACCGGACGCCCCTCGAGGCTCGGCCGGAAGAGTCGCTCGCAGGAGGCATAGAAGTTGTTGCAGTCGACCAGGGCGAACATGCCGGGCACCTCACGGCCCATCCACGGCGGCGAGGGCCTCCACTGCCTGCCACTCGCGGTTCAGCGCCTGGTCGAGCGCCGCCGGCACGCGTCCGGCGAAGGTCGCGACCAATTCCTTGTAGTACCAGCGCGCGCCCGTAAGCCCGGCGCTGAAGCGCGACCAGACCACCGCGCCACATTCAACGCGGTCCAAGTGAATCGCTTGCAGATTGGCGAGCTTGTCGCAGGCCGACACCAGCAGCCCCGGCCCCGTGGCCTGGGCCAGATGCGCCAGATAAGCCTCCTTGCGCTCGCGCCAGGGGGCCTTGTGCCCCGCCGCATCCGGCACGCCATCGGTGCAGAAGCGCACCAGCGCCAACACCTCGGCGCCACACTCGGTCGCGATCGGCTCCGCCCAGTGTTCTCCCCCATCCTCGAGCACATCATGCAACAGCGCGGCGATGATCTGGTCGGCGTCCCCGCCGTAGCGCTGCACCAGCGTTGCGACCGCGACCGGATGGGTGACGTAGGGCAGCGCCAGCCCCAAGCCATTGGCCGTGCCCTTGCGCACCTGCCCCTGGTGAGCCTGCGCGGCCAGACAGAGAGCGGCGTCGAAACGGGTCGCGAAGGGTGTCATGGGTAATTCCTCGGCAAAGGCACCAGACTAGCACTGCCCCGCGACAGTGACTGACGCACGCGCGCGCGGCTCAAAACGAATGCACGACATGCGCAACCACGCCCCAGACCACCAGCCCCATCTCGCCCTGAATCTCCAGCGGCGCATAGTCCGGGTGCTCGGGCACCAGCCAGACCCGCGCACCCTCGATCTTCAGGCGCTTCAGGGTCAGCTCCCCATCGACAGCCGCCACCACGATCGACCCGGATTTGGCCTCGCGCGAGCGGTCCACCACCAGCAGATCGCCGTCGCGGATCCCCGCACCGGTCATGGAGTCCCCCTGCACCCGCAGGAAGAAGGTCGCGGCCGGATGCCGGATCAACTGCTCGTTCAGATCGATGGCGCCTTCCAGATCGTCGTCGGCCGGCGAGGGGAAGCCGGCCGGGATACGCGCGCCGAAGAGCGGGAGCGGGCAGGGGAGCGGGGCGAGTGTGCAGGCGTACACGATCATCGGTGTGCCGAACACAGCGGATGAACCTGCGGCGCAATCAGGGCGCAGGCGGCAACGTCGGATCGAGGCATGACGGATGACCGGAGCTGTATAAACGTCCAGTCATGATAGCGCATGCGGGGGGGGGCGGGCCAAGCCGGACGGCCGGGCTTTAGGGGTCGCGATGCAGATGGCCTTGGCGATAGGTGATTCGACCCGCGACGGGGTCCAGGATCGACGCGATCTCGCCCTGGCTGATGGTGCGTGGCTGATGGTGCGCAAGAGCGCGAAGCAATGGATCCGGGTACCCGGAAAGGCTGCGGCGAGGTGGAGGCAAGATGCCTGATTTATGGCATTTGCTTGTTTTTCCTTGATCTTCCATGCCATGATTGCAAAAGCGTGCAATACAAACACATGAGGTTCCCGCATGGCCGGAAGCACCATCACCGTGCGCACCGACCCGGAAGTCGCCGCGCAAATCGCCTTCCTCGCGGAGGCTATGGATCGGTCCCGAAACTGGGTGATCGAGGATGCGCTCAAGCAGTACATCCAGGCCCAGTCCTGGCAGCTCGAGGGAATCAAGCAGGCGCAAGCCTCGCTTGATCGTGGGGAAGGCATCCCGTTCGAGGCGGTGATGGAGGAAATGGACGCACTGATCGAGCAGACAGCGCGCACGCGTGATGCATGAAGATCGTCTTCTCACCACAGGCGCGCGACGATCTGCGGGAGATCTTTCTCGACATTGCCAGCGACAACCCGGACGCGGCGCGTGCTCTGCTGAAACGTCTTCGCCGCCGCATCACGGACCTCGAGGACACCCCGCACATCGGCAGGCCCGGCCGCGTTCCCGGCACGCGCGAGCTGGCCATCCCCGGAACCGCCTACATCGCTCCCTACCAGGTCAGCGGCGATCAGCTGCAAATCCTGCGTGTCTATCACGGTGCCCGGCAGTGGCCGGATCACTTCGATGAGTGAGCCCGAAAGCACAGCCGCGTCATAGGCATCGTCGCCGGCGGCGAGTCTGCCGCTGACCCCGCGCGACTGGCGGCGACGGCGGCCTCGATCTGTCCCGCCGGCGCGCCATCGAGACCCGGCGCAGAGGCGAGTGCATTCAGGTCGATGCGCTCCGGGGGGGCGAGGGCGATCCGGCCTAACGCGCTCATGATCTCGACCCGACGCCGATCCAGGTCGAGGTTGCTGGAAAATCTTCGCCTGCATACGGTATGTTGTCTGTTCCGTGACTCCAACCGCGACGTTTCGCCAGCAGGGATCATGAAGACACCACAGCTGTTCGGGCTCGCCTGCCTTGCGGCGATCCATCTCCTCGCTGCCGCCGGCACCGCCCAAGCCCAATCGTGCGAGCCTATCCAGTTCAAGCGGGGGCACGACTCGGGCACCGTTCGCGGGATCGCTCCGCCGGATGACGTTGTTTGCTACGAGCTCAGAACTGGGGCGGGCCAACGTGCGGACGTCTCGGTCGAGGGCAGTAATGTTATGTTCTCGGTCTCCGGCCTCGTCGACGGGCGGGATCAATACAGCTTCACGACCGAGAAGAAAACCTATCGGATTGACGTCGGCCAACTCATGCGCTCCATCAGCGATGAGCCATTCGCGTTGACGGTTTCCGTGCGCTGAGCGCAGAGCGGCACCGAGTCCTCGTGGAGCATAACGCACCCGAGACCGGGGCGGTCAACAACCAGGCGGACCGACCGTGTCGGACCACTCCGACCGCAACAGCGCCTGCAAGACGTCTTGCGACGAGAACGGATGTGCGATGGAGATCATGGTATCGGCCACCTCGCGCCGCCCGGCCGCGGTCTGAACCAGGGCCAGATCCTCGACACCGATCGGCCGCAGGACGAGTCGCTCGGTCCGGATCACGTCACCGAGCATGGCGTTCTCTGCTCAAGGATGCATGCCGATCGGTTGCCCCTTCGCCGCAGAGCGCCATGCCGGCCGCGCGCAACTGCCCGGACGTCCGCGTTACGCCTGCAGTGCCGTAGCGACCCGCTCCAAAATGGCATGCGCCTCGGCGGCGACCCGATCGACCACCACGTCCTCGACCAAGGCGAGCACGGGAACCGGATCCATGAAATCCACGGCCGTGCGTGACGGCGACACCTCCCGAACCACGACGTTGCAGGGCAGCAGCGCCCCGCCGAGGGCCGAGAGCCGATCACGCGGCTGGCCAGCCCCGGCGCGCAGGCCCCCAGGATGCGATAGCCGCCGATCTCTTCGTTCAACTTTTTTCTCAGGATCGCAGCGACATCGACGTCGCTGACGATCCCGAGATGCTCCGCCGCCAGGGCGGCCACGACGCGCTCTACCGCCGCGTCGAAAGGGTGGTCGATTTCCACGCCAAAGGCATAACTCATCGGGTTGCTCCAAAGGGTTGAGGGTACTCGGATCACGCTTGCGCGGGACGCTCGCACACGACAGCGGCAGCGAACCCCGTGCACGTCCTCGACAACAAGGTGGCGGCGCGGCGGGCAGAGACAACCGCCGTCACCCTCTGCAGCCGACGTACTCCGCCAGCAACGCCTGCACCTCGTAGAGGTTGACCGCCGTGCTGAAGGTCTTCTGGACCGGCGTCGACATCCCCGAGGTCCGGAGCTTGGGCTCGGCATCCAGGTCGAAGTGGCCGGCCGACGTCACCGAGAAGCGCACCACGCTCTTGTAGGGGATCGACAGATACTCGACCTTCTTGCTTTGCCTGTCCGGCCGATTCTTGGCCTCGATCCTGCTCAGCGACTCCTGCGGACTCGGCAAACCGAGCGGAGATGACCGTGGTCGGGCCAGAAGCGCTTGTGCCGAGCCGGGATGTCGGCACCGATTTGGAGCGGATTGCCCTAGATCAATCGTCCGCTGCATTGTCAGGTTGCAGCTGTCGATACTTTGGGGAACGCGCATGTCGGGACACCGCGCCTCGGCCCGTCTCTGTTCAACCCCGAGACCGTACCGATCATGTCCTCTACGCTGTAGTCGCTCTGCGGGGTATCGCACGTGTCTGAAGAAGCCGCTATACATGTCCATGGGGCCGACTACGAGAAGGTCGATTCGTCCTATTTCGAGCATCGGCAGTTGAAACAGGGCGCGGCGGGGTGGGTTCTGCTCGCGGGGCTCGGCGTGGCCTATGTCATCTCGGGTGATTTCGCCGGTTGGAACTTCGGACTAGGGCAGGGCGGCTGGGGTGGCCTGCTGATTGCCACGATGCTGATGGCAACCATGTATACCGCCATGGTCTTCTCGCTCGCCGAGCTGTCGTCGATGATTCCGACCGCTGGCGGCGGCTACGGCTTCGCGGCCACGATCATCCTGTCCTGGTCTTGGAGCCCACTTCACTTATGTAATACTTGAGGGCCGATGATATGACCCACAAAGCGTCTTTGTTGCATGCCGATCCGATTCTCTTCTCGCCGATTTATCTTAGCGCAAACACTGTTTCGGCGTTGTTCATAAGCCCGTCCAAGTCCGAGTCCGGGGCTTGGTGACGGATGTGCGGGGATTTGGCAGGACCCACGAAATTTCATACCCTTGGAAGTGCAAACTAACCGAGGGTTCGAAAAGATGTTCGAAGATCCTGCCGAGAGTGACTTTAGACCAAGCGCGGGCGCTGCGCTACCCGGACGTTCGAGACCGGGCCGGAGCATCGGCTCATGACGCGACGCACACGCTTGGAGCAAGCCGAGCACATCGCGGCGGCCGAAGCACGGCTGGCGGCGGGGGAGACGCAACGCGCCGTGGCCACCGAGATGGGTATTGCGCGCAGCACCTTGCGCGACTGGTGCGGGGAGGTTCCGCGCGGGGATCCGCCGACGGGCTTGACGGCCTTCGCACGCACCCCGGAGGGGATCGATTGGTTGCATCGGCTGGTGTTGGCGGCGCATTTCAGCATCACCTTGCGGGCGGCGGGCGGCACCCGGCTGGTGAGTGAGTTCCTGGAGCTGAGCGGACTGTCGGCCTTCGTCGGGGTCAGCGACGGCGCGCAGCATGCGCTGAATGTCGCCTTGGAAACGGCCGTGGTCGCGGTGGCCGCGCAGCAGCGCACGGCGCTTGCCGAGGGCATGCCGGCGCGTGCGGTGACGGTGTGCGAGGACGAAACCTTTCATCCGGGGATCTGCTTGGTCAACATCGAGCCGGTGTCGAACTTCATTGTCCTGGAGCAATACGCCGCGGATCGCACCGCGGCGACCTGGACGGCGGCGCTTCAGGACGCCTGCACGGGGCTTGCCGTGGAGGTGATCCAGAGCACCGCCGACGAGGCCAAGGCGCTGCGTCGGCATGCCGAGGCGGATTTCGGTGCCCACCACTCCCCGGACCTCTTTCACGGCCAACACGAGGTCTCCAAAGCCACGTCCTTGGCGTTGGCGCGCGATCTGCGCCAGGCCGAAGCCGGCGTCGCCGCCGCGCAGAGACACTGGGAGGCCGAGCGCGCGGCGCAGCAGGCGTTCGAGGCGCGCGTGCCGCGCCCGCTCGGGCGTCCGCCCGACTTCGAGACCCGCATTGGCGCCGCCCTGAGCGCGCTGGTCGCCGTGGAAGCCGAACGCGACCGCGCACGGGAGCGGCAGAGCGAGGCGCGCGCATTGATCCGCGAGCTCGGCGTGCTGTATCACCCGTATGATCCGGTGGATGGACAGACCCAGCCGGTGGAGCGTGTGGCGGCGCGCTTCACCGACGTCTGGACGCGCCTGAAGGGATTGGCCGAGGCCGCCGAGCTGCCCGAGCGCGCTCGCGAACGCCTCGCCAAGGCCGAGCGCCTGACCGTGCAGTGGCTCGCCACGCTCGCGTTCTTCTTCGCCACCGTGACCGCCAGGGTCGAGGCCCTCGCACTATCCCCGGAGCTGGAAGCGGCGGTCCTCGAGCAGCTCATCCCCGGCATCTACCTCGAAGCGCGTCGCCGCCCGCAGCACCGCGGCCGAGACCCGACACCGCGTGCAGGCGGCGAGTACCGCGTTGCTCGACGTCCTGCGGCGCGCCGATCATCCGCTGCAGCGTCTCGCGCCCGAGGACAGCGCTCGGGTCGAACAGGTCGCCGGCGCTTGCGCCGATCTGTTCCAACGCAGCAGCTCCTGTGTGGAAGGACGCAACGGCCAACTGTCGCTGCATCATCACGGGCGTCATCGCTTGAGCGACCGCAGGCTCGCCGCGCTCACCGCCGTGCACAACTTCCACATCCGCCGTCCCGACGGCACGACCGCCGCCGAGCGCTTCTTCGGGCGGACACATCCCGCACTGTTCGAGGAGCTACTACTGCGTGTGCCCTGCCGCCGCGACCGCGACGCCGACGGCCACGCCCGCCGAAACTGCCCTATCTGATGCCGGTCGCGGCCTGATGGCGGTGGCCGGGATAATGAACAAGGCCCACTGTTTCCACAGAAAAGCTGCTCCCTTTTTATCGCTTTTTGAATATTTTTTTTCCGAAGATCGATTCCAGTCTAGTGAAGACGATCATGGATATGGAGCGGCACGGCGAGCGACTGACAGCAAACAGTTCTCCGGAAGAGCGGGAAAAGCTGATCCGGCAGATGAACTGTCTGAGTGTGAATATACAGCTGACGGTCAGTGATGAAGAAGAAAAGATAATGGAAATGTCTGTTCGCATTGTGCCCAGTGAAGTGCTGGGACGGGCGCAGCAGGGAAGGAATGATCTGATTCATTATCATCGCTTGAGCGATGATCTTGAGAAGCTGGTCGTCAAGTTGATCAAAAAAGAGGTTGGTCGCCGGTTTGCGACTAAACTAGCGGACGGCTTCCAAGCGCTGACGGGGTTCAGGCAAGTGCCATCTTTTATTACCCAACTGCTTAAGATCGGGGCTCTCCCGGATTTCAGGAGAGCGTATGGGTTATTTAAAAACAGGTATTTAAGCCAAATGCAACCGTACATGCGAACCCCGCAATTTGGACAGGTGTTCGAATACGGGTACGGCCACGAATGGCGCTAAGTTAGGCGCGCGCATTTTATAAACAATGAGCTGCGCGGGTCGCAGATGCGCGAAAAGACGAGAAGCCACCGCCGCGAGCCTGGAATGCCAGGCGCGATGCCTAGGCTCAACATTTTTGCACATCGGCAACATCCGATGTCGAGGTGTCGTCACAGCATCGGCGGTACGACTTACCGGTTCGAGGATCTGCGTGACCTGATGGCCAAGGCCCGCTGCCGAGCCCCGACGGGCCAATGCGATGGCGCGCCGCATGAAGTGCTCATGATCGGAGGATCCCGAGGAGTCTCCGGGACCTCCATCCGAACGTTTGGACTGCCCGCCCACATCAATTCCCAGCGGTTTGCGGCTGCTCGCGCCGCTCAGTCGCGATCTCCCGGCACCGCGCCATGAAAGCCTCGTTCGGTTCCCCGTGGTTCCGATCGTCCATGAGCATCGAGAGCGCCGCGGCCCGGTGCTCGTCCGACATCCCGCAGACCTGCCCCATGTCCACTGGCCAGTCACGCCCGTTATCGAGGTTCAGCGCCAGGCCCTGCAGGGCACGAGCGCCGCCGTGGTGGCCCTCGCGCAGCCATCGGCGCCCGACCGGGTGGAGATTGGGGTTCATCGCGTTGGTCTCCTGCAGTTTCGACGGTCCCCGCATTCTCGCGCACCCGTGCGCCGAGCGGTGGCCGATCGCGGACTCATGACTCGCGAGGATCTGCGATACCAGTTGCTCAGCGGTGATGGCGGTGTAGAGGGTGACATCATCGTCGACCGGATCCTCGTCGCAGCGCTCGCCGACGGATTCGACGGCAAGGCTCAAGGATTTTTCCGGCCTTTGCGGAGACGCGGTTTAATCAGGTAAGCCCTTCACGAATCTTTACTTGCAGCAATCGAGGTCGGCTTGGCCTAATGCCCATTGTCTCGAAGTGCTTTGACTCCGCCGGGTGCACTGCCATCGCCCGAGAATAGGCGCGCAGTCGGGATCGGCGTCTTGTCCCGAAAGGAGTCACCATGCGTTTGATCTGTCTCGATGACGATCCTCGAATCGAGGCCGCTCTGGGGCGTTTGCTGAAACGGTTCAGGCATGCCGTGGATTTCCACGTGTCGATCGCCTCCTTTAAGGCCGCGCTTGCGTCCGATTCCCCCGAGCTTGTCCTCCTCGATCTGGGTCTGGGCCGGGAGAACGGCATCGATGTCATCCACTGGCTGTCGGAGACCCACCCCGGGATTCCCCTCGTTCTCCTTTCCGGACATGGCGACGATCTGCTCGATACCGCGCGACGCATCGCCCGCTCGACCGGAATCGAGGTCCTCGGGGCGGTCTCCAAGTCCCGGATGGTGAAGGATCTTCCCGCAATCCTGCAGAGGGGCGTCAAGGCGGCATCGCAAAGGCCGCACCAAGACCCGCAAGCCGGGGCCGGCATCACCCGGCAGGATCTCATCGTCGCGCCGGCCGACGGGCGGTTGAAGGGCGCGGAGGAGCGTCGCCGTCTCGCCGACATCATCGCCGGGACACAGATCGGGACCTGGGAGTGGGATCTCGTCACGAATGCATTGACGTTGAATCCGCGCTGGGCCGAGATGATCGGCCGCCGCCTCGAGGATCTCGAGCCGACCACGATCGAGACCTGGCAGATGTTCTGTCATCCCGAGGATCTCGCGAGGTCCGAGAGCGAGGTCGCGCGGCATCTCGGCGGCGAGACCGACCAATACCGTTGCGTGCTGCGGATGTTGCACGACGACGGCCGTTGGATCTGGGTTCAGGATCAGGGGCGCGTCTCGGCGCGCGACGCGCACGGTCGGCCGCTGCGCATGGTCGGTATCCATGAGGACATCATCGAGCGTAAAAACGCCGAGCTCGAGTTGATCGCGCGCGAGGCGTTCGAGCACGAGCTGCTCGAGCTGGCCTCGGCCTTCGTCGAGGTCTACGACGAGGATCTCGACCCCCTGGTCAACCGAGCCCTCGAGCGGCTCGGCGGCTTAACCCGATCCGATCGGGCTTACGTGTTTCGAGTCGATCGCGTTGCCGACACCATGAGCAACAGCCATGAGTGGGCCGCCCCGGGGATCGAGCCGATGATCGGGCATTCGCAGCAAATGCCGATCGAGCACTTCTCCGCCTCGAGGCAGCTTCTCGAGTCCGGACAGACCGTTGTCGTCCCGCGGGTGGCGGAGCTCCCGGACGCTTGGGCCATGGAGCGCGAGACCCTGCAGTTCCAAGCGATCCTGTCGGTCCTGCTGGTGCCCCTGCTGCAGGATGAGCGCCTGATCGGTTTCGTCGGCTTCGATGCGGTGCAGGCGCCGCGGGACTGGTCGGAGGCGGAGGTCCGCTTCCTGCGAGTCTTTTCCAGCATCCTGGTGAGCGCGTTCGAGCGCGCCCGTATCTACTCGGAGCTTCGCGACAGCAACCGGCGCTATGACCAGCTCGCGGTGCAGAGCCGGATCGTCAGCTGGGAGGTCGACGCCGAAGGTCTCTACACCTATCTCAGTCCGGCGGTCGAGGCCGTTTGGGGCTACCGCCGCGAGGCGCTGGTCGACCGGAAGCACTGCTTCGATCTGGTGCCCGAGCTGTTGCGGGACAGCGTCAAGGCCGATGTCATGTCGGGTTTCGCGCGCTTGGATCACTTCACCGACCTCGTCAATCCCATGCGTTGTGCCGACGGCTCGACGATCTGGGTCCTGACCAACGGTGCTCCGGTCGTCGCCGAGGACGGCAGGCTGCTGGGATACCGTGGCACGGATGTCGATATCACCGAGCGGTATCGGGCGCAGGAGCAACTTCAGGCCGCACTGATCGGCGCGAAGGAGCGCGAGACCATCGGTCATCTCGCGAGCGGCGTGGCGCACGACTTCAACAACCTGCTCGGGGTGATCGACGCCAACCTCTATTATCTCGAAGCCATCCTGAGCGGCGAGCAGGGCGACCCCGAGGTGGCACAGGTCATCGAAGAGACCCAGAGTGCGCTCGGTCAAGCGAAGGTCGTCACCTCGGGCATGCTCTCGCTCAGTCGCGCAGGCGGCATCGTGCCGGAGAGCGTGGCGCTCGAGAAGACGATTCGCGAGCTGGTGACGATCCTGAGACAGCTCCTCCCGGCCAAGATCAACCTCAATCTGGATCTCGAGCCCGGACTCGCGGCCATGAGCAATTCCGCGTTCCTCCAGGCCGCGTTGCTGAACCTCGTCCTGAACGCGCGCGATGCGATGCCCGATGGCGGGGATCTGCTGATCGCCGCACGGACCGTCGCGTGGGACGCCCTTGTTCCGCTGGCGGTCGGTCGACTCGATCCGGGCGAGTACGTCCAGATCCGCGTTGTCGACACCGGCTGCGGGATGGCCGACGAGGTCCTGGAGAGGCTCTTCGAGCCGCTGTTCTCGACCAAGGCCAAACAACGCGGGCATGGGCTCGGCATGTTCATGGTGCAGGAGTTCGTCATGCGCTCCGGTGCGGGTCTGGCCGTCTCCTCGCAGGTCGGTCGGGGCACCGAGTTTCGTCTCCTGATGCCGATCGACCACCAAGAATCCCAGCAGCTCGACCTGACAGCGTCGTCAAACGCGCCTTCGACCAAGCCGCTGCTGCGGGTTCTCGTCGTCGACGATGACCCGCGTGTCAGGGACTCGGTCGGGCGATTGCTGATGTTGGACGGCATGCTGGTCTCGTTCGCCGAGAATGGCCAAGACGCCCTCGATCGCTTGCGACGCGATGCCGACTTCGACCTGGTGTTGTCGGATCTGGCGATGCCCGTTCTCGACGGCGCTGCCCTGTGCGCCGCGCTGGCGCAAGCGTTTCCGGATCTGAAGGTGATCCTGATGACCGGCCAAACCCCGTCGGCCTTCTCGCTCGAGGCCTTGCCGGATGCGCCGTTGGTGCTGCGCAAACCCATCGATCACGGCGCGCTTCGCGCCGCGATCGCGCAGTCCGTCGGCGGACCCCGAGACTGACGAAGGTCGTCGCCCGAGGTTCGGAGCGGCATCCGATGACGCCATGACGGATTTACATTTCTTTACTGTATAGCGGAATTCCGTTCGCTTAATCTGGTCGGCGATGCCTCTTCATGGAGTCCGGGCCGATATCATGCTGCTGTTTGCCTCTCTTGCTCGGTCGACCGGATCATTCCATCCACTCGCCCAATCCTGTGGCGGCGGCCATCCTCGTCTACCGCTATCGGGTCGAGGGCCTTGATCATCGATTGGTCCACTGTTGCTAAGCCGCCACAGGGACGAGGTACGGCTGCCTTGCCGGGCGCGGTCGTCGTCGCGCCGGTCGGGCGGGCCAGGGCATGCGCTCGAGCACCTGGTCGAACAAAGATGGGTGGGGCTGAGCGAAGAAGCGCTCGGCGGCCGTGGTGCCGTCGGGCCGCTTGATCGCAAAGTTGTGTAGGGCGGTCAAGACCTGCTGCTTGCGCGGGCTGAGTCGGTGATGCCCATGCTGATAGAGCGCGAGGAAGCCGTTGCGTCCCTCGACACAGGAGCTGCTGCGCTGGAACAGATCGGCACACTCCCCGGCGACCTGCTCGAGATGGTGACGGGTCTGCAGATCCAGCGACTGGATCGGGTGCGAGGGCTGCTGCAGCGGGGCGAGACGCTGCGCACTCAGTGCCCGGAGTCGATGACGCGGCTCGGCGCGGGTGCTGCGTGCGGCGACGCGCTCCAGATAGAGCGCCGGGATCAGGTCGTCGAGCATCGCCTGCTCGATCGCCGGTGCCAGGTCCAGCGCCTGTACCCGGGTGTTGACCATCATGAAGAAGAAGGTCAGCGTGGCGACGAGGCTATGGGTCAAGCGCTTCGCCTTGGCCAGATGTGCACGCAGGCGCTCGGACAGATCCGCTTCCTCGGCGATCGCCTCCAGGCGCGTAAACAGCGTTCCCAGACGCGCCTCCAACTGCTCGGGTGTTTGCGCCTGTCCCTGTTGGATCTCGTAGGGATGATCGACCTCGCTGAAAGCACCGATCAGGGCTTTGGCCTCGGCGCGGTGCGCGTGGGCCTGCTCGCGCGCGAGGCTGGCTTGGACGGAGGCGCTCAGCGCCTCGTCGATGCGCGCGGCGAATGCCGGCGGGCGCCCGGGGCCGTGGCGGCGCCGATGATAAGCCTGCTCGGCGGCGCATTCGTCTTGCCAGCGCGCCTTCGCCTCGGCCTCCGCCGTCTCCGCCTGCTGCTCGGCGCGCTTCAGCGACAGACTCATCGCCTGGCTCACCGCATGCTGCAGATGGAACAGGTCCGTGGAATGGTGTGCGTCCAGATCACGCTCGACATGCGCCAACAACCCCTTGGCCTCATCGCTGGTGCCTTGCACTACCGTGACATTCAGCCCCTCGAGCGCATCCTCGAGCGCCTGCGTCCAGGCCGCCGCCGAGCGCGCATCGCTCCTGTGCTCGAGCAGGATGAAGTTCGAGACCGCATCGCTGCCCACCAAACGCATGCCGTCTTTCCACGTCTCATCTTCGGCGATGCTCAGTGTGCGATGGGGCATGGCTTGAGCCAGCGTCCCGCGCAGTTCGGTGGCAGCGGTGACGATCTGCTCCTCCAAGTCGGTCTGGAAGGCCTGCTGCGCGCCGTAGGAGGCGCCGATGAACGCCGACAGTCCACTGCGCTCGAGAAAGTCGCAGACCACGCGCACGCCCGCGCCGCCCTGCTCGCTGATGCTCCAGTGTGCGGCAACCAGGATCCGGCGCAGCCACACCACGCCCTCGGGCGTCTCGACGAAGGCCGCCAGCGCCGCCGGTGCCGCGATCGCAGGGGGCGCGTTCCAGTGACGCAGGGTGCTGCGCGCCACGCCGGCGCCGCTGACCGCCGCGCGTTGACTCTGCCCATCCTGCTGGGCTTGCGCCACCGCATGCAGATGATTGGCGCGATCCAAGCGATCATGGATTGGCGTGGGGCGTCGATCTGCACTAGAGTCGACACAGGCAGGGGCATCGGACAACGGCATCTCCCTCGGTCAGTTTGCACTTCCAAGGGTACGCCTCCCCGGCGCTCCTGCCACTCCTTCAGGGCGCTTGATCGCCTACCGAAACACTCCGTTTTGGACCAACCGATGATCAAGGCCGGGTCGAGGATTATCGACTTCGCGACGAGCTCCATTTTTCATCGCACGGGCTCTTCTATGTCAGCCGGACATTCTCCTCCGTCGCAATCCATAAGCATGCGGATATTCTTCGGATGAACTCCGACAAGTATCTCGGCGGCTCGCCATTCGACGGCATCAAGCAAAAGATCGTCGATTCAGGCGGTCGCGAGATCTTGCCGACTCCGGCACCTGCGTTGAAATTGCAACGTCTGATCGACGGCCTGCCCATCGCGATTGCGATTCATAAACTGGACGCCGAACGCAAGCTGGCCTTCATCAACGAACAGTTCGTTCGCCAATTCGGCTATACCCTGGAAGACATCCCGACGGTCGCGGATTGGGCACTGCTCGCTTATCCGGACGACGTCTATCGACGCGAGGTCTTTTCCGTCTGGGATGCAGCCCTCGCGCGTGCAATCGAGACCGCGGGACAAATCGAGTCCATGGAGCTCGCGATCAGATGCAAAGATGGTCGCGACCGTGACGTGCTGATCAAGGCCGTCGTTCTCGACGATGAGCTTCTGATTACCTTGACCGACATCACGGAACGCAAGCAAGCCGAGGAGGATCTGCGCGCCGCGCGCGAGTCATTGGAAAAGACCGCCTACGACCTCACCGAGAATATTCCGGTTGGAACCTACACCATGGTCCAGCCTTCCGATGGCGCGCTGGCGCACTTTTCGTTTATGAGTACGCGTTTTCTCGAGCTGACCGGGCTCAACCGTGAGGAGGCTCGGCAAGACCCGCTCAAGGGCTTTGCCTGTGTTCATCCCGATGACTTCGACGCCTGGGTTCAGCTCAACGTCGAGGCATTCAGCAAGAAACAACCCTTTTACGGGGAAACCCGTGTCGTTGTCGACGGGAAGGTGCGTTGGATCACCGCCGAATCCATCCCTCGAACACGCAATGATGGATCGACGGTTTGGGAAGGCGTCCTGACCGACATCACGGAGCGCAAGCTCGCCGAACAGAGCTTGGCCGCGAAAGAGGCCGAGCTCCGACGGGTGCTCGAGAACCTGCCGATTCCGGTCATCGTCGCGCGCCTTGCCGGAGATGCCTCGCTGACGATCGTCAACCACGCCTTTACCGCCGTCTTCGGTTATCGGATCTCGGAGATTCCGACCCTTCGAACCTTGTCGGAGCTGACCAGTCCGGATCCGGCGTACCGCGCGGAGGTCTTTGGCCGTCTGGAGCGAAATCTCAACACGGCGATCGCCGACAAGTCTCTCGTCAAGCCCATTGATTGGGAGATCACATGTCGGGACGGCAGCCGACGCAGGGTCGAGATGAGCGCTCTCCCGCTCGATGACGTCGTCATCGGCACCTTCGTCGACATCACGCAACGCCATCAAACAGAGCTGGCGCTGCTCCAGGCAAAGCAGAAGGCAGAACGACTCGAGCGGACCAAGAGCGCCTTTCTGGCCAACATGAGCCACGAGATCCGCACGCCGCTCAATGCGGTGCTCGGCGTCGCTCAACTGCTTGGTTACGAGTCGCTGACCGACCCCCAGCACGACCTCCTCGGACGGATCAAAGACGCCGGCACCTCATTGCTGCGTGTCGTCAACGACATTCTGGATCTATCCAAGATCGAGGCCGGACAACTCGCCATCGAGCAACATCCATTCGATCTGAGCACGCTCCTGTCGAAGATCGACGGTCTCCATCACCCGATCGCACGGCAAAAAAAGATCGACCTGTGCATCCAGGTGTTGCCCGCACTCGAGGACACACTGATCGGCGACGCTCTGCGCATCGAGCAAATCCTCAGCAACTTGGTGGGCAATGCGATCAAATTCACCGAGCAGGGCTCGGTGAGCATCCTGGTCCAGCATGGGCCGGATGACGATGATCGGGTCAGACTTCGCTTCGAGATCCGAGACACGGGGATCGGTATCGCCCCCGAGGCCCTCGCCGGACTCTTCACGCCATTTACGCAGGCGGACACCGGGATCACCCGCCGATTCGGCGGGACCGGTCTCGGTCTCGCCATCAGCAAATTGTTGGTCGATCTGATGGGCGGCACGATCGGCGCGGACAGCCAGATCCAGCACGGCAGTCAATTCTGGTTCGAGCTTGCGGTCGTCCGTGGTGCGGCAGAGCGCACCGAGCTTCGCGCGGCCGATGCCTCGGATCAACCGCAGATGCCGCGGCTGAGCGGTCGTCACTACCTCGTGGTCGACGACAGCGCGATGAATCGGTTGTTGATCGAACGGATGTTGCGGATCGAGGGCGCGAGGACGACCCTTCTCGACGATGGCGGACAAGCGATCGAGTGGCTCGAGGACGGTGCGGGTGACATCGATGCCATCCTGATGGACGTTCAGATGCCGGTCATGGATGGACTGACGGCTACACGTCTGATCCGTGAGGATCTGCATTTGCATGAGCTCCCCGTCATCGCCGTCACCGCGGGAGTTATGGCCGAGGAGCAAGCTGCCGCCCGGGCCGCCGGGGTCAACGAGGTGTTACCCAAACCGATCGACCTCGAGCAGCTCACGCGCTGCCTCATGCGTTGGATCCCCGGCGACGCAGGATCGGAGGCGGACGACCGAATCCAAACCGATGGCGGATCATCGATCGAAACGAAACGAACAGCCAGCCGGCAGCGTATCGTCCAGGGTGCTATCGGCGATTTTCCGATCATCGCCGGGATCGATAAGCCAAGCGCCGTCTCGGGGACCAGTTCCGATCGGGGGTTATTCCTGAGCCTGTTGGAGACCTTCGCCGAGCAGAATCGTGACCTCATCCCCCTGACCAGGCTTGATCTGGCTCGCGATGAGCGCGACGGCGCCGCACGACGCATGCACACCCTACGTGCAAATGCGGGGCAATTGGGCGCAATGGACCTGATGCGCTCGGCCTCCGCGCTCGAATCCGCCATCCGCAACGGAGAATCGGATCTCGATGCACGCCTGGATGCATTGGCGGTTCAAATTGCCGGACTGATCGAGGCGAGTATCCCCTGGCGGTCCAACCCCGCTGAAGCTTTACAGGCATCCAGGGTCTCGCCGGCCCTCATCGACGAGGTGCTGAGCCGACTCAGCCGCGCACTTCAGGATCAAGACCTGAGCGCACTGCGCCTGTTCGAATCGCATCGGCAAGAACTGGCTTCAGTCTTGGATGACACGGTCATGCCCGCGCTGCGCCGTGCGATACGCGTCTGCCGTTTCGCAGAGGCATTGTCGATCCTGGAGCCGCATTCAACGAGATCACGCCGATTGCAGGTCGCGGATCGGCCACCGGCGATGCAGCCCGAACCGCGCATCCTCATCGTCGATGACGATCTCTTGGCGATTCCGGTCCTTCACATGGCCTTGGACGGCCTGGGCGAATTGCGCTTCGCGACCGATGGATACGATGCCCTTCAGCGCTTGGCGCAGAGCCGGGTTGACCTAGTACTCTTGGACGCCAACATGCCGAATCTCGACGGTTTCGAGACCTGTCGAGCGATCCAGAGCCGGTATCCGGAGACGGCAGTGATCTTTGTCACTGCGGAGAACGATGCCGCAAAGGAGGTGAAAGCCCTCGCGCTCGGTGCCCGTGATTTCATCAGCAAACCGATCAAACCGCCCGTGGTGCGCGCTCGCATCGAGACGCACCTGCGGCTCAAGGCGCAAAACGACTTGCTGCGCGATCTCGGACAGCGCGACCCCCTTACGGGCTTGGCCAATCGGCGCGCGCTCGACGAGCAGCTCGCTCGAACGTGGCAAGATGCCTTCCGCCGCCAAGAGCTCATCTCGCTGCTCATGATCGATATCGATCATTTCAAGGCATACAACGACCATTACGGACATCTCGAGGGGGATGAGTGTTTGCGCGAGGTGGCCGCCATCTTCGTCGATACGGCAGTCCGAGCAGGCGATCTCGTCGCGCGTTTCGGCGGCGAAGAATTCGCGATCCTGCTGCCTGCCACACCACCTGAGCAAGCGGCGGCCCTCGCCGAAAAGCTCTGCGCGGCGGTCCGAGCGCGGCGCATCCCTCATGAGCGATCCAACACCGCGCCCTACCTGACCGTGACTATCGGCGTAGCCAGTGCCATCCCATCCATGCAGTTCGCGGAGACGGCGCTGAACGACGACGGCATCGCGGACGCGCACCGGGATTTCGGCCTCAAGCTCGCGAGCAATCTCCTCGCTCGCGCCGATTCCGCGCTCTATGCCGCAAAGGCGGCCGGCCGCAACCGCGTGCGCATCGACATTGACGGGGCGTGCGAGACATAGCCCGCGAGATGCTGGCCGTCACAGGATTTCGGGTAGGCTGAACGGTCACCCGCTCGGGAAGGCACGAGCCGGGGTCCGGAAGTCGATCCCCAATCGACCCGCCCGGGCTCCGGAACGGCGTCGGTTTCGGATCTTCCGATTCAGTCGATCGCGTTCGCCTCCGAGCATCAATACCTGCGAGTGCCGGACGTTCGCGGCGTTTGTTGCGATGGCAATCATCGCTCACGACGATTGCGTTATATCAATCGATTGCTAATAACGATCTATCGAGGAGCGAACGGCCGATTCTTTCCGTGGGGCCGGCGCAGCGTCGTGGTGGATCCGGATCGCATCCCGCGTCGGGGTGTCGGGGACGCTCGCGTCGACGGTCTTGGGCCTTCGGATTGCGGCAAGCGGTGTGATCGCGTCGGCGTCCCGCGCGCGGGTGCTCGAGGCGCTATCGAACATCCCGGCGGACGCCTGGCGCGCGGACGCCGTGCGCGAGCAACCGCCGGAGCCCTTTCGCGCCATCGTCGGCACCCTGCTCGCGTTCTCCACGCCCTGGCTGCCATCTCCGTTGCGTCTGTTGGTCGCTGGCGCTGCCGCTGCCGTCGATGCTCAAGTGCGCGGAACCGTCCTTCCGTTGAGGATGCAGCATGGGCATTTCCGGGAACAGCGCGGCTGGATGATGCCGCTTTCTCAAGCGGGGCATCCCGTGCGGGTAATCGCGAGCAGCCTGTCGGACTTAACCTGCGGAAGGCTGCTCGACCGCGAGCTTTGCATAAGTCCCATTCTGCGAAATCACCGGACGGCCTCCTGATCCGGCCGCGCGGCGTGGTTGCGGGGAATCCAGACGCTGGCTATAAGGGTTCGGCATCCGCTCGCCCCACCAACACATGTCGTGTGTCGATCACGAGAGTTATACTATGTTATAACATACTTAAATCGGTCCACACCCATCCGATGTTGAACGAGGTCGTCATACGATGCGCAAGGCCAGTCTCACGCTTCTGCTCGCGCCGCTGTTGGGTAGTCTGTCCACCTCCTCGATCGCTCAACCGACGATCAGCGACGAAGACGTCGTGGTCGAGCTCGACGCGATCGAGGTCACAGCCGGGGTCCCGGTGCCCGGCGATCCGATGTTGCAGGCGGCCAACATCTCTGTCCTTACCGGTGAAGACTTGCGCCGTCGTGAGCGGTTTACCCTTGGCGAGACCCTGGATGCCTTGCCCGGGGTGGCCTCGATCACGGCCGGCAACCAGGTCGGCAAGCCGGTGATCCGCGGCCTCAGCGGCAATCAGATCCAGGTGTTGTCGAACGGCATCGGCGTCGACTACCAGCAGTACGGCGAGCGACATCCACCCAACATCGATCCCTTTCTCGCCGGCCGCATCGAGGTGGTGCGCGGCGCATCCAGTCTGCTCTATGGCTCGGGTGCGCTGGGCGGTGCGATCGATGTGCAGTCGCCGCCGTTCGTGTTCACGCCCGAGGGCGAAATCGCAACGAGCGCGGATACGCTCTTCGTTTACCACAGCAACACCGGGCAGTGGGACGCAGGTGCCAAGGCGCGGGCGAGCAGCGACCGAATCAGCCTGGATGCCGGGGTGATGAGCCGCTCAGCGGGCAACCTCGACACCCCGAACGCAGAGACCGCCGCCGAGTCGGGCAATTCGAGTGATCCCAAGTTTACCGGGGTGCTTCCCTTCACCGACTTCGATCAGCTCAACGGTCAGTTCGGCCTGGGCCTGTCGACGGACCTGGGCGAATTCGGTGTCCGCTTCAACCAATGGAACAACGAAAACAACTTTCTGCTGCCGACCGGCCAAGGCATCGGGCTGTGGCTGCGCAACGACCAGCTCCAGCTCAGCGGCGCCATGCCGCTCGCCGCCGACTGGGAGCTGAAGCCGACCCTGTCGTGGCAGAACAACCTGCGTCGCGCCAATACTCCCGGACAGCCTCTGAGCGCCGGCTACGACGGGACGATCAACCTCGAGCTCGACCTCTATACCGCTCGGCTCGAAGCCATTCACGGCCCGCTGGGCCCGTTCGACGGCGGCACCCTGGGGGTCGAGTACTCGAACATGATCCAATACTCCCGCGGGACAACCGTCCTCGCTCCCGGCGGCGAGGTCGGCAACCTGGCATTGTTCGCCTTCGAGAGCAAGGACATCGGCGCTTGGACGCTGCAGGCGGGGCTGCGCCACGACTGGCACTCGGTCACCGGCGATGCGGGCAAGACCAGCGCCCCGGTCGATTTCGTCGGGCGCGACTCTCACGACTACTCGGTGTTCACCGGCTCGCTCGGCGCGGTGTATCGCCTCACCGACGCTGTTGCGATCGCCTCCAATCTCGGCTCCGGTTTCCGGGCGCCGAGCCTGTTCGAGCTCTATGCCGACGGTGTGCACGGCGGAGTGGCGGCAATCCAGGAGGGTAATCCGAACCTCGACCCCGAGAAGTCCGCCAACATCGATTTGGGGTTACGCTGGCAGACACCTCGGTTGCAGGGCAGTGCGACGGTCTATCGCAATGCCATCGACGACTACATCTACCTGCAAGATACCGGCGAGTCTCGCAAAGGTCTGCCGATCTTCGCGTATCGGCAAGACAACGCCCTGCTCACCGGCCTCGAGCTGGAGGCGCGTTGGCAGGTGACCGATCAGCTCGAGCTCGGCGGCACCCTGGACCTGGTGCGAGGCACCAACGACCGCACCGACGAGGATCTGCCCTTGCTGCCCGCCGACTCGCTCCGGCTCGAGGCGACCTATCGGTTCGTCGAGCGCGGACCGATTCGCGAGCCCTACGTGACCCTCGGCGTGCTCCACGCCGCCGCCAAGGACGCGGCGCCGGGCGAGCCGTTCTCGCAGTTCGATTTTCTGCCGTTCGGCACGGCCTCGACCGACGCCTATACCTTGACCTCTCTCGACTTGGGCTTTGCCTTCCGCGCCTTCGGCAACCGCTCGGCACGGGTCGACCTCGCGGTGCGCAACCTGTTCGATATCGAGTACAGGGATTTCCTCGACACCTACAAAGGCTATGCGCTCAGTCCCGGGCGCGATGTCCGGCTCAGCTTAAGCCTACCCTTCGGTGGTTAGCGTTGAGCGACCATGCGATCGAGTGGTCGTCTTCGGACGCGCCGGTTGAGTCCTGCTCGACCCGGGGTGGAATGGCGTGGGTTTCGAATGCAGAGGATCACGGCCCGGTAGAGCAGGTTTGCGCTGCAGCAGGGGCTCGATCTCGTCGGTTTCGTAGGGGACGAGGCGACCTTCGTCATCGACGTTGAGCCGGCTCCTCGGGTCGATGCACTCAGTCCCGCCGATGACGCCGTTGGACGTCCATGTTGCCGGCATCGCGAGTAGCCCTGCCGGGTCGCCGGCCCCGCGCCCTCGATCGCGATCTCGACAGGGGGCAACGCTCGCGGGAATCATCGGCGCCGACGGCTCGCCCGTGTCGGGCACCCGCCGCAGGTCCCTCAACCACCCGCCATCCCTCACGCAGCTTGCGGCGCCGCTCGGACGAGGTCGCCTCTCTGTTGCCGTCCATGGGGCGAATATACACAATATTTTTACGGTAGCAAAATCCACGCGATCGCCTAAATTAACAGGTCGTCATGAGATGCAGCACGGCCTCTCCCGGATCATGTGGTCCGTATCGACCGTTTCCTCGCTTTTGAGCCTCTCTCGAATCGACCGTAGATGATCAAAGCTCACTCTCAACGCGTGTTGCAGCCGTACTCGGCTCAAGTACAAATCGCCGCATCCGATGATGCGCGAGCGCTTTCGATGGATGGCGATGTGTGGGAATTTCAGTTTATCTATGCCAACAGTCGCGGCGGCAAAGCAAGCGCCGGTCGACAGCAGGGCCGCTTTACCAGGGCGGCGCACATCAGGCGTTGCGATCTCCAACGGGTTGTCGATAACCCTGTCGCGGAAGATGGCCAAGTGGACCAACGCATACTGGAGTTGGCGAGGTTTCTGATCGGCGCGCGACTGCCGTTCGAGGCCGCCGATCGCTACGAGTACTGGCTCCTTGATCCTAAAGACCATTCGCCGCTCGCCTTGATTTTCTCTTGCATCGACGCGTCTGAGATGGCGTCGTTTCCAAAACTCACTGATTGGGCTGCGCTTCCGGCGGCTGTGATGCCGATCGGAACGAGTGAGACTGAGCGCTGCAAGTCATATGGACCCGTGAACTACCGATTGGAACGCTGTGTCGCAGAACGCGCGAGTAACAAACCGAGAGCGCAATGGTTCACCCGGAGGTACAACGAGAGTGAGGTTTTTCCACCTTTCTTGGTCCGCGAGGACTGGGAAAACGAAGAGCACCGGGAGCTTTGTCGACGTTATCTGCAACGGCAAGCGCCCCGTTTGCTGATGCTGCATGGAGTGGGTCTGGATGAGCGGCGCAGAATGGAGTTGGCGTCAAGGGAGAATGCGCTGGACGTGGCTCGCTTCTATCCGCTTTATCCGGAAATCGCCGATAACGAGGTGATGGATAAGATCCGGATCGAAGCTCGGCTTCGGATGGCGGCAGGGAAACAGCCTATACGATGGGGCGCCGGGATGGTGTTCTATACCAGTGATACGGTTGCCTCCGCAATCTCCACGTTGCACTGCGGCATCGTCAACCAGACGACCGGGTGCTCAGGGTTGCTGTTTGCCGGGAGAACGTCGGCGGATCCAAGGTTCACGTCCGGTGATCACACGGCGGTTCTTGCGTGGTCGAGACCTGACGCCTGCGTGCGTCTTTTGTTCGGATCAATCGGGAGTAGGGCTGAGGCTCGACGCAACCATCCTTTCCCGCTTACCATGGATTGCGCGGAGTGTCAATCCCATAGATATCCAGAGCAGATACGTCACCGACGGCGGGGTTGACGCAGGGCGGTGAGCAGGGAAATGCGAACAAAGTGCAAAAAGTATTTAAAAAACAAGAGCTCAAGAGCGCGTGCGCTATTGCAGCTTGCGCCCGCCTCATAAGAATCAGTTATGAGCGCCGAAAATGTCTGAGTCGCGCAGCATGTGCTGAAACGCTTATACTCTGACGACCATGTCGCGGAAGGCGTCGCAACGGAGCCGATTTTCCGGTGGGGCGGTTGGATGTCCGTTCCTTCGGCGTAGCCAGTTGACCTGATGCGGGGGCGGATCGGGTCACCGTTTCCTCGAGGTAGCCGAGGTCTTTTCTTAACTTGGAGTCACCATCCAATGATCGCAAGTAACCCTTTCGCGATTTTGTCCGAGAGCCTTTCACTTGATCCAGGTGTCATGCAAGCCTACGTCGTTCTGATGGTCCTGCTGGTCATCGGCGGCACCCTGCTCGACGTTATCCATAAAAAGAGTGCCCGATACTTTTTCGAGAAAGGACAGTCGCTGAAGAAGATCGCCAAGCGCGAAGTCGGTAGCGGAGAGAAACTCAGTATCGCCCTGAGCACGGTGACCGGCGAGGTGTTGACCTCGAGTGAGTTCAAGAATCCCGACCGTCGTCTCTCTCATCTGTTCATGATGTATGGCTTTATTTTCTTCGTCTTGACGACGGCTCTAATGATCTTTGGCCTGCCCGTCACCGAGGGCGAGGGCGCGGGTCTGGCGCCCCTGCTGTGGCATCTGGGTGCGCTGTCGATCTGCATCGGCGGCTACTGGTTCTGGTTCAAGATCCGCGTCGATGTCCGCTCCGAGGGTAACGAATGGCACAACGTGCATCAGTCCGACCTGTTCATTGTGTCGCTCTTGCTGATGGCGACCTTCGCGCTGATCTGGTCCTTGCTGCAGGGGGCGTCCGGCGCGACCTCCGTGCTGAGCATCATCGCATTCATCGTCTTCATCGCCGCGGCCACCTCGCTGTTCAGCACCATCCTCTGGTCGAAGTTTGCACACATGTTCTTCAAGCCCGCGGCTGCGTTCCAGAAGAAGGTGGCGGTTGCGGACGGCTCGCGTGACAAGCTGCCCGAGATTCCTGACCTGTCCAGCGCCGAGTGCAAAGAGCGCTATCCGGACATCCCGGAGTACATGGGTGCCAATCCGCCGAACATGGGGCTCGGCATCAAGCGCGAAGCACCGTCCCACTATTGATCTCGAGCTGCGAGCTCAAGCCACGAAGAGGAAACGAATATGCCAACCTTCGTCTATATGACGCGCTGTGACGGTTGCGGCCAATGTGTCGACATCTGCCCCTCGGATATCATGCACATCGATCCGGTGGTGCGCCGCGCTTACAACATCGAGCCCAACATGTGCTGGGAGTGCTACTCCTGCGTGAAGGCTTGTCCGCACAACGCCATCGACGTCCGCGGCTACGCGGATTTTGCCCCGCTCGGCCACTCGGTTCGGGTTCAACGCGACGAGGAAAAAGGTGTCATCGCCTGGCGGATCATCTTCCGCAACGGCGAAAAGGATATGAATCTCCTGGCCCCGATCACGACGAAGCCCTGGGGCAAGCACATTCCGCAGTTGGCAGACGTGCCGTCTCCCAGTCAGGACATGCGCGATAGCGAGCTTCTGTTCAATGAACCGAAGTACATCCGATTCGATGACGGTGGTCTGCACACGCTCGAAAAGGCCGGACTCCAACTGAAAGTAGGGGTGTACGAATAATGGCTTACAAGACAATCGTTGAGGACGGCATCGACGTCCTGGTGTGCGGTGCAGGACTGGGCGGTACAGGTGCTGCCTTCGAGGCACGCTACTGGGGTAAAGACAAAAAGATCGTGGTTGCCGAGAAGGCGAACATCGATCGCTCCGGTGCTGTCGCCCAGGGTCTCTACGCCATCAACTGCTACATGGGCACCCGGTTCGGCGAGAATAACCCCGAAGACCATGTTCGCTACGCGCGCATCGACCTGATGGGCATGGTCCGTGAGGACCTCCTGTTCGATATGGCGCGCCACGTAGACTCGACCGTGCATCAGTTCGAGGAATGGGGCCTGCCGTTGATGCGCAACCCGAAGACGGGTGCGTATCAGCGCGAGGGGCGCTGGCAGATCATGATTCACGGCGAGTCCTACAAGCCGATCGTCGCCGAGGCTGCCAAGAAGTCCGCTGACCAGGTCTTCAACCGTGTCTGCATCACCCATCTGTTGATGGACGAAGCCAAGGAAAATCGCGTCGCCGGCGCCGTCGGGTTCAACGTGCGCACCGGCAACTACCACGTCTTCAAGTCCAAGACGGTGGTCGTCGCGGCAGGCGGTGCCTCCAACATCTTCAAGCCACGCTCCGTCGGTGAAGGTGCCGGCCGCGTTTGGTATGCACCCTGGTCGTCGGGCTCCGCTTATGGGCTGATGATCACTGCCGGCGCAAAAATGACCCAGATGGAGAACAGGATCGTTCTCGCCCGCTTCAAGGACGGCTACGGTCCGGTCGGTGCGTACTTCCTGCATCTGAAGACCTATACGCAGAACGGCATGGGTGAAGAGTACGAATCCAAGTGGTTCCCGGCCCTCCAGGAAATGGTTGGCAAGCGCTACCTGGACGTCGAAGCCTCGCACCTGTCGCATCGCCCGATCCCCACCTGTCTGCGGAATCACGCGTTCATCAACGAGGTGAACGCCGGTCGCGGTCCGATCCATATGGTGACCATGGAGGCCTTCCAGGATCCGCATCTCGAAGAGATCGGCTGGCACAACTTCCTGGGCATGACCGTTGGCCAGGCCGTGTTGTGGGCCGCGACGGATGTCGACCCGAAGTATGAGAATCCGGAGCTGACGACCTCCGAGCCCTACGTCATGGGTTCGCATGCCACCGGGTGTGGAGCCTGGTGCTCCGGTCCCGAAGACATCTCCCCACCGGATTATTTCTGGGGCTACAACCGCATGACCACCGTGGAAGGTCTGTTCGGTGCGGGTGACGCTGTCGGTGGTACACCGCACGCCTTCTCGTCCGGTTCCTTCACGGAAGGCCGGCTCGCGGCCAAGGCGGCCTGCAAGTATATCGACGACGGGAAGGGCGAGGGCATCCGCGTCTCCGACGAGCAGATCAATCGTCGCAAGGAAGAGATCTACAAGCCGATGGAGCACTACAAGGTCTATCGCAACGAGATCACCGCCGGCTCGGTCAACCCGCACTACATCAACCCGCGTCAGGGTCTGGACCGTCTGCAGAAGCTGATGGACGAGTATTGCGGTGGGGTCACGGTCAGCTACATGACCAACGAGAAGCTGCTGAATATCGGGCTGAAGAAGCTCAAGCTTCTGGAAGAGGACCTTGAAAAGATTGCCGCGGAGAACATCCACGAGCTGTTGCGGGCCTGGGAGCTGAAGCATCGTCACCTCACCTCCGAGGCGGTCATGCATCACACGCTGTTCCGCAAGGAAACCCGTTGGCCCGGTTACTACTATCGCGGTGACGTGATGAAGGTGGATGACGAGAACTGGCATGTGCTCACGGTCTCCCGCCGGGATCCCGAGACCGGCGAGTACACCATGGAGAAGGCGCCGTTGTACCACTTGATCGATGACAAGCCAGAGGCTCAGGCGGCCTAAGCCTGTGCGGAAGCCGGGGCCTCGCGAAGCGGGGCCCCGGACGTCTTCCCGCGGTTCTCCCATGCGTGTTGGACGAGCGCCAGGCGAGGCGTCATGCGCGCTTGCGTCGTCACCACTGAATAGGCCCGGCGTTGATCGAGATGGCTTCATCGCCGTTGAGCCGGCGGTTTCAGCTCGCGCCCGTGACAAGATGGCCAAGACGTACACCGATGGCGATGCGAAATGAATATCAACGATAAGTCCGACGAGGAAATCCTCGAGATCGCCCATCCGATGTGGGACGAGTTGGTCCAGCACTCCAACAAAGGTCAATACGGCAAGTTCATCAGAAAATTCTCGTATGAGCTGCTGCTCGGTTTAAACGAGGTCGAGCTTGGTAAGCAATTTGCTCACAGCGAATTGTCCCGGAACCTGGTCGAAGAGCGAGACTTTCTCGGTCTCATTCGGCGTGGCGAGCATGTGACGGTTCTCTATCGCATGCGCAGTACGACGAAGGAGGGAGAGTGGCTGGGGAGAATGGTTCTCGGCTATGAGAAAGGCGAAGTGCGTATCTTCGCCGTGTCGATTTTCTGAGCACCATGACAGACACTATCCAGCACGGTAAGTACGTCGAGCTCAAGTACCGCGTTGTCGATGCCAAGACCGGCAATGTGTTGACGGCTGTCGACTTCCCGTTGGGCTATGTCCACGGCGTCAACGACGTGCTGTCCTCTCAAGTCATGGCCGAGCTCGAGGGCAAAGCGGTCGGCGAGACGCTGTCGGTCGAGCTGGACTGCAAGACCCTGTTCGGCCCGCGGGATGAGTCTCTCGTCGTGACCGATCTCGTCGAGAACGTTCCAGAAGAGTACCGAGAGGTCGGTACCAGTATCCTGATGGAAAACGACCGGGGCGAGGCGAAAACCTTCCTGGTCACGAGGGTCGATGAGAAGACCTTGACGATTGACGGAAATAATCCCTTGTGTGGTCGAGACGTCGTCTTTGAGCTTGAGGTCTTGACCGTCCGAGATCCGACGGAGGCAGAGGTGGCAGCCGGCGGCAAGGTCGAAAAGCCGCCAATGCTGACGGGTGTGAAGCCCGTACCCCTTTAGCGAATGATCATCAAAACCTGAGCAAGGGCTTCGCCATGGGTAAGAAAGAATGCAGCTGAATCTCGATCCGACACGTTTTGATGAGTATCAGCTCATCCTGGTCCGCGAGCTGGTGCAAAATATCAGAGTGAAGCTGCAGGAAGCTGGCTTGAGCGGCGAGAAGCTGGAAGACGCGACAGCGAGCATTGCGTTCAGTGTCGCCAGTACGATCGATGATACGTCGGCGATCGAAGTCGACGGGAAGGAAGTCCATCCGTACCTGACCTTTCGCACGTCGGATGACGAGTTGACTCACTGCGGTGAAAACGCATACACGCACGAGTTTGTGTATGAGGCCCTGCAAATCCTGTCTAAAAAAGGTGACTTATGAGCGAGCAATCGAAGACCAGACCGAAGGTTCCGGAAGGCAAGGTGCGTTTCTACAAGACCAAGCAAATGGAGCCCAATGATAAGGGTTTTGTCGGATATGAAACGCTCTGGGACTCTTTGCAGAAAGAGGTCGAGTACAAGACCCCGAAGCGTCCCTGATCTCCAGCGGGATATGAGGCTTGCCGGGTTCCGCGGCTTCGATCCTTCACGAATGTCGATCGGGCCGGCGGTTCAGATGCGGGGCGCGATGCCCCGCTGTCTCGGTCGTCCAGGCTGCTGAATCAACTCTCGGGGTTTGCCTCGAGGTTTCCTCCGCACTCTTTTTCTTCCGCCGTTGCATCCCGAACCAACAGGACTTTCACCTGGTAGATGACCTCCCTGCCACAGAGGGGGTTGTTGCCGTCGAAGGTGATCTTGTCTCCTTCAATCTTGGTCACCAGAAAACTTTTCATTTGACCGAGCGTGTTCTCCATCAGGATCCGGGTGCCGACCTGGCGATACTCGCGCGGCACGACGGCGACCTTCTCGGTCATCACGAGTGACTCGTCTCTCGGACCGTACAACGCATTGCAGTCGACAAGCAGGTCGACCCGTTGACCTTGCGCCTTGCCTTCAAGCTCGCGGGTGATCGCGGGTGCCAATATCTCATTCACGCCGTGAACGTAGTTGAGGGGGCGCACGACTTCGGTCAGAACATCGCCGGTCTTGCTGTCGCGCACGAGATAGGTGAGCTCGACATACTTGCCGTCGGCAATGGTATTTGTGCTGGCTTCGGTCATAGATCTCCGGGGGAGTGTACAGGTTGGGGAGGCTAAAAGGTCGTTGCGGGCATGTCAGTTTAAGGGTTGAAAGCAAAGATCCCATGCTGCTGCGTGGCAGTCGGCCTCTCTCATAAGACCGGTGCCACGCAACACATCAGTCGCTCGCTCGTGACACCCGCTCTGCGGTGTCACGCATGCCCCGTTGCGCTCTGCGCTACGTGCCACGATAGCCGGAGTGACGAGCAAGGCATGGTCGCCTTGGACCAAGACTGTAAGTGCGGGACGGAGGGTGTCGATTCCAACAGCGTCCGCCAACCCTCGCCGATGCCCGTCGCGCCGCCGCGAGGATCGCGCTCAATCCGCCGTCAAGGCCGGAAAGGCCAGCAGGACCTCGGTTCCCGTCTGCGGATCGGAGGCGATGCGGATCTCACCGCCGTGCTGCTCGACCAGACGCCGCACGATCGCGAGGCCCAGCCCGGTTCCGTTGGTCTTGGTGCTGAAGAAAGGCTCGGTCAGACGCGCGAGCAGGTGCGCCGGGATCGGCTCGCCGCCGTTGTGCACGCGCAGCAGGATGCGGTGCGCCGACGCCTGCTCCTCGATGTACCAGGTGACCGGTGTGCCCTCGGGTGCGGCCTGACAGGCGTTGTCGGTCAGATTGACGAAGATCTGTCGCAGGCGATCCTGGTCAGCGAGAATGTGTCCTGCTGTCGGTGTCGACGCGATACGGACGGGGTGTCGTCGGTCGCCGTCCGCATCGCCCGCAACGAAGTCGGCGAGCGCCGCAACGACATCGATCGCGTGGAGATCCAGACTCAGCGGTTTGGCGTAGAGGAGCATGTCTTCGAGCAGACGCCGCATCCGCTCGGCCTCGCCGCAGCCCAGCGCGATGCGCCGTTGCGCACGCTCCTCCAGCGCGAGTCCGGCGAGCGACTCCAGCGCCATGGTCACCGTCGTGAGCGGGGTACGCAGCTCATGGGCGATGCCCGAGGCGAACTCTCCGATGGCTGCAAGACGGCCCTGCTCGGCGAAGCGGGCGGTGCGCCCGAACGCCTGGGTCAGGAGCTGTGCAATGTTGCCCAGGAGACGTCGCCGGGCGGCATCGAAGCCCTCGGGGCGACGGGTCGCGAAGACCGCCACCGCCGGGACCGGCGTCTGCGTCTGCGCGGTGAGCGGTAGGAAGATCGCGTCGCGCATGCCGAGGGCGACCAGGTGAGCGAGAAACTCGTAGGCGGGATTCTCGCGTACGCGGGTGACGGCATCGGCGACATGGATGGGCACGGCGTCAGCCAGCGCGGACTCCAGCAGCGTGCCCTGCAAGCGGTAAAGCCGCCGATCGTTCGGTTGCTGCGCGCCGTCGAGCCAGCCGGTCTCGACGCGTGCGTTGGCGCGGGCATCGTCGATGAAGACCACGCCGATCCAGTCGAACCCGAGCAGGTCCCGAAACTCGCGGCTCAAGAACCCCACCAGCTCGTCGAGATCGCTGCCTTGCTGCAGGCGTCGAATGAGCTGATGCAGCAGATCGAGCCGGACCGACAGGCGATTGAAGCTGCCGGTCAGCTCCCGGATTTCGGTGCTGCCCTCCACCGGCGTGCGATGCCCGAAGTCGCCGTCGGCGACGCGTTGGAATCCGGCGATGGTGCGCCGCAGCGGCGCGAGAACGCGATAACGCAGGATCATCAGCAGGCCCACCGCGACCAAGATCGCGACGACGGCCACGCCGAGTGCGCCCTGGACCACCTTGCGATACTCACTCGCGGTCCAGTCGCGCAAGGCTTGTGTCAAGGTTGCGGTGGCATCGCCGAGAACGGCATGGTCGGCGATGATGTGCTCGGCTGCCCATTCCAGACGCGGCTCCTCGGTGTCCTCGCCCATGGCCTCGAAGAGTGCGCCGCGCCAGGTCTTCCAGTCCTGCTCCAGGTCCCGAATGGCGCGCGTGACGCCGGTGCCCAGGCGCGGCATCATCCAGGGCAGCGGGGTCGGCACCGCGTGGCTGAAGTCGCCCTTCATGAAGGCATCCACGACTTGGTCAAAGGTCGCGACATGGGTCGTCAGATCGCGATAGTAGAGTCGGACGTCGCGGTAGTAGGTGGGATAGTCGCGCGGGGCATTCTGCTTGTAGTTCATCCCTTGGGCGTGGATCTGCTCTGCGGTGAGCTCGAGCCGCCCGGCGATCTCGACCAGCGCGTCGTAGGCCAATTGGCGTTGAAAGGCGCCAACGGCGTAGAGACCCGCACCGGTAAAGAGCAGGACCAGACCGAGGAAACCGGCGGTGAGCTGAAAACCGAGGCTGGAGAGGCGCTGTGCGAGAGTCATGTCGAGGATGGCTGTTGAACGTTAATCGATTTCCGCAAACTTCCATCCCCGTAGGTTGTGCTGACGATAGGAAGCACAACTTGCACCGACGGTTGGTTGTGCCTCGCACGGCTCGGCACAACCTACGCCCTTGGCATGAAGATTTCCGGAATTCGCCTTGGATGGGGTCGGTCCCGGCAGACTTGACGACCGCTGGAGTCGGCGCGGTTTAAGACGCGAAGGATGCGACAGCTGCGAAGGAATGGACAGGAGCTCGATCGCCATCCACGCGTCGGCGCGGGGATGCCGACGCCTCGCTTAGGTGATTTCCGGGAAAGCATCGACCAACATGTAGGGGCGACTTTAGTCGCCCGGTAAGCATTGGCAACACGCACGGCCGGGATGATCATTCCCGGAAATCGCCTTAGCTGGTTGTCCCGAGCAGGACCCCCCTGGTGCGTAGATCCTCCATCAATCCGGCTCCGAAGGCGATGACCTGATCCGGATTCGGATGGCCGAGCTCTGTTGCGATCCGGAGGAGCACCTCGCGCCCGGTCTGCGGGGTCTCCTCTTCCAGCAAGATCAACAGTCGCTGCGTCACGGCGTTGATCTCGAGAAAGGCGATCGCGTCGTCCGGCGTACGATAGACCACCAGATGGGTCGGCTCCGGCGACGGTGCATCCGGTTGGCAATCCGGCCCGATGCGATGGACCGGGAAGCGATAGCTGAGATTCCAGGCCAGCGGCGAGACCACCGGGCGGCCCTCGAGCAGGTCGCCGGTCGGATCGATGCAGGACCGATCCGGCTCGGCATCGCTGATCTGCAGCGCCAGCTCGACCCATTCATAGTGTGCCAGCTCCAGGAGGAAGGGCGGATCCCGCGGATCGTCCGCGCGAGCCGTCTGCAGGAAGTCGAGAAACTCCTGTCCCAGCTCCAGAAAGAGCGGCGTCTTGGCGCGATGACGGACGAAGAAGTCCCGGATCAGGTCATCCCAGTGCGCGCCGGGCAAGATCCGGTGAATCACCGGGAAGTTGCCCGCGAGCAAGGCCGAGACGTTGTTGAACACCAGCTCGCGATAGATCGCCATCCGGCGATCCTCGACATCCTCTGGACCGGGGACCTGCGTCGGATCGCGCAGATGCGCGGCGAAGGCGCGCTGGCGTTGGATGAAATCCGTTTGGTTGAGATCGGAATGCTCACGCATGGGCCGCGCTCCGCACCGATCTCGCCGCATGGGCCTCTTGGATCTGTTTGATCCGATCGACCTCGCGAACCAGCTCATCCAACGGCGGGATATTGAAGTCGCGCTCCAGGAGCGTCGGGAAGACCCCGAAGCGGGCATAAGCCAGATCCAGAAGCTCCCACACCGGGTCGATGACGTCCGCGCCGTGGGTGTCGACCCGCAGATCCTCGGCCTCCACGTAGTGGCCGGCGATGTGGCCGTAGCGAATCCGCTCCCCCGGCAGGGCGGCCAGGAAGGCGCGCGGGTCATAGCCGTGGTTGACGGCGTTGACATGGATGTTGTTCACGTCGAGCAGCAGGTCGCAGTCGGCCTCGGTCAGCACGGCCTTGATGAACTCGATCTCGGACATCGCTTGCCCCGGCGCGCCGTAGTAGGAGACGTTCTCCAGGGCGATGCGTCGCTCCAGGATCTCCTGCACCTGACGGACACGTCCGGCAACATGCCGCACGGCCTCCTCGGTGAAGGGGATGGGCAGGAGGTCGTAGAGGTGGCCGTCGTCGGAGCAGTAGCTCAGATGCTCCGTGTAGGCGCGGATCCCGTGCTCGTCCAGGAACGCCTTGATCTGCCGCACGAAGTGCAGGTCGAGCGGGGTCGGGGCGCCGATCGAGAGCGAGAGTCCGTGACAGACGAAGGGATGGCGCTCGGTCAGCGCGCGCAGACGACGCGCGTTCACGCCGCCCATGCCGATCCAGTTCTCGGGGGCGATTTCGTAGAAGTCGACCTCCTCGGGAGGCCGCTCGGCCAAGGCGCCCAAGAAGGAGCGCCGAAGGCCGAGGCCGGCGCCGTGAACGGGGTAGGGTTCTGGAGTCATGCTGTCTGAGGGCTCCGATTCGAATTGTGATACCGATCAAGACCGCGTTAGGAGGCGTACTTTCAGCCCGCTGTCCGAGTGGGCAGACGGTTTCCATGAGATCCAACAATAATCGTATCGGTACCGGCTTGATCAAGACCGCATCGACGCCCGGCGGCAGATGTCCGCTCGTGCCGATGCCGTGGCGGCCGTTGCAGATCGCCACCAGAGCGGCGGGGTGATCCGCACGCAGCGCCTTCGCGAGCATCACCCCGTCGCCGTCGGGCAGATCCGCATCCACCAAGGCCAAGTCGAAGCCGGCCGCGGCGGCGATCGTGCGCGCGGCGGCGCAGGTCCGGGCAAGCCTGGCACAGGCGCCGTGCTCCTCGAAGGTCCAGGTCAGCATGCGGCCCAGGGCGCGATCGTCTTCGACCAGCAGGACACGCGGCCGGCGACCGCGACACGCGGTGAATCGGTCGACGGCATCGGCGGCGCTCATCCCCGTTCCCCCAAGCACGCGCGCAGCTTTTGGCGCGCCCGAAAGAGGCGCGTCCCCACGCCGGCCGAGGTCAGGCCGAGTCGATCCGCGATCTCCTGCTGCGATAGGCCGTGAAGCACCTGCAGGACGAGCGGCTCACGATACTCGACGGGCAGCTCCCGGATGGCGCGGCGCAGGACGAATGCCTCGGTGGAGGTGTCGTAGGTCACATGGCTGTCGGGAAGCTCCTCGGTCGGGATGTCCGAGACCTGTCCCTGGACCCTCTGGAAGCGGCGGGCGTTCTCGCGCCGGACGATCGTGAAGAGCCAGCCCTTCAAGGCGTCGCGGTTCTGCAGCCTGTCCAACGAGCGCCAGGCCCGCAACAGGGTGTCCTGCACCAAATCCTCGGCGGTGTGGAGGTTGCCCGAGAGTCTGTAGGCATAGCGGTGCAGATCCCGCCCGTAGGTCTGCACCAGCGCGGCGAAACCGAATGTCTCGGGTGTTGGCTGGGGCAGGGCGGTTTCGGAGAGTGTGGTATTCATGGCGATGTCCCGGCGATGGAGTGGAGTCGCCGAAACACTGCCATTTGTCGTGCCATTCTCTATCTATGAGAAATATATAATTTTTTTTAGAGTACCCCGAATTCGCTTGAACGAAGCGTTGTAACGAATCGTGACGACGCCCGGCCCCGTCGCGCGTCCCGTCACGATTCGTCGCATCTGCCCGACGCACGCCCCCCGCAGGTGCGCTCCTCACGCCGCGGCGCGAAAGAGACCGATCCCGATGCGGGTCCTATCCCCCGAGAACCCCCGAGAACCGCCGACAAGACCCGTCAAACCCGCGAGGTGAGCCTCTCATGTTGTCCGTTCACACGAAACCGTCGCGAATCCCGCTCGCACTCCTGTTGATCGTCGCAACCGCAGCGGTCATGGCCGAGAACGCCTTCGATCTGCGCGGCAGCCTGGTGCCGGCCGATGAGATCCATGCCGGCGGCCCGCCGCGCGACGGCATTCCGGCCCTGACGGATCCCGCATTCATCCCCGCCACGCAGGCCAATTTCCTGGCACCCGAGGACCGGATACTCGGTCTGAATCTGAGCGGCGAGGCGCGCGCCTATCCCATCGGCATCCTCAACTGGCACGAGATCGTCAACGACCGTATCGGCGAGAGGGCGGTCGCCGTCACCTATTGCCCGCTGTGCGGGACCGGCGTCGCCTTCGACGCCCTGCACGCGGGCGGGCGCCTGGAATTCGGGGTCTCGGGTCTGCTCTACAACAGCGACGTCCTGCTCTACGACCGCGGCACCGAGTCGCTCTGGAGCCAGATCAAGAAGCAGGCGGTCACCGGTCCGATGAAGGGCCAACGTCTGAGCGCCTTGCCCATGACCGACACCACCTGGCGCGCCTGGCGTGAAGCCCATCCGAGGACCCTCGTGCTCTCGACCGACACCGGGCACTCACGCGACTACAGTCGCGATCCCTACGGCGGCTATGCGCAGGAGCGCGGACTCTACTTCCCCGTCAGCGCGAGCTCCAAACGCTATCACCCCAAGGAACGCGTGCTGGGCCTCGAGATCGAGGGCACATTCAAGGCCTATCCCTTCGCCGAGCTCTCCAAACACGGCGGGGGCGAGATTCGCGATCGGGTCAACGGCCGCGATCTCCTCGTGCGCTTCGATCCGGTCAACGAAAGCGCGACCGCCTACGACGACAAAGGGTATCAACTGCCCGCCATCACGGGCTTTTGGTTCGCCTGGTACGCTTTCCATCCGCAGACCGAGATCTTTACCGCGGCTCGCCGGCCTTGACCCTGCGCCGCGGCTTGCCCGACAGCCCGCCAAACCCAACCGAACCCAACCCAACGCGATGAGGACCGCCCCATGATCACGCTCGCACGCCGACTCCAAGGCTTGCTCGACACCACCCGCGCACTGGATTTTCTGGCCCCGCTGGCCCTGCGGCTCTATCTGGCACCGGTCTTCTGGATGGCCGGGACCAAGAAGTTCGCCGACTTCGACAGCACCGTGCAATGGTTCGGCAACCCCGACTGGGGCCTGGGTCTGCCGTTCCCGGCGCTCTTGGCCTTCCTCGCCGCCGGCACCGAGGTCCTGGGTGCAATCCTGCTGGTCATCGGCCTGGGCGTGCGTTGGATCTCGCTCCCGCTGATGATCACGATGGTCGTCGCCGCCGTGACCGTGCATTGGCAGAACGGCTGGCTCGCCATCGCCGAGGGGACCGGATCACTGTTTGCGAGCGATCGCACGATCGGCGCCATCGAGCGCCTCGACCGCGCCAAGGACATCCTGCGCGAGCACGGCAATTACAGCTGGCTGACGGAGAACGGCAGCCTGGTGATCCTGAACAACGGCATCGAGTTCGCCGCGACCTACTTCATCATGCTGCTCGCGCTCTTCTTCATCGGTGCCGGGCGCTATCTGAGCGTCGACTTCTGGTTGGCGCGTCGCTTCGCCGGGGCGGCGCCCGAACGGCTCGTCGGAGCAAGCTTCGGGGGCAG
Source organism: Thiocapsa sp. (assembly GCF_018399035.1). Classification (GTDB taxonomy): domain Bacteria; phylum Pseudomonadota; class Gammaproteobacteria; order Chromatiales; family Chromatiaceae; genus Thiocapsa. Next base: position 950,544 of record NZ_CP073760.1, read on the forward strand.
ACGGGCAGCCGCCACGCCGCGGCGCGCATGACCGATTAAAACGTGTATTCGATGCCGAGCTCGACGGAGTACGCGTCGCTGGGCGCTTCACCGAACGCCTTGCCGGGCATGAAGTATCCGAGCTGGGCGCGCATGCGGAGTTGGGGCAACTCGTGATAGCCGAGGATCAGATCGACCTCTTGGCCGATATCCCGGCTCTCGCCGTCGGCCCGCGCGCGGATCCGCGCCCCGCGAAGCCGGCCCTCGGCGGCTTCGGCCTGGTGATAGCGGTGATAAACCAGATCGATGGAGCTGCGCCGGCTGGGTCGTATGCCGAATCCAACCGTGGCGATCGATAGATTGCTCAGCTCAGGGTCCAGGGTTTCACCGTAGTACCGAAAATTCTCCACGCCATTGAAACGGTACATGTTGTCTTGCAGTCCCGTCTGACGAAAATTCCGGTCGTTCCCGTCGTCTGCGTCGGAATCACCGCTGCCGAACGCATAGCCCAAAGTGATGGCCGGGGTCCAGGCGGTGTCGAAGCGATAGGTTGCGCCCAAATCGAAACCCTGGCCACGGAGTCGGGTCGACTCCTCCCGACCCCGCACTTGAGCGAGCACGAACCAATAATCCAAGGCATCCGTTACCCAGCCATGGCCCTGCGCGCCTAGGAATACGGGGTTGTTCGCATCGTCCGAACGGTCGTCGAAGACCAGGTAAAAGGCTTCGACGTTATGTTTCGCCGCCGGCTCGAATCGGGCGAGGAGAAAGTAATGGTTGACCCGACCCGGCTCGCGCTTTTCCAGCAGGTTATCGGTGACGACATTTTCCCGGGTCGCAGAGGCTTCCAGCACAAGCCCGCCAAGTTCGAGGAAGCTCCTTAGCCCATCCAGTTCGGCGTCGTAGAGCCACTCCCGACGATCCTCGAACTCTTGCCGACCGGCGCGCAATCCGGCGCGATCCCAGAGGTCATCGATATCGAGGTAAAGCTCCTTGAGGTCGAGCGCAGATTCATCCTGCTCCGGCGATCGATCCTGTCCTTGATCCAGGATGAACCGCCTTTCCGCATCGAGACTTAGAAAGCCCGAGACGCGATCGCCGAATCGATAGCGGATGTCCATCGATAGCTCGGGCTTGAAAACCGTCAGATCGTCCGCCGTTGCCGCATCGAGATCGCGGTTGCTCAATCGCTCGTAGCGATTCTCCAATGTGGTCTCTATTTCAAATCGCCCCCGAAACAGCCCCTGATCCGACTCGGCAGATACCGGAGCGACTGCCAGCGCCATCAACATGACGCAACCCGAGAACCGTTCGGCGGCGAGTACACAGATCCGGGAAGCGCGCCACTCCCGCCACGCGGGCGATGCCATGGCAGGGTCCATGACGGCTCAGCGCGCCGCGATGCCGAGCCGCTGCTCGCATAGATCGAGCAGGGCGGGTGTCCAGTCACAACGCCCGGGGATGCGGGTGCTGATGGCGATATGCCGGACCAGCGTCAGCGTGGCGTAGGCTCGAACCGCGGCGCGGGACCCCACGCCCACGAGCCGGACGAAGGCTTCTTCCAGGGTCTGTTCGAGATCGACCAGCGCCTTGGGGTCATGACGGGTCCGCAGGCTGAACTCAGTGACATGGCCGATGAAATTGCCCATATCCAGCGCCGGATCGGCCTCGCAATAGAGGTCGAGGTCGATCAGATGCAACCATTCTCCATCGACAAGCAGATTGTCCGGATAGAAATCCCGGTGGCTCGGAGCAAACCGACCGGGCGCGATGGTAGCGCCCAACCGCTCGCTCGCCGCCAGCACGCGCCCAATTCGGACCGCCCATGCCGGATGCGTCTCGATCACGCCGCCAAGCTGCCGGCGCAGAATGACAAGCTCGTCGGCCAGGGTGTGACGACGACCGGCAGGAACACCGCGACGCTGCAATTTGTGGAGCGCGCCGGCGATCCGCACCGCCAGCGCGGAACCCTTTGGGCCGGTCAGGGGCTCCGTCACCGGTTGGCCGGAGATGCGACGTTGCAGCCACATGGCCAGATCCGGCAGCACGCCGAGCGGTTCGGGCACACCGATCCGGTCCTCGCTCGACGGGCCAAATCCGTTCCGCCACAAGGCGTCCTGAACCGCGTGGCTGCGGCGGTCCAGCCCTTTGGCCCGGACCTTGCCGAGTACGGTCAATCGCGTCGCGCTGCCATTCGGTTCGGGATAGGTCAGTGCGTATTCGATCAGGCAGCGTCGTCCCGGTTTGTGACGGCGCACGTGGATCGCCCGCAATTGGATGGGGTCATCGACGTTGGCGAGCGCGCGGCCAACGGACAGACAGTCCTGAAGACGCCGCGCCATGTACGCGGGTTGCAGCGCCAGTCGCAGCATCGGCATGGCTGGATCGCCGAGGGCGCCGGGCGGATCGTTGACGACGATGCTCATCGATCGCTGCTGCTAACCGTTGCCTCATGAACAGGCTGGTGGTGCCGGGCGTGATCCCTGAGGCGTTGTGCGGCGTGTCGCATGACCTGCTCGATTTGCGTCGGCCAATCGGCGTGCCGTGCGCGGAAGCAGTGGGGCGCGAGTCGCAGCAATCCGGCGGCGACATGTAAATCGATGTGGTACGGTTGCCGGCATTGCGCCTGACGACAGTAGCCGTCGTTCAGTGCCTCGGCGATCCCCTCGGTATTGCCGGCGGGGAGCGCGCCGCAGACCTCGTTCCATTCCAACCACGCGAGATAGGTTCCGAAATCGGCGGCCGGGTCTCCCAGGCGCATTTGGTCGTAGTCGATGATGCCGATGCCGTGGTCAGACACCAACACCTGTTCGGCAGAGAAATCGCTGTGGATGGGCCGCTGGTCGCCGGGTTCCGCCAACAGTTCCGCGGCGATCCGTGCCGCCAGTCGCCGCGCCCGTCGGGTCAGCTCCGGGGAAAGCCAAGCGACAGCGTTGGCGGCGGCCAGCACCGCCATGGCCCCGTCTTCAGGGGCCGACCGGGCGAGACAGCCGGGCGCTTGCCGGTGGATTTCGGCGAGCGCCGCACCGACCGCGCGGTGGTGCTGCACCGAGCCATCGGCCCCACGCAGGACATCGCTCAAGGGTTCGCCGGCCAGCCACTGACTGACGATGAACCTTCGACCCTTGGAGCGCCCGAGCGGTCGGGAGACGATCAGGGGCTCCCCGACCGTCCAGGCCTGGACGACCTTGGCGGCCCGCCACGCGTTTTCGAAGTCATGCGGGTCATAGACCTTCACCAGGGCTTCGGTGCGCTCGGTCGCCGTCAACTTGCCCACGTAGCGGCGTTCGGGCTTATAGCGCAGGGTGTCCAGGCGAGCCCCCCACAGAGCGGGGTCGTCGGGTAACCGCTTGCGCAACCATCGCGCGCGCCTCGCTGCCGATGCCAGGTCGGACAGCCCGACCAGATTCCTGTCGGTGGGGAACTGCCATGCCGCGACGCATTGGTCGTCGAGCAGCCAAGGCGCGGAGGCGCTTCCCTCGGATGGGCCTTGTGCCGTGGCGACACGGACTTGGGCGTACTCCCCGGCGGTGTAAGCCTTTGCGTGCCATCGCACCGGGCCGTCCGGGGTTTGGCCGAGGTAGCCCGCCAGACAGCGGACGCCCGGCTTGTAGCTCAGATACGTGGTGGCGAGCGCCTCCAACCGATGGTGTGGCCATGCGTCGCGAAATGCGCTCAGCGCGCGCTGCTCGTCCAACAGCAGCGCCAGTCCCACCAGGTTGCGATCCCGGGCGACGACTCGACGGTCAGGACTCGATAGCATTGGCGGCCTCCGGAACGCGTCTCGGGCTGGACTGTTTGGCGCGTGTCCGAAACAGGGCGGCATAGCGGCCACCCCGGCGGAGCAATTCGGTATGGACGCCCGCTTCGAGAATCTTGCCGGCCTCCAGGTAGACGATTCGATCGGCACGCGCCGCCAGGTCGAGATCGTGAGTGATCATCAGTACGGTACGCCCCCGGGACAGGTTTTCCAGGGCTTCGGTCACCACCCGCTCGTTGTCGCGGTCGAGCCCGGTGGTGGGCTCGTCGAGGATGAGGATCGGACTGCGGCCGAGCGCCGCCCGGGCAATGGCGATGCGTTGCCGCTGGCCGCTCGAAAGGGTCACGCCGCGTTCGCCCAGCACGGTGTCGTAGCCATTCGGCAGAGCGCTGATGAAGGTATCGGCGTTGGCCAGGCGCGCGGCGCCCTCGATCGCCTGGAGGCTGGCGTCAGGCGCCCCATAGCCGATGTTGTCCCGTACGCTGGCCGCGAATAACAGGCTGTCGGGCAGCACGATACTGATCTGGGCGCGCAGGGAATCGAGCCGATACTCGCGAATATCGACGCCATCGATGAGCACGCGCCCGTCGCGAGGATCATGCAGGCGCAGCAACAGGCTGACCAGCGTGGATTTCCCCATCCCGGAGGGTCCAACGACCGCAATCCGCTCGCCTGGCGCAACTTGCAGGTCGATCTGCTGCAAGACCGGTCGGTCCGGTTCATAAGCGAAGCTGACCCGATCGAATTGCACGGCCCCGACGAACGGCGGCGCGGGCCGGGCATGCGGCAGGTCCCGAACGTCAGCGGTCTGTTCCAGCAGATCGACGATCCGCTCCCCGGCGGCGGTGGCCTTGGCCAACCGACCCGTGTACTTCGCGAACTCGCGTACCGGGCGGAAGGTGTGCTTGAGATAAGTGAGAAAGACGATCAGATCGCCCGGCGTCAGCACCCCGGCCAGCACCAGTCGGGCGCCGAACCACAGCACCAGCGCGGAGGACAGGCCGATCAGCACATCGACGGTGCGCTCCAGTCCCGCCGCGAGTCGCTTGGCCTTGACTCCCTCCTTCAGGCTTTTCCTGCTCTCGCTGGTGAAGGCCTTCTCGAAGGTCTTCTCCAACGACAGGGCCTGGATGTCGCGAATCGCTGTCATGGATTCCGCGGCGGTCGATGCCATCGCGCCCTCGCGCTGGCGTTGCTTGCGGCTGACCGCTTGAATTCGCCGCCCCACCTTGACACTGGTCAGCCAGAGCAACGGCAACGGCAACAAGGCGATCAGCGCCAGTCCCCAGTTCAGCCACAACATGATGCCCACCATGCCGGCAAGCATCAGCACATTGGCCAGCAGCGGCAGGATCGCCGTCACCGTGGTCTCCTTCAGCATCCCGATATCGCCGATGATCCGAATGGTCAGATCGCCGGTCTTGGCCTTGTGGTGAAACGCCAACGACAGCCGCTGCAGATGGCGATACAGATCCTCGCGAACCTCGGTCAACACCTTATTGCCAACCAATGCGAAGGCGACGGTGCTGAGGTACGATCCCACCGCGCGCGCGGCGACGATCAACAGCATCGCGAGCGCCGCATAGGTCAGCAGCGTCATGGGTTCCAGGCCGTCGACCCAGGCCCAGCCCGACGCGCCACCGGCGGGCGCATCCACCACCACGCGGTCGATCACGAATTTCAGCGGCCAGGGTTCCAGCAGTCGGGCACCGATTCCGGCGAACAGGGCGAGCATGGCCCCGGCGATCAGCAGGCCGTGCTTGCGGAGGTAGGGCCAAAACCGGCGCAGGATGCGGCCCAGGCCGGGCAGCGCCTCGGGCAGACTGGCGGGGCGTTTTCGGCGCGTCATGGCAGTCTTTCCGACCGGTCGCTGACGCGGGACGATCCGTGCCCTGCCAGCCCGAGGATTCGCGCGACGACCGCATCCCAACAGTGTCCGGACAGCACACGGGCGCGTGCCGCATCGCCCAGGCACCGACGCAAGGGGGCGTCGTCGCGCAAACGCGCCAGCGCCGCCGCCACCGCGGCGGGATCGTCGGGAGGGCAAAGCAGCCCCGTGACTTCAGGTTGAACGATCTGGTCCAGATCGCCGATGCGACTGGCCACCACCGGCAGGGCGGCCGCCATGTACTCGTAGACCTTCAGCGGTGAGAAATAGAAATCCGGTAACTCGGGATAGGGCGCGAGGCCGACGTCCATCGCCGCCAGATGGTCCGGTACCTGGTTTGGGGCAACCGCCCCGGTCAGGCGCACGGCGAATCCGATCCGCCTGGCTGCGATGGCGGCCTCGATCCTCCGACGTTCCGGGCCCTCGCCGACGATCAGGAGCCGGCAATCCGGATCGCGGGCGTGCAGTCGGGCGAAGGCGTCCACGAGCACGTCGAGTCCGTGCCAGGGTTTGAGCGTACCGACGAAGCCGACGGTGAACGAACCGTCCTTCCGCGACGCTGGGCGATGCGCGAAGCGCGCGGCCGGGAAACGTGCTGGATCGACGCCGTTGGGGATCACGTGAACCCGCGTTTCGAGGCCGGGGCGGGTCGCCAGGTAGGCGGCAACACCGGTGGAGACCGCCACCAGCGCATGGGCGGCGGCGAACACGCGCGCGGCCACCTGTTCGGCGGCGTCGCGATGCACGAGGGTGCGATGCCGCGCCTGCTCCTCGATCAGCGGGGCGTTGACCTCGAGGAGGCCCGGCGCACCCACGGCGCGCGCGTAATCCATGCCGGCATGACTCCACAACGCGTAGCGCTCGTAGATCAGGTCGAAGGGTCCGCGCGCAGCCAATGCCGCGCGCAGCGCCCGGTTGGCACTGAGCGCTGCGCGCTCGCGGACGACCGGCTCGCCGGGGGGCAGCGCGGGGAGCGGGTGAACGGAAATCCCGCACAGGTCGGCAGGGGGCTCGCCGCCCAGCCGCGTGGCAAACAGCGCGACGTCGGCCCCGGCGCGCCGCAGCGCCCGGACGACCTCCTGCACATGAATAGAGGATCCTTTGGCGCCGAATACCGGCACACCCGGATCGGCGCAGACGTAGGCGACCCGCACCATGTCAGGCCTCCTCGCGCCGATCGGCGGTGGCGTCGTGAGCCGCCATGAACCATTCCCGTAACTGCTCGGCGTTGCGACGGATATCGAAGTCCTGCTCGATCAGGCGCCGGGCGCGGGTCGCGAGATCGACCCGCAGGTCGACATCGTCCAGCAGGCGCTCCAGGGCGGCGGCCAGGGTCCGTGGATCGCGCTGCGGCACGCAGAGACCCGTATCACCATCGCGGACCAGTTCGGGGATGCCCGTCACGTCGGTGGCGACACAGGGGACCCCGAGGGCCATCGCCTCCAGCAACACCGTCGGCAGGCCATCGCGGTCGCCGTCCGTACCGATGACGCAGGGCGCGGCGACGAGGGCCGCCTCGCGGAAGGTTCCGATCAGTTCGGCATGGGGCTGCGGCCCCACCAGGCGGACGATGGTGCCGAGATTCAGTTGCGCGATCCGGTCGTTCAGCGTCGCGCGCCCGGTCCCTTCGCCGACGATCCGGCACTGAAACACGACGCCCCGATCCCGCAAAATCGCACAGGCGTCGATCAGACCGTCAAAGCCTTTCTTCTCGACCAGCCGGCCAACGGCCAGGATCTCGCGACTGGTTCGATTCGGCGGCATGAAGGCGAAGCGCGCCAGATCAAGGCCGTTGTAGAGTCGGCTGATCTTGGGCGCCGCGTGGGCGTAGGCCGCTTTGAGATGGCGTTGGTTGTACTCAGTGACGGTGATCACGCGCGCCGCATCGCCAAGCTTCTTGCGCATGAGCGCCGGATCGACGCTGACGTGGTAGATGTCTTTGGCATGCAGCGTCAGCGTATAGGGAACTCGGGCAAACCGTGCGGCCAGGCGGGTCACCGTCGCAGCCACAGTGCCGAAATGGGCGTGAAAATGGGTCACGTGCCGCTCCCGCGCATGCAGGGCGAGGTCGATCGCCTGGAGGAGATCCTCGACAGCGATATCCCCCAACTCGTCGAGGGCCGGCCAGAGATCCGGCAACCCGCGCCGTGCCGCGTTGATCGATGCCCAGAGGCTCGCGGCCTTGTAAACCTTGTCCGGGATGTAGGTCACCGGCGCCCGGACCGCCGCCAGCACATCCTGAAAATGAGTTTCCAGGACCGGGCGCAACGCGAAGATCTCGATTGGGAGCCCGGCCTCCTCGTGTTGCAGGATTTCGTTGACGATGAAGGTTTCCGAATACCGGGGGTACCGCTTCACGACGTACCCGACATGCAAATCCTTAGGCGATGACATGACGAAGTCCTCCCCCCAACCCGCTGGATGGCGCGGGGACGGTTTGAGGAACGGGATCCTGGCCGCCGATCAGTGTCGCGGCCAGCGTGGGCAAGCGCTTGAGCCCATCGCGATCGAGCGGATGGCACAGCACCGGCAGCGGAGCCGTCGCCTCGTGATGAAGCCAGGCCGACAGCGTCCGAGGACTGCACTGTTGTAGAACGATGAAGTCGAGCAGGCCCAGCGCGCGCAGGCGCTCGGCACGGATAGTCTGTTCGAGGCGCGGCCGGTCTCTCGGCACCAGCAGCGCGCGCTTGCCGAGACAGAGGATCTCCTGGACGGTGTTGTAACCCCCCATGGCGATGACGCGCCTGGCCTTGCGCATGAGCCGCATCGGCTCGGAGACGAATTCCAGCACCCTGAAGCGCGGGTTGCCTCGGACCACGCTCAGTAGGTGGTGTCTTTGCACCGCGGGCAGGAAGGGGCCTGTCACGATCACGCCGTACTCATCGGCGGGCAGGTCCGCTCGGGCGAACGCCTGAGTGACCGCTAGACCGTCCTGGCCGCCGCCGACCATGCAGAGCGTGAAGCCCTTTTGCAGTACGTCTTTCGGGAGGTGCTCGAAGGGACCTGCGTCGCCGTTGTCTGGACCCAGTCGAGCCGTTGGGTCGAGGTAGCCGGTAAAGGTGCTTTTCGCGGCCAAATCGGGGGGGAAGGCATATTCCTCGATCGCGTTGTAGACGTTATGATCGCCATAAACCCAGACGGCGTCGTAGTAGTCCCGGATGGCCGCTTCATTGTTCAGGTACCGCCACTGCTTCAGAACCCGCTCCGGCGCGTCGAGAATATCCCGCAGCCCGAGCACGCAGCGGGTTTTTCCCCGATCTTTCATACGATCGAGAACCGGTGTCAGTTCCCCGAGCGCGCCGCGCGGCACGTTATCGACAATGAACAGATCGGGGGCGAAGCTCTTCAGTGCGGCCCCGATGACCTGCGAACGCAGGGCTGCCAAGGAGGTGGTTTCCAGGGAGAGCGAACGCGGCGCGTACTCCCCGTTGCGTTCCTTGCGGTAAGCGGGCAGGGTCAAGCAATCCCCGCCCCGGGGCATCACGAACGCGCCTGCTTCGCGAACCCCCGCGATGAGCAGGGTAGTCGCCTTCAGCGAGGAGTCCGCCAGCGCCCGAGCAATCAACAGGTTCCGCCGGACGTGGCCCAAACCCATGGTGTCGTGCGAGTAGAGCGCGATTTTCGGGGAGCACTGCGGTCGAGTCAGTGTGGTCATGTGGAGCTCGATCCCCCTTGTGTCGCCAATACGCTCGGACGATGTGTCCGGTTTTCATGACATCCGTGTTTCAACAACGGACGCCAAAGCCAGACTATGCGTGCTCTCCAATCGCTCCAAGTTAAAATTCGATGAGAAAGGCTGGTGCTCATGAGGTCATTCGGGTAGGTTTTCCGCAGCCACTCAGGCATCGATCGCAACCGCTCGGGACGGCGGCGAGTGCCGGCGACGTTACTCCGGGAGGTAGGCAGCGAGGCCGATGACCATCACGGCCAAGATACGAATTTTCCAGTGGGCGGCAGTCATCAGCCTGGTTCTGATGGCCGGGGTCGCGGGCTGGACCTTAATGCGTTCGGCCGCGGATCAGAGGCAGATCCAGACTGCCTATGAACGCTACGTCGACATCCTGACGCTTTCCAAGCTCGCCGATCGGTTCTCGGAACAGATTGCCGAATTGATGTTGCTCGGCGAGGAAGCCATGTCCGACTACCAATCGGCGCGTATCGATCTGATGGAGGGCCTAGTCAGACTGGAAACCCAGATGTCCCGGAACGCCACAATCGCCGGAAATGGTCCGATGGCGTACTGCAGCCTTTGTGACCCGCGTCGTCTGACCGATCTTCGCCTCCTGTTCCACAAGATCGAAGCGACAGTCGATCACATTGTGTTGTTGCAGCAGCAGGATCGCCTGCCCGAAGCGATCGAGCTGTTTCGAGGGGAGATCGAAAAGGGGTTCGATTCGGAGGTCGAGCTCTTTCTCGCCGATGCCAGAAGGGACGAACAGCGGGAATTGAGCGAGACCGAGCATCAGGCTGCGTTGATGCGCCAGCGCGTGACCGTGTTCTTCGGGGCTGTCGCGATGTTCATCATTCTCACGACGTTGATTACCGGGGTCCATATCAAGCGCGCGCTCGTGTATCCGATTTCCCGCCTGATTCAGGGCGTGCAGACGATCGGACAAGGCAACCTCGATTATCGGATCACCAATACCGGCACCGACGAGTTATCGCATGTCGCGCGGCAGATCAACGAGATGGCCGCCCAGCTGAAGAATCAGCGTGATCAGTTGCTGAACACCCACGCGTCGCTCGAAGGGCAGGTCCGGCAGCGCACCGAAGAGCTGACCCGGGCGAACCAGCGCCTGTTCGATATCGATCGGCAGCGGCTGCTGTTCCTGGCCGACATCAGCCACGAGTTGCGCACGCCGCTGACCGTCCTGCGCGGCGAGGCGGAGATCGCCTTACGCGACGAACGCAAATCGCAACAGAGCTACCGAGAAGCCCTTGGACTGATTCTCCGTAAAGGCGAGGAGATGAGCCGCCTGGTCGACGACCTCCTGTTCCTGGCTCGGACCGAAGCGGATGCGATGCGCTTCGATAAACAGCGTACCGTCTTGCGGGACATTCTTGAAAGCACGCTTCATGAAGCAGATATTCTGACGCGGTACCAGGACATCGCCATCGACGCGACCTTGCCGAAGGATGAAATCCTGGTCGAGGCCGATCCGCAACGACTCAAGCAGGCCCTGATGGTACTGATCGTCAATGCGATCGAGCATTCGGACAGCGGATCGCACATCACCATCGACGCAAGCGCTTCCGAGGCCGGCGCAACGGTTCGGGTCGAGGACACGGGGCGTGGCATTCCTTGCGAGGATTTACCCTACGTGTTCGACCGTTTCTATCGCGGCAGAAACCCCGATAGTGCCAAGCGGCACACAGGCAGCGGCCTGGGTCTGGCCATCGCCAAATGGATCGTGGAGAAGCACCAGGGTACGCTCAAACTCGACAGCGACACCAACGGCACGGTAGTCACGCTCTCGCTGCCGAGATTAGTCAGATGATCGACGTCCGCATTCTCGTGGTCGAGGATGACACGGATATCGCGGATGTTTTCCAGCGCGGCTTGCAAGCCGAGGGCTATCGTGTCGACACGGTCGCCGGCGGTCGCGACGCCATCACCCGGACGCGCGAGCAGGACTATCGGCTGATTATCCTGGATCTTATATTGCCCGATCTGGACGGCATGGAGGTCTGCCGGATTCTGCGTCACGAACAGTCCCAGGCGCTGATCCTGATGCTGACCGCCCGTGACGGCATGGACGACAAGATTCAGGGCCTACGCCTCGGCGCGGACGACTACCTCACGAAGCCGTTCTCTTTCGAGGAGCTCTTCGCACGGCTTCGAGCATTGCTGAGGCGCGGTCATTACCGGGACATCGAAAAGGTGCTCCGGGTCGGTGACCTCATTCTCGATCAGGCCACCCGCAGAGTGTTCCGGAGCGACCGGGAAATCCCTCTGACCACCCGGGAATTCATGCTGCTCGGATACCTGATGGCGAATGCCGGGAAGATTCTGAGCCGGGCGCAAATTCTGTACTATGTTTGGAAGCAAGACTTCGACCCGCAGACCAATGTCGTCGATGTCTACATCCGTTATCTGAGAAACAAGCTGGGCGATAAACCGGGATCACTCATCAGAACGATCCGGGGAATTGGCTACACGATCGATGATCGTTGAACCTGGATCGGGTCGTGGCGCCCGTCACCCGTCGGGTGACTCATCGGATCAACATGATTGTCAAGCCGTTGGACTTTTTCATGAAGCACGAAGCGGTCAACTGCCGGATCTAGGTTGAGACCGGCGGCGAAGACGCAGATCCGCTCTCAGTCCCGTCGATCGGCAATCCGGCCCGATCGAGCGGCTTGCCGAGATGGGAGAGCTTGCCGCGATGATCATCCTGGATCCGCAATCCGTTGGCGAGCATCAACCTCAGCGGGCAGGCAGCGGCACCTGCAATACCAACGTCTCCGGGGCCAGGCAGATGGCGTCGCTGCACGCCTGCAGACGAAGCTCGAAGGGTAGCCATGCGCTTGGAGCCTCGCTGGGAACGGCCCGCTGTTGCGGTTTCTCCTCAAGCGTTGCCTCGATCCTGACCCGGCCCTGATAGACCGCGAGTGGCTCGCGCTGGAAGCCGAGTCGGAGGATCTCCGGGGTCGGATAGGTGGGCGTTGCCATCCGCCAGTCCGCGGGGTCACCGCGCATGCGCAGGGTCGTCCCGATGAGCGCGTCCTGCAGCGGTCGGTGGGCATTGACGTGCCAGCCCGGTCGCAGGGTCAGATCGATCACCAGGTTCCCGCTGCCGTCGTAGCCGGGGCTGCTGCTGTCGCTGTTTCGGTCGCTGATGCGGGCCTCGGCGCGCACGGCGCCCCGCGCCGCGTATTGCACGGGTCCGGTGTCGCCGTCGCGCAGCAGGTTCAGTGCCGCCAGCAGCGCCGGAAAGGCGCTCGGGGCCTGCGTGACCCGGCCCGATGTGCTCGCCAACAGTCCCGTCGCGTGGCGTTCGTAATCCAGTTCATCGGTGCGCCGAGTCAGCTCCGCCAGCAGCTGCAGGGCCGCCGAGGTGGCGGACGGCATGACCCCGTCGGTGACGTCTTTGGGCCGCGCCATCAGCGGCGTCTCCTCGGTGGCCTCGCCCATGAACAGGCCGCCTGCGATGGGATCGGCAAAGCGCTCCCAGAGCGCATCGGCCATCTCGCGGGCCCGCGTCAACCAGCGCTGCTCTCCCGTGGCGTCATAGAGCGCACCCATGGCCTGTCCGAGAAAGGCGTAATCCTCCAGAAGCCCCGGCTGTGTGGCGCGTCCGTCGAGATAGACCCGGTTGATCCGACCCGGCGCCGGACGCAGCTCGCCCCAGAGCAGCTCCGCGGCACGTTCGGCAGCGCTCAGATAGCGCGGCTCGTCCAAGGCATCGGCGGCCTCGGCGAGTGCAGTGATCATCATGCCGTTCCAGGCGGTGAGGATCTTCTCATCCCGATGCGGATGCGGGCGCTCCTCGCGATGCCGGTAGAGGCGCTGATTGATGGCGTCCAGGCGCTCCCACAGCTCGGCCGGGGTCAAGCCGCGGGCGGCGGCAAACGACTCCGGCGCGCTCGGCAGATGCAGGATGTTCCGCCCCTCGAAGTTGCCCGATTCGGTCACCGCGTAGAGGGCGATGGCAAGCTCGGCGTCTTCGGACGACAGCACGGACCTCAGCTCGTCCGGTGTCCAGAGGAAGAACCGCCCTTCTTCGCCCTCGCTCTCGGCATCGGTGGCGGAGTAGAAGCCGCCCGCCGGGGAGGTCAGATCGCGCAGCACGAAGTCCAGCGTGCGCCGGGCCACGCGTGCCAGCTCCGGGTCGCCGGTCAGACGCCAGGCGGCCAGATAAAGGTGCGCAAGCTGCGCCTGGTCGTAGAGCATCTTCTCGAAGTGGGGCACCAGCCAGTCGTTGTCGATCGCGTAGCGATGGAAGCCGCCGCCGACCTGATCGTGAATGCCGCCGCGCGCCATGCTCTGCAGCGTGAAGACGGCCGCCGTCAGCGCGGCTTGATCGTCTCGGCGCAGCGCCTGGTCGAGCAACAGCGCGAGCCGCGGCTGCTGCGGGAATTTGGGGGCGTCGCCAAACCCGCCCTGCAGCTCGTCATGCCGCTCGAGCAGGCCCGCGACGGCCTGATCGACGATCCGGTCTCTGAGCTCGGCGGCTTGTGCCTCGGCGGCGAGGGCCTCGGCAACGGCACGGGCAATCTCGGCCGCTCGGGCGCGCACCTGTTCCGGTTGTTCTTGCCACTGGGCATTGATGCCTTGCAGCAGTGCGCTGAAATCGTCGGGCGGGAAGTAGGTCCCGGCGACGATGGTCTCGCCCTGCGGTGTGAGGACGCTCGACATGGGCCAGCCGCCGGTGCCGGTGAGCAGTTGCACGGCGGTCATGTACACCTGATCGATGTCGGGGCGGACTTCCCGATCGACCTTGATCGCCACGAAATGCCTGTTCAGCAGAGCGGCGATGGCACTGTCCTCGAAGCTCTCGCGCTCCATCACATGGCACCAGTGGCAGGTCGAGTAACCGATAGAGAGGAACACCGGCTTGTTCTCGCGGCGGGCGCGCTCGAACGCCTCCGGCCCCCAGGGATACCAGTCGACCGGATTGTGTGCATGCTGGATGAGGTAGGGCGAATCCTCCAGAATCAGTCGGTTGGTGTAGCGAGGCTGGCCATCGGGGAGCAGGTGTTCGGTACGCGGGCGATAGTCCGGTCCCTTGGCCGCGAGCGCCGCCGCCAGCCGGCGTTGCAGCTCGGGCGGGTAGGCTGCCAAGACGTCTTCTGCCGCATGCGCGCGGTCGTGAACCTCGGCGCCGACGCCGCCACCTTCGGCGATGGTCAGGTAGAGCAGCAGGGAAAGGCCGACGAGCACGCGGCTCATGAGTGTTCCTCGGGGTGAGGGAGGCTTGAATGCCTGCTGGCTCCGTCGCTGTCGGAAGTGGCTGGAGCCTCACGCAATCAGACCCGGCTACCGCGAAAGCTCCACCTTATCGTAGACCTCGGCCAGCGACAGCTCGGCCTCGACGACGCGCAGCGGGATGGATTCCGACGGATCCTGATAGCTGCTCAGACTCCAGGTCCCGTCCGGCTGTCGGAGGAACAGCTCCGCCTGCATCCGATATTGCGACAGCAGCAGGTAGGCCTGCAGGCTTTGGAGGCTTCGATAATGTCGGAACTTGTCGCCGCGGTCGTAGGCCTCGGTGGAATCCGACAGGACCTCGACAATCAGGATCGGATTGGTGACAACGTCGCGCCGGCCGTCATGGAAGTGGCGCTCGCCACAGATCACCATCACGTCCGGGTAGGTACCTACATCGTCGGCGGCGATATGGACCTTCATGTCGCTCGGGTACACCCGGCAAGGTCGACCCTTGAGCTGGTTGCGCAGCTCTGCGCCGACATTGAGCACGATCAGGTTGTGCTCCTCGGTGCCGCCGGACATTGCAAAGACCTCGCCGTCAACGTATTCGCTGCGTTGGTCGGTCGCGGTCCGCTCGATGGCGAGCCAGTCGTCGAACGAAAGATGCGGTTGAGGTGCGGCGGACATCATGGCCTCCTGTGGATCGTTGCGGCGGATGGTGCTGGCCCGATTATAGACCCGGCAGCGCGCGTTTTGATGCGTGCCGCGGACGCGGACGGCTCCCAATGGGTTGAGGTTAAAACCGGAATCGTCCATCGGGTTATGCGTCCCCGCATCGGGTCGAAGTCCGGTCAGTCTAAGCGGTGCGGGTCGGCAGACCAACGGCAGGCGTCCCCGCAAAGCCGGAATTCCCCGTGCAGCGCCGGGACGCCGCGCTGCTCGACCGCCCGGTCGATGCGCTCGAGCACCGCTTGCATCGCCAGCCCCAGCGGTCCGCTGCGCTCGGGGTCGAGCCCGAGTCGCCTCCAGCTCGCCAGCGCGTGCGCTCGGCCCGTCGCGCCGAGCACTTTGAACCGCGCGAGCAACGCCTCGGTGAGTGCGTCTTCACCCAGACGCCGTCTCAGATCGGCCATCACCTGCCGATCGTCGTCCAGGTCGATGTCCGCCGAGCAGTGCCGGCGCAGCGCCTTCCCGATGAAGCTTGCCGCGGACTCGCCGAGGACATGCCCGGCCAGCAGATCCTCGCGGATCATCTGGCGATCGTCCGGCGTGGGGTCGGCTCCGGTGCGCAGGGCGAGCCGGTCCAAGGCCATCGCCTCGGCGCGGTGTCCGCTGGGCGCGAATCCGCTGATTAGATGATCCAAGGTGTCGTGAACGAGCACCGAGGTCGGCAGGACGCCGCCGGTTTCACGGGTGCTGGCGATGATCTCCGGGGCCGCGAGGTCGGCATCGAGCTTCCAGCCCCGTGCGCCGAACCCGTCCTCCCAGCAGGCCCGATAGCTGACCGGCACGCAGACGACCCCGGCTCCCGTCGCGTCGTCGACCTCGATGCGCAGGCTCGACGGCGGCAAACGGAGCACGTCGCGCAACGCGGAGGATACGTCCTCGGCCTCCGGCCCGAACGCCTGGATCGGTCGCGGTGTCGGTGTGCTCACGCGTTCGGTGGCTCCCAAGCCCGATGGGCAAAAGCCTCGTCCAAGGTCGTCCCGGCGATGTGATTGGTATAGTTCGACAGGGTTTTCATGCCGACGCCGAGCACCACCTCCAGGACCTGTTGCCGGTCGAAGCCCGCGTCGAGAAAGGCCCGTAGCTCCTCCTCGGGCACCCAACCGCGCTGTTCGACCAGGACCCGTGTGAAGCGATTCAATGCGGCGAGCCGCGGGTCCGGGATAGGCCCGTCCTCGCGAATCGCGGCGGTGACCGCCTCGGGGACCTTGCTCATGTCGGCCAGCACGCTGTGGGCGCCCATGCAATAGCCGCAGCCGTTCTCGCGGCTGACCGTGAGCAGGACGACTTGGCGCTCCTGCGGGGTCAGCGAGGTGGTGTCGAAGAGTGCGCCCACCTGCAGATACGCCTCCAGCAGGGCAGGCGCGCTCGCCATCTTGCGGGCCAGGTTGGGGATCATGCCGAACTTGCCTTCGGCGGCGTCGAACGAAGGCAGTGCGGCGGCGGGTGCGCTATGGCGATCGTGATTCGGGAAATCGGTCATGCGGTGTCTCCGTGGGTGGTTGTCGTGATGCTGTTCTTCACATAGGCCGCGACCCGCGCGGCCTTGGTCGGCGGGTGCAGGGCCTTCTGCAGCTTGGGGTTGTGCGTCGTGATCCCGGTCGGACAGGTGTTCTTGTTGCATTTGAGCGCCTGGATGCAGCCCAGCGCGAACATGAAGCCGCGCGCCGAGCAGACGAAGTCCGCGCCGATGCACAAGGCCCAAGCGACATCCGCCGGGGTAATCAGCTTGCCGGAGGCGCACAGCTCGTCGAGCCAACCGTAGGCCCCGATGACCACCTTGAAGCCGACCGGTTTGCCGGTCACCTCGCGGACCCGATGAATGAGATCCAGCAGCTCTTCGGTGTTGCCGACGTCCAGATGACGGTTCGGGCTGATGGCATCCACACCGATCGGAACCCCGCGGATGGCGGCGATCTCCGGGGTGACCTTGGAGCCCGGCAGGATGCCGCCCTTGCCGGGTTTCGCGCCTTGGCTCAACTTGATCTCGAACATCCGGACCTGCGGGTGCGCGGCGACGGCGCGCAGCTGCGTATCGCAGAGGTTGCCCCGAAGGTCGCGAACGCCGTTCTTGGCGGTGCCGATCTGAAACACCAGATCCGCCCCGCTCGCCAGGTGATAAGGCGAGAGTCCGCCTTCGCCGGTATTGAGCCAGCAGCCCGCCTGCGCGGCCCCGGCGCCCATGGCGACGATGGCCGGTCGCGAGATCGCCCCATAGCTCATCGCCGAGATGTTGATCAGCGAGGCGGTGGTGTAGGGCGTGCGCGCCCCGGATCCCAGGGTCACCGGTTGCGGCATTGGCGAAAGAACTCGCCGAGCCAAGCGATCAGGCCGAACGCGAGCAGCGCGGTTGCGGCGAGCGCCCGGGAATCATGCGGAGCCGTCGTGGCCGCTCGGAACGCCCGGCGGATGGCACCGGGTGCGTCTCGACCTCTTCGGCCAAGAGGGTGCGCAGCCTGTCTTCGAACGCGCGTGCACGTGCGCGCTCGGCGGCGCAGGCCGGGCAGCGGGCCGCATGTCGAGCATCCTCGGCATCCTCGCGCGCGGGGTCGACCAGGAGTCGACGACGGAAATCTCGGCAGTTCATCGATCGTGCTCTCTCGGATGCCTGGCGACCGCCGCCGAATCAGGCGCATCGGGCCTTCCCATATCCACAAGACCCGGCGCGCAGGTGATCTCTTGCACGCCGGCGCGGGCGCCCGTACCCTGACCTTCACCCCGGAGACGGCCCTCGACCGCGATGCCCCGACAACTGCTCATCATCGAAGACGATCCGGCCTTGGGCCAGATGCTGGCGATGCATTTCGAGGATGCCGGCTTCGCGGTCGAGGTCGCGCAGTCCTGTCGCTCGGGCCTCGAGCGCGTGCAGGCGGCGCCTGTCGACCTGGTGCTGTTGGATCAACAGCTGCCGGACGGGCAGGGGAGCGACCTGATCGCGTCGCTGCTGAAGGCGCACCCGGATCTGCCCCTGATCATGATGACCGGCCGGCACGACCTGGAGCTGGCGATCGAGGCGATCCAGCGCGGTGCCGCGGACTTCGTGCACAAGCCGATCAAGATCGCCGAGCTGCAGCAGACGGTCGAGCGGTTGCTGCGCCAACGCAAGGCCGCCGAGCAGGCGCCGGCGCGCCTGGAGGCCGGGCCGGGTCCGGCGCGCGACCTGATCGGGCGCAGCGATGCCATGCTGGCGGTGAGCAAAAGCATTGCCTTGAGCGCCCGCAGCTCCGCCACCGTGCTCATCAGCGGCGAATCCGGCACCGGCAAGGAGGTGGTGGCGCGCCTGATCCACCAGCACAGCGGTCGAACCGGCCCCTTCGTGGCCGTCAACTGTGCGGCGATCGTCGAGACCCTGCTCGAGAGCGAGCTGTTCGGTCACGAGAAGGGGTCCTTCACCGGCGCACAGTCACGCAAGGTCGGCAAGTTCGAGCAGGCGAGCGCGGGGACCCTGTTTCTCGACGAGATCGGCGAGCTCGCCCCGACCCTGCAGGCCAAACTGCTGCGCGCCCTGCAGGAGCGCGTCTTCCAACGCGTCGGCGGCACCGAGACGATCGCGACCGACGCCCGCGTGGTCGCCGCGACCAACCGGGATCTCATGGCCGAGGCCGCGGCCGGGCGATTTCGCGAAGACCTGGCCTATCGGCTCAAGGTCATACAGATTCATATGCCGCCGCTGCGCGAACGGCGCGACGACATCCCGCTGCTGGTCGAAGGTCTGCTGACGCGCATCGCCGCGCGTCTGGGCCAAGCGCGACCGCGCATCGCCGAGACGGCCTTGGCGCAACTGAGCCGCCACGACTGGCCCGGCAACGTGCGGGAGTTGGAGAACCGCTTGACGCAAGCCATGGTGCAGGCGCGCACCGGTCTGATCACGGCCGATCTGCTCGAGCTCGACGCTGAACCCACGACCGCTCCAGGCGCGTTCGAGACCGGTGTGCCGGGCAAGCCGCCCGAGAGCCAGGTGCTGCGAACACTCGACGCGGTGGAGGCCGAGCATGTCCAACGGGTCTTGGACCATACCGGCGGACACAAGGGCAAGACCTGCGAGATCCTCGGCATCTCCCGCCCGGCGCTGGATCGCAAGATCGAGAAGTATGGGCTGCGGATGCCCTAGTGGAGCAGCGCAGAGATTCCGAGACCGTCCGAGATCCTTGTCGCTGTCGCTGTCGTTGTCGTTGTCGTTGTCGTTGTCGTTTTCGTAATCGTCGTCGCATCGATGGTCGATTACGAAAACGACAACGACAACGAACGGTCTCGATACATCTGCCGTGCTGCACTAGCCGAGCTGAGCGCGGCGCGTAGGTATCTGGAAATCCGGACAATCTGAGATCGTCACCGAGGTTCGGGTTGAGCGGTTGCAGAACTCGGCATCAACGCACCCGGTGGATCGCGCAAGCGCGATCCGCCTTGTCTGATTCAAGCGCTGCCGAGGCGCCGCGGCGTCCACTCGCGGACTCCGGCGGCGTCCCGACATCGCCCTTATCCCGCCTTCTCGGAGCCGCACTTACCCTCGCCGCACTTGCCTTCCTTCTCCTTGTCGGCGCCGCATTTGCCTTCGCCGCACTTACCTTCCTTCTCCTTGTCGGCGCCGCACTTGCCTTCGCCGCACTTGCCCTCGGTGCCCGCTTCGGCGAGCAGCATATAGCCGGCATCGAGAGACTGGGCGGCGAAGGGGTTGCCGGCGGCCTGCGCGAGGCCGATGGCACCGAGGCTGCCGACAAGGGCAGCACCGACGAGGGCTGCAGCGGGGATGATCGTCTTCTTGGTCATGATTTCAATCCTAAATGGGTTTAAGGCCGGTGTTCGGGGTGTGGTCTCTGAGTACCGCATCCCCGGTTGTGTTTCTTCTGATGGTCGGGGCGCGTCGCCTGCGAGCCGTCTCGGAGTCGCGAACCCGCTGCTCGGCCATCACCGCTAAAGACCCGGGAGAAGGCTCGGTTCTTTCATCCTCGTCGCCAGGTATGAAAACGCGCCAGCCAGACCAGCGCGGTTTGCGGCGCATGCGCGCGTTTCCAGTTCCCGGCGGCATACTTGGCCGCCTCGCTCCAGGTCGGGTAGGGATGGATGGTGCCGAGGATGCGCTCCAGTCCGAGACCATGCTTCATGGCCAGGGTGAGCTCGGCGAGCAGCTCGCCGGCGTGCTCGCCGACGATGCAGGCACCGAGGATGCGGTCCTTGCCGGGCGGGGTGAGCACCTTCACGAAGCCGTGGGCGGCGCTCTCGGTGATGGCGCGGTCGAGGTCATCGAGTCCGTAGCGGGTGACCTCGTAGGCGATGCCTCGGGCTTGGGCCTGGCGTTCGGTCAAGCCGACCTGTGCGACCTCCGGGTCGGTGAAGGTGACGCGCGGGATCACGCGATCATCCACCTTGAAGCGCTTGATGCCGCCGAATAAGCCGTTGACGGCCGCGTACCAGGCTTGATGAGCGGCGACATGGGTGAACTGATGAGGGCCGACCACGTCGCCGCAGGCCAGGATGTTCGGATAGCGGGTCTGCAGAGAGGCGTTGGTCTCGATCGTGCCGGCCGCGGTGAGCGGAATGCCCAAGGCCTCCAGCCCGAAGCCGGTCACTCGCGCGCGTCGCCCGATCGCGCAGAGCAGGAGATCGAAGGGAAGCGCTTCCTCCGCGCCGCCGGAGCTCTGATCCGGATGCGCGCCCACCGGATGCACGCCCGGCCCGGAGGTGATCACCAGGCGCTGCTCTCCGTCCACCACCTCGCAGCGCAGGGTCCGGGTGTGGGTCAGCAGGCGCACCCCGTCCTCGCGCAAGGCCGCCTCGATCAGCGCGATGGTGTCCTCGTCCTCTTTGGGCAGGATGCCCGAGCGCGCGACCTGGGTCACCCGGCAGCCGATGCCGGCGAAAGCCTGAGCGAGCTCGCAGCCGATCGGTCCGCCGCCGAGGACGACGAGTCGCTCCGGCTTC
This sequence comes from Thiocapsa sp., assembly GCF_018399035.1. GTDB lineage: Bacteria > Pseudomonadota > Gammaproteobacteria > Chromatiales > Chromatiaceae > Thiocapsa. The sequence goes on from NZ_CP073760.1 coordinate 971,688, forward strand.
TCGGTGACGGACCAGAGGTCCTCGGAGGTGACATAACGCACCCGATCAAGACCGGGAAGGTCGGGGACGATCGGGGCGGCGCCGGTGGCGATCACGATCGCGCGACTGGTCAGGGTCCGCGCACCCGTGGGCGTGTCGATCTCCACGCTCCAGGGCGAGACGATCCGCGCGCGACCCTGGATTACCTCGACGCCCAGCGCGGTATAGCGCTCCACCGAGTCGTGGGGCTCCACCTCGGCGATCACCCGATGCACGCGCCCCATGATCCGCGCGAAGTCGACCTCGGCGCTCGCCCCGACGACGCCGAGACGCTCCGCCCGGCGGACCCGGCGGAGAAAGCGCGCACTGCGGATCAGCGCCTTGGAGGGGACGCAGCCGGTGTTGAGACAATCCCCGCCCATCCGATCGCCTTCGATCAGCGTGACCTTCGCCTTCACCGCTGCGGCGATATAGGCACTCACCAGACCGCCCGAGCCGGCACCGATCACCACCAGATTGCGATCGAAGCGACGCGGTCTCGGCCAGCCGGCATAGACCCGTCGCGCCCTGATCTTCTCGACCACCCATTTGGCCAGCAGCGGGAAGACGCCGAGCAGCGCAAAGGAGCCGAGCAGGGCGGGGGAGAGGATCCCCGACAGGCTATCGAGCCGGGCCAGCTGGGTGCCGGCATTCACATAGACCAGGGTCCCGGCAAGCATGCCGACCTGACTCACCCAGTAGAAGGTGACTGTCTTGATCGGCGTCAACCCCATCAGCAGGTTGATCACGAAGAAGGGAAAGACGGGCACCAGCCGCAGGGTGAACAGGTAAAAAGCCCCGTCCTTTTCGATGCCCTTATCGAGCGTAGCCAGACGCGCGCCGAAGCGTCGCTGCACGGCATCGCGAAGCAGAAACCGCGACACGAGAAAGGCTAAAGTCGCGCCGATGCTGGACGCGAAGGAGACGATCAGGGTGCCCACTCCCAAGCCGAAGAGTGCGCCGGCGGCGATGGTCATGATGGCGGCCCCCGGCAGCGACAAGGCGGTCACCGCGACATAGCCCGCGAAGAAGGCACCGATGACCAATGCAGGGTGCGCCGCATACCAGGCGTCGAAGCCCTCTTGACTTGTCTTCAGAGCATCGAGGGTCAGGTAGCGGTCCAGGCCGAAGGCGAAAAAGGCCCCGACCGCCACCACGATGACCAGCAACAGGACGATCTTCTTCATGGGTGTTCTCCGGGATCACGGGTCTGATGGGTGTTTGAGGGACCGGGTGCTCGGTCGGGCGTTGATCATTCCGTCTCTTCCCGAGAGAACGCTCGATGGCGGTTTCTTTCATCACCATCATCACGCGCGTGCTCGGATCAGAAAACCGCCCGATCACGACCGAGTCACGATCCCGAGTCCGATGCCACGATTCGATGTCACGAAACATTGAATGCCCGTCATGCTTCGTTCAACCGGATCGGGTGTGAGATCTGCAGATCCGGTCTCTTGGAAGATCCTTAAATGCTGTTTTGGAAAGGGAAATTTCGGGTTCTCGAAAGCTGGCACGGCGTCTGCTTTATCACTGTCAAGCAACGACGATAGGTCGCTGCAAGCACGACGATCCGAACCCATCCAATCAGGAGTACGACCATGACCATCACGAAATCCGCCCTCGCATTCGCCGTGACGCTGTTCGCCGCCAATATCGCCGCCGATTCCGTCTACCAGGGTCTCGCCGACGGCAATCCGGATCTCTTCGCACACTCCCGCGAATCGGTCCCGGCGGTCGGGATCCAACCCGGCGTCGGCGACAGCTTCGATCTGTATCATGGGCTTGCCGACGGCAACTCGGAGCTCTTCAGTCCGGTGCAGGACGACAAGAACCACGGCCCACGTCCCGATATCTACGGGAACTTCGGACCCACCGGGGATCTGACCTACTAGACCCCGAACCGAGGGAAATCTTCAAATCATGGGGCCGCACCGCGGCCCCGCGGGGCGAGCGACGGCAATCCCGGGGTCGCCATCGGTGTCGCCGCTGCATGACGAACATTGGCTCCGAACCGCGTCGACGACGCGAGGGTGCTTTTGCATGAGTGAATCGAGATTCACGCCGATCGATCGTCGACGCTTTCTCGCCGCCGTGTTGGCGGGCTCGTCCGGGTTGAGCTGGTCCGCTTCGACACGATCCGGCGCAGCGCCTCGCGCGGACCCGCCTGCCTCTGCCTCTGCAACCGCACTCGCACCCGATACGAACGCGCACGTGCGCGCCATCCGTGATGCCTTGACGCCGCAAATCATCCAGGCGCAGGCCCGTTTCAAGATCCCGGCACTCAGTCTGGCGCTGGTCAACACCGATCGGGTCCTCTGGGCCGAAGGCTACGGTCTGGCCGATGTCGAGGCCGGAATCGCCGCCACCGCCGCGACCCGCTACCGCGCCGGCTCGCTGGCCAAGCCCCTCACCGCCGTTGCCGTCATGCAGCTGGTCGAGTCCGGGCGGATCGATCTGGATCAGCCCCTGTCGGCCTATCTCGAGGGGTTTTCCGTACGCACGCGCATCGACGGCCCGAACGCGCCCGTGAGTGTTCGAAGTCTGCTCTGCCACCACAGCGGTCTGCCGACCGACCTGACCAAGGGGATGTGGACGGACGAGCCCTTTACGCGCGTCGTCGAGTCACTGCGCGAGGAGTACGCCGCCTTTGCGCCCGAGCTGGTCTTCTCCTATTCCAACCTCGGCTACAGTCTTCTGGGCCATCTCGTCGAAACGGTTTCGGGTCAGCCCTTCGAGCGCTATATGGACGCCCATGTGTTCGGCCCGCTGCGCATGACCGACACCCGCTTCCTCGCGCGGGCCTCGCCCGCGAGCGCCCGCGGATACCGCGAGGGCGCGCCGATCACGCTCTTGCCGGTGCGCGATCTGCCGGCCCACGGCATCGAGACCTCCGCTGCCGACCTGAGTCGTCTGATGTGTGCGCTGCTCGGCGGCGGAGTGCTCGAGGGTCACCAGATCCTCGCCCCGAGCACGGTGGAGGCGATGTCCGAGGTCCAGAACCCGGACAACCTCCTGGACATGGAGATCTTCAACGGCTTGGGCTGGTTTCTCGAGCAGGACACGATCCCGAGTTGCGGGCGCGTGCTCCGCCACGGCGCCACCACGCCCGGATTCGCGGGCGAGTGCATCCTCTTGCCCGAGGAGGGTTTGGGCATTGCCGTGTTGGCCAATGCCGACGGTGCGCGCAGCGTGATCAAACGGTTGGCCGAGGAGACCCTGAGCCGCGTGTTGAGCGCCGCGCCTCAGCCGGTCTCCGCGCAGCTGTTCCTGGCGCCGGCCGAGCGCTCGCCGGGGCCGGCGCCCGTCATGGCACTCGAAGGCGACTATGCCACCGATCTGGGCCTGATCGCCTTTCGACCCGAGCAAGCCACCCTCTGCGCCTGCCTCTCGGGCGATACCTTCGGACTCGTGCCGCTGCCCGAGGGCTGGTTCGGGATCGCGCCGGACAGTGTCGAGACCTTGCCCCCCGCCTTTCGCCCGCTCGCCGACATGCAGTTTCAGACCCAACAGCGTGACGGGCGCGACGTGGTGATCGCGCGACGCGGCGATCGCGAGATGCTGCTCGGGGAGAAGGCGCCTGCACCCGAGACGAGCCCGTCCTGGGGTGCGCGTGTCGGCACCTACGCGATCCTCAACGCCGATCCCGGTTTTCCGATTGTCGATGTCGAGCTCAAGCTGCGCGAAGGCCATCTGTGCTTCAGCTACCGCATGCCGTATCTCACCGCCGCGGCGATTCAGGTGCCTCTGCGGGCGGTCTCCGAGAACGAGGCGATCATCCTCGGGCTCGGACGGACCCGCGGCGAGACCCTGCGGATGGTGCGCGATGCGGCCGGCGAGGAGCGGCTGCGTTTCTCGGGGCTGATCGGACGCAGAACAACGGCGGCTCCGGGCATGGGCGGGGGTGCATGAGTCGGAAGAGGATCACGCTGTTTCCCGGGGAGCATCGAGCCGGGCCTGACCTGATCCCGCCGCGTTTTGATCTCGCCGGATCCTGCATGCGTCGGGCAGAAAACCGTAGGCGGCGACCGGAGTCGATATCGCTTTCCGGGTTCTGCATCCGCTGAACGGTCGGATCCGGCTCGCTCGTCACGGTTCAACGCGGGCAGATTCCGAGCAGGTTCCTCACACGTTTCCAGGGTTGCAGGGTCACGGGAGCCCGGTCGGCGCCGCGGTCGAAGAAGAATCCGGTCGAGGATCCGCCGTCGAGGTTGATGGCGCGATCGACCCGCCACGGCGTCAGGGCGTCCGGGGACGCAAGGATGGCACCGAGCTCGGCGAGGGTGAGACTGCTCGGGGTCGCACCGATGACCCAGTGTCCGCGCCAATCCGTGGCGACGAAGGTGCGGCGCCGCGGATCGGAGGCGGACAGGCCCCGCACCGGGCGTGCGTTTTCCACGAGATAGGGTCCGCTCTGCAATAAGGCGGTGATGCCCGGGTGATCTTGGAATCGGCCACGCCGGACGAGGTGGATGCCGCGCTCGTCGCTGTAGATCACGCCGCTCAGGAGTTTCGCCGTCTCGAAGCGGTTGATCCGCTCTCCTTTGGACATCACGAGCCCTGCTGGTTGCCAATCCGGATGGAAGAAGCCGCCGTTGACCCCAGCAACACAGCCCTCGGCGCGGAAGGCCGCCTCCAGCGTCGGGTGAGCCGGTTCGGTACCGGACCCAAGATCGATGACCTCCAAGCGGAACGCCCGCGAGGTGAAGAAGGCGAGGTGTGCGGTGACCTGTTTGCCGTCGGACGGGCGCACCGCGGTGTGCTTGGCGTAGGCGAGGTCGACGGTGACGTCCTGTCGCTCCGACTCCCCGGTGGGCATCCAGTCGGCGGCGAGCGCGTTCGCGGCGAGCAGCAGAAGGACCCAGAGCAATAGGCCCGGGGACGCTTGACGCGGGCTGAAGGACCTCCGCACGCGACCAGCTCGCTCTCGTCGGATCGTCGTCCTCATCGGGGACGCCGATGGGGTCCCCGACACCGGTGCCCTGTGGTCCACATCAACCCCGTCGACCGGCAATCCGGCCCGTCGCCACTCGGGCAGAGCGTCCCGGAGTCGCCTCGCCTGAAACCGCGCTGCGCGCAAGCGCGCCACGGCTTCGCAGGACAGCACGCACCAGGGACCTCGGCAGTAGGCCACGACCTCGCGATCTTCCGGGAGCTCGCTCAGCCGGCTTTCCAACTGATCGAGCGGGACGTTCAGTGCACCCACGACATGCCCCTGCTGCAGATGCTTGGAGGTATTGGCGATCGAGAGACCTGCGGTACGGGCAAGATCCTCGACGTTGCGCTCGCCCTGCGCCAGGACATCCAGCAGCTCCAAGCGTGCGGCACTCGCGAGACCGCGGGCGATGAGCGCGAGATGCTCGAACAGGGCCTGTTTGGGGGCCCCCTCGGGGGCCGGACCGAGGGGTGGATTGGAGGCCCGATGCGGGATGCAGGCTTTGGGCATGTCCAACGTGCTCCGATGCAGATGAAGGCGCGACGGCGGGGTTGTTCGAGGTCCGGCGAGCGGTCAGTATAGGTTCCGGTCGGCCGCTGGGGGCGATAGACGGCTCCGAGGTTTCGAGGCGCCGGCTTCTTTCAGCCCACCGCAGACCGTCCCGCCGGCGGACCCGACTCCGGGCAGACCGCCGGGATGCGCCGCAGCCACACCGGGCCGATCGGCTCGACTACGGAGAGCATTAGCCTGTGCGATTCATCCTTCAAACCGGTCCGAACGGCACGCATTCCTGCCGCCTGTCCGTCCGTTACGCCGCGGCGGCCGCCGCCTTCGTCGCTGTCATGGGCGCCCCTGCGATCAGCGCGGAGCCCGTCCGCATCGATCCGGAAACAGGTGCGGCCACTTACGCGACCCAAGCCCACGGCGTGAGCATCTCGCTCACCCAACTCCTGCCCGACCAAGTCCGCGCCTTCTACGTCGCACGCGGCTTCGAGCTGGCCGATGCGGATGTCTTTGCCGGGGCCTGCGTCTATATGACCGTGCTGCGCAACGACACGGCGCCGGGCGAGCTCGACTTTCGCCTGTCCGACTGGGAGGTCCGACACAACGATGAGGTCCGGCTCCTTCCGCCGCTGGACGACTGGTCGGCGCAATGGGCTGCGCGCGGCGTGCCCGATGCGGCGCGTCTCGCCTTCCGATGGGCGCAATTCCCCGCCGAGCAAGCCTACGCGCCAGGGGAGTGGAATCAAGGCATGTTGGCCACGGGGCTGCCGCCCGGCAGTCGCTTCGATCTGATCGCCCGCTGGACGATCGCGGACCAAACCTACGAGGGGAGACTCGACGATGTTCGTTGCACCGATTGACCGGATCCCCGCAGGCCGGTCGGTTTTGCCGGCCCTGCTCCTCTGCATCGGCACCGTCGGAGCCGTCGGCGCTGGCGGTGCCGCCGATCTACCGCCCCTGAGCCACCGGCTCACGGTGATCGAGGATCCCGCTCCGGCGCCGCCGCTGCGCCTGGAGGATATCGACGGGGTCGAGCACGATCTCGCCGACCTCAAAGGCCGGCTGGTCCTGGTGAACTTCTGGGCGACCTGGTGCCCGCCGTGCCGTCGCGAGATGCCGTCCATGGAGCGGTTGTATCAGCAGTTCAAGGAGCGCGGTCTGACGGTACTCGCCGTGGACGTCGGAGAGGACATGGACACCGTCTTCGCGTTCACGGGTCAGTTGGATCCGGCGCCGACCTTTCCGCTCCTGCTCGACATCGATTCCAGCGCTGCGCAGGACTGGGGCGTGAAGGGTCTTCCCACCAGCTACGTGGTCGACCCGGAAGGCCGGGTGATCATCCGAGCCGTGGGCGGGACCGAGTTCGACGATGCGGCGGCCGTGGAGCAGTTATTGCCTCATCTTCCGAAGCCTTGACGGCGTCCCGCGATGTCAATAGGTTCGAGCCCGAGGCTGACGAATGACGGCGGTCGGGATGGCGCGTCGCGATAGACAGGTCGATCTTGGAATGTCGATCCGCGGACGGACGACAAATCTCAAGGATTATAAAGACGGCGACCTCGACAGCTCCACCTGGTCGTAGGCACCGGACAGCGACAGCTCGGCCTCGACGACGCGCAGCGGGATGGATTCCGACGGATGCTGGTCGCTGCTCAGACTCCAGGTCCCGTCCGGCTGGCGGAGGAGCAGCTCCGCCTGCATCCGATACTGCGACAGCAGCAGATAGGCCTGCAGGCTTTGGATGCTTCTATAGTGTCGGAATTTGTCGCTGCGGTCGTCGGCCTCGGTGGAGTCCGATAAGACCTCGACGATCAGGGTCGGATTGGTGACCAGGTCGCGCCGGCCGTCGTGGAACCGGCGCTCGCCGCAGATCACCATTCATGCCAGGTCGCCGAACAGCAGGCCCAAGTCGATCTCGATCGCTTCGAACGGCGGGATGCGCGCCTTGGCCGCGATCTCGTCCGGGCCTTCGGCCGTGAACACGGCACGATATCCGCCGGCATCCAGGGCATAGGCGATCAGCGCCCGGTCCTCGGGAGCGACAATCCAATAGAAGGGAACCCCGGCACGCTGCAGCCGCAGGAAGTGCGTGACCGTGTCCTTGCGCTCGTGGCCAGGGGAGAGGATCTCGCAGACCCAGTCCGGCAGCACGGTGATGACGCCGGAAGGGCGCTCCGGCAGCCGCTCCTTGCGCCAGCCGGCCAGGTCGTGGCTGGGACAATGGTGCTCGTTGTAACGGACACTGATCTCGGGGACGATCCACCAACCGCCGGGTTGCCGTTGCATGACGAGCGGGAATGATTGGCCAATCAGCGCGGTCTGCACCTGGCCATGCTCGAAACGACTCATCGGCCGCTGCACGATCTCGCCGTCGATCAGCTCAACGTGCTCGTCGCCGGGCCAGGCCAGCAGGTCGTCGATGGTGAGAAATCGTTGCGCTTCCATCAGATGTTGCTCGCAAGTCAGTCGGTGAGGGTTTCGATCGCGGGATCCAGCTTAAACCGCGCCCAGTGCGGTATGCGATGTTTTTGGATGGGATCGGCCCCGGCGGATTTCAGAACCGCTGCAGCCGGCTCGCCGGCTCGCTGACCTGGCCGGGCTGCCCGACCAGCGCCTTGACCAGGCTGTCGTTGAGCGCGCTTTCGACCTCCAGATTCGGGTAGCCCAGGGTGTATTCGAGCCGCGCACCGAACATTCAACGCATCGGTGGATGATGGGCTGACGATCTGCCAGTATCGGTCTCACCAGGCCATCCCGGCAGTCGGAGGCACACCCCTTGGACAGCTTTATCCAGACCCACGAGGCGACGATCCGCCTTGTGTTTTTCTTCGGCATCTTCGCGCTCATGGCGATTTGGGAAGTGCGCGCCCCACGCCGCGCCCGGACACTGACCCGACTGCAACGCTGGACCAGCAACCTGGGGCTGGTTGTCTTGAATACGGTCGTGCTGCGCATCCTGTTTCCCGCCGCGGCGGTCGGGATGGCACTCTTCACGAGTGCGCAGGGGTGGGGGCTGCTCAACGCGATCGCGCTGCCGGGCTGGCTCGCGGTGCTCATTGCCGTCGTCGTGCTCGACTTCGTCATCTGGGTGCAGCACGTGCTGTTCCATGCCGTGCCCGCGCTGTGGCGGCTGCACCGGGTCCATCATGCCGACCTGGACTACGACCTGACTACCGGCGCGCGCTTCCACCCGATCGAGATCGTGCTGTCGATGCTGATCAAGTTCGCGACCATCGCGGCACTCGGCCCGCCGGTCGTCGCCGTCATCCTCTTCGAGGTCATCCTCAACGGCATGGCCATGTTCAATCATGCCAACGTGCGTCTCCCGCTCGGGGTCGACCGCGTCTTGCGTTGGTTCGTGGTGACACCCGACATGCACCGTGTCCATCACTCGATCGAGGACGACGAGACCAACTCCAACTTCGGCTTCAACCTGTCCTGGTGGGATCGCCTGCTCGGCACCTACCGTGATCAGCCGCGGGCCGGTCACGAAGGCATGACCATCGGGATCCGCGACCACCGCGATCCGCGCCGGGTCGATCGGCTCGACGGGATGCTGGTGCTGCCCTTCATCGGACCGGTGACCGATTATGCAATCAATCGGCGCCGCTGGGAGGATCAACCGCCGGATACGCGGCCATGAGCAAACAGCTCGCGCGCCTGCTCGTCCTGTCGGCGCTCGGCGGCGTCATCGCCGTCGCGCTGCTGTACCGCGAGCAGCTCGATCCCGCGGCGATTCTGGCCTGGGTCGCCTCGGCAGGACCGGCGGGGCCACTGACCTTTATTCTGGTCTACGCCCTCGCTGCGGTCCTCTTTCTCCCCGGCTCGGTCCTGACGCTGGCGGGCGGCGCCTTGTTCGGTCCGCTGTGGGGCACCCTTTTCAATCTCATCGGCGCCTCGCTGGGCGCGGCGTTGGCCTTCCTCGTCTCGCGGTATCTGGTCGCCGATTGGGTCCGGCGGCGCGTCGGTGGACGTGCGAATCGACTGATCGAGGGCGTGGAAGCCGAAGGTTGGCGTTTCGTCGCCTTCACCCGTCTGGTACCGCTCTTCCCCTTCAACCTGCTCAACTATGCGCTGGGGCTCACCCGCATCCCGTTCCTGCACTATGTCCTCGCGACCGCCGTCTGCATGGTGCCCGCGACTCTGGCCTTCACCTGGATCGGCTTTGCCGGGCGTGAAGCTGCAGGCGGCGGGGAAGGGCTCATTCAAACCGGTCTGATTGCGCTCGGGCTGGTCGCGGCGGTTGCCTTCCTGCCGCGTCTGGTGATCCGACTGCGGGGTCGACCGACTCAGGACCCTCCATCGCCCGCACAGACGCCTGTCTCCTCGGACACCACAACGCCGCGACAGGAGTAATTCGTGGCGCACGTCTCCCGCCTCGGGATTGCAGTGGTCAGGCTGGATGCGGACGAAGCCGCGCGGGATATGGATACGCGGGTTTACTCGCATCGCCGAAAGCGCGCGGATCAGGACGATCCAAGCCATTGATATTATTGGTGCGCGAGGGGGGACTCGAACCCCCACGGATTGCTCCGCTGGAACCTAAATCCAGTGCGTCTACCAGTTCCGCCACCCGCGCGCGCCGCTATTCTACTGCGGATCCGAGAAGAAGGTTAACTTTGGACGCAACGGCGAAAGGCGCCCGAAGGCGCCTTTCGCGTTGTACCGCCGTTCGCCGCCTTGCGGATCGAACGGCGATACCGATCAGGGCTTCACGGTCGTCAGACCGACACTGACCCAGTCCTGCATACCGCCGCGGTACCACTTGAGCTTATGCACCGGGTAGCCGAGACCTACCAAAGTCTTGATGTTGTCGGTGGACTGCCCGCACCAGATGCCGTTGCAGAAGAGGACGAGGGTCTTGGCGTTGGCGAAATCCCAACTGTTCGTCTCGGCGTCGAAGCGGCCGTCGAACTCGTCTGCGAGGATCTGTCGGAGCTCTTCGGCTTGCTCGGGTGTTTCGAAGGTTCCGGCGGCATCCGAGCTGATCTTGTTCCAAGGAATATTCATCGCGCCGGGGACGGTCCCGCGCATGGCCCAGTCGGGGGTGCGCGAGTCGACGACGAGGATGCTGTTGTCGCCCTTGGACTTGCGGTTCAGGTAGTCCAGAACCTCCAGTTCACCGATGGTGCCGACGCCGGGGAGGGCGACGATCGGCTGCACGCAGAACGGGGGGCATCCGCGATCGGTCTTTTGGAACATCGCGGGAAGGGTCGCGTCGCGGTCGTGACCGCGTTGAATGGTAACGGTCTGGCCGTTGTGAACGACATCCATGCTCTCGATGGTTGCCGAGATCCGGTTGTCGGCAGCGAGTAGGGTGCCGGGCAGGACGCTTGCAAGAACGATCAAAAGCGTTGCTGTGGTGGTCTTTTTCAGCATCGATGGTCTCCTTGAATCCGATTTGAAAAGGGTCGGCCGTCACGGGTCTGATGCGACCCGCTCATCCCGTCACTGCGGTTTCTTCACGTACGTCGGGAAGGTCGCCCCTTGCTCCCGTATGGCTTGCTCGTAGCCCATCTCACCCTGACGCTGTGCCTTCTTTGCGAGGGCCGTTGCAGCGGCGAAATCGCCGGAATTGGCGAGCTCCTGCGCATCCTTGATGAGCTTCCCGGTGTCGCGCCACTCGCCCCGGACCGAGCTTGCCTTCTTGCGCGCGGCCTCGGCTGCGGCGATGGCCTCTTCGGCTTGTTTCGCGGCGTCGGTGTCGACAGTCGCGCCTTGGGCCTGCTCGGCCGCGAAGGTGTCTTGTTTCATCGCCTTGATGGCCAGCTCGCGCGCCTTCGTGAACTGGCGCTCGGGCATGATCGACTCGGCCTCTTTGATCATGGCCGCGGTATCGGCAGACGCGACGCCTGCAGTTTCGGCGAGGGCGTGTGCCGCTTTGGCCTCTTCGATCGCCTGCTCGGCTTCGGATCTATGGGTCGCCCATGCACTGGTGACCGGAACGGCGACCAACAGGCCGCCGATGAAGATCATTCTGACTACACTGCGAATCGACATCGTGTTGGAACTCCTCTCGTGCGCTCTCCGAGGGGGCGCGCCGCGGGGGCGCTCCCCGTGCCTGTTGCGGCGTTATTGGTGTCGGTTATTTGCGTGAACCAGGGCCATTGAGCTCCAAGCCGTTGCTCATGTAGGTCATGAAATACTCAAGGTTACGATACTCCTCGCCTTGCAGCGGGAAAGGTGCCGAGCGCACCTGCTCATTGCAGCCTTTGTAGCGCCGGTGCAGGGTGCCCATCTCGCCCCACTTCGAGCGATAGACCGGCCAGTGTGTGGTTTGGCCGAATGCCGGGCCCAGCATCTCGGTGCGCAGCGTCGTGCCCGAGTTGCCGAAGTGGCAATGACTGCAGGAGAAATTGAACTGCCCGCGCCGTGCGAAGTAGAACTCCTTGCCGGCCTGGTAGGCCGCGAGCGCGCGCGGGTCGTCCGCGGGAATCTCCACATTCGTCACCTGGCCGCGGGATTCGAAGGCCATGTAGGCGGTGATGTCCGCCATCGGCCCCTTCGCGTAATCGAGCGGCTTTTCGCCATTGGCCTCGAGGCACTCGTTGATGACAAGCGGCAAGGTGATGACCATTCCGCGGTCCTTGTCCCAGTAGGGATAATTGCCGGCGATCGCCGGACCATCCGGGAAGCAGTCCGCGTAGGTCTTGCCGTTGGCGAACGGCGTGTTCCACATCTCCTCACCGGCACTGAGTGCATTCTCGTAGGGCGGGAATTCCTCGATCGCATCCCAGTTTTCGCGTCCGACCGGGTCAATGGAGTAGACACCGTTGGCGAAGTCCTGAAGGGGCACGGATGGGAACCGCTCGGTGAAGTAGGCTTGGAAGATCGCCTTGTCTTCCTCGGGTGTCGAGGCGAGCGCCGGGGCAGCGAGCGAGCACGCGAGGCCGACAGCGGTGAACGACAGCAATAGCTTTGACATTATTGATTTGCCTCCGAAGGTCGCTCTAGAGTGTCCAGACGTATTCGACGACATCCGCGAATTCCTGGTCGGTCAAGATCTCGTGCTTGCCGAACGGCGGCATGGCGGCTTCGGGCGCCTTGACGGTCGCATCCCAGATCTGGCGAGCGAGGGCTTCCTTGCTCGGGTAGCGGGTTTGCATGGCGATCAAGGCCGGTCCGATGGCTCCGGGGCTCTCGGCGCCGACGATCATATGACAGGCGAGACAGTTGCCTTTGCCGCGGTCCTCGGCAATGACCTTGCCTGCTGCAGGATCTCCGTTGAGGTCCAGTTCAGGCATGTCGGCCGCCGCGGCGATGACGGCAAGTGTGGATAATCCAAGACCAAGAGCAATCGCGCTCGCTCGGATCGGGCGTAGGGACAGCATGTGTGTAGCCTCCTAAGGTCTCTGCTGTAACGACATGGCTCGGAGTTGCTCCGCAGCCTGTTTTCTTGTCTGATCTCCGCGTCGTCGCGCGGTCATCCCGCGGTCGTTCGGTGACGCCGCGATGTTCTGTCGGACGAATCCTAACACGTCGAATTGAAAATGTCCGACGCCCGAAGTGCGGTGTAAGACGAGAATATCCAGAGACGTCAATCTGACGCGAAGCGGGCTCGGCGATGGCATTCGAGACCCATGACCGGGCATACTAGTCGGGATTCACCACGCCGCCGGCCCCAGCGGCAGGGGGCGCACTTGCAGCCAAACGGAGGACTCAAAAACAATGTCACTTTCAAGACGTGAATTCATGCGACTCATGGGCATCGCCGGTGCCGCCGGGATGTTCCCCGCGTCGGCCTTCGCGGCAAAGCGGATGCCGGCCGATCTGTACGAGGTCCCGAAGTTCGGCAATGTCACCCTCCTGCACATCACCGACACACACGCGCAATTGAATCCGGTCTATTTCCGCGAGCCGAGCGTCAACCTCGGCATCGGGCCGGCCTTCGGAAAGGCTCCGCACGTGGTGGGCGAGGCGTTTTTAAAGCACTTCGGTGTCGATCCGGGCGGGATCGAGGCGCATGCTCTCACCTTCCTCGATTTCGACGCCGGTGCGGAGCAATACGGCGCGGTCGGCGGCTTCGCCCATCTCAAGACGCTGGTGGATCGCGTCCGCGCCGAGCGCGGCGACGGCAACAGCTTGCTGCTGGACGGCGGAGACACTTGGCAGGGCTCGGGGACGGCCTACTGGACCCGCGGCATGGACATGGTCGGCGCCACCAACCTGCTCGGCGTCGACGTCATGACCGGTCACTGGGAGTTCACCTATCTCGACGAGGAGGTCATCAAGAACGTCGGCGAATTCAAAGGCGACTTCGTCGCTCAGAACGTCAAGGTCCGCGAAGAAGCGCTCTTCGACTACCGCTTCGCGGACTTCCCCGGCTTCGACGAAGACCTCGGGCGCGCCTTCAAGCCCTACACCATCAAAGAGGTCGGCGGCGTGAAGGTCGCGGTGGTCGGTCAGGCATTCCCTTACACCCCGATTGCCAACCCGCAGCGCTTCATGCCGGACTGGACCTTCGGCATCGACGACAGCTCGATGCAGGATGTCGTCGATCGGGTGCGCGAGGAGGAGAAGCCGGACCTGGTGGTCGTGCTCTCGCACAACGGCATGGACGTGGATCTGAAGATGGCCTCGCGCGTCACCGGCATCGACGTCATCTTCGGCGGTCATACCCACGACGGGATGCCGGCACCGACCATCGTCGAGAACGCCTCGGGTAAGACGCTCGTCACCAACGCAGGCTCCAACGGCAAATTCCTCGGCGTGATGGACATGGAGGTGAAGGACGGCAAGCTGCAGGATTTCCGCTATCGTCTGCTGCCGGTGTTCTCCAACCTGCTGGCCCCGAATGCCGAAATGGTCGAGTACATCACCGGAGTGCGCGCACCCTACAAGGCCCAGCTCGAAGAAGAACTGGCGACCGCGGAGGAGACGCTGTTTCGTCGCGGCAACTTCAACGGCACCTTCGATCAGGTCATCTGCGACGCGCTGCGCAAGGTCAACGACGCCCAGATCAGCCTCTCGCCGGGCTTCCGATGGGGCACGACCGTGCTGCCGGGTCAGAAGATCACCATGGACAACGTCATGGATCAGACCTGCATCACCTACCCGGAGACCTACCGGCGCGAGATGACCGGTGCGGAGATCAAGCTGATCCTCGAAGACGTGTGCGACAACCTCTTCAATCCGGACCCCTACGTCCAGCAGGGCGGTGACATGGTCCGCCTCGGCGGGTTGGACTATGTCTGCGATCCGACCGCTTCGATGGGCGATCGCATCCTTGACATGGCACTCGACGACGGCACCAAGATCGAGGCCGACAAGACCTACGTGGTCGCCGGCTGGGCAACGGTCGGCAGCCAGTCGCCGGGCGAGCCGATCTGGGAGACGGTCGCGACCTATCTGCGCGACATCAAGACCGTGAAGATCGAGAAGCTGAACACGCCGAAGCTCAAGAACGTGACCGGCAATCCGGGCATCGCGGATTACCCCTTTATGTGAACGCTGCGGGGTCGGCGGCTGGACGCCGTCCGACCCCGCCCCGACCCGCGGCGGATCGCCCCGTTCGGGTGTCCGTCGCGGGCCACCCCCGCCGTCCACCCGATCCCCCAGTCAAATGGCTCGACGAGAGCATGCCCTTTCCAGGCGTGGTCGTTGTCATTTTGGGCTCGGTGTGAACGGAGTTGCTGCAACGTGACAAAACGAACCCCCGCGCAGCACCTTCGGATTAAACAATTCTTCGGATAGATAGAAAGAATGCATGGATCATTGACGCAGTACCGCCCGACCAACACAATCGCGCGTTCTCCGACACCGCCGATCGCCTGATCGCGTCATCCCATCGGGGAGACTGCGCCCCTGTCCGCCGAGACCTCCCGGGTGCCGTAGGTCCGGATCCCATGTGCCTTTTTTTAGACACCGATCGATGGTGTCTCTTCCTGCGTGCATCGGACGATCAAAAACAACCGCCTCCAAAGGTACCCTTATGAAGCAACACACGGTCGATGCCATCACGGCACATCCGCGTTATCAGGAGCTGATCGGCGCGCGCAAGCGCTTTGCTTGGAGCCTGACCGCAGCCATCCTGATCATCTATTACGGATTCATCCTTGTCATCGCCTTCGAGCCGGCGTGGCTGGCCATTCCGGTGGCCGAAGGCTGGACCATGACCGTCGGCATGCCGGTGGGCATCCTGATCATCTTGAGTGCCTTCATCCTCACCGGCATCTACGTGGCCCGTGCGAACGGGCAGTTCGATCGTCTCACCAAAGAGATCCAGGAGGATTTCGAATGACACGTCTCGGAATTTGGGGCGTGTTTGCTGCCCTCATGGTCCCCTTCGGAATCGCTGCCGCGCCTGCCTTGACGGGCACCGTCGTTCAGAGCAGCGTGAACGTCACGGCCATCGTGATGTTCGGCATCTTTGTCGGCGCGACCCTGGGCATCACCTATTGGGCATCCAAGCGGACACGCTCCGCGAGTGACTTCTATACCGCCGGTGGCGGCATTACCGGCATGCAGAACGGCTTGGCCATCGCCGGCGACTTCATGTCCGCAGCCTCCTTTCTGGGTATCTCCGGCCTGGTCTTCGCGACCGGCTACGACGGACTGATCTACTCCATCGGCTTCCTCGTCGGCTGGCCGGTGATCATGTTCCTCATGGCCGAGCAGATCCGCAACCTCGGCAAGTTCACCTTCGCCGACGTGACTTCGTATCGCTTCGGTCAGACCAAGATCCGCACCATGGCGGCCATCTCGTCCTTGGTCGTGGTCGCCTTCTACCTGATCGCTCAGATGGTCGGTGCGGGCAAGCTGATTCAGTTGCTGTTCGGGTTGGAGTACTGGGTCGCCGTCGTTTCCGTCGGGCTCCTGATGATGACCTACGTCATCTTCGGCGGCATGACCGCAACGACCTGGGTGCAGATCATCAAGGCCGTTTTGCTGCTCTCGGGTGCGACCTTCATGGCCATTGCCGCGCTCGCCGTCTTCAACTTCTCCCCCGAGGAGATGTTTAGACAGGCCGTGGAAATCAGCCCGGTAGGCGACGCCATCATGGGCCCCGGCTCTTTGGTCAAGGATCCGATCAACGCCATCTCGCTGGGTCTGGCCCTGATGTTCGGTACCGCCGGTCTGCCGCATATCCTCATGCGGTTTTTCACCGTCCCGAATGCCAAAGAGGCCCGTAAATCGGTCTTCTACGCCACAGGCTTCATCGGCTATTTCTACATCTTGACCTTCATCATCGGCTTCGCAGCGATCGTGCTGTTGTCGCAGAACCCGCAGTTCTTCAAGCCCGAGGCGCTTGCGGCAGACGGCTCCGTGATCAAGGAGCAGTTGATTAGCGGCCTGTTGGGCGGCACCAACATGGTCGCCATCAACCTGGCCGAAGCGGTCGGCGGAAACCTCTTCCTCGGCTTCATCTCGGCGGTCGCCTTCGCGACCATCCTCGCCGTGGTCGCAGGTCTCACCCTCGCCGGAGCATCGGCGATCTCGCACGATCTCTACGCCAACGTGATCGCGCGCGGTCGCAGCAACGAGACGACCGAGATCCGCGTCTCGCGCTTCGCGACGCTGGGCCTTGGCGTGCTCGCGATCGGTCTGGGCATCGCATTCGAATCCCAGAACGTCGCCTTCATGGTCGGATTGGCCTTCGCGATCGCGGCGAGCGCCAACTTCCCGGTGCTGGTGGCCTCGATCTTCTGGAGCAAGATGACCACGCGCGGTGCGATGATCGGCGGTTTCGCCGGGCTCTTCAGCGCGGTCGGCCTCACGGTCGTCTCCAAGGCGGTATGGGGCGACGTGCTCGGCTTCACGGCGGTCAATGCAGAGGGTGTTGCGGTTCCGATCGGTCTGATTCCGCTCGACAACCCGGCGATCATCTCGATCCCGATCGCCTTCTTCTGCATCTGGTTCTTCTCGGTCCTCGACAACTCCGAGCGCGCCAAGATCGATCGAGCGGCCTATCCCGCCCAGCGGATCCGTTGCGAAACCGGCATCGGCGCAGAGGGCGCAGCAAGCCACTAAGCCGCGACGAAAACGTAGGATGGGTAGAGCGAAGCGAAACCCATCCTCCCCGCGCTGCGGGGGTCGTTCACAAGGCGCCGGGTGTCCGTTGACTTGCCGAGGGCAGATCAACGGACACCCGGCGCCTTGCGTATCGACCACACCTAAGGCTTACTTGGCTGCCCCAAACGGCGACCCGTCGATGTCGACACCCAACCCGCCATCAGCCAAACACCATGCAACCGCTCTACTTCGATACCGCCGCAACCACCGCGGTCGATCCGCACGTCATCGAGGACATGATCGATGTCCTGCGCAACGTCCCCGGCAATCCCTCCTCGACAACTCACCCGCAAGGCCGAGCCGCAGCGCAACATGTCGAGGCCGCGCGCGCGGCGGTCGCCGCGGAGCTCGGATGCGACGTCGACGAGGTCATCTTCACGGCCGGCGCGACCGAGGCGAACAACCTCGCGCTGCGCGGCATCGCCTTGGCGTATCGCGCGCATGGGCAGCATCTGGTCACCTCCGCGATCGAGCACAAAGCCGTGCTCGCCTGCTGTCGGGCTTTGGAGTCCGAAGGCGTGGAAACCACCTACGTGAAACCGAGCCGCGGCGGCTGGGTGACGCCCGAGTCCATCGTCGCGGCCCTGCGCCCGGATACCCTGATGGTCTCGCTGATGCACACCAACAACGAAACCGGTGTCATGCAGCCGATCGCCGAGGTCGCCGCCGCGGTCGCCGAGGCCGGTGTCCTGTTGCATGTCGATGCGGCGCAAGGCGCGGGTAGATTCGCGATCGACCTCACGCAGACGCCAATCGACCTCCTGTCGCTCTCCGCGCACAAATTCTACGGACCGAAAGGCGTCGGCTGCCTCGTCGTGCGCGACCGCCGGCATGTCCGGCTTCAACCGCTGATGGACGGCGGGGCCCAGGAATACGGACTGCGCCCCGGGACACTCGCGACCCATCAGATCGTGGGCCTGAGCAGTGCGCTCACCCGTGCCGCGGCACGTCGCGAGCAGGATCTCCGGCTTGTCACCGGGCTGAAGCAGCGTTTTCTGCAGGGTCTCGGCGAGGATCTCCGCTTCCACATCAACGGCGACCCGGCCCGGACATCGCCCTACATCATCAACCTCTCCTTCGAGGGCGTGCCGAGCGACGCACTCATCAATCAGCTCGCCGAGGAGATCGCGATCGGCTCCGGATCCGCCTGCTCCTCCGGCGCGATCGAGCCCTCTCACGTCCTGCGTGCGATGGGAATCGAGGAGGGTGCTTTGTACGGCGCGGTGCGTATCAGCTTCAGTCGCGACCACACCGAGGCACAGATCGACCAAGCCGCCGACGCCCTACGACAGGCCCTCGCACGGATTCGTGACTTGCAGGATTGACTGGCACCTAATCCTATGCTCAATTAAGTACCAAAAGCAGTACGGGAGCAAACGTGAACAGCATTCCAGCTCAAGACATCAAGCGCCGTGGGATCTCCGCCGTTGACGAGGCACTCCGCGAGGGCCCGGTCCATATCATCAAGAACAACCGCCCGAGCTATGTCGTGCTCAGTGAAGCGGCCTATGCTGAGCTGTTGGAGTCCTACTGTGACGCGGCGAGAGAACGCCTACGTGAGTCTTTGGCAGATCTTGAGGCCGGCCGAACAAACCGCTACGAGGATGCCGATGCGTTGATGCAGGGGCTCGACGGCGACGAGTCATGAGCTTCGCGCTGGTCACAACCCAGCACTTCGAGCGTCGCACACGCAAGTTTGTTCGCAAGCATCCCGATCTGCGCCCCGCTTTGCGGGATACCCTGGACGATCTCAGCCGAGATCCCTTCCAAGCCAAGCTCAAGCTGCATCCACTCTCCGGCAATCTGGCCGGAGTACAGGCTGTCAGCCTGACCTATGCGTACCGACTCACTTTGCTGTTAAGGGTGACCGAGCAGGAGGTCGTCCTGCTCGACATCGGCACCCACGACGAGGTCTATTGTTGAAGATCTGTCTCCGCCAAGGACGTTGAGCGTTGGGCCGAGACCCGCTATGCGGTGTCACGCACGCCCCCTGGGGCTCCGCGCCACGTGCCACGAAGGCGCGAATCACAACCAGCCATGGAATCGCTCACGGAGACACGGAAACAGGCGCGTCAATGGAACCGACGCGTCATCCGCAAGATCAATCCTCGCCATGAGGCGACGGCGCCGCAAAGATTGTCAGTTTGACCTCGGCATCATCGATCAGCCGGTACTCCGGTTTCTTCCCCGATAATCTCTCGCTTTCGATCAGAATGATCGGCACGCCCTCGCCACGCTTATCCATGATGAAGCTCCGCTGACTGCCGATGGCGTTGACATTCATCGGGCAACGCGCCAGCAAGGAGCTGATCAGCTCGTTCCTTGTCGATTGCCGTTCCGAGATGCTCTCGATCGTCATGGTGTTGGGGATCGCGCCGGGCGAGAAGAGCTCCAGTCGATCCGAAAACAGGTGCAGGCGAATCTTGGAGCCGTAAACGGAATAATCCCGGTGGGCGACTGCGTTGACGACCGCCTCGAAGACCGCATTCAGCGAAAACTGCGGTGTTTCGATCCGATTGGGCGCCTTGATGGCAAAGACCCGCATATTTCGCTCCACGAACTTCCAGGCGTCCCGAATCTGTACATCCAAGGGCCCGTTGATGTCCTTGGTGTCCAGTTGATAGGCTGCGTTGCGCTCGGTTCCTCGATAACACACCGCCTGAATGAACGCGCTGGACATGAAGGATTCCGGTGCATCAGACGCCGTCAGAATGCCGCTGACTGTCGCTCGCATGGCGCCGTCTTCGTCGTTGGAAATCAATTTCATCTTCTCGAGAAATTCCCGATCGTCCTTGGGCGAGAT
Source organism: Thiocapsa sp. (assembly GCF_018399035.1). Lineage (GTDB taxonomy): Bacteria > Pseudomonadota > Gammaproteobacteria > Chromatiales > Chromatiaceae > Thiocapsa. The sequence goes on from NZ_CP073760.1 coordinate 991,958, forward strand.
CACCGTCCTGAAACGGCGCCACAGTTGCGGGTTCAGATCATTCGAGGATGTACCCGGTACCGTCTGTTCATCGAATCGAATGAGACGCGCCTGACTACGTTGTTGAAACAATCGCGCCAAGACTTCCGGTTTCATCTCCCGCTTGGAACTTCCGATCCGCCGAAAATAGCCATTTGGGCTTTTGTGTACGAATAGGCTTCTGGGTATATCGATTCGCACAATCGCTTTCTCGTGACCCTGGCTGTCCAGCACGATGAGTTTGCGAATCACGCAATCCAAGGGAGGATCAATGGAGTCGTTGCAGATGGAGCGTAGCCAGCCTTCGACGATGTCCAGCTTCTCCGGCGGTATCGCGCGGATCTCTTTGGTCTTGTCGTCGACTCCAAGAATAATGATACCGGTTGCGGTATTCGCCATAGCCGCCAGCTCGTCTGCCATGCCATCCTTATGCGGACCGATCACCTTGTTGCCGCTGAATTCAACCGCTTTGAGCTCGAGAACAGAGTCTTCACCCAAGGCGATTTGTTTGAGCAGGTCGGAAATATTTTCGTACATCATTGACCTCCATTCCCGGCAACAGACAAAGCATAGCAGAAAGCTTCTCGGACCTGTCCAGGCTGCTCGGCGCTGAGCGCTCTATCTTCGAGCCCCTATACCTTGGCGCCGCCTCCGTGTTCCTGTAACCTTCGTTCAAAAGGTCGCGGAGCCCCTTGGACGGACCCTGCGTTGCAACACTGATGTTGACCCTGCTCGAGAAACCCTCCGCCCCATGAAGCTCAACCGCGCCAAGGCCACCTTCGGGCGCCACGAGACCTTTCCGCTGCGCTACGGCTGGCTGCCGAAAGGCTTCGAGGCGCTGGCGGACGATCCCGAGATCTTCGCCCGGCCCGAAGACGCCATGATCCGCCTCGGCGTCGGGCGCAACATGGTCAACGCCATCCACTACTGGTTGCAGGTCACCGGGTTGGTTACCTTCGACGGCGGACGCGGCAAGCCGACACGGCTCGGCACGACCTTGCTCGGCACACGCGGCGACCCCTATCTGGAAGACGACGCCACACTCTGGATCCTCCACTGGCTGATCGCCTCCAACGCCGAGTCCGCGACCGGCTTCTTCTGGTTCTTCAACCGCTTCCCCATGCCGCGTTTTCGCGATTCCGAGGCCCTGCGCGCCATCGGCGAGTTCTCCGAGCAGGAGCTGAAGGCACCGCGATCGGCGAGCACCCTGAAATCCGACATCTCCACGCTGCTGCGCATGTACGCCGCCGAGGCCGGGCGCACCGACGAGCATCTCGACTCGCCCTTCGCGCAGCTCGGGCTCGTCGAGAGCGATCCCGACGCCGGTTATCGCAGCCTGCGCGGCGCACGCCCGTCACTGCCGCCGGTTGCGCTGCAGTTTGCGCTCGCCCAACGCTTCGCCGCCCAACCGCAGCAGCCGGCCCTGCCGATACGCGTCGTCCTCTACAGCGACGAGGGCTGGGCCGCCCCCGGTGCGGTCTTCCGTCTGACCGAAGACGGCCTGATGACCGGACTCGCCCGCGTCCTCGAGCAGGATCCGCGCAGCTACGAGCTGCGCGACACCGCCGGCGTGCATCAGCTCTACCGACGCGGCGAGGTTAGCGACCCGATCGACATCCTCGCGCAGCACTACCGCGGGAGGGCCGCAGCATGAGTGCGCTGGTCGGCATCGAGCATGCGATGTCCCTATGACGCGCAAGCACGCCTCGCCGCGCCACCACGACCACAGCTATCGGCAGCTCTTCTCGCGCATTGAGCCCGAGCGGGCGCTTGCCGCCGGTGCTGCCGATCGTGCTCTACAACGGCGAGTCGCGTTGGACCGCGCAGACCGATCTGTTCGCACTCATCGAACCCGTACCGGGCGGATTGGAACGCTATCGGCCACAATGGTCCTACCTGTTGTTGGACGAAGGGGCGATCGCACGCGACGACGCCTATCCGCCGGAGGTGCGCAATCTGGTTGCTGCCTTGTTCCGCTTGGAGAAGGCACGCGACGAGGCAACTTGGCTCGCCGTCTACGCGCGCCTCGTCGAGCTGTTGGACAGCTCCGCGCTGGACAGCCTGAAGCGCGCCTTCGGGCGCTGGATCTACCGAAGCTTCATCCGCAAGAAGCGCCCCGGAATCCAACTTCCGAGCATTGATGACTACAACGAGGTGCATGTCATGTTGCAGCAACGCGTCGAGCAATGGAATGCGGAGATTCTCGAACGTGGGCGTGAGGAAGGACGTCAAGAAGGACGTCAAGAAGGGCGTCACGAAGGCCGTCACGAAGGCCGCCGAGAAACCGCCCTGGAGCTGATCCGGCAAACCGATTTCGACGACGCAGCCATCGCCGCCATCAGCAAGCTGCCATTGGAAGAGATCCAGGCGCTACGCAATCTGCCGAGCGCGCATTGAATGGAGGAGGGCGCCTGACCCGCTCCGAAGGTGATCGAGGTCCCCGGTGGCGCCGTTCGAGGCGCCTTGGGACCGGACACCCGCATCGAACCATCGACACAACGAGGATAGAAGGACCGCGACGTGACCACATTGGATCGTGTTATCCACATCGGCACCGCCTACACGCGCTCGATCAACCTGACGCGCGATGCCGACGCGCCGGATCTGATCCGCGCCTATGTTCCGACGTCGCGCGCCCTGCAGGCGTTGAACCGCATGGTGGCCGGTCTTTGCCCGGGCGCACGTCCGCGCGCCTTCTCGCTGATCGGACCCTACGGCACCGGTAAATCGGTGTTCGGCCTCTTCGCCGCCGCCGTCTTGTCGGAGCCCGCGGCCGAGCAGCATCGCGTGTCGATTGCGGTGCTCGAGACGGCCGATCCCGATCTCGCCTCCCGCTTCTGCACCGCCCAACCGAACGGACGCGGCTTCCTGCGGGTCGCCATCAACGGCATCCCGGACTCGCTGATTCGGCAGTTGATGCTCGGCCTCGCGCTCGCCGTCGAGCACGCCGGCCTGCCTGCCGCCTTGGTCGACGATGTCCTCTCCGCGGCCCAGCCCGGGACGCCGATGGATCATATCCTGAACCTTGTCGGGCGCGTGCAGCGCGCGTGGGCGCATGCCGGCGGATCGGGCGTTCTGATCGAGATCGACGAGCTCGGCAAGTTTCTCGAATACGAGTCCTATCACCCGCAGCACCGCGAGATCCATCTGCTGCAGTTGCTCGCCGAGCACGCACACGCCGAGAGTGTTGCCCCGCTGTATTTGCTCGTCATGCTGCATCAGGCGTTCGAATACTACAGCCAGCGGCTCGGCAAACAGTTGCGCGACGAATGGCAAAAGGTCCAGGGCCGTTTCGAGTCCATCGCCTTCATCGAGCCGGCCGAGCAATCGCTGCGCATCGTCGGTGCCGCCTTCGAGCGCACCGCGCCCCTGCCGCCGAACCTCTGTGCACAGCTCGATCGGATCACCGATGCGCTCGAGCAGCACGGCGCACTCCCCGTCGGTCTGGACACCACGCAGGCCCGCGCACTCTTCGAGCGCTGCTACCCGCTGCACCCCATCACGCTCCTCCTCCTCCCGACCCTCTGCCAGAAGGTCGCGCAGAACGAGCGGACGCTCTTCTCCTACCTCGGCAGCGCCGAGCCGTTCGGCCTACGCGAGCGCCTCGGCCGCCTACGGATGGGCGATTGGATCGGCCCCTGGGAGCTCTACGACTACTTCATCCTCAACCAATCCGGCAGCATCTCGGACCCCTTGACCTATCATCGGTGGGTCGAGGTCATCACCGCGCTGGAGCGCTTCGACAGCGCCCCCGACGACCCCGCCGTGGATCTGCTGAAGACCATCGGCCTGCTCAATCTCATCGGCGCGCAGCGTGGGCTGAAGGCCAGCGAGCCGCTGTTGCGCCTGCTGTTCGAGGAGGCCGCGCCGCAGCTGCTGCGACGGCTCGAAGCCGCCTCCACCGTCCATTTCCGCAGCTACAATCAAGAGTGGCGGGTTTGGCAAGGCAGCGATTTCGATCTCGCCGCAGCACTGCGCGAAGCCACCGCCGAGCAGGCGCAGCTTTCACTGGTCGACACCCTGAACACGCTGGCCCCGCTACGGCCGCTGGTGGCGCGTCGAGCGACCATCGAAAGCGGCACGGTCCGCGCCTTCACGCCGCGCTTTACCGGGGCAGATCGCTGGCCGCCGAAGTCCATCGAGACCAATCCCTCGGCCCAAGACACGCTTGATCTCTGGTTCTACCTCGCCGAGGCACACGAGGAACCGACCCTGGAGGGCGCGCCCTTCAGAAGTGTTGTCGCGGTGTGCCATTTCACCGAGCGCCTGCATGAATCGGTCGCGCAATGGATGGCCTTGCAGGAGCTACCGACCCGCCACGCCGCGCTCCACCACGACCCGGTCGCGCAACGCGAGCACCGCGCCTGGCTCAACAACGCCGAGCTCGAGACCCAACAGCTCATCCGCGCCCTGCTCGACGAGCCCGAGACGCTGGGCTGGTATTGGAAAGGCAGGGAGCGTCCGGCCCAAGAGCGTCCGGTGAAGGACCGTCGCGATCTCCAGACGAAGCTCTCGATCTGGGTGCAAGACATCTGCTATCCGAAGTCGCCGCGCCTGCGCAACGAGCTCATCAACCGCGATCGCCCCTCGCCGAGCGCCAATCTCGGCCGTAAGCGCCTGATCGCCGCCATGCTCGAATCGCCCGACCGGCCCGATCTCGGCATCGAGAAGACACCGGCAGAGAAGAGCCTTTATCTCTCTCTGCTCAAGCAAAGCAATCTGCATCGTCGCATCGACGGCGAGACAGGTTACGCACTCCATGTCCCATCGGACCCGGATCCCTGTCGTCTAAAACCCCTCTGGGAGGAGATCGACAAGACCCTCGGGGCGGCCGGCGACCGTCAGGTCGGGTTGCCCGAGATCTACTCCCGACTGCAGCGCCCGCCCTTCGGCGCCAAACTCGGCCCCCTGCCGGTCCTGATCATCGCCTATCTTCAGGCGAACCGCCGCGAGGTCGCCTTCTACCAAGAAGGCGCCTTCTGCGAAGAGCTGACGGTCGAGCAAGCCGAGCTGCTGTGTCGGCGCCCCGAGCTCTTTGCCCTGGAGCGGTTCGATCTCGGCGGACTGCGCGGCGAGATCTTCGATCGCTACATCAAGGACATCGTCGGACGTGTTCGCGCGGACGCAACCCTGCTCGAGATTGTGCGTCCGCTGGTGCGCTTCATCTCCGGCTTGCCCGAGTACACCCAGCGCTGCAAGACCCTAAGCCCCGAGGCGGCGCAGGTGCGCGATGCCTTTCAGGGCGCGCGCAGTCCCGGCGCCTTGCTTTTCGAAGCACTCCCGCGCGCTTGCGGCATCGCCATCGACGACTTCACGACGGCTGATCCTGCGCGGGTCGAGCCATTTATCGTGCGACTCCGTGACGTCTTCAAGGAGCTCAACGACGCCTATCCGACCCTGCTCGAACACTGGCAAGCCGAGCTGGCTCGCGTGCTGATCGCCGCGCCGATCACGGATCTCGCAGCCCTGCGCGACGCCGTGACCGAGCGTTATCAGGGTCTCGATCGCCTCACGCCCGACCGCATGGGCCTCGGTGCACTGATCCGCCGTCTCTGCGAGACCGCGCACGACTCCGACCAGGCCTGGCTCGAATCCGTTGCAACCCTGCTCGGCAAGATGCCCCCGACCAAGTGGCACGAGGAGACCCGTCGACTCGCCGAGCTGCGTCTGCGCGACCTCGCCAATCAGTTACACGATCTCGAACGACTCCGACTCGGCAAGGTCAACAACCAGGATTCCGAGACCGACGGACGCAACGGCGATCCGCTGCTCATGAAGAGCGTCGACAGCCGGCATGGCGAGATCACCCGTGTCATCCATCTCTCGGATGCACAGCGCAAAGCCGCGACCGCCCGCGCCGAACGCATCGCCGCGACACTCGCCGACGTTCCCGAAACCGATCGACTCGCCGTCCTCGCCATGCTCTGGGAACGATTCGCCCGGACCGAACCAACAGGAGAAACCAGCCATGAATGACGAGAAACCCGCCAAGCCCGTCCGTCATCTCCTCGGTCTATCCGGCGGCAAGGACAGCTCCGCCCTCGCCATCTATCTGCGCGACCGCATCCCGGACATGGAATACTTCTTCGCGGATACCGGTGCCGAGCTTCCCGAGACCTTGGAGTATATCGATCTGTTGGAGGATTATTTGGGGAAGCCGATCGCTCGACTGAATGCAACCAAAAGTTTTGAGTATTTTTTGAAGCTGAATGGAAACTTTTTACCGACGACCAAAACCCGTTGGTGTACTCCCGAACTCAAAATAAGGCCATTCGAGCAATACGTCGGAGACGACACCGCCATTACATATGTCGGTATCCGTGCTGACGAAACGTACCGTAAAGGGTACCTCTCCACAAAGCCGAACATCTCTGCACGATATCCCTTCATCGAGGACGGTATAAATAAAGAAGATGTTTTCGAGATTCTGAAATCCTCCGGTCTCGGCGTACCGAAATACTACGAATGGCGAAGTCGATCGGGCTGCTATTTCTGCTTCTTCCAGCGTAAGGACGAGTGGGTTGGGCTTGCAGAGAGACATCCCGACCTATTTGAGAAGGCTAAAACCTACGAACAATTTCACCGTGATGCCGGGCGCATCCATACCTGGTCACAAGGCGAGTACCTCGATGAATTAGTCGCAAGAGCCGATGAGATTCGAGAGAAAGCACTCGCGCAAAACGTAAGGGAAGCTGCAAAGCCAAAAAAGAAACTGCTCGAACAGTTTGGATCTGAAGATGCTAGCGATGAAGGATGTCTAATCTGCTTTAAATGATTTACATCCCTGCACCACTAATATTCCATTAGCATCTCCGATGTATCGAAGTCGAGGGACGTCATGCAGAAAGAGAAGATACGTAGCGATCTTACAAGGTTTCGGGCATGGCGTGCGGGAAGTTCACGGACGATAAATAAGCCAATTCTTTTGCTGCTCGCACTTGCCAGATGCCACAAAAAAAGAAGTCGACTCGCAACGTTACGTGAATACGAGGCCATGTTGCACTCGATCGGTGGACAGTTATCCGGTGTTAATCTCGTCTACCCTTTCGGTCGTTTAGTCAAAGACGGCCTGTGGGAAATAGAACAAGAAAGAAACTTGACCCGAAGCTCCTCTGGAGATTTATCCAAAAGAGAGCTTAACGAATTGGGTATTCGAGGAGGTTTGCGACCAGAGATATATGATGCCCTCTATACGGATCCAGCTCTGACCGAAGAGGTCTTCTCGGAAATTCTGACTGCACATATCCCAATTCAGCACCATGAAGATATTACCTCAATACTTTTAATCGCTAGAACCAACTCAATATCGAAAGACCGCGTGCCGTCCAATGCAGTTAAAGGATCGAACGCTGTTACCGATACGGACAATCGAGAGGTTGGAAACATGGATCAGCATAAGCAAAATTCATTTATCGCATACCTCAACTCTCTACATAATGTGGGTGCGTCTGGCGCTAATGCTATTGCCGAATCCCAAGCGCTTAACGTTTATTTCTCCGAGCTCTACGAACCTTTTCCTATCGTCAATACACTCTACGATTTCCTTTCGAGTGAAGAGGATAGGGTCATCCTGCTTACCGGCCACGCGGGTGACGGAAAATCAACTGTCGCACTGGATCTTATTAAACGGTTAAAGCGACTTGCCCCGGAGGAAGCACTGGAAGCCGCTCTTAATGAACGAGAAGACATTCCCCATCCCAGTAAAGCCGAGCGATTCATATCGATTGTCAAAGATATGAGCGAACTGAGCGCCGAGCGTCGGTTGCAATGGTTGGATGAAAGTTTCTCTGAACCAGGATCATGGCTTATTGTTAGCAACACGGGTCCTTTACTGAATAGCCTATCTGAATTTTCCCGCTGTCGTCACGTGCCGGGAAATATGAACAGCAAGATTCTCGAGCTTCTGAATCGTGAATATTCAGACAGTGATCTTGACTCTCATATCCTGAAAATTTTCCCGAAAGATCTTTTGATCCTGAATATGACGCAGTTGGATAATATATCTCTTGGTGCGCGTATTCTACTTCGAATGATCAATCATAGCGGTTGGTCTCACTGCGAGGGCTGCGTCGTTGCCTCAGCTTGCCCGGTGCTTCTCAATCGGATGGCATTAAAGGATCTTGGGAGTGTTGTTTCTGACAGAGTCCGCTGGGTCTATCAGCGACTGAATGCCTATGAACAGAGGCTGACTCTTCGGCAGATCGTTGCGCATATGGCCTTTGCAATTTCCGGCGGGATGGGGTGCGCCGAAGCAAAGCAGCTTGTCGATAGTTCCGGCTCCGATGGTTTGGAGAGAGGATCAGACGGGCTGGAACGTATTCTTTTTAGTGAAGCTTTCTTTGGATACCGGGCCGGAAAACCCTGCCAGGCGGCCGGCAATCTCCGTGCGGTTAAGCTTATAGAGCGGCAGGTTTTCGGATCACCTGTCGGAGTCGACTTCGAAAGGGAACTTGAACACCAACAAGGTAGCCACTGGGCGTCGCTACCCGATCCGTTGTCCGCCCTTTACAAACGTTGGTCATCACGCACGAAGGAAGCCGAGGGCGTCCAATGGCGCTTTGCTAAACGAAGAATGCTTTACATCTTCGGAAAACCCTCCCGTCAAGACACATCGAATGCTTCGACTTTTTTTGACTCTTTTCTTCAGTCGCCGCGCCTTCGAGACTTCGATCAGTGGTCATTGGAGACGGCTTTTTCTTTGAGTTCCGTGGAGCAGAAGCGACTATGTCGAGCGTGTTTAAGGGTACTCTTAGAGGTATTTTCTGGTTTCAGTTCCGGTCAATTCCAAGCTGATCACGATCGCTTGTTTTTAACGCTGAGACGTCCGGATCGAGCAGTCGTACAACCGACACAACTCGTGATGGCAACTCTTCCATTCGATGATTTCCGACTTTATTATGATCGTGTGCGCCGCTTCCCCGTTCTTCGATATAAGAATTCGGATATTGCTCTTAGACTGACGCTGCCGCTCTTGGACTTCATCGAGCGGCGTAGTGCTGGCGATCTTGGCAGTGAACTTTCAGAAATTCATCTGGCGCAGCTGGAGTGGTTTCGAGCGGAATTACTCCGGCTTCACGAATCTCAGAATCGACAGTCTAGCAGCACGGAACTGAACTTGCTGAAAGCTAACATCAGTGGCGAGGTCTTTCTCCGTCGATATCATCTTGATTTGTCGCAACAGATCTTGGAGGTTGACTGATGTCCACCTATGCATTCGATTCCTCAGATTTACCGGATATATTTAAACGCTATCCCCAGGGCTCCGATGCGTCGGATCCGCAGGATGCAGGGCAACGTGCAGATATAAAGAATCCCGCAATTCGACTTTTTGGACGGAGATTTTACAAAGATCAAACGCCAGTCGAGTATCTATCGGAATTTCTGCTCGTCTTTTCATCCCCGAAGAAAGAAGACGGGCAAGGCGCCTTCGAATTTAATTTGTATCTGGAGGATGGCGCGTCACCTATCTATTGGCCTGAAAATCGGATAGCTTTAAAGCTGTTTTCTTTTTTTCCTTCATCGAAGCTGGAAACGCGGCATCCAGTTCATCGAATTGAGTATCTTAATTCAATCGAGGCTTTTAAATCCAGGGTTCTAGGCAGTGCTGACCAAAAAGACGAAGCTGTGCGCCTCGTGCAAAGCCTTTTCGCGGGTTTCGTCGGAGTAGCAAAGAACCGAACCTGGGTGACATATACATTTTTGCCCGCTGCTGCGGCTTTGCTCGCGCGGGAAGTTACATGGCAACATCCAGCAGCGCTCAAGGCCAAAAAAGGGCCAGTTAAGGACTGGGAGTCCGCATCAAAGTACTTTGACAGCAATACCAGAAACTTTCTTGGACGTGGTGGGGAACTCTTGTTTTTACAGTTATCCAGTCTTTTTTCAAAAGAGGATAGCCCTGAACTTAAAAGCCTGCTTTCTCAGAGCGAGTATCAGCATTTATCCGAATACAGATTGCAGGATCTTCGTAAACGATTGGAATCGGCATTGAAGTTCATCCTCGATGATGCGGTTTCACAGATAGATCAGTTGGTCAAGTTTGTCGAGAGTGTGGTCGGGCCATATGAAACTGATAGAGTGAAAAAGGGCTCCCATTTGGCGTGGGTTCCCGTTTCGACGGAGATCGAAGCGTTCTTATTTGCTTCTGAGATGCTTAATGTTTGCGAGTCGCGCTTAAGTTCTCTTGAGAAGTTGGAGTTCCTGCAAGCCTTGTGCTGCATGCAGGTTATGAGAAGCCTATGTTCTCAGGCTCGAAGAATCGATGATCAAGCAGGGAAGACATTCGGTTTTTTTGGAAACTACGCTTGGATCGTGTCGGATCCTGAACTAACACCTGGAGAAGCTGGACGCCGCTTGTCCGAGGAATCTTACGCAGGGGTCGAAGCAATGTTGTTTCGAGCGCTTCGATCACCTCTGTTGTACCACGAAGGAGTTCCACCGAAGGAAGCTGATCTTACGCACGGTGATGACAACTGCTATCGCTTATTTAGGAAGTTCGGAAAAGAGGTAGGAATTGTTATCCCTCGGCATGGGCGAGGACAACGTTTTGTCTTGAACACGTATCTGACTCGACTGCTGGTGGCCGCACTTCTAAGGCCCGGCGAAAGAATCAGGCTGTCGGATTTTTATCTTCGCGTGTTTTCGCATTATGGAATTGCGCTCGGTGTCGCTCCATTGAATACTGCGCGCGAGTGGTCAGCTCATGGTTCGCGACATAGAGAGAAGATTTATTCCGTCGATGTCAGTACTGATTGGATCGAGGAAGCTCTACAGCAAGGTGGGTTCTTGATCGAGCTGTCTGATGCGGTTTCGATTGTTCACAATCCCGACGGAAACAGCGAGGCGTAGGGATGAATCTATTCGTCGACAGCCTTACCGTATATCTCACAGGTGAGTGGGATCGAGTACTTCACGAGGAGGACGGTCCGAGGGAAGCCCGGTTTGTCGTTCAAAGTCTTTCTCCCACCACCACCTTTTCTCTTTTCGCTGCATTGCAAGAGCACCAGAAGAAATGGCTCAGTCAAGCCAAGATTGACTGTTACTTTAAGGTGGCAACAGGATTATGGAAAGACTGGGGTGGCGACTCTCGGCGTTCCGAGTTTGACAGGGAGATGCTTTCGTTCGGCGGAAAACCTGCAGGTCACAAAGACGGATGGATCGATCTGGAAGACAAATTGACATGGTATCGTGGAAGAACGCGTTCACCTGGTTCGGATGGTCTGGTGATTGTCTTGCTCGGACTTAACCACGCCACAGACCAAGGGGGTTTGGCGGATTTTCATCGGGTCGATGAGGGTCGTATCTGGCGGATTATGGAGTATGGGTTCGCACCTTGGATCGAGCGCATCAATGCCAATCTCGGACTCTCCGCAAGTGCGATGGAGATCGAGCGCTTCGACGCAGTCTTACAGGATCTTTTTCGTACAAGACCGCTTCAGCTGGAACGTCTATCCAACTTCCTACAAAACGAGGTGATCGGCGACGGGAACGACATCTATGCGCTCTCGGATGTCGTTGCTCGTTTCTATGCCAAATTGCCGTTCTGGGAGATCCCTCCGTTCTTCGACGTGCAGCCGAGTCGGAAGAGCACTGGGCTTCTTAAGGATGCCGCAACCTTTATTTCCCATCAGCGGTTCAAAACAGCCTCGGAGCAGAAGAAGGCTTGGAAGAAGATCCAGGAGGCTCTCGACGAGGATCGGCTTGATCTGCCGCAGACGCTGGACGGTTTGTCGCTGTACGACAGCCCGAAGGCGTTTTCCGAAACCCTGTTCGCCTTCATCCACGAGGCGGATACCAATGCGCGCGAACGGCTGCTGCAAACCGATCTCGGGTCCGTGCTGCGTTTGCTTAAAACGAAAACCAAGGAGGGGAAGGACGCCACGCCCAAAAAACCGGTCAACCTGAACGGCCAAAGTCTCGATGCCTTTCTGCAGGCGATCTGGCTGACCCTATTGGAGTTTCAAAAGCGCCGGGGCAGCAGTGCGCTGGCCGAGACACTCGCCGCGGTTCGGATCGAGCTGGTGACCTTCAGGCATGACCTTCAGGCGGACGAAGACGCCGGTCTCGGGAAGGAATTGTTGGCGAAGGAGCTCTTGCAAGGCTGTCTCGGCGGCATCGTCGAGGTGTTGGAGCGGGTCGAGTGGCGCTTGCCGATCGATGGAGATCAGGTCGGCGCTGCGCGCGATGAATGGGGACGGGTGATCCCGATCTGCATGACTCTGGACCTGGACGGCGTAACCTACGGGGCCAACCGTGGGCGGCCGCATCTGCACTTTAAGGTGATCCTGGAGACCGAGGACGGGGAGGGCGACATGACGCGGCCCTTCCACTGGTCAATCGGACCGACCCAGCCGGAACGGGTGCGGCGCCTCTGTGCGAAGACGGTGCTGGAGCGTTGGGACGAAGCGGCGCATCCGCATCGGATCTTGCCGGCATTTCGCATCCCGTCGGTGGTGATGACGGCGCTTTACTATGCTGCCGACGAAGACGAGGCAAATCGGCTGGTGAGTCAGGCGCTCAACGAGCTGAGCGTGGTCGATCTCCTGGACGGGGTGTCTCAGGATCTGTTCGATCCAGCCTTGTGGCAGGGCGTGCTGACCCTCTCCGGGGCCTATCGGAACTGGCTGAAACGCTCGGTCGAGCAGGGCTATTACCAGGCGATTACACACGATTTCTTGCCTGTGCTGCAGGCCTATCTGGCGCTGGCCGAGCAGGTGCTCGATCCGACGCTGTGCGGCAGCAGCGAGCTGCTGCGACGCCTCTACAAGGCCTTCCTGCTGGTCGACGAGGAGATGGCCCCGAACGACGGCTTTCTGCGCTCGGCGATCGTCTGGGGGATCAGCCCGTCGGTGTTGGAGCTGACCTTCGCACGCCAACGCTTCCTGTGCGACGGCTTTCCGGAGGCCGCGGCCGAGCTGGCGCTGGGTCACGACGGCAAGTCCGCCTTCAACCAGCTCCTGAAGCTGGCCGAGATCCATCGGCCGCTGGCCGGCCTGGTGGTGGATCAGACCGGGCGTCTCTCGGCGGAGATCAAATCCTTCGGTCTGCTGCATCATCTCGGGCCGGAGCGTGACGGCGAGAAGAGCCTGGCGGTGCAGACGCTGCTGCGCGAGGAGGAGAGCGACGACGACGAGAATGTCTCCGAGATCACCCGCCCCACCGAGGAGAGCGAGGTGGTGGTTCGGGTGTTGGAGGATTATCGCCAGCTCTATCCGTTCGCCGAGGACGGGATGCGCATCCTGGCCCTGCATGTCGAGGAGCTGGGCACCATCCTCTCCGGGGTGGATCGCTTCCTGCGCGCCTATCTGAAGAGCACCCCGCGCGATTGGCCGGCCTTTCATTGCGAGGTGATGGTCTACTCGACATCTTCCTCGCCGATGGCGATGGAGAGCCGGCTGTCGGCCTGGCGCCACCAGCTCGCCGAGGCGCATCGCGAGAGCGGGCGGCCCCTGGTGTTGTCGGTCGGTCATCGGTTTGCGCCGGATCGGGGGCGGATGGTCGACCTGCTGGCGCAGGAGCGCCGGCTCTACGACATCGCCTTCCTGTTTCATTTTCTCGAAGGCGAGCTGACCGGCAAGGCCGAGCCGGCGTTGCCGTTCCAGTTCGATTTCAACGCCAGCAACATCGGACAATTTCCGATCTGCGAGTATCCGCGCCCCATCCAGGCCGGCGACCCCTGGCGTCGGCAGAGCCTGCTGAGCAATCGGCGTCTGCAGATCCAGACACGCCATGCGGACCTCTCGGCGCGTCTGCGCAATGATCTGAATCCGCATAAAGATCATCTGATCTTCGGCCAGATCGACTACTCGCCTTGGCAGGAGGTGGTGGAGGCGCTGCATGCCAAGGCGCAATGGGTCGCCTGCATCGATCCTTTCGTGGACAAACGTCTGCTGCGCACGGGGGAGGGGGACGAGCGGCGCAAGATCGTCGGCTTTACCTCCGGGCTGGGCGACTACGGCGAGCTGAATCTCTCGATCTCGACGCAGCAGGACACCTTGGCGCAGCTTGCCGGTCTGGTGCGCGGTCAGTTGGCGGGCCTCATGCCCTATCAGGACAAGGCCGCGCTGGACAACATGGCGGCCAAGGTGGTGAACGAGGCCGAGGAGGTGATCGGTCTCTCGGCGCTGCGGGCGGTGGTCGGCGACAGCGAGCGTGTGCGCGAGGTGGTCGGCTTCGCCGCGATCCGGCGCGCCCTGGCGGTGCCGACGGCGGCCATGTCGCAGCTGCTGCCGGTCGATTCGCTGCTGCACTGGTTTGCGGGCAGTGATGTTACTCACCGTCCGGATCTGTTGCAGTTGTCCCTGATCCCGCGCGAGAACGATCTGCCGCTGCTGCATGCGGTCGTGATCGAGTGCAAGTTCGCGCAACAGAACCCCGCGCATCTGCTCAAGGCGAGCGACCAGGTCCAGGAGGGTCTCGCGCACCTGATGCCGCTGCTGGCGCCCAATCGCAATGATTTGCGACGGGTGAGCTTCGATCGACGCTACTGGTGGGCGCAACTGCAACGCGCGGTGACCTCGCGGGCGGTCGTGCAACTCTCGGAGATCGAGTGGCGCAAGCTCGATCGGGCCTTGGAGAACCTGGCCGAGGGGTATTTCGAGATGTCCTGGCAGGGCGCCATCTTCACCTTCTGGACCAACGAAGCCGGTCCGGTGCCCGTGTTGACCCCGATGGCACTGCCGCCGGGCGTAGTCGCGGCGCCGTTCACCGTACCGGACGATTTCGCGGTCTGGCACGTAGCGCTCGGCCATGAGGGGCTGACCGCACTGTTCGCGGAGGATGCACCGCAGGGCTCGGTCGCCTTGGGCGAGCAGCGGATTGCCATTCGCTCGACGGTCAAGCGTGCAGATCATGAAGAGGCGGAGCCGGCCGAGGTCCGGCCTGATGCCGCGCAGGTCGAGGCTGCGGATCGGCCGTCCGTCGAGCGCGCAGGGGTCTCGGTCGCGTCGCCTGCGACGGACGGAACGGAGACGTCCGTGACCGAGACGCCGATTCGGGTGGTGCGGCGGAGCGTGATTCCGCCGGCCTCGCGCGACGAGGACACGCGGGTTGTCGCGTCGGGCGAGAAGGCCGATCGTGCGTCGAATCTGACGGCGCCCGACGCCCCGATTACCGCGCCCGTGGGATCCGAAGCCGCGGAAACTGTTCCCGATGTCTCGGGTGGTGTCGTACGGCGGATCATGCGCTGGCCGTTGTTCGGACGAAAGACCGGTGAAGGGGAGACTGAGCCCGCACCGACGAGTGATCCCGGGATCCCGAAGGAGTCGGGGAGGGAACATGTGGTTCGGCGCATGGAGCCGTTGAAACCTGCGGTGAAGGTGCCGCCGGTCGACACGGTGCGATACGGTCGCGAGGCGACGGTGCCCGTCCATGGCGCGTCGAACGACGGGGGCTGGGATCCCGAGCGGATGGTGGCAACCCCGCCAGGTGTGGGATCACCCGCGCCGGCCGGGCCGGCCGTGATGTCGAATCAGGGGACATCGACGGCTACGGTCAAGGTCGATCCAATCCTCAAGAGCCCGCCGCCTGCGGCCGACCCGGTTCCGGAAAAAATCCTGATCGGCACCCGGAGCAACGGGGAACCGGTCTTTTGGCATTACGGGCACCCGGATCTCCTGAATCGCCATCTATTGGCCTTCGGCTCGCCCGGATCGGGTAAGACCTACGGGATTCAGTGTCTTCTCTCGGAGATGGCTGGGCAAAGACTCCGATCCCTGATCATCGACTACACGGATGGTTTTCTACCTGACCAGGTCGAACCACGTTTCACTGAGATTGCTAAGCCGCTAAATCATTACGTGGTTCATAAAAAATTACCGTTGAACCCATTTCGACGTCAACAACAGATCATTGATCCAAACTTGCCTCCTTTCCAGGAGAATAACTATCAGGTGGCCTCGCGCGTAGCAAGCATCTTCAAATCAGTTTACGAGAGTATGGGCGACCAACAAATGTCGTCCCTGGTGAGAGTTATTGAGGCCGGCCTAACGGATGATCCCTCGTTTGCCCTCGCAAAACTTTCGACACGCCTGCGAGAAGATGGTCAATATGGCGATAGCTTGGCCAACAAGCTTGAACCTTTTATTAAGTCGGAGGCTTTCCGCGAAGGCACCGAATCGGCGTGGGAGGGCATGCTTTCGTCCCCTGATCGATGGGTCCATATCATGCAACTCAAAGGACTTGGAAAGGAAATTCAGCGTTTGGTCACAGAGTTCGTTTTGTGGGATCTTTACGACTACGCCACCATGACAGGTAGCAAAAACCGGCCTATTCCGGTTGTGCTTGATGAGATTCAGAACCTCGACCATCGTAGCGATTCACCGATCGACAAGATGCTGCGTGAGGGACGAAAATTTGGCCTGTCAATGATCCTTGCTACCCAGACCACTAGTCAGTTCAATCAGGAACAGCGCGATCGTCTGTTTATGGCTGGTCACAAGCTGATATTTAAGCCGGCGGAGACCGAGATCGACCGTTTCGCCATCCTGCTGAGCCAAGCCACCGCCGATTCCAAGGCCGAATGGAGCCAACGCCTCGCCAAGCTTAGCAAAGGTCAATGTTGGTCGCTGGGCGGGGTGCTGACATCGAGCGGTGGGCTCCAGACGAAACCCCTGTTGGTGAAGGTGACGGCGCTAGAAAGCCGGGAGTTTGGGTAGGGCGTCTGTAACTTCTTAATCGCCCGAGGCAAACTGTCGAGGCGGTACTCGGTGTTCGGCGTTTAGACGAAGATGTCGGCAGTGCCTCAACCATCAAGCGCAGCTCCGGTGTGGTCACAGGCGTACCCGGACAAAATCGATCCGCTGAGGTGATACAAATGAACCCCAGAGTAACAACCGTTACCTCGCTTCCAGATTACAAGCTGCATTTGGAGTTCGGCAGCGGTGAGACGGGAGTGTACGATTGCTCTGGTCTTCTCGACATCGGTGTATTCAAGGAGCTGCAAGACACGAATTATTTTAAAACCGTAAAAATCATGGATGGCACAGTGTCTTGGCCGCATGAACAGGACATTTGTCCCGACACTCTGTATTTGGAATCAATGAAAACAACCGAGCCCGGATGAAAATGGTCAACCTGAGTGCCCGGGAGACCGCCGGATCGGCCTTTGTTTACGAGGTCGGACGTATACCTCATATAGGCACAAGCTCACATTTTTTGAATGCCTGGAATTTCAGCGTGAGTAAAGAGTCCAGCTCCTTCTTGTGCGTGGTGTGCGTTTGTTTTAGGCAGTCGGTGATTGCAGTTCGGAACTCGGCGAAATTAGGATAGTATTTCGAGTAGAGCACTTCTTTCTTGACGAACTTCCACAACCTTTCGATCAGGTTCAAATTCGGTGAATAGGTGGGAAGATAAAGCAGTTCGATATTCAGCTGCAAAGCCAGCGCTGTGACGATATTGCACTTCTGGTAGCGCGCATTGTCCATCACCAGCGTGATTGGCACGTCGAGATTCAGCATGGCAATGCGTCGCAACAGGTCGCAGACGCTTACCGCAGTGATATAGGTATCGTTCGTCACCATCACCAGTTCATGCGTGATCGCGTTCAGCGCACCGAGCACGTTGAAACGTTTTCTCCCGGCGGAAGTCTTTAAAAAAAGGCGGGAGAATGACCACAGAATGCCGAGAAAGGCACCCATTACAAAGTGAGCAGCATCGACAAAAAAATAGCGCGTTTACCCTGTCTGGCTTCTTCGATGCGCGGCTCTAACTTATTGATAATAAACTGTTCTTGCTCCTCCGGATCGGCTTTCGAGGGGATGATTCCGACTCGTCTCGGAGCCATGCCGAGCGAATTGAGAAACCGCCCCACGGCGCTCGGACTGCGCTTGATTCCCGTCAGCTCCTCGATCATGGCCGCCGCCTCGTTGATGGTCGCAGGCGGATGCGCGCGGAAATGGGCTTCGAGTCGATAGCGATGCTGCTCCAACTCGCTTATCGGGGCGTAGAAGTTGAGCTCCGTCAGCTTTTTGATACCACCGGACTGAAACATCCCTAGGTACTGCCGTAAGGTGTTGCTGGAAATTCCCGCGAGCCGACAAATCTCCCGGTGCGCAAGGCGCTTGGCTCTTCAGCCACAGCACCTCCATTCGCCTGCGCACCCTTGGGTGTGGATGCTCGTAACGCAACTTCTGTATTGTCTTCAAATCCTGCTCGGAGAACTCGATTCTGATCATCGTCTAAAAAACACTACAAGGCGGCCCGTCGGTAGCGATAAGTCTAACTCGAAGTTAAAATGTTATCGAGCATTGCTGAGAGTCGACATAAGGAAAGTTGCGTTTATGCCTATAAAAGGTATAGCGCATTCAGCGCGGTTTCCGAGAGCGTCGCGTTGAGCTCGACCCCGCAGGCCGTCGGGCCGGCGGAAGAGGACGACTGCAAGTCGTCTATCCCGGGGGGCGTCGCCGCTTCGCGACGGGTTTCACTGTCTTCTGCGAGAGAGCATGTCATGAGCGACCAGGCCCTGAGTAGCCACGAGCATGCCGTCGTGGCTGATTACGACTCCCCGTGGAAGACGGTCCTGGAACGGTACTTTCCGGATTTCCTGGCCTTCTTCTTCCCCGACGCCCATGCCGACATCGACTGGACGCACGGCTACAGCCTGCTCGACAAGGAGCTGCAAAAGGTGGTCCGCGATGCCGAACTCGGTCGTCGCTGGGCCGACTCGCTGATCCGCGTCACCAGCCGGGAGGGAGGCGAGGACTGGCTGCTGGTGCATGTCGAAGTCCAAGGCCGAAACCAAGCCGATTTCGCCCGGCGCATGTTTGTCTACAATTATCGGATCTACGATCGCTATGCCAAGCCGGTGGTGAGTCTGGCCGTACTGGCCGAACCGAGTCGGAGTAAACACGGCGAGTTCGGCTATGCGCGCTGGGGTTGCCGCATGGGTCTGCGGTTTCCCCTGGTCAGCTTGGCCGCCTATCGGACACGCCGAACGGAGCTCGAGTCTTCGGCCAACCCCTTTGCCGTCGTCACCCTGGCTCACCTCAGTGCCCGGGAGACCGCCGGATCGCCAACCGATCGCTATCAGGCCAAGCTGGGACTAATCCGCAGCCTCTACCGGCGCGGTTTCGCACGCCAGGATATCTTGGAGTTGTTCCGGTTCATCGACTGGGTTCTGACGCTGCCGGAAGGACTGGAGCAGCAGTTGTGGTGCGAAGTCCAGCAATTCGACGAGGAAAAGCACATGCATTACTTAAGCAGCATCGAGCGGATGGCACAACAAAAAGGCATCGAGCAGGGCACCGGCCAAGGCCAAGCCAAGCTCCTGCACGTCCTGGTCCGGCAACGTTTCGGCCAGGTCCCGCCCGAGATCGAAGCGCGGATCCGCAGTGCGCACCCGGATCAGTTGGAACAATGGGCGCTGCTGATTCTGGACGCGCGATGCCTGGACGATGTGTTCGGGGCGACGGGAGAACATTGAGTTCTGTCCGGAGTCGGCCTTGTTCACAAGATCCAGAGCAGAACGCTCTATCTTGAGTCCATGACGAAGGCCCTTAAAAAAGTGAGACCTACCGAACCTGGATAAGAAACCGTTCTGGATGCCGATGAATGAGAGCCGCAAAGGATGCTGAAATCACTGCCTGCGAATTTCCCGCAAACCTTCCTGCCGGAGCGGCGTCTGCTGGGTCAGCTCCTGGCGTTTGCCGGGCGTAGCGGCTCCGGCAGCGTCACGGAGATCAGCGACGAGACCGGGATTCCAAACGGGAAGAAAACCGGTAAGGTCGAGCCGATGATCCATTTCACGCGGGGGATGGGGCTGGTGACCGCCGAGAAATCGACGGGCGTCTGGCGGCTTGGGCGTACGCCGCTCGGTGAGATGGTCTCCCGGGAGGACGCCTTTCTGAGCGAGCCGGTGACCATGTGGCTCGCGCATCTTCTGCTGTCACGCCGTTTGGGGCGCGCGGCTCCGGCGACGGGCGTCGCCGATCCCTGGTTCGTGCTGTTTGCTGAGGGACGGTTTCGCTTGGGCGAGCGTTTCGATCTGAACGCCTATCTGAATCTGCTCACCGAGCGACATGGCGCGAAGCAATATCTGAAGCCGCTGGCGGGTCTGGTGACGCGCATGTACAGCGAAGGTACGAGCTTCGCCGACGCTGCAATCTTGAGTACCCCGAAGAATGCCGCGGGTGAGCTGCTTTTCAGGCGCGAGCCGGCCCCGGCCGAGATCGCCTTTTTTCCGGCCTATGCGGTCTTTCTGTGGCTGATCTGGGACGAAGCCTTCGGGGACGTCGAGCAGATGAGCTTCGATGAGCTCGCGCGCGAAACACGCATCCTGTCCTTGTTGGGTTGGGACGGTGCTCAGGCGGCGGTGTGGCTCGACTGGCTGGCGGACCAACATCTCGCGCAGCTTGATCGCTACACTGGGAGCGTGGTATTGCTCAGGCTGGTGAAGACGGGGCAGGTGATCGATCGCCTCTATAGTGAATTGGTCTAGCTGAGCGGTAGTCTATTGCTCTGATATGGATTTCATAAGGGAGAAGACGGTGAAGATCGGAAGTCTGGTTCGATTCAATGATGAGCGGTTTTTCGAAGGCGCGGTGCAGTTGCGGTGGGTGCAGGAGCGCTGGCCGCAAGCCCAGCAGGCCGCGAACGCCTTTGTGTTTCACGGCCCTCGCTATCACGGTGCGGCCGAGGCCGAACTGGACGGCAGCGAGCGCGGCTACCGCCTGAAAGACACGGCGAGCGTCGTTGCCGATCTGCTGGATTCGATCGTCGGCGGGCTCCGCGGCGAAGAGCATAACCCCTATGCGCTGGCCGTCGCCGGCTACGGTACGGGCAAATCCCACCTCTCGACGGCGATTGCCTGTTTGCTCGGCGAACCGCAGGGCTTAACCGCAGGGCAGATCGTCGCAAACCTGACCCAAGCCGACCCCGAGATCGGGCGGCGGGTCGCCGAGCGGGTCGCGCAACTGCGCAAGCCGGTTATGGTGCTCTGTCTCGACGGCATGGCCGGCTTCCATCTGGGCAACGCGCTGATTCAGGCAGTCTTTGCCCAACTGGATCGCTATGGTGTGGATCCGGGCGCAATCCGCGATCTGTCGCCGCGTTTTCAAACCGCCGAGCAATTTGTCGAGCGTAATTTCGACATCCGCGCCGAGGCCTTCGCGCGTCATTGTCCCGCGCTGAGTCGCGATGAGATCCAGGCGCGGCTGCGCAACAACGACGAGGCCATCTACACGCAGGTCGACGCCCTCTATACGGACGCGAACGGCGCAGCCATCCCGGTCGTCGGGCAAGAGTCGGCCCAAGAGTTGATCAATACGCTCTGCGAGGTCTATTGCGGTGCGGACGGCGCCTTTTCGAGCGTTCTGATCCTCTTCGACGAATTCGGACGCTATCTCGAGTATGCAGCCGAAAAGCCGCAGCTCGCGGGCGACGCGGCCCTGCAGCAGATCTTTCAAGGCGTGCAGGACAACAGCAACCGGGTCCGTTTCGTCGGGCTGATTCAATACGAGTTGAAGGCGTATCTGAAGCGTTTCGGCAGCGCGGATCTGCGTCAACTGCAACGCTATATCACGCGCTTCGATACGGCCGAGAAGCTGTATCTCTCGACCAATCTCGAAACCATCTTCGCGCACATGATCGGTAAGGACGAGGCCGGTCTAACGGAGGTCTGGCGTCGGGCGGGTGCGGATGCGGCGCAGCACACGAGCTGGCAGCGGATGTCCCTCGCCCTACCCGGATTCGGCCGGTATCCGGTGTGGAACGATCCGGGGCGCTTCGAGCAGGTCATCGCCAAAGGCTGCTGGCCGCTGCATCCCCTGGCGACCTGGTTCCTCACGCGTCAGCGCGACATCGTGCAACAGCGCTCCGCACTGACCTTCATCAAAGATGTGATCGACCGTATCGGCGAGGAGGACGCGCTCGTCGGCGGACGTCTGCGTCAGGTGAGCGCCGGTGAGCTGGTGCTGCGCAGCATGCTCCCGGAGATGATCGCCGCCGAGCACGAGACCGGCTCGACCGTCGCCGAGACCTTGCAGTTGCTGCTGGAGAAATTCCAAAGCCACTTGGGCGCCGCCGACGAATTGACGCTGGCCGGCGTGGCGATTCTGGAGAAGACCCGTGTCGGCAAGCAAACGCGAGAGCAGGCCGATGCGCTCTTGTCCGAGGCCACGGCATTGGATGCCGAGACCCTGCTGACGGCTGTACGCCGGCTGGGCGATGAGCTGGGTGCATTGGAGTGGAACGGCGATCTCGGTCAATACGAGCTGATCGCCGATGCCTCCACGCGGGGTCAGTTTCAGCAATGGGTGCGGCATCGTACGGCCGCCATCGGCAAGGAGGCGGTGCGCGATCTGTTTGTCCGGCATGCCGCGAAGGACGCCGAGATCGGCGACATCCCGACGGATTTTGGGCAGAATCACAGCATCGCCACAACGGAATGGTTCTTCGAGGCGCAGATCGCCAACCTGCACACCCTGCCGAATGTCGTCAATGCGGCCTTCCAGGACTGGCAGGCAGCGGCCTCGCCGAAGGATGCGCGCGGACGCGTGATCTATCTCTATATCCATGCGGACGATGATCCGGCCGCCGTGGACGAGACGGTTTCGACCACCTTCCAAGCCGAGCTTGTGCGGATCAAACAATCCGCGGCGCCGATCTGGGTTGTGGGTGTCGCGGATCCGAAGCAGGTCATCGCGGACGCGCTCAAGCGGCTTTATCTGTTCGACGAGCAGGTCTCGGGCGAGGAGCGCGAGCGCTTTCGCCGCTTCTTACCGGAGGAAACGCAGCGGGCGCGTGCTGCATTGAAGGCTTCGGTGCAGGAGGCGATCAAGGAGCGGAGCTACTGGGTCGCCGGATTCAACTCCGTCCCTGAAGGACGATTGAAAGCCGTCGCCGAGCGGATCTTTGCGCAGATCTATCCGCGCACGATTCCCTTTCCGTTCGACGGCTTTGCAACCACCGCCGGAGGAGGTCCGGCGGATGCCGCTCAACTCACGCGCAGCCTGATCGCGCGTCAGGTCGACGGAACCTGGGTGCAGGCACAGCAGAAGAGGATGCAGAATCGGGTCGGGGAGGTGCTGGCCCGGAGTTGGCGAGCGCTTGCGCCGACGGGGAAGCTCACGGATCCGGTGAACCCAGCGGTAAAGGCTGTCTTCGACGAGCTGCAGTCGGCGCATCTGAATGATCCCACGCGAACCCTCGGGGCCTCCTATCAAGCCTTGATTGCCCCACCGTACGGCCTGAATACCGCCTCCGCGGGCCTGCTGCTGGGCCTGCTGATCGGCGGCGCTCACCCGCCGCGCCGCCTCGAGCAGAGTGGACAGATGATCGCGTCGGCCGACTGGCTGAGCGATGCCTTCCCCACTCAGCGCGGCAAACACGCGTTCGACCCCGCGGTCCTTCGCAAGACCGCTCTGCGATTCCTGTCGGAAGATGGCGAGGGACGCTGGCGCGCCTTGCTGAGCCGCTGGGACACCGAGCCGAGCTACCGGACGCTGGTCGCGCTTGCGCACGAGGCGGAGCAGATGCAGCGCGTCGATCCGATGCCCGAGGTGTTGGAAGGCACCTACCGGTATCTGTGCGACAAGTCAGCGGAGGCACGGGCGAAGCTGCATCAATTCGGCATCGAGCTCGGCGAGTGGGAAAAGAACATCGAGCGCGCCGAGCGACAGAACAATGTGAACGAGCTGCTGCACCATGCGCTGTTGCTGCTGCGGCGACGAGAAGAGGTCGATGGGTCTGACTGTTGGCCCGAGTCCTTCATGGTCGACTGCGAAAAACAGTTGGCGATTGTTCGCGAGTTGGTGTCCGAGAGGCTCGCCGATTGGATCCCGCGCCAAGGCTGTCACAACGCAGCCGAAGTGGCGACTTTCCGTAATCGGATCGAGCGGGCGATCAAGAGTTTGAAGCGGCTCGGTTTCCCCTCCGAGGCCGGTGCGCTCGAAGAGCAGTCGCAACGCGCGATCATGCAGGTCGAGAAACGCCAGCACTTCAAGCTGACCTTGGACGAGAGCGATGATTATCCGCGACAGCCCGCGCCCACGGAGTCGACGCCCGTGCGTGAGCTGCACGACGGGATCGCGAAGGGCGACGCCTTGATCGATGCGCTCGACGGGGCACGCTCGGCCTTGAGCGAGGAGGAGATTCGCGCGCGCGTGAAGGCAATCCAGGACCGTCAGCAGCGACTGCGCGAGGCGCTCGATCGCCAGCGGGCTCTACTCGGTGCGCTCTTTGCGGCTGTACCGAAGACCGAGAGCGCGCTGCAGGAGGCGCTTGCGCGGGTGAATCGACTGCGCGAGATCTTCATCGGCACGCGCGACGAGGCGGAGGTGAGCGAGCTGGCGTTTCAGCTCCAACGGATCGTCGCCGATCTCGGGACATGGGAAACCGGCGACATGTCCCCCGAGCGGCTGGCCGAGATCCTCGGTCAGCAGATCGAGCACCAGTCGGCCGCACTGTCGGAGGAGCTTGCCGCGCGCGAGATCGATCCCGCCTGGGATCTGGCCTCGGTGTATCGGGCGCTCGGCGCCGAACGCAGCGATGCCGCGCGTCGGCGCTCCGCCGAATGGATGGGCCCGCGTCGCGCGCTTGCGGACAAGATTCCGACACTCGCCCGCGACGGCTGCGCCCGGATCGAGTCGGAGCTCAATGCGGCGCCGGGCTATCTGTGGAGCGAAGACCGTGAGATGGTCGAGCAACTCCTGGAGATGCTGGCGCAGCGGATCGCCGCGCTCGAGGATGAGGCGCGGCAGGCGCGCATCGAGACCTGGCGCCGTGGTCTTCCCGGGATCGAGGAGATCGGGGCACTCGACAAACATCGGGCAGAAGCCTTTTTGAAGGACCTGCAGAACCCGCCCGAGACGCTGTCGCCGGAGGAGCATGCCGTGCTCGCCCCATTCGCTGCGGCGCTGAACGGGCATTACGATCAGATGAGCATGGACGAGATCATGGCGCGGATCGAGCGATTGGGGATGGAGCGTCGGCAGGAACTGCTCGCGTGGCTTGCCGGGAGGGTGGCCTCCGGCTGACGGCTGGACCTTGGCAGCCTTGACCTGTGGTCAGGCCGTCACCGCAAACCGATAGGTTCCACGCCCGGCGGCCTTCGCCTGGTACATGGCGAGGTCGGCCCGGTTGAGCAGCGTCTGAGGATCGTCGCCATGGTCCGGGTAAATGGCGATTCCGATGCTGCCTCCGATGCGCACGGATGCGGCCCCGATCGCGAAGGGTTCACGAAGGACCTGGAGCAGCTTCTCGGCGACCGTCTGCAGGAAGGCACGGTCCGCGATGTGTGCGGTAACGACCACGAGCTCGTCCCCCGCAAAACGGGCGACGGTGTCGGTTTCGCGCACGGATTGCTGAAGGCGCTCGGCCACTTGGCGCAGCAGGAGATCGCCCGCGTCGTGTCCGAGCGAGTCGTTCACCTGTTTGAAGTCGTCGAGGTCGATGAAGAGGACCCCGACGCGGGTGGCCTCGCGGCGGGCCCGTTTCAGCTCCTGATTCAGGCGTTCGAGAAGGAGGTTGCGGTTGGGCAGGCCGGTGACGGCGTCGAAATTGGCGCGATAGAGCATCTCCTCTTCGGTCTGCCGCCGTTTGGTGATGTCGCGAAAGACGACCACCGCGCCGGTCGAGGTGTCCCCGAGCAGCATGGGTGTGACGGCGTATTCGACCGGGAAGGTGCTCCCGTCCGCGCAGCGAAAACACTCGGTGTCGGAGACCTCGGCGCGACCGCTTGTCAGTGCGCGCAGCAGGGGTGGCTCGTCGGTCTGTTCGGCGGGTCCATTGACCGGTCGGCACAGGAGTAGGCGGTTGGCGTCCTGTCCTTGGATCTCCGTGCGTGGCAGGCCGAGCATCGTCGCGGCTGCGGCGTTGACGAACAGGATGCGCCCGTCGCGATCGATGCCGAAGATGCCGTCGCCGGCGGTCTCGAGGATGGATTCGTAGCGCTGCGACAGCTCGTGTCGCTCGGTCTCGTCGGCGGACAAACGCCGGGCGAGGCTGCGTGCGCGAAAGGCGAAGACCAGGGTCAGTCCGGCGACACTTGCGAAGGCCAGCAGCGCGGTGGGCAGTACGCTTGCGATCATGGATCGGCCCGGCGACGGCGGGGTCCAGGTCAGGCTTCCCGCAGGGGCCCCGTCGATGAGTGAGAGCGGCATGCGAGCCTCGCCGGACTCAGGCGCCGCATCGCGGACCAGTCCGTCGACGCCCATGATGTCGCCGAGCTCCGGAAGAACCGTGTTATCGAGCGCGAGCGCGAAGAGCATCACTGCGCCGGGGGCTTCGGCAGGGGATGCGAGATCCTCTTCGTGGAAGAATCGGCTGGCGGCCGCCAAATACAGGGTTCCGTTCAGCTCGATCAGCCCCGTCGTTGCCGCTCCCGGAACCGAGGAGGAAAGGCTGCGCCGTTCCATGTCCAGCAATGCCTTCGTGGACGGGCCGAGGGTGAGGTCCGATGGTGCGCTTCGGGTTCCGTCGGGGGTCGAGATGAAATAGATCCGGTCGCTGCCGTCGGCGGCGAGGGTGAGTGAGAGGTCGAATGTCGCGAGCGCATACTGACCGGGGTTGTCGTCCCACCAGGCCGCGTCTCGCGCCTGGATCACGCGCTCGATGGCGTCGTTCCAAACGGCATAATCCCTGACGTGGTTGGCGAGGTGGCGGCTCTTCATGAGGAGCAGCCCGTCGAGCTGCCGCAAGGATCCCTCCGCAGCGGTCTCGTCCTGGATACGCCCCGCGTGCAGAAGCATCAGCACGGTGAGGGTCAGGCTGACGAGGATCGCGACGATCACCACCTTGATCAAGGTGCCGAGCGTCTGTACGGCCGAGCCGCGTGGGTTTTTGGCTGATGCGCCTTTCGGATTCAGCAACGTTGTTGTTCTCCGAAAACCCCTCGCGAGTCGTCATAATATC
This sequence comes from Thiocapsa sp., assembly GCF_018399035.1. Taxonomy (GTDB): domain Bacteria; phylum Pseudomonadota; class Gammaproteobacteria; order Chromatiales; family Chromatiaceae; genus Thiocapsa. The sequence continues at coordinate 1,018,820 of NZ_CP073760.1, forward strand.
AGACTCTGTCGTCTGTTCCGGTGTGGTGTGCCGTCGCCGCGAGACGGATCGAGCGCCCGGGTGAACAGGCTCGTTCGGTCGTGTTTGCGCTGTGATCGATGCTGAGCCGGAGGATTCGATGTGATTCTGTTCCAAGTCGCTCCCGCTCGTCCAGCCTGCCGGTCGGCGTTATGATCAAGGTCGCCCTGTGCCGATGCTGTTTCAACCGAGAGACTGTCATGCCTCAAGCCGCACTCAAAACCGGTTCTTTCACCTACGCAGACTATTGTCTCTGGCCCGAGGACGAACGTTGGGAGCTGATCGACGGTGAAGCATTTGCGATGGCGCCCGCGCCGACGCGACTGCATCAGGACTTTGTCGTCGAGTTGGCCGCGCAGATCCACCCCAAGCTCGCGGGTAGCGGCTGCCGGGTCTATGTCGCCCCCTTCGACGTGCGTCTGCCGAAGCACGACGAGTCCGACGCTCGGGTCGACACGGTGGTGCAGCCCGATCTCGCCGTGATCTGCGATCCGCACAAGCTCGACGTGAAGGGGTGCCGCGGGGCGCCCGATTGGATCGTCGAGATCCTCTCGCCGTCGAGCGCGGTTCATGATCAGGTCCGTAAGCGGGCACTCTACGAGCGTCATGGCGTGCGCGAATACTGGCTGCTGCACCCGGTGGATCGGGTGCTGACCCTCTATCGGCTCGGTGCGGACGGCGTTTACGGGAAGCCGGACGTGCAGGGTCTGGAAGGACAGACCCCTGTCGGCGTGATCGATGGTCTGGAGATCCACTGGCCGGCTCCCGAGACGGATCCGACGATGAGCACGGGGGACTGACGAACCGATGGGTTCCGGAAAGACGGTCGCAGGCCGACGCTACCTGCATCGAACGTTGCTCGACCGTTCCGAGCCAGCGTTGACGAGCGGCGTGGCCGCGGCCTTGGAGATGCTTCGGGCGTCGGCCGAGCCCGATTTCAATGTCGTGCGCGTTGCCGTGGACGGCTCCGAGGTGGCCTTCCTCAACTACCCGGATTTTTTCGAGACCCCCTTCCCGGCGCTGAAGGAGAGTTGGCGTGTGGATCGCGCAACGGGGGAGACGGGCTATCGCACCTACGAAGACTCGCTGAACCCGCCCATCCTGCATCGTAAGGAGCTGTTGCTCCCCAGCGATCATCCGGGCCGCGCCGAGTATGTCGCCTTGACCGAGCAGGCCGAGTCGATCGGTCTGTTCGACGATCCCAAGCGCATCGGCTATCGGCGTCAGTGGGAGGCGCTGGTCGCGGATGCCGGGTACCGGATCGAGGGGCATACCCTGCTTCCGATCGGCAACCTCGACGGTGTCGCGGGCGAGGCTGCCGACTTGGCCTTGGCCGAGGCCGAGGCGGGGGAGGGCGGGGTCTTGTCTTGCGACCTCGTCGGACTCGGCAGCGCGCTCGATTGGGAGGCGGCGCGACACCGCACCGCGATGGTGCGCTATGGCTTCTCGGCGCCGGTGCAGACGCTGGCGCGGCATGGCTTCCTGGATGGCCGCTTTGGGCTGTTCGACTACGGCTGCGGGCGCGGCGACGACGTGCGCGGTTTGCGCGAGAACGGGCTGACCGCCTCCGGGTGGGATCCCTATTTTGCGCCGGACGAGCCGGTCGCCGCGGCCGACATCGTCAATCTCGGTTTCGTGATCAACGTGATCGAGGACTTCGACGAGCGGCTGCTGGCCTTGACGCGGGCCTGGTCGCTCGCCGAGCGGCTGTTGGTCGTGTCGGTGATGCTCGCCAATCAGAACGATCCGCGCGGGGAGCGGTTTCGCGACGGCGTCATGACGCAGCGCGGCACCTTCCAGCGCTATTACACCCAGTCCGAGATCAAGACGTATCTGGAGCAGGTGCTGGACGAGGAGCCGATCCCGGTTGCGCCGGGCGTGCTCTATGTGTTCCGCGACAAGGACGCGGAGCAGCGGTTTTTGGTGGAGCGCTACAGCCGCAGAAGCAATCGGCTCGGGGTGCCGAGCACGCGCCCCGCGCCGCCACCGCGTGAGCGGCCGGCTCGGCGCGATCGCGCGGCGGAACGCTTTGATGCCTATCGCGAGCCGTTGGAGCGTCTCTGGGAGACCTGGTTGTGTCTGGGGCGCACGCCGGAGAAGAGCGAGGTCGATGATCTGCTGCCCTTGCTCGAGGGCTTCGGCAGTCTCGGCAAGGCGCTGCGTTTCCTCGCCGAGCAGAAGGAACCGGATGACGCACAGGTCGCGCTGGCGCAGGCCGAGCAGGCGCGCATCGCCGACCTGGAGGTCTATTTCGCACTTCAGCAGTTCAGCCGACGGCGTCCCTACAAGCATCTGGATGCGGGATTGCAGCGCGACATCAAGGCGTTCTTCGGTGACTATCCGGCCGCGTTGGAGGCCGGTCGTACGCAGCTCTTTCGGATCGCCGACACCGACGCGATCGCCGCCGCCTGCCGATCGGCCGCCGAGCATGGGCTGGGATGGCTCGAGCCGGGCGCCTCGCTGCAGCTACACAGCCGATTGGTCGAGCAGCTCCCGGCGCTCTTGCGCGTGTATGTCGGCGCTGCCTCGATGCTCTACGGCGATATCCGCGAGGCGGATCTGGTGAAGATCCATATCGGCTCGGGCAAGCTGAGCCTGATGCGGTATGACGATTTCGAGGGCAGGGCGCTGCCGCGGATGGTCGAGCGGGTCAAGATCAAGCTGCGCGAGCAGGATATCGACTATTTCGCCTATGGCGAGGCGTTCGAGCCGCCGTATCTCTATCGCAAGGCGGGTTATCTGAACGAGGAATGCGAGGGGTATCCGGAGCAGCTCGCCTTCGACGAGGCGCTCGAGGCGCTTGGTGTGCTGCCGATGTCTGGCTATGGGCCGGCGCCGGCAGCCTTCGACGCACTGCTCGAGCGTCGGCGCTGGATGATCGAGGACGGCGCCCTGGTGCGCTCTCGGACGATCCCCGAGCCGGATGCGCCCTGCGGGCATTCTCTCAGCTACCGTCAGTTGATCGAATGTGGCGAGACACAGGCCGCGACGGGGCTCGGCAACCGCCCGGAGCAACCCGAGACCTACACGGCGCTGTGCGATCTGGCCACGCAGGTCCTGGATCCGGTGATCGAGTATTTCGGGATGATTCGACTGACCTACGGGTTCTGCTCCGCGCCGCTGGCGAAGGCGATCCCGGGGCGGATCGATCCGAAGCGCGATCAGCACGCGGCGCACGAGCGCAATCGGCTGGGTCATCCCATCTGCCCGCGTCTGGGTGCCGCCGTGGATTTTCTGGTCGAGGACGAGGATATGCTCGAGGTCGCGCGCTGGGTCGTCGCCGAAACGCCCTTCGATCGGCTCTACTTCTACGGCAACGACAACCCGATCCATGTGAGTTATGGACCCGAGCAAAGCCGTCAGGTGGTGTTGATGCTGCCGGGTCCAAGCGGCCGGCTGGTGCCTAAGTGCGTGCCGGTCGAACGGTTTCTCGATTCGGATGGGTGATGAGGGGTTCGGGGTTCGGGGTGCGGGGTTCGGGGTTCGGGGTGCGGGGTTCGGGGTGCAGGGTTCGGGGTTCGGGGTGCAGTCGTAGGTTGGGCAAAGCGCAGCGTGCCCAACGCGCACCGGCATCGGGAGTAGCAGTTGGGCACGCTGCGCTTTGCCCAACCTACTGTTCTCCTACTGTTCTCCTAATCGAGCAGCCTCTGCGCTTCCTGGACCTGAGTCGCGGCGATGAGCCAACGCATCAACTGCGCCGGATCCTGCTCGCCGAGGATGCGTTCTCGCGCCAGTGTGTCGACGACGAGCCCACGCTCGGTGAGCAGGGCGAGGATCGACTCGGCGATGCCTTGGCTGATCCCTTGATTGATTCCCTCAACAACCCCCTCTTGACGCACGGCGTCCAGACTCTCGTAACCCTCGCGCTGCAGCAGGTTGCGCAGCGTCGCGCGGTGTGCGGCATCGCGGTCGTAGAGCGCCTCGATCGGGACCGGGTTACGTAGCAGACTCGGCGCACTCAGGATCTCGCCGGGACCGACCACGCGCATGGATTCGCCGGGTCGATAGACCTCGACCCGTCGCGGACCGACCAGACGCACCACCCAAACCTGCTGGGTGCCGCTCTGCAACAACTCCGCAATCTTGTCCTGCAACTCCTGCTCGTCCTGTCCGCGAGCGGCATACTCGACCGCCAAGGGCGGCGCGCCCGGGATCCAGCCCCGTTCTGCGCCTCCGTGGCCGATCGCGACGTCGGGTGCGCGCAACGTCCCCGAATCCGGGGTGAAACCCGCATCGACACCGGCCCATTCGACATCCGGGTCGGTCTCCAGTGCTGCCGCGCCGATCAGATTCGTTCCGGCATGCTCGCGCCCGGAGGGCGCGCAATAGATCGGGTGACCGCTGGAGAGCTCGTAGCGATCGCCTTCGCCGAGTTGGTCGACGTGAAACGGACCCTGTCGATCGGTGCGTGGTCGGTGCGGCATCTGCGTCTCCGGTTGGAGGATGGGTTTCGCTGACGCTCTACCCATCCTACGCGTTCATCAAGGTGTTCACCTTGTTTCGACATGTCACTTAAGGTGCTACACCATCACACCCGGCGAAAAGCTGTAGCTGTCCAGGATGTTGACATAATTGGCGCGCTCGAGCTCCGCCGGGTTGGGGACCGAGATGGCGCTGACGCGGCCGCGGAAGTCGTCCACGGACTCGAATCCCTGCTCCTCCATCCAGTCTTGGATGCCCGCCAGGATCTGCGCGGTGTAGGCCGGTCCTTTGCCGAGTAGGGCGCTGCACAGATGCACCACGTCGGCGCCTGCGAGCAGGAGCTTGATGGCGTCTGCGGAGGTGTGCACGCCGCCGGTCGCACCGAGTGATAGGCCATCGAAGCGGCCGTAGAGGATGGCGATCCAGCGCATCGCGAGCAGGGCCTCGGCGGAGGTCGAGGGGTGCAGGCTCGATTGCAGCCGCAGGCTGTCGATGTTGATATCGGGCTGATAGAAACGATTAAAGAGCGCCACGCCGTTGGCGCCGGACGCCGCGACCTGGCCGACGAAGTTGCCGATGGAGCTGAAGCTCGGGGAGAGCTTCATGTTGATCGGGATCTGGATGTGGCCGCGCAGCGCGCGCAGGAGCTCGAGGTAACGCTCCTCGACCTGAAGCCCGGTCTGGGCGACATCGCCGGCGACATAGTAGACGTTGAGCTCCAGGGCATCCGCACCGGCCTGTTGCAGCTCGGTCGCGTGCTTGATCCAACCGCCGGGTGTGACGCCGTTGAGGCTGGCGATGACCGGGATGTCCAGTGACTCTTTGAGCTTACGGATGTTGTCCAGATAGCGCTCGAGCGCGCCCTCGAAATCCTGATGAACGGGCAGAAAGCCGCTATCGGCCTCGCCGAAACCGATGTCCTGGTGGTGCAGGAAGCGCACCATGCTTTCGGATTCGGCGGTGACGGCCTCTTCGAAGAGCGACCACATGATGATGGCCGCAGCGCCATGGTCTTCCAGCTCGCGTGCGATGGCGACGCTCTTGGACAGGGGCGAGGCAGAGGGAACCAGCGGATTCTTGATCGTCAGCCCGAGATAGTTGGTCGTGAGATCCATAGCGAGTGCTCCGGCAAGGGATAAGGGGTCGCCCGTCGGTGATCGGCTGGAGTGGTCGTGGTCGGGGGGCGGGGCGACTTAACCCGGCCCCCGCTGAGGCGCGATGCCTCTGCTTCCGCGATCCGCGGCTCCCGGCGATCGTCTAAAATTAATATCTTTTAATACCTTAAACCGCGCCAGCTCCAGCAGTCGTCGGAGCTGGCGCGGCCAAGGCAATCCAAAAAACGACGCATATCGCACCGGGCGCGGTTTAAGACGCTTTCGGTGTCGGCTCTTTTGCGGCCGGCGCGGGTGCATTCTGCACAGCCAGATGCGCCAACTGCTCGTAGAGCGTGAAGCGTGTCTGGACGTGCTTCTGGGCGAGCTGCAGATACCGCTCCGCCGCCTCCGGATGGGTGTGGGTGAGGACGCTGAAGCGGGTCTCCGAGGACACGAAGTCGCGATATGGAATGCTCGGCGGTTTGCTGTCGATGTGCAACGGATTCTCGCCCGCGGCGAGCCGGCGCGGGTCGAACCTGAACAGGCCCCAGTGTCCCGAGTTGACCGCCATGTCCTGCTGACGCAGGTTATGGGACAGATCGATGCCGTGAGCGATGCACGGCGAGTAACAGATGATGACCGACGGACCGTCGAAGGATTCGGCCTCGATGAAGGCGCGGACCGTCTGCACGTCCTTGGCACCGAAGGCGACCTGGGCGACATAGACGTTCTCGTAGGCCATCGCCATCATGGCGAGATCCTTCTTGAAGGTCGGTTTGCCGGCCGCCGAGAACTTCGCGACCGCGCCCATCGGGGTCGACTTGGAGGTCTGGCCGCCGGTGTTGGAATAGACCTCCGTATCCAGGATCAAGAGGTTCACATTACGCCCGCTGGCGAGGACGTGATCCACGCCGCCGTAGCCGATGTCGTAGGCCCAGCCGTCGCCGCCGATGATCCAGACGCTGCGTTTGACGATCTGGTCGCAGATGGCCTCGAGGGTACGTGCGTCCAGGTCCGGGATGCCCTTGAGCTTCTCCTTGAGCGCAAGCACGCGCTCGCGCTGCTCGAAGATCCCGGCCTCGTTGGACTGGTCGGCCGTGAGCAGTCCCTCGGCGAGATCCTCGCCGATCTTGGGTGCGAGCCGCTTGATGATCTCGCGGGCATGGGTGGCCTGTTTGTCGATGGCGAGCCGCAAGCCCATCCCGAACTCGGCGTTGTCTTCGAACAGCGAGTTGTTCCAGGCCGGTCCGCGGCCCTCGCTGTTGGTGGTATAGGGGGTCGTCGGCAGGTTGCCGCCGTAGATCGAGGAGCAGCCGGTGGCGTTGCCGATCAGCATGCGGTCGCCGAACAGCTGGGTCGCAAGCTTGACGTAGGGTGTCTCGCCGCAGCCTACGCAGGCGCCGGAGAACTCAAACAGCGGCTCGAGCATCATGGCGTGCTTGATCTTGGTGCCGTCGAGCTTGGTGCGATCGTATTCCGGTAGGGTCAGGAAGAAGTCCCAATTGGCCTGCTCGACGGCGTGCGTCTGCTCGGCCGGCACCATGTTGAGCGCCTTGCGTTTGGGGTCTTTGCGATCGCGGATCGGGCAGACCTCCACACAGAGACCGCAGCCGGTACAGTCGTCCGGGGCGACCTGATAGGTGATGTGATGACCGACCGGGAAGTCTTTGCCTTTGATCTGGACGTGCTGGAAGCTCGCCGGGGCCGCGTCCGTGAGCGCGACCGGATAGACCTTGGCGCGGATCGCTGCATGGGGGCAGACCAGCGGGCATTTGCCGCAATGGGTGCAGAGGTCGTCCTCCCATTTCGGCAGCTCGAGGGCGATGTTGCGCTTCTCGTAGCGGGTCGTGCCGGTCGGCCAGGTGCCGTCCGCCGGCATCAGGCTGACCGGCAGACTGTTGCCTTTGCCGGCAATCAGGGTCGCGGTCACATTGCGCACGAAGTCGGGTGCCGAGATCGGGACCACGGGCGGGCGCTCGAAGGCACTGGTCACTTGCGCCGGGACACTGACCTGATGGAGCCCGGCGAGTGCGGCATCGATCGCCTTGTAGTTGCGCTCCAACAGACTCTGACCCTTTCTGCCGTAGGTCTTCTCGACCGCGTGCTTGATGTGGTCGATCGCCTCGTCCTTGGGCAGGATGCCCGAGATGGCGAAGAAGCAGGTCTGCATGATGGTGTTGATGCGCCGGCCCATGCCGGTCGCACCCGCGATCCCGTAGGCATCGATGACGTAGAAGTCGAGACCCTTGTCGATGATCGTCTGCTGCATCTTGCGCGGCAGCTCGTCCCAGATCCGATCGGGCGGCGTGTGCGAGTTCAGCAGGAACACCGCACCCGGACGTGCGTGATCGAGCATGTCGTAACGCGTGAGGAAGGTCGGCTGATGACAGGCGACGAAGCTCGCTTCGTTCTCGCCGATCAGGTAGGTGCTGTTGATCGGCTTCGGTCCGAAGCGCAGATGGCTGATGGTGACCGCGCCGGCCTTCTTGGAGTCGTACTCGAAGTAGCCCTGACCGAAGTTGGGCGTCTCTTCGCTGATGATCTTGATCGAGTTCTTGTTGGCCGAGACGGTACCGTCAGAGCCCAAGCCGAAGAAGACGCAGGCGGTGACGCCCGCCATCGCCGCCGGCTTGAAGTCCGGATCCCAGGCCAGGCTGGTGTGGCCGACGTCGTCGATGATGCCGACCGTGAAGGGGTTCTTGGGCTTGGGCGCCGCCAGCTCGTCGAAGACGCCCTTGACCATGGCCGGGGTGAACTCTTTGGACGAGAGCCCGTAGCGCCCGCCGACCACGCGCGGCATGGTGGCGACACGGCCGTCGGCGAACGCTTGGGCCAATGCGGTGACGACGTCCTTGTACATCGGCTCGCCGTCGGCGCCCGGCTCTTTGCAGCGATCGAGCACGGCGAGTCGGGTCGCGGTGACCGGAATGGAGGAGAGGAGGGCGCCTGCATCGAAGGGGCGGTAGAGCCGGATCTTGATCAGGCCGACCTTCTCGCCGTGGTCCACGAGATGCTCCACCGCCTCCTGTGCGGCCCCGATCCCGGAGCCCATCAGCAGAATCACACGTTCAGCATCAGCTGCGCCGACATACTCGAAGAGCCCGTACTGACGACCCGTGAGCCCGGCGAAGCGATCCATGGTGCGCTGCACGATGCCGGAAACCGCATCGTAGTAGGGGTTGACGGTCTCGCGGCCTTGAAAATACACATCCGGGTTCTGCGAGGTGCCGCGGATCACGGGATGATCGGGATTGAGTGCGCGCGCGCGGCAGGCGCTCACCAGCTCCTCGTCGATCAGTGCGCGGATCGTCTCGTGCGAGACCTGCTCGATCTTGGTGACCTCGTGCGAGGTTCTGAACCCATCGAAGAAGTGCAGGAAGGGGACGCGGCTTTCCAGGGTCGCGGCCTGCGCAATGAGCGCGAAATCCATGGCCTCCTGGACCGAGGCCGAGCAGAACATGGCATAGCCGGTGGCGCGGCAGGCCATGACGTCCGAATGGTCGCCGAAGATCGACAAACCCTGCGCCGCAAGCGAGCGCGCAGAGACATGAAAGACCGTCGGGCTCAGCTCGCCGGCGATCTTGTACATGTTCGGGATCATCAGCAGCAGACCCTGCGAGGCGGTAAAGGTCGTCGCCAGGGAGCCGCCCTGCAGTGCCCCATGGATCGCGCCGGCCGCGCCGGCCTCGCTCTGCATCTCCACGACATCGGGGATCGTGCCCCAAAGATTCGGAATCCCGAGCGACGACCACTCGTCCGCCCATTCGCCCATGTTCGAGGACGGCGTGATGGGATAGATGGCGATGACTTCGTTGGTCAAGTGAGCGACGTAGGCCACGGCCTCGTTGCCGTCGACGGTTACCATGAGCTTGTGCGACATCAGAGCAATCCCCGGATGAATAGGGTAGGTTAGACCGGCAACGCGGAGGGGCTGCGCTGTACTCCGACTCGGCGGCAAGCGCAGCCCGAAGCGAGACGGGAGCCGAGTAACGGCCTCGACTATAGCCCGAAATGCTGTTGGATTGACGGTCGTTTTCCTGTGCTTTCAAGCGAATCGACCTCGGCATGATCCGGATCAGGTCGGTATTTCCTGCACCCTGATGGTGCCCATCTCCGGATCTGCGCGAGGACTTCTGCGCATCCGTTCGTGACATGCGGCTCGGACATGGAGCTGGCAGACCCTATCGTCAGCACAACCGACAGCGCGTCGGCACAACCTACAGTGCACGCGCCAGCACGACCGCGTCCTCGCGCCCTTTGGCGGCGGGGTAATAGCCGGGCCGTAGGCCGATCTCGCAGAATCCCTCGGAGGCATAGAGCGCGCGGGCACGGCTGTTTGACGCGCGCACCTCGAGGAAGGCGCTGTCCGCCCGCCGCGTGCGTGCGAACGTCATCAAATGGCGGAGCAGGCGGCGGCCGAGCCCCCGGCCTTGCCAGTCGGGATGGATGCAGAGATTGAGAATGTGGCACTCGCCGACGGCGACCGCCATCGCGGCATGGGCGACGACCTCCCCATCCAGCTCGCCCACCCAGCAGGAGTAGCCGACCCGCAGACAGTCGCGAAAGATGCCCTCCGTCCACGGATGCTCGTAAGCTGCTCGATCCGCCGCGCAGACGGCTTCGACATCCCGCTCGGTCATGGCCCTGAGGCGCAAGGCGAGGGGGAGGGCGGACTCGGCGCAGGTTCTTTGCATCGTCGAACGGGCTTCTTGCATCGTCTGATCGGCTCGATTCATCTGTTTCGGGTGATGGTGCGGCGCCGTGGCGCGCACCCGGACCCCACAGTATACCGACCGGGGCGTTCGCCTGAACCGCGAACGCGCGCTTTAGGTGAACGGCGGGCGCTTCAAGTCTATAATTCCGCGGTTTAGTCGCACGCACCCCGGACTGCATAGATCCCCCCATGAGCGAGCTCCAAGAACAACTCAACCGGCGTCGAACCTTCGCCATCATCTCCCACCCGGACGCCGGCAAGACCACACTGACCGAGAAGTTGCTGCTGTTCGGGGGCGCGATCCAGCTCGCCGGAACGGTCAAGGGACGCAAGGCCGCCCGTCACGCCACCTCGGATTGGATGGAGCTGGAGAAGGAGCGCGGGATCTCCGTGACCTCCTCGGTGATGCAGTTTCCCTATGGCGAGAGCATCGTCAACCTGCTCGACACCCCCGGACACCAGGACTTCTCGGAGGACACCTATCGGACGCTGACTGCGGTCGATTCGGCCCTGATGGTCATCGACGTCGCCAAAGGCGTCGAGGAGCGGACCATCAAGCTGATGGAGGTCTGCCGTCTGCGCGACACCCCGATCCTGACCTTCATCAACAAGCTCGACCGCGAGGGCCGCGACGCCATCGATGTCCTCGACGAGGTCGAGGACATCCTCAAGATCCAATGCGCGCCGGTCACCTGGCCGATCGGGATGGGCAAACGTTTCAAGGGCGTCTACGACCTGCGCTTCGATCGCACCCATCTCTTCAGCGCCCAGCACGGCGGGCGCATCACCGAGGGCGAGATCATCCAGGGTCTCGACAATCCGCGTATGGAGGAGGTGCTCGGTGATCAGGCCGACGAGCTGCGCATCGAGATGGAGCTGGTCCAGGGTGCGAGCCATCCGCTCGACCTCGATGCCTACATCGGCGGTCGGCAGACACCGGTCTTCTTCGGTTCGGCGATCAACAACTTCGGGGTTCGCGAGCTGCTCGACGCCTTCGTCGAATACGCGCCGGCGCCGCGTGCACGCGACACACTGCAACGCCCGGTGGATCCCGCCGAAGAGCCGTTTACCGGTTTCGTCTTCAAGATCCAGGCAAACATGGACCCGGCGCACCGCGACCGAGTGGCCTTTCTGCGCGTCTGCTCGGGCAGCTACAAGAAGGGCATGAAGATGCGGCACGTGCGCATCGGCAAGACCATTCAGGTCGCAAATGCCATCACCTTCCAGGCCGACGAGCGTCGCCACGTGGAAGAGGCTTGGCCGGGCGATATCATCGGGTTGCACAATCACGGCACCATTCAGATCGGCGATACCTTCACCGAGGGCGAGGAGCTGAAATACGGCGGCATTCCGTACTTTGCTCCCGAGCTGTTCCGTCGCGTCGTCCTCAAGGACCCGCTGCGGATGAAGGCCCTGCAGAAGGGCGTGGTTCAGCTTTCCGAGGAGGGCGCGACCCAGGTCTTCAGGCCGCTCAAGAACAACGACATGATCCTGGGTGCCGTCGGCATTCTGCAGTTCGATGTCGCCGCTTATCGCCTCAAAGACGAGTACGGCGTCGAGGCACTGTTCGAGCCCGCCAGCGTCAAGACCGCGCGCTGGGTCGTCTGCGAGGACCCGAAACGCCTCGAGCAGTTCAAGGAGAAGAACTACGAGAACCTCGCACTGGACGGCGACGACCAGCTGGTCTATTTGGCGCCGACCCGCGTCAACTTGGACCTGGCCCAAGAGCGCTGGCCCGACGTGCGGTTCCTTGCGACGCGCGAGCTGTAAGTCATGAACGCGTAGGATGGGTGGAGCGTCAGCGAAACCCATCCAGCCCGCGCCAAGCGCATCGGACCGAAACCCGGCAACCCGGCGGTTTGGAGGATGGGTTTCGCCGATGCTCTACCCATCCTACTGGGTCAGCATGATTTCGCATAATGTATATTATGTAAAGTCACATGTGCCGATTGGATCACGTGCGTCGAACGCGTCATCGGCTACTACAGCCTGACCGTCGGCCAGATCGACTGCCTCGACGCCCCGCAGCGGGTCCGTCAGGGACTGGGGCGGCGGGCTTTTATGCACGGTTCGGTTTCATGCAGTCCCCCCTGCATGAACAGCAATGGCTTCTCCTCCTCAAGGATGCACGGCGATATGCGCACCTTGACCGCCTTCTCCGAGAAAGACCGCGCCTATCACGCCTACCAAGCGCGTCAAGAGTTCCTGCGCCAGCAGCGCTCCATCCAACAGGAGCTGGAGAAAGAGCGTGCTGCCAAAGAAGCCGAGCGACAAGCCAAGGAGGAAGCACTTCAAGCCAAGGAGGCGGAGCGACGAGCCAAGGAGGCGGAACGACTAGACAAAGAGGCAGAACGCCAAGCCAAGGAAGCCGCGCTCGCCGAAGTCGCGCGATTGCAGGCACTCCTGAACCAATCGCGCGACGCCTGACTGCCTGCGATCACGACGTCTGAAATGGGTCGAGCTTCAGCCCGACAACGCCGCAGGCCACCCAGCAGCGCTCGGCGTCGAGCGCAACACCCGCGCTGCGAGATGACGCCGAGAGCAGGTCGGACTGAATTCCGACCCACGGGGGCCGACCTTAAGTTGAACGTTCTTCGAACCGGACCCCTTTTCCCGGACCCCTTTTCCCCCACAGCGGTCTAGCTGTCACCCCGAAGGTGCTTAAAATAGGCACAGGGCACAGGGCACAAGTCAAGACCTGACACCACCCTTTTCTCGGACGCCGAGATCGCCTGCCTCAAGGCACTCCTGCAGCAGCAAAAGGACGGTTGAGCGGCTGTCCGAGAGAAGGGCGTTGCGTCCACGGAACGGGCGTGCGGGTGCGCGAGCCGCCCCCGCCGCCACGTCGCGGGCGAGACGCGCTGCCCTATCATCCAGGGGCCCGTGATGCACCCGTCAATTGCGCTGACGACAGGAAGCGCAACACCCGCCGGCGGTGCGTTGAGCCTCGCACGGCTCGGCGGCACAAGCGACGAGACGCCGCGCCGTATCCTCATCGCGGATGCCATCCGCAACCCGGCGGTCGCGATCCGATCGCCCGACCCGCCCGAGCGACAAGAGTGGGCACCCCGACCCCACCGTGTTTCGTCTTCAGACCTGACACCGATGCCCCCGCTCGCTGCTTCAGGCTCCGTTCTGATGGAGCTCGCTCCGAATCGTTTCGCGCACGACATCCGCGAGCGTCTGCCCTTCAACGAACTGGCGCAGTGCATCGTTCATCAGCGTTTGATAATTGCTGCCCATCATCTCGGCGCGCGCCTTGAATGCCGCCAAGATCCGGTTGTCCACCCGCATCGTCACCTGCGACTGGCTTCCTTGCTCGGCCTGCAGACGTGCCAATGCCGGTACTTCGGAAACAGACTTGGCATCGGTAAAATCAAGGTCGGCATAGTCGTCGAAAAGGGGATCAGAACTGTTGCTCATAGTGCCGCCGTTGGGATTGGTTAGCTTTCCAGGCGGAAATCAAACGAATGCGATTCCCGCGGAGTGTCCACACCGCCACGAGGACACGTCCCCGCCCGCCCATGCCAAGGGTCACGAATCGCTGCTCGCCGTTCGCGTCCACGTCCTCGCGTGTCAGCGCGAAGGGATCAAGCAGCACATGACGTGCCTCATCGAAGGTCACACCGTCGTGATTGACCGGATTGTCAGCGGCTTTGTCCGGGTCGAATTCGATCTCCATGGAGCGACGTTAAGCGTGTCTGTCCGGATATTCAAGTCGTGGCGCCGAGATCGGGCCGGTTGTTGAGCTCTTGGCATTGCCCATATCGCTCGGCAACCGTACACTCTTCGCATGCAACACCGCATCAATCCGAAAGTCGACTGTGTCTTCAAAGCCCTGCTGGGCGCGGAGGAGAACCGCGCGCTGCTCATCGACTTTCTCAATGCGATGCTGATCGACACGCTCCCCCGTCCGATCAGCGCGGTGCGGATCCTCGATCCCTACAACCCGCGGGAAACCCTCGAGGACAAACTCACCATCGTCGACGTGAAAGCCCGCGATGCCGCCGGCCGGGTCTTTCAGATCGAGATCCAGTTGTCGGTCTATGCGGATCTGACCGCGCGCATGCTCTACGGCTGGGCGGACCTCTACCGCCGACAACTGCGTCGCGGTCAAGACTACAGCATCCTCAAACCGACCCATGCGATCTGGCTGCTCGACCAGACCCTGCGCGACGACACGCCGGCCTATGCACACCGCTACCGGATGCGCGATGATCAGGGGCAAGATCTGGTCGACCACGGCGGCATCTGGATCTACGAGCTGAACAAATTCGCCGTCCAACAGGTCGAAACCGAGCAAGAACGCTGGCTGAAATTCTTCAACGAGGCTGAAACCCTCGATGACGAGAAGCTCCCCAATTGGATGCAAACCCCTGTGATGAGGCAAGCCATGAGCACCTTGACCGCCTTCTCCGAGCAAGAACGCGCCTATCACCAGTACCAGGCGCGTCAAGAGTTCTGGCGCCAACAGCGCTCCATCCAACAGGAGCTCGAGAAAGAGCGAGCTGCCAAGGAATCGGAACGACAAGCCAAGGAGGCAGCACTTCAAGCCAAGGAGGCCGCACTTCGAGCCAACGAGGCAGCGCTTCGAGCCAACGAGGCCGAGCGACAAGCCAAGGAAGCCGCGCTCGCCGAGGTCGCGCGCCTGCAGGCGCTGCTGAACCAATCGGGCGACGCCTGACAATCTGCGATCACGACGTCTGAAGTGGGTCGGGCTTCAACCCGACAACGCCGTTTCAGGCAACCCAGCGCTCGGCGCCGAGGGCGACACCCGCGCTGCAGGATAACGCCGAAATCAGGCAAGCTGAATTCCGACCCACAGGAGACCGGACTTAAGGTGATTTCCGGGAAAGCATCGACCAACATGTGGGGCGACTTTAGTCGCCCGGTAAGCATCGGCAACACGCACGGCCGGGATGATCATTCCCGGAAATCGCCTAAGTTGAGGGTTATTTGAACCTGGACCTTTTCCCCGGGAGGACGGACATGCCGTCAACCGCTGGGGTCCGCGTTTTTGAGCTCCAATCGGCTCTCCACACGCTCCACGCGTCTGGTCAACACATCGAGACGGTCGTGGATCGACGGCAGCGACAGAACAAGCGCGCCGAGATGTTGCTCTTGGGCGGTCATCCGCAGCTCAAGGTTGGCCATGCGGTCATCCAACCGTTTCATCCGGATCGTCAGTGGGTTGGCACGCACCACCTCTAGCTCTGGATACAAGGCATAAGTCAAGACCCCGATGTCCCCGCTATGCTTGTATAGCGCTTTAACTTAGGTGATTTCCGGGAAAGCATCGACCAACATGTAGGGGCGACTTTAGTCGCCCGGTAAGCATTGGCAACACGCACGGCCGGGATGATCATTCCCGGAAATCGCCTTAGGAGACTGATCATGCTGGCCATCCGACTCCCCGCCGACGTGGAGCAGCGGCTCGAAGCCTTGGCACGGGCCACAGGGCGCACCAAATCAACCCCGGCTCGATGAACGGACAGCCCTGTATCCGCGGTATGAGACTGACCGTTCGCCGCGTGGTTAAAGCCGTGGCCGCTTATCCGGACCACGACGAGCTGAAACAGGACTATCCTGAAATCGACGACGAGGACATTCGACAAGCGTTGGAATTTGCGGCCATCAGCCTTGACGATCAAATCCTCACCTACCGCTGCAGCCCGTGAAGTCCAATCTCTGAGCCTGCAAATATGCGCACGGCGTTGTTCATAAGCCCGTCCAAGTCCGAGTCCGGGGCTTGGTGACGGATGTGCGGGGATTTGGCAGGACCCACGAAATTTCATACCCTTGGAAGTGCAAACTAACCGAGGGTTCGAAAAGATGTTCGAAGATCCTGCCGAGAGTGACTTTAGACCAAGCGCGGGCGCTGCGCTACCCGGACGTTCGAGACCGGGCCGGAGCATCGGCTCATGACGCGACGCACACGCTTGGAGCAAGCCGAGCACATCGCGGCGGCCGAAGCACGGCTGGCGGCGGGGGAGACGCAACGCGCCGTGGCCACCGAGATGGGTATTGCGCGCAGCACCTTGCGCGACTGGTGCGGGGAGGTTCCGCGCGGGGATCCGCCGACGGGCTTGACGGCCTTCGCACGCACCCCGGAGGGGATCGATTGGTTGCATCGGCTGGTGTTGGCGGCGCATTTCAGCATCACCTTGCGGGCGGCGGGCGGCACCCGGCTGGTGAGTGAGTTCCTGGAGCTGAGCGGACTGTCGGCCTTCGTCGGGGTCAGCGACGGCGCGCAGCATGCGCTGAATGTCGCCTTGAAACGGCCGTGGTCGCGGTGGCCGCGCAGCAGCGCACGGCGCTTGCCGAGGGCATGCCGGCGCGTGCGGTGACGGTGTGCGAGGACGAAACCTTTCATCCGGGGATCTGCTTGGTCAACATCGAGCCGGTGTCGAACTTCATTGTCCTGGAGCAATACGCCGCGGATCGCACCGCGGCGACCTGGACGGCGGCGCTTCAGGACGCCTGCACGGGGCTTGCCGTGGAGGTGATCCAGAGCACCGCCGACGAGGCCAAGGCGCTGCGTCGGCATGCCGAGGCGGATTTCGGTGCCCACCACTCCCGGACCTCTTTCACGGCCAACACGAGGTCTCCAAAGCCACGTCCTGGCGTTGGCGCGCGATCTGCGCCAGGCCGAAGCCGGCGTCGCCGCCGCGCAGAGACACTGGGAGGCCGAGCGCGCGGCGCAGCAGGCGTTCGAGGCGCGCGTGCCGCGCCCGCTCGGGCGTCCGCCCGACTTCGAGACCCGCATTGGCGCCGCCCTGAGCGCGCTGGTCGCCGTGGAAGCCGAACGCGACCGCGCACGGGAGCGGCAGAGCGAGGCGCGCGCATTGATCCGCGAGCTCGGCGTGCTGTATCACCCGTATGATCCGGTGGATGGACAGACCCAGCCGGTGGAGCGTGTGGCGGCGCGCTTCACCGACGTCTGGACGCGCCTGAAGGGATTGGCCGAGGCCGCCGAGCTGCCCGAGCGCGCTCGCGAACGCCTCGCCAAGGCCGAGCGCCTGACCGTGCAGTGGCTCGCCACGCTCGCGTTCTTCTTCGCCACCGTGACCGCCAGGGTCGAGGCCCTCGCACTATCCCCGGAGCTGGAAGCGGCGGTCCTCGAGCAGCTCATCCCCGGCATCTACCTCGAAGCGCGTCGCCGCCCGCAGCACCGCGGCCGAGACCCGACACCGCGTGCAGGCGGCGAGTACCGCGTTGCTCGACGTCCTGCGGCGCGCCGATCATCCGCTGCAGCGTCTCGCGCCCGAGGACAGCGCTCGGGTCGAACAGGTCGCCGGCGCTTGCGCCGATCTGTTCCAACGCAGCAGCTCCTGTGTGGAAGGACGCAACGGCCAACTGTCGCTGCATCATCACGGGCGTCATCGCTTGAGCGACCGCAGGCTCGCCGCGCTCACCGCCGTGCACAACTTCCACATCCGCCGTCCCGACGGCACGACCGCCGCCGAGCGCTTCTTCGGGCGGACACATCCCGCACTGTTCGAGGAGCTACTACTGCGTGTGCCCTGCCGCCGCGACCGCGACGCCGACGGCCACGCCCGCCGAAACTGCCCTATCTGATGCCGGTCGCGGCCTGATGGCGGTGGCCGGGATAATGAACAAGGCCTATGCGCACCTTGACCGCCTTCTCCGAGAAAGACCGCGCCTATCACGTCGACCAAGCGCATCAAGAGTTCCTGCGCCAGCAGCGCTCCATCCAACAGGAGCTGGAGAAAGAGCGTGCTGCCAAAGAAGCCGAGCGACAAGCCAAGGAGGAAGCACTTCAAGCCAAGGAGGCGGAACGACTAGACAAAGAGGCAGAACGCCAAGCCAAGGAAGCCGCGCTCGCCGAAGTCGCGCGCCTGCAGGCACTCCTGAACCAATCGCGCGACGCCTGACTGCCTGCGATCACGACGTCTGAAATGGGTCGAGCTTCAGCCCGACAACGCCGCAGGCCACCCAGCAGCGCTCGGCGTCGAGCGCAACACCCGCGCTGCGAGATGACGCCGAGAGCAGGTCGGACTGAATTTCGACCCACGGGGGCCGACCTTAAGTTGAACGTTCTTCGAACCGGACCCCTTTTCCCGGACCCCTTTTCCCCCACAGCGGTCTAGCTGTCACCCCGAAGGTGCTTAAAATAGGCACAGGGCACAGGGCACAAGTCAAGACCTGACACCACCCTTTTCTCTCAGCATCCCATCATGAGCCAGGACATGAGCATCTTGAGCCGCTTTTCCGAGAAAGAGCGCGACGACCATCGCTACCAGTCCCGGCAGGAGGCACTGCGCGTGCAACGCTCCATCCAGCGCATGCTGGACGAGGCACGCGCGGCCACGGACGAGGCACGCGCGGGCGAGCAGGCCGCACGATCGCCCTCCCCGCCCGAGCGACAAGAATCGGCACCCCGACGACCCTGCCGTGTTTCGTCTTAGACCTGACACCGACGCCTCACCGACGCCTCGCAAAGAAAAGACCGACGAGGCGGTCATTTTCCAGTCAAGTTGCGCCTACTTCGATGCCGACTTAGCCCCAAGGCACAAGTCAAGACCTGACACCGATGCCGTTCGCTTTACAGGCCCGCCTTGCGGGGATTCAACACCTGGAACGCGCATGCGATCCGTGTAATTCTTGCAATCATCCATCTCGCCATGCCGCACCGCTCCGCTCCGCCATGAGCCACGACCAGAACTTCAAGAACATGATTGTCGACTACCCGCGCGAATCCATCGCCTTCTTCGCCGCCGATGAGTCCCACGGCGTCGACGCCGCGGTCAGGATCCTGCCGATTCGCGAGGAGCAACTGCAGGAACGCCTCGGCGAACGCTTTCGCGAGCTTGATGTTCCACTGCTGGTGGAATGGCCCGACGGGCGACGTGCCGCCGTGCTCTTTGTTTTCGAGGAAGAAACCGAGCCACGCCGCTTCTCCATCCATCGCCTTGCGCACTATTGCCTGGATCTCGCCGAGCTCTTCGACACCGAGCGGGTCGTCCCGGTGGTGATCTTTCTGCACCCCGGGCACTACGCCGAGCGACTGGCCCTGGGCAGCGAGCAGTGCCGGTATCTGCAATTCCACTATCTGCACTGCGCCTTGTTCGCGCGACGTGCCCGCGACTCCTTCAACAGCACCAATCTCGTGGAACGCCTGACGCTGCCCAGCATGGCCTACGCCCCGGACGAGAAGCTCGAGGTCTATGCCCAGGCCACGCGCGGTCTCCTGCAGCTTGAGTCCGATCCCGAGCGACGTCTGAAATATCTCGATTTCATCGACATCTATGCCGACCTCACCGAGAATGAACGCATCCTATACAACCAACGCTACCCTCAGGAGGCGGCCGACATGAGCGGATTTGCCCAGCGCTTCATCGAGCAAGGCATCGAGCAAGGCATCGAGCAAGGCATCGAGCAAGGCATCGAGCAAGGCATCGAGCAAGGCATCGAGACAGGCGTCCAACGCGGCGAGGCGCGCGTGCTGCTGGCCCTGCTCAAGATCCGGTTCGGCGATCTACCCGACAGCGTCCGCCAGCGCGTGGAAAGCGCCGATGCGGAGTCATTGCTGTACTGGTCCACCCGCGTGCTCACCGCGCAGACCCTCGACGAGGTCTTCGGTGATGGCCCATAAGGATCGTCGCGCATGGAACTCAAGGCCAGGCGAGGCGGAGTCGGCGACGACGAGAGCGTGCAGCTCTTCGCGCCCGGGAAACCGAACGCCCAGCCAAGAAGGCCGCACTCGCCGAGGTCGCGCGCCTGCAGGCGCTCCTGATCCAAGCGCGCGGCGCCTGACCGGGGATCGCTCGTAAGACCGGCCACCCAAAACATCAGTCGCTCGTGACACCCGCTCTGCGGTGTCACGCATGCCCCTGGCGCTCTGCGCCACGTGCCACGATGGCACCGGAGTGACGCGCAAGGCCCTCGCCGAGAATCTCTCCGCACCGGTCGCCGAGGTCGATATTCTCAACCCCTACAACGCGCGCGAGACCCTCGACGACAAGCTCACCATCGTCGACGTCAAGGCCCACGACACGGCCCGCCCGGCAGCAACTCCAAGTTCGACCCAAAACGCCCGGCGCGCCCCCGGACCGCCGACTTCAGTCTGCGCGAGGCAAACGCGCTGCGGATTCAGGAAGTGCCGAGTCCGCGGCATGCCTCGCCGACTGAAGTCGGCGGTCCCGGAGCGGACCGCTCTCCGGGCCGACGCAAATTCAGAACGGCTGCCCGCCGGGTCTTTCGGGTGAAGATCCAACGCCTCGTCTTCCCGGATCCGGCGCCACGCCTCCTCTATGCCCGGGCCGATCTCTACAGCCGTCGATTGCGCCGACGACAGGAAGCGCAACACCCGCCGCCGGTGCGTTGTGCCTCGCACGACTCGGCACACGCGACGGGACGCCGGATCCTCATCGCTGACGCGATCCGCAACCCGGCGCTCACGATCCGATCGCCCTCCCCGCCCGAGCGACAAGAATCGGCACCCCGACGACCCTGCCGTGTTTCGTCTTAGACCTGACACCGACGCCTCACCGACGCCTCGCAAAGAAAAGACCGACGAGGCGGTCATTTTCCAGTCAAGTTGCGCCTACTTCGATGCCGACTTAGCCCCAAGGCACAAGTCAAGACCTGACACCGATGCCGTTCGCTTTACAGGCCCGCCTTGCGGGGATTCAACACCTGGAACGCGCATGCGATCCGTGTAATTCTTGCAATCATCCATCTCGCCATGCCGCACCGCTCCGCTCCGCCATGAGCCACGACCAGAACTTCAAGAACATGATTGTCGACTACCCGCGCGAATCCATCGCCTTCTTCGCCGCCGATGAGTCCCACGGCGTCGACGCCGCGGTCAGGATCCTGCCGATTCGCGAGGAGCAACTGCAGGAACGCCTCGGCGAACGCTTTCGCGAGCTTGATGTTCCACTGCTGGTGGAATGGCCCGACGGGCGACGTGCCGCCGTGCTCTTTGTTTTCGAGGAAGAAACCGAGCCACGCCGCTTCTCCATCCATCGCCTTGCGCACTATTGCCTGGATCTCGCCGAGCTCTTCGACACCGAGCGGGTCGTCCCGGTGGTGATCTTTCTGCACCCCGGGCACTACGCCGAGCGACTGGCCCTGGGCAGCGAGCAGTGCCGGTATCTGCAATTCCACTATCTGCACTGCGCCTTGTTCGCGCGACGTGCCCGCGACTCCTTCAACAGCACCAATCTCGTGGAACGCCTGACGCTGCCCAGCATGGCCTACGCCCCGGACGAGAAGCTCGAGGTCTATGCCCAGGCCACGCGCGGTCTCCTGCAGCTTGAGTCCGATCCCGAGCGACGTCTGAAATATCTCGATTTCATCGACATCTATGCCGACCTCACCGAGAATGAACGCATCCTATACAACCAACGCTACCCTCAGGAGGCGGCCGACATGAGCGGATTTGCCCAGCGCTTCATCGAGCAAGGCATCGAGCAAGGCATCGAGCAAGGCATCGAGCAAGGCATCGAGACAGGCGTCCAACGCGGCGAGGCGCGCGTGCTGCTGGCCCTGCTCAAGATCCGGTTCGGCGATCTACCCGACAGCGTCCGCCAGCGCGTGGAAAGCGCCGATGCGGAGTCATTGCTGTACTGGTCCACCCGCGTGCTCACCGCGCAGACCCTCGACGAGGTCTTCGGTGATGGCCCATAAGGATCGTCGCGCATGGAACTCAAGGCCAGGCGAGGCGGAGTCGGCGACGACGAGAGCGTGCAGCTCTTCGCGCCCGGGAAACCGAACGCCCAGCCAAGAAGGCCGCACTCGCCGAGGTCGCGCGCCTGCAGGCGCTCCTGATCCAAGCGCGCGGCGCCTGACCGGGGATCGCTCGTAAGACCGGCCACCCAAAACATCAGTCGCTCGTGACACCCGCTCTGCGGTGTCACGCATGCCCCTGGCGCTCTGCGCCACGTGCCACGATGGCACCGGAGTGACGCGCAAGGCCCTCGCCGAGAATCTCTCCGCACCGGTCGCCGAGGTCGATATTCTCAACCCCTACAACGCGCGCGAGACCCTCGACGACAAGCTCACCATCGTCGACGTCAAGGCCCACGACACGGCCCGCCCGGCAGCAACTCCAAGTTCGACCCAAAACGCCCGGCGCGCCCCCGGACCGCCGACTTCAGTCTGCGCGAGGCAAACGCGCTGCGGATTCAGGAAGTGCCGAGTCCGCGGCATGCCTCGCCGACTGAAGTCGGCGGTCCCGGGAGCGGACCGCTCTCCGGGCCGACGCAAATTCAGAACGGCTGCCCGCCGGGTCTTTCGGGTGAAGATCCAACGCCTCGTCTTCCCGGATCCGGCGCCACGCCTCCTCTATGCCTGGGCCGATCTCTACAGCCGTCGGTTGCGCCGACGATAGGAAGCGCAACACCCGCCGCCGGTGCGTTGTGCCTCGCACGACTCGGCACACGCGACGAGACGCCGGATCTTCATCGCGGATGCCATCCGCAACCCGGCGCTCACGATCCGATCGCCCTCCCCGCCCGAGCGACAAGAATCGGCACCCCGACGACCCTGCCGTGTTTCGTCTTAAGACCTGACACCGACGCCTCACCGACGCCTCGCAAAGAAAAGACCGACGAGGCGGTCATTTTCCAGTCAAGTTGCGCCTACTTCGATGCCGACTTAGCCCCAAGGCACAAGTCAAGACCTGACACCGATGCCGTTCGCTTTACAGGCCCGCCTTGCGGGGATTCAACACCTGGAACGCGCATGCGATCCGTGTAATTCTTGCAATCATCCATCTCGCCATGCCGCACCGCTCCGCTCCGCCATGAGCCACGACCAGAACTTCAAGAACATGATTGTCGACTACCCGCGCGAATCCATCGCCTTCTTCGCCGCCGATGAGTCCCACGGCGTCGACGCCGCGGTCAGGATCCTGCCGATTCGCGAGGAGCAGCTGCAGGAACGCCTCGGCGAACGCTTTCGCGAGCTTGATGTTCCACTGCTGGTGGAATGGCCCGACGGGCGACGTGCCGCCGTGCTCTTTGTTTTCGAGGAAGAAACCGAGCCACGCCGCTTCTCCATCCATCGCCTTGCGCACTATTGCCTGGATCTCGCCGAGCTCTTCGACACCGAGCGGGTCGTCCCGGTGGTGATCTTTCTGCACCCCGGGCACTACGCCGAGCGACTGGCCCTGGGCAGCGAGCAGTGCCGGTATCTGCAATTCCACTATCTGCACTGCGCCTTGTTCGCGCGACGTGCCCGCGACTCCTTCAACAGCACCAATCTCGTGGAACGCCTGACGCTGCCCAGCATGGCCTACGCCCCGGACGAGAAGCTCGAGGTCTATGCCCAGGCCACGCGCGGTCTCCTGCAGCTTGAGTCCGATCCCGAGCGACGTCTGAAATATCTCGATTTCATCGACATCTATGCCGACCTCACCGAGAATGAACGCATCCTATACAACCAACGCTACCCTCAGGAGGCGGCCGACATGAGCGGATTTGCCCAGCGCTTCATCGAGCAAGGCATCGAGCAAGGCATCGAGCAAGGCATCGAGCAAGGCGTCCAACGCGGCGAGGCGCGCGTGCTGCTGGCCCTGCTCAAGATCCGGTTCGGCGATCTACCCGACAGCGTCCGCCAGCGCGTGGAAAGCGCCGATGCGGAGTCATTGCTGTACTGGTCCACCCGCGTGCTCACCGCGCAGACCCTCGACGAGGTCTTCGGTGATGGCCCATAAGGATCGTCGCGCATGGAACTCAAGGCCAGGCGAGGCGAAGTGGGCGACGACGAGAGCGTGCAGCTCTTCGCGCCCGGGAAACCGAACGCCCAGCCAAGAAGGCCGCACTCGCCGAGGTCGCGCGCCTTCAGGCGCTCCTGATCCAAGCGCGCGGCGCCTGACCGGGGATCGCTCGTAAGACCGGCCACCCAAAACATCAGTCGCTCGTGACACCCGCTCTGCGGTGTCACGCATGCCCCTGGCGCTCTGCGCCACGTGCCACGATGGCACCGGAGTGACGCGCAAGGCCCTCGCCGAGGATCTCTCGGCACCGGTTGCCGAGGTCGATATCCTACCCCTACAACGCGCGCGGGACCCTCGACGACAAGCTCACCATCGTCGACGTCAAGGCCCACGACACGGCCCGCCGGGCAGCAATTCCAATTTCGGCCCAATAACGCCCGGCGCGCCCCCCAGGACCGCTCTCCGGGCCGACGCAAATTCAGAACGGCTGCCCGCCGGGTCTTTCGGGTGAAGATCCAACGCCTCGTCTTCCCGGATCCGGCGCCACGCCTCCTCTATGCCCGGGCCGATCTCTACAGCCGTCGGTTGCGCCGACGATAGGAAGCGCAACACCCGCCGCCGGTGCGTTGTGCCTCGCACGACTCGGCACACGCGACGAGACGCCGGATCTTCATCGCGGATGCCATCCGCAACCCGGCGCTCACGATCCGATCGCCCTCCCCGCCCGAGCGACAAGAATCGGCACCCCGACGACCCTGCCGTGTTTCGTCTTAAGACCTGACACCGACGCCTCACCGAAGCCTCGCAAAAAAAGACCGACGAAGCGGTCTTTTTCGAGTTAGATTGCGCCTACTTCGACGCCGACTTAGCCCCAAGGCACAAGTCAAGACCTGACACCGATGCCGTTCGCTTTACAGGCCCGCCTTGCGGGGATTCAACACCTGGAACGCGCATGCGATCCGTGTAATTCTTGCAATCATCCATCTCGCCATGCCGCACCGCTCCGCTCCGCCATGAGCCACGACCAGAACTTCAAGAACATGATTGTCGACTACCCGCGCGAATCCATCGCCTTCTTCGCCGCCGATGAGTCCCACGGCGTCGACGCCGCGGTCAGGATCCTGCCGATTCGCGAGGAGCAACTGCAGGAACGCCTCGGCGAACGCTTTCGCGAGCTTGATGTTCCACTGCTGGTGGAATGGCCCGACGGGCGACGTGCCGCCGTGCTCTTTGTTTTCGAGGAAGAAACCGAGCCACGCCGCTTCTCCATCCATCGCCTTGCGCACTATTGCCTGGATCTCGCCGAGCTCTTCGACACCGAGCGGGTCGTCCCGGTGGTGATCTTTCTGCACCCCGGGCACTACGCCGAGCGACTGGCCCTGGGCAGCGAGCAGTGCCGGTATCTGCAATTCCACTATCTGCACTGCGCCTTGTTCGCGCGACGTGCCCGCGACTCCTTCAACAGCACCAATCTCGTGGAACGCCTGACGCTGCCCAGCATGGCCTACGCCCCGGACGAGAAGCTCGAGGTCTATGCCCAGGCCACGCGCGGTCTCCTGCAGCTTGAGTCCGATCCCGAGCGACGTCTGAAATATCTCGATTTCATCGACATCTATGCCGACCTCACCGAGAATGAACGCATCCTATACAACCAACGCTACCCTCAGGAGGCGGCCGACATGAGCGGATTTGCCCAGCGCTTCATCGAGCAAGGCATCGAGCAAGGCATCGAGCAAGGCATCGAGCAAGGCATCGAGACAGGCGTCCAACGCGGCGAGGCGCGCGTGCTGCTGGCCCTGCTCAAGATCCGGTTCGGCGATCTACCCGACAGCGTCCGCCAGCGCGTGGAAAGCGCCGATGCGGAGTCATTGCTGTACTGGTCCACCCGCGTGCTCACCGCGCAGACCCTCGACGAGGTCTTCGGTGATGGCCCATAAGGATCGTCGCGCATGGAACTCAAGGCCAGGCGAGGCGGAGTCGGCGACGACGAGAGCGTGCAGCTCTTCGCGCCCGGGAAACCGAACGCCCAGCCAAGAAGGCCGCACTCGCCGAGGTCGCGCGCCTGCAGGCGCTCCTGATCCAAGCGCGCGGCGCCTGACCGGGGATCGCTCGTAAGACCGGCCACCCAAAACATCAGTCGCTCGTGACACCCGCTCTGCGGTGTCACGCATGCCCCTGGCGCTCTGCGCCACGTGCCACGATGGCACCGGAGTGACGAGCAAGGCCCTCGCCGAGAATCTCTCCGCACCGGTCGCCGAGGTCGATATTCTCAACCCCTACAACGCGCGCGAGACCCTCGACGACAAGCTCACCATCGTCGACGTCAAGGCCCACGACACGGCCCGCCCGGCAGCAACTCCAAGTTCGACCCAAAACGCCCGGCGCGCCCCCGGACCGCCGACTTCAGTCTGCGCGAGGCAAACGCGCTGCGGATTCAGGAAGTGCCGAGTCCGCGGCATGCCTCGCCGACTGAAGTCGGCGGTCCCGGGAGCGGACCGCTCTCCGGGCCGACGCAAATTCAGAACGGCTGCCCGCCGGGTCTTTCAGGTGAAGATCCAACGCCTCGTCTTCCCGGATCCGGCGCCACGCCTCCTCTATGCCCGGGCCGATCTCTACAGCCGTCGGTTGCGCCGACGATAGGAAGCGCAACACCCGCCGCCGGTGCGTTGTGCGTCGCACGACTCGGCACACGCGACGAGACGCCGGATCTTCATCGCGGATGCCATCCGCAACCCGGCGCTCACGATCCGATCGCCCGCCCCGCCCGAGCGACAAGAATCGGCACCCCGACGACCCTGCCGTGTTTCGTCTTAAGACCTGACACCGACGCCTCACCGAAGCCTCGCAAAAAAAGACCGACGAAGCGGTCTTTTTCGAGTTAGATTGCGCCTACTTCGACGCCGACTTAGCCCCAAGGCATAAGTCAAGACCTGACCCCGATGTCCCCGGTTTCTCCCTCCCGGTTTCCCCGCCTCGACTTGCCAAATGTATCGCAATGCGATACTTATCTTTTCATGATCCTAGGCACCAAGGGCAAGTTTGCTGCGCAAGCGGTTCAGGGTCGCTTCGGCAAGGGCTTCCCGGGCGACTTGGTCAAACGCACTCGCGCCATGTTGTCGGCACTCGATGCGGCGGTAGAGCTGGAGGACCTTCGATTTCCCCCCGGCAACCATCTCGAAGCGCTGTCCGGCGATCGTGCCGGCCAGCATTCGGTGCGTATCAATGACCAATGGCGGATCTGTTTCGCTTGGACCGACCAAGGACCAAAAGATGTCGAGATCATCGATGACCACTAATAGGCGATGATATGAGCTTGCTTTCCAATCCCTCGCATCCGGGCGAAGTGTTATCCGAGCTGTATCTCAAGCCACTGGGCATGAGCGCCATCGCGCTGGCCAAACGCCTTGATGTGCCGCGCACGCGGATTGAACGGCTGATCAAACAGGAAACGGCCCTTTCAGCCGACAGTGCGATTCGACTTTCAACCTTCTTCAAGACCACCCCGGAGTACTGGATGAACCTGCAGCGCGGGTGGGATTTGGCACGAGCACAAAGAACCGTCGACGTTTCAAGGATCCGACCCCTCGAAGCCGCCTGACGCAGCTCGGTATTGAGAAAGGCGTGCTCGTGGCGCCAGCACCCGTCGATTGTGCTGACGATAGGAGCGCAACCCGCCGCCGGTACGTTGTGACTCGCAAGCTCGGGACAACCTGCGCGCAACACACGGCACCGAGCCCGTTGCCGGCTCACGTCGAAGACCGCCGCGCAGCGCCTCTGCAACGGCGCACGGCACGACGGCCCTCGTCACGCATTGTCGACGCTCCGGCGCCGCTATACACTCTTCGCATGCACCGCCCCATCGACCCCAAGATCGACTGCGTCTTCAAAACCCTGTTCGGGTCCGACGACCGGCGCGATCTGCTCATCCACCTCCTCAACGCCTTGCTCGCGGAGGATCTCGAAGCACCCGTCGCCGAGGTCGATATCCTCAACCCCTACAACGAGCGCGAGACCCTCGACGACAAGCTCACCATCGTCGACGTCAAAGCCCGCGACACGGCCCGCCGGATGTTTCAGGTGGAGATCCAGCTCCTGGTCTTCCCGCAATATCTG
Organism: Thiocapsa sp.; assembly: GCF_018399035.1. GTDB lineage: Bacteria > Pseudomonadota > Gammaproteobacteria > Chromatiales > Chromatiaceae > Thiocapsa. The sequence continues at coordinate 1,046,868 of NZ_CP073760.1, forward strand.
GCCCCGCGCATCCTCTATGCCTGGGCCGATCTCTACAGCCAGCAACTGCACAGCGGCCAGGATTACGACGCGCTCCGTCCGACCTATGCGATCTGGATCCTCGATCAAACCCTCTTTGTCGAGCGACCGGAGTATGCTCATCGTTATTCTCTGCGCGACGACCAGGGGCGCCGGCTCGTCGACCACGGCGCCATCCGGCTCTTCGAGTTGAGCAAATTCCAGGTCGCGCGGGTCGAAACAGACGCCGAACGTTGGCTAAAATTCCTCAAGGACGGCGAACACCTCAATCCCGAGCATCTCCCCGAGTGGATGCAGCATCCCATCATGAGGCAGGCCATGAGCATCTTGAGCCGCTTTTCCGAAAAAGAGCGCGACTATCATCGCTATCAGTCCCGGCAGGAGGCGCTGCGCGTGCAACGCACGATTCAGCGCGTGCTGGACGAGGCACGCGCAGCCACGGAAGCCGCGCGCGCGAACGAGCAAGCCGCGCGCGCAGCCACGGAAGCCGAGCGCCAAGCCACGGAAGCCGAGCGCCAAGCCAAAGAAGCCGAGCGCCAAGCCAAGGAAGCCGAGCGCCAAGCCAAGGAAGCCGCACGCGCCGGGGAGCAGGCCGCGCGCGAGGGCGAGCAGGCCGCGCTCGCCGAGGTCGCACGCCTCAAGGCGCTCCTGCAGCAGCAGACCGACCGCTGAGGCCCTGTCGGCACCCGGGCGCGCGGTATGTGGGTCGGGCTTCAGCCCGAGAATCCCGCCGAGAGCAGCAGCACAGCAGAGTCGGACTCAAGTTCGACCCACAGCGCGATCCGCAACCCGTCCGTCTTCATCCGATCGCCCGACCCGCCCGAGCGACAAGAATGGGTACCCCTGCCCTGCCCCGTTTCGTCACCTTTTGACACGCAGCAACTGCACAGCGGCCAGGATTACGACGCGCTCCGTCCGACCTATGCGATCTGGATCCTCGATCAAACCCTCTTTGTCGAGCGACCGGAGTATGCTCATCGTTATTCTCTGCGCGACGACCAGGGGCGCCGGCTCGTCGACCACGGGGTCATCCGGCTCTTCGAGTTGAGCAAATTCCAGGTCGCGCAGGTCGAAACAGAGGCCGAACGTTGGCTAAAATTCCTCAAGGACGGTGAACAACTCGATCCCGAGCATCTCCCCGAGTGGATGCAGCATCCCATCATGAGGCAGGCCATGAGCATCTTGAGCCGCTTTTCCGAGAAAGAGCGCGACTACCATCGCTACCAGTCCCGGCAGGAGGCACTGCGCGTGCAACGCTCCATCCAGAGCATGCTGGACGAGGCACGCGCGGCCACGGAAGCGGCTCGCGCGGAAGAGCAGGCCTCGCGCGAGCGCGAACAAGTCTTACGCGAGCGCGAACAAGTCTCACGCGAGCGCGAACAAGTCTTACGCGAGCGCGAGCAGGCCGCGCGCGAGGCCACGGACGCCGAGCGCCAAGCCAAGGAAGCCGCGCTCGCCGAAGTCGCGCGTCTGAAGGCCCTCCTGCAACAGCAGACCAACCGCTGAGCTACCGTTCGAGAACAGGCGCCGCGTGGGCCGGCGTGCGGACGCCCCGCGGCCAGATTACGGGGTGAGTCGCGCCACCTCCTGATCATCCCGTAACGCCGTAACGGCGTCGATTGCGCTGACGATAGGACGCGCAACACCGCCGGCGGTGCGTTGTGCCACGCACGGCTAGGCGCGACCTCCGAAACGCCGAATTCTCATCGCGGATGCCATCCGCAACCCGGCGCTCGCGATCCGATCGCCCGACCCGCCCGAGCGACAAAAATCGGCACACCACCCTGCCCCGTTTCGTCACCTTTTGACACGCTGGGTCCGAATCGATGGTCGTGTTGCCGCGTCCGGGCGATCCGGCGGGCCGTACCGGGCGGATCACGCCCGACCCTTATCCGGCCGAGAATCGCCTGTCGATCGGTGGCGCTTTCAGTAGAGATTGCGGAGATACACGGCCGCCATAGGGGATTTCAATGTCTTGGCCCGAGGTGCCGATCCGTGAAAGCGTGATGGCCGTCACGGCGTTCGATGAGGATTTCCTTTAGTCGGCGACTTTACGCATTGTCGGCGCCCGGGCGCCGCTATACACTCTGTGTATGCACCGCCCCATCGACCCCAAGATCGACTGCGTCTTCAAAACCCTGTTCGGGTCCGACGACCGGCGCGATCTGCTCATCCACCTCCTCAACGCCTTGCTCGCGGAGGATCTCGAAGCACCCGTCGCCGAGGTCGATATCCTCAACCCCTACAACGAGCGCGAGACCCTCGACGACAAGCTCACCATCGTCGACGTCAAGGCCCGCGACACGGCCCGCCGGATGTTTCAGGTGGAGATCCAGCTCCTGGTCTTCCCCCAATATCTGGCCCCGCGCATCCTCTATGCCTGGGCCGATCTCTACAGCCAGCAACTGCACAGCGGCCAGGATTACGACGCGCTCCGGCCGACCTATGCGATCTGGATCCTCGATCAAACCCTCTTTGTCGAGCGACCGGAGTATGCTCATCGTTATTCTCTGCGCGACGACCAGGGGCGCCGGCTCGTCGACCACGGCGCCATCCGGCTCTTCGAGTTGAGCAAATTCCAGGTCGCGCGGGTCGAAACAGACGCCGAACGTTGGCTAAAATTCCTCAAGGACGGCGAACACCTCAATCCCGAGCATCTCCCCGAGTGGATGCAGCATCCCATCATGAGGCAGGCCATGAGCATCTTGAGCCGCTTTTCCGAAAAAGAGCGCGACTATCATCGCTATCAGTCCCGGCAGGAGGCGCTGCGCGTGCAACGCACGATTCAGCGCGTGCTGGACGAGGCACGCGCAGCCACGGAAGCCGCGCGCGCGAACGAGCAAGCCGCGCGCGCAGCCACGGAAGCCGAGCGCCAAGCCAAGGAAGCCGAGCGCCAAGCCAAGGAAGCCGCACGCGAGGGCGAGCAGGCCGCGCTCGCCGAGGTCGCACGCCTCAAGGCGCTCCTGGAGCAGCAAAAAGACGGCTGAGCAGCAGTCCGAGAGAAGGGCGTTGCGTCCGCGGACCGGCCGTGCGGGTGCGCAAGCCGCCCCGCCGCCATGTCGCGGGCGAGACGCGTTACCCCCTATCATCCCGCGGCCCGTGACCCACCCGTCGATTGCGCCGACGACAGGAAGCGCAACACCCGCCGCCGGTGCGTTGGGCCTCGCACGACTCAAGACCTGAAACCGATGCCCGCCCGCGGGTCGAAACAGACGCCGAACGTTGGCTAAAATTCCTCAAGGACGGCGAACACCTCAATCCCGAGCATCTCCCCGAGTGGATGCAGCATCCCATCATGAGGCAGGCCATGAGCATCTTGAGCCGCTTTTCCGAAAAAGAGCGCGACTATCATCGCTATCAGTCCCGGCAGGAGGCGCTGCGCGTGCAACGCACGATTCAGCGCGTGCTGGACGAGGCACGCGCAGCCACGGAAGCCGAGCGCCAAGCCAAGGAAGCCGAGCGCCAAGCCAAGGAAGCCGCACGCGCCGGGGAGCAGGCCGCGCGCGAGGGCGAGCAGGCCGCGCTCGCCGAGGTCGCCCGCCTCAAGGCACTCCTGGAGCAGCAAAAAGACGGCTGAGCAGCAGTCCGAGAGAAGGGCGTTGCGTCGGCGGACCGGCCGTGCGGGTGCGCAAGCCGCCTCCGCCGCCATGTCGCGGGCGAGACGCGTTACCCCCTATCATCCCGCGGCCCGTGACCCACCCGTCGATTGCGCCGACGACAGGAAGCGCAACACCCGCCGCCGGTGCGTTGGGCCTCGCACGACTCAAGACCTGAAACCGATGCCCGCCCGCGGGTCGAAACAGACGCCGAACGTTGGCTAAAATTCCTCAAGGACGGCGAACACCTCAATCCCGAGCATCTCCCCGAGTGGATGCAGCATCCCATCATGAGGCAGGCCATGAGCATCTTGAGCCGCTTTTCCGAAAAAGAGCGCGACTATCATCGCTATCAGTCCCGGCAGGAGGCGCTGCGCGTGCAACGCACGATTCAGCGCGTGCTGGACGAGGCACGCGCAGCCACGGAAGCCGCGCGCGCGAACGAGCAAGCCGCGCGCGCAGCCACGGAAGCCGAGCGCCAAGCCACGGAAGCCGAGCGCCAAGCCAAGGAAGCCGCACGCGCCGGGGAGCAGGCCGCGCGCGAGGGCGAGCAGGCCGCGCTCGCCGAGGTCGCACGCCTCAAGGCGCTCCTGCAGCAGCAGACCGACCGCTGAGGCCCTGTCGGCACCCGGGCGCGCGGTATGTGGGTCGGGCTTCAGCCCGAGAATCCCGCCGAGAGCAGCAGCACAGCAGAGTCGGACTCAAGTTCGACCCACAGCGCGATCCGCAACCCGTCCGTCTTCATCCGATCGCCCGACCCGCCCGGGCGACAAGAATCGGCACCCCGACCCCGCCCCGTTTCGTCACATTCTGACACGATCGGTCGAAATCGAGGGGCGTGTCGCCGTGTCGGGTGGATCCTACGGATCGCGCTCGGCGGATCACGCGCGACACGCATCCGGTTGAGAATCGCCGGTCGATCGATCGCGCTTTGGGCGAGAAAGGCTGAATCACCCTGCGGCTTTAGGGATTTCAACGCCTTGGGGCGCTGCGGGGATTCGGGGAAGCGTGATGGCCGTCACGGTGTTCGATGTGGATTTCCTTTAGGGCCGTGCGCGGCGTCTCAGCGCGCCGTCCGTATCGTCACCGGAGCGCGGCGACTGGCCCGAATGATGCTGTATCTAGGTCGGGACACCCAGGGATGCGACGCAAGAACACTGGCAGTACCCAACCGCCGGGATCGCCCGGGTCATCACACAGCAACGAGAGTACAAACATGAAAAAGCAGCAATCCGGTTTTACACTTATCGAGCTGATGATCGTCGTGGCGATCATTGGTATTTTGGCGGCGATTGCGTTGCCGGCGTATCAGGATTATACGGCTAGGGCTCAAGCGGTCGAGGCATTGTCGCTTACGGGAGGGGCACGAGCCGACTTGGCCGTTGCACAAGCCGAAGGCGCAGTGTTCGATGACACCCCTTTAGCAGATCTGGCTGGCAAATACATCGCGGCAGGTGGGGTCACTGCTGCTAGTAGTGTATTGTCTGTGGAATTCTCCAGCGGTGCGTTGAGCGGTGAGACAATGGAGATTTCCCCCGTAATCTCTGGATCACAGATTCAGGGCTGGAAATGCAAAGAACTTGAATCCAAATACCTCCCTTCGGGCTGTAAGTAGCCGCCAACGCGTTTTTCCGAAACACAACCCGGTAAGAGAAACCTAGGTGGCACCAATACCTTGCCTCATGGACGAAGCAAGGTATTCAGGCACCGATTATCAGACTCCCATTTTTGATCTCGACGCTGGCAAACAAGAAGGGACCATTGATTCGCTAGATCGCTATTCTGTATACGTTCGTGGCCTGGCCGAATTCGCGACAGTATCTCCTGCCTGATTACTGATGAAATCTATGCGATCTCAAGTAAGATCTGTTTCGATCCTGTTGCTGGGGATCACCATTGCACTCATCCTATGGTTGTACAGTCTGGCCCTGCCGGGATACGCACTCTTCGATGATTGGCCGAGTCTCGACGGACTGAGTAAGATCCAGGATATTCACTCTGGTTTGGTCTATGTCTCGACCGGAATCACCGGTCCCTTGGGACGTCCTTTGTCCCTGTCAACCTTTGCTCTCCAGGCTTCTTCCTGGCCTGAGAACATGTCGGCATTGCTCAGTGTCAATTTTGGAGTTCATGCACTCGCAACGCTCATGACCTTCTTCCTGGCGGTTGGTCTGGCGCGTCTGCGCATACCTGAAAAAACGGTATCTTCCTGGATCGGACTAGGCGTAGCCGCGCTTTGGGGGATGAGTCCATTTCTTGCGACGACTCATCTGATGCTGATCCAGCGAATGACGAGCCTATCCGCTCTCTTCGTCCTAATGGGTTTAACCGCCTTTGTCTGGGCACAACTGCTCAAGGACCGGCAGAGTTGGCGAGTACGCCTCATGCTGGTTTGTGGCCTGGGGTTTGGCACCCTTTGTGCTGCACTTTCGAAAGAGAACGGCGCTCTCCTGTCGTTGTTTGCACTTGTGATCCTGTGGCTTTGGGTGCCACCAGCGAACCGGCTGCGCGGGGCAGTTGAGCGTAGCCTGATTCTTTTGCTGGCTGTCGTACCAGCTCTACTCCTGGTAGGCTATCTCGCCATCCGTTTGCCTGGAATCCTAGAGCATGGCTACGGACCCCATCGGTACTTTTCTCCACTTGAGCGCATGATGGGACAACCAGTTGTCCTACTTGACTATTTGCGCAATCTGCTGCTTCCTCGCGCGGCCGCAGTTTCACCATTCACTGACCGTTGGCCGGTCCCTTCGGGCTGGCTAGATCCACTATCAACGTTGTTAGCGGCTGGGTTTTGGATCGCTTTGATCCTCACAGCCTTGATGCTTCGGAAAAAGGCACCTTATCTACTCTTCGGACTAACATTTTTTCTGGTTGGACATCTACTCGAATCAAGTTTTATAGGTCTGGAAATCTACTTCGCGCATCGAAACTACTTACCCGCTTTTGGATTATATTTTGCTTTGATTTTCGGATTGTTCTGTATCGCTGTGCGCTATCGCAGACTAGTCATTATTGCAATTTCGTCCTATGTCCTAATTTTCATGGTCATCCTTTTCCAGGTGACATCGCAGTGGAATGACGCGTTGCCCAATGCAAGAATATGGCTAGACGAAAATCCTTGGTCCCAACGCGGCGCACAGTTCTTGACTACTCAGCTTGTCAGAAAAGGTGACTTACAGGGTGCGCGACAGGTGCTGGATGCAGCAGTGGAGCAGAATCCAGGTTTAGCACTTGTCCAAATTCAACGGACTGGTCTTTGTCTTGGACAAGAAGAAGAATTTCCGCGCCTTCTAAATGAGGTGATTTCAGTCTTACACACTGCCAATTATCAGCCGCTTGCCGCGTATGAACTCGCTAAGTTTGCGAATGCGGACCCAGCTCACCTGTGCCCAAGTCGAGATTATTCTGCTCTTAGCAGAATGGCGGATGCATTGCTGCAGAATCCGCCCTATGCCCAGAACAAAAATGTGCGCTCACAACTTATTTTGACTAAAGCCTTTGCCGAGGTGGAGACAGGAGATATTAAGAAAGCCAACGACTATTTTCGTGAGTCTTTTAGGTTATCGCCTAATCTAGATGTGCTTTTCTACGGCCTATCGTTGATGGCGAATGCTGGTGAGTATGACCAGGTGTATGCTTTTCTGGCGGAAGCACGTGAATTGAGTCCGAGATCAAGACTGGAGCGTTCGCTTTGGCTGAAGCGCCTTGATGATTTCCTAGAGATCATGCGTGAATCACAAAGGATCGACTCAGGAAGACTCTTGTCTGTCCTTGTCTGTCAAGATGTTCCGGGGTCTTCTTTTTTATCATTCTTGGAGGGCCGTTTTCGGGGTCAGGACCAACCTACGCCGTCCGCGTCTGCGATTCTCGATTCGGCGGCTGTGCTGTGAGGATCGCCTCCCCTCTTGATCGGTGAACCGCTGTCATCGGGTCGTTGCCCACGTTGCAAAGCCTCGCGGATCAGTGTCCATTGCTCCCGTTATCGGATCGCGCCTGCATAAGTTCGATTTCCCGTGATAAGGCGCCGCTCACTCCCGCGTCGTGGAATCCAGGGCTCCGCACCAGGGATCGGTATCGAGCCAGCCGAGGATTTCGTCTGCGCTCGGTACCGCGCTGCGGCCTATATCATGTGACAACGAATGAACCCTTGGCCTATGCTGCACCAAGACGACACCAGGTCAAGAACGCAAGACATCGGCGAGGCGATCTTGAGCAACTCTCTCCCCCCGGAATACCAACAAGCGGGTACGCCACTCCTGTCGGTGATCCTGCCGGCCAAGAACGAGGCCGAATCCCTCAAGGGCCTACTGACTCGACTGCGCGCGACGCTTCCTCACGCCGAGCTGATCCTGCTCGACGACGGCTCGACCGACCAAACGGCCGAGGTCGCCCTCGCCCACGGCGCCCACGTCATCTCGCACCCCTACAGCCTGGGCAACGGCGCTGCCGTCAAGTCCGGTGCGCGCGCCGCGGCCGGCGAGATCCTGGTCTTCATGGACGCAGACGGCCAGCACGACCCGGCGGATATCCCCCAGTTACTCGCGAAACTCGACGAAGGCTACGACATGGTGGTTGGCGCGCGGGGGGTCGGCTCTCAAGCGAGCGTCGGCCGATCGCTCGCCAACAGCTTCTACAACTGGTTCGCAAGCCTGATCACGGGCCACAAGATCCACGACCTGACATCCGGGTTCCGCGTCGTCCGCGCAGAGCGGTTCAAGCGCTTTCTGTATCTGTTGCCGAACGGATTCTCTTACCCCACCACCATCACGATGGCGTTCTTCCGGTCCGGTTATCCGGTCGGCTATGTCCCGATTCATGCCGCCAAGCGCCAAGGCACCAGCCACCTGCGCCCATTTCGGGACGGCGTGCGCTTCCTGCTGATCATGTTCAAGGTCGCGACGCTCTACTCACCGCTGAAGCTCTTTTTCCCGGTCAGCGCAGCCTTCTTCGCGACCGGGATCGGCTATTATCTCTATACCTTTCTGACCCTTGGTCGATTCACCAACATGAGCGCCTTACTGCTCACCGCGGCGATCATCGTCTTTATGATGGGGCTGATTTCAGAACAGATCACGGCGTTGAACTATCGCGAGGGGGATTGAGGATCGCGGTTCCCACGATGTCCGATGCCCATGTGCCGACGACGCGAAGGCCGTCCAACGAGATGAATGACTGTCTGCGATGCCAAGTCCTAAACCGCGTCTGCTGGTCCTGACCTCGACCTTCCCGCGCTGGCGGGATGATGTGGAGCCGCCGTTCGTCTTCGAGTTGAGTCGACGCCTCACCGACACCTTTGACATCACCGTGCTGACGCCGCGTGCTCCGGGCAGCCTGGAGCACGAGACCTTGGACGGGCTGCGCGTCATCCGCTTTCCTTACTTCATCCGGAGCCGAGAGAACCTCGCCAGCCATGGGGGCGGCATCCTCAACCGACTACGAGCCAACCCGCTGAACTATCTGCTGGTACCACCCTTCCTGATCGGCCAGTTATGGGCGCTGATCCGCGTTCTGCGCCATGACGACTGGGATCTGATTCACGCCCACTGGCTGATTCCGCAGGGTCTTGTGGCGTTGCTGGCGCGCAGGTTGGCCAGGCGTCCGGTGCCGCTGGTCTGTACCTCGCACGGCGGCGATTTGTTCGCCCTGCGCGGCATAGCGTTTCGCGCACTGAAGCGTGCCGTACTGCGGGCGAGTCATCGGATCAGCGTGGTCAGCCAAGCGATGCGCGATGAGGTGCTCGCGCTCGGCATCGCTCCGGAGAAGGTCGCGGTCATCCCTATGGGCGTCGACCTGCGCGAACGCTTCACGCCCGACCCTCGCACCCCCCGCGAACAGAACCAGTTGCTGTTCGTCGGACGCCTGGTCGAAAAAAAGGGTGTGGGTTTGCTGCTGAAGGCGCTCCCACGGATCTTGCTGGCATTTCCAGACACCCGACTCACCATTGTCGGGAGCGGCCCGCTGGAGACCGAGCTGCGAGAGCTTGCCGCGTCTCTGCGAATCAGCGACCACGTCGACTTTGAAGGAATGGTGCCGCAATCCGATTTGCCCGCCTTCTTGCGCAGCGCGACCCTCTTCGTCGCCCCATTCATGGTTGCAGACAGCGGCGATCAAGAGGGATTCGGGCTGGTTCTCGTCGAAGCGATGGGTTGCGGTTGCCCGGTGATCTGCGGCGACGTGCCCGCGGTTCGGGATATCGTTCTCGATGAAAACAACGGAGTTTTAATCAACCCGCGAAATCCCGTGGAGCTTGCCGACGCCATCGCCGACCTGCTCGCTGATCCGATCCGACGCGATCGCTACGCGGCAAACGCTCGCAGAAACTGCGCCGAGGTGTTCGACTGGGGAACCATCGCTGCACGGTATGGCGAGTTACTGTCCTTGGCCGCAACATGAAGATCCTGCGCTCGCGTCGCGAGATCGATGCCACATCGACCGAGTCGGATAAGATGCGACCGACCACGAACTCCGACGACTCCCCAAGCGGCAGCTGAGCTTCACGACATCAAGACTGCGGTTTGGAGTACCGCCCCCGCGTATCTGGCGCTGGACGCATCTGCAGACTACAGACTACTATGAGGTTCAATTCGACTTTCCCTTGAAGACTGGACTTTGACCATTGTCCATGGTCGCCAAGCTCCTAACTTCCGGAAACCGGTAGTACTACGGACCGTAGCACTTCAATGTGAAGCCCAGGCATAAAGCTTAGGACGGAGTTTCGCTTCTTCGTGTTTTTCAAGAGTTCGGGACCAGGATATCATATTAATCAGCTAAATAAGAATACGCTTTTATTAAAGGTGCCCCCAAAAACATCATAGATAAAAGGGCGCTACCGGCTCGTGAGTCGTCACTAAATGGAGCAGCATCCATAGATTATCGATTCGCGCAAACCCTCGGGCCCCTAGATTCGATAACCCTTGAGTTGACATGCAATCTCCTCAACTCTCGACCGCCAACTCTGCTGCTGAGCGGCCAACACGACCGATGCCTGCTTCTCCCGCACCAACTCTCGGTCTTCAGCAAGTGTTTTCAGCAACGCCACCAGCGCCGAAGCATTTTCGACCACCCAACCAAGATCCTGTTTAGCGACTAGCCGTGCCGCTTCTGTACCAGCTGTCGTCACAATTGGCAAAGCGTAGCCTATTGCCTCAAAGAGCTTAACGGGGACCGCGAAGTCCAAGTATGCATCTGGGTTGCGCAGCAAGGCAAAGACATCAGCGCTTGAGTATAGATCAGCTAATGCGCCCCCGAAGACATGCACTACCTCAACGCGGCCGTCAACCAGATGCGCATAATGATCTTTCCATTTAACCCACTCACCCAGTCGACAACAAACGATAAGACTCACATTGGTGACTTGTGCAACGCACTCAAATAACGGGGTTAGATCGTAAGTCGGAGGTTGAACGCCACCAACATAAAGCAACTTTAAATTTTCGGATTGTTTACGCTGGGATACCTGCGTATGTTCTCGGGCAGGTGGAATACACCCTGGCGGCAAGGCGCTGAGTCGCGAGGCTGGCCAAGCTGTTGGCAAGTGTTCCGCCATGCCTCTTGAGGGTAGAAATAGATGAGTAACGACTTGGCGATACCACCACCAATCATACCAATAGAGCGGAACCGTCAACATTCTTCCCACCAATGGTAGCATGGTTCGGTAGGCTTTGAACCGCCAGAAGACATCACGATAAAATAGGCCTACGGGAATCTTGGCTGCGCGAACCTTCCTAAGAAACCAAAAATCCGTGATCGGATAAGCAGGAAAGCGGTTCCGCTCAGTAAGTAGCGTTGGAATAGAGCGCGACTCTGAATACAAAAAATCAAAACGTCGGCCGTTTTCCAAATCAGTGATGATGCGGTTAATTGCGCGTCGACGCTCCGCGCCATAACCGACGACAGCCTCTACTTCAAAGCCTGTTTCATAAAAAGCCTCCAATAGACGGTACGGACGGACCTGGCTACCGGAACGTCCATCAGCCATAACAGGCCCTGGATGATGAAAAATAACCGAAGCGCTCTGAGTTGTATCAGGCATCTAATCAAGATGATCCAATGTCACATAAATGATTACGAGCGGCCCTCAAATAGTCGTACGAACACTGACCTCGTGGAGAGACACCGTTAGACTCCGCACAGTATCTCAGCAATCTTAGGACCAGCGTCCCCGCTACCAAAGAACAAAGCCATTCCGAGATCTGATGCATCCAGACCCCACACGATTGCCTCATAGATCGCCTGTGGTGTCGTGCCGGCCAGCACCGCCGCATGAGACTCAACCAGTTCCACCCACTCGGTCTCCTCCCGCAAGACCGCGCAGGGAACCCGATGGAAGAACGCCTCTTTTTGCACCCCACCGGAATCGCTCGCAATGACCGCAGCGTGCTTCTCCAACATCACCATATCCAGGTATCCAAGCGGATCGCAAAGCAACAGAGTGTGGGCCACCTGCTGGAAAAGATCCGCGCGAAGCAATGCAGCTCGGGTACGCGGATGCAGCGGCAAGACTACCGGGCGCTCTCGGGCCGCCAGCATGAGCCCGCGCATGATTGCATCCAACCGTTCCGGATCGTCGGTGTTACCCGCGCGGTGGACGGTCGCCAGCACATAGCCGCCGTGAGTGAGATGCAACCGGTCCAGGATCACACTACCCTGCTCCGCCTTCATGGCATAGTACCGCGAAGCATCGTACATCACATCGCCGACCGGACGTATCCTTTCGTCCGCGATGCCTTCGGCCCGCAGATTCAGCACGGCAGTCGCGGTCGGTGTGAATAGCAAATTAGCAGCATGATCGGTAAGGATCCGGTTAATTTCCTCCGGCATATGCCGATTGAATGATCGCAAACCTGCCTCGACGTGCGCGATCGGGACATTGAGCTTGACCGCCGCCAGGGCGCCCGCGAGCGTGGAGTCGGTGTCGCCGTAAACCAATACCCAGTCCGGCCGCTCAGCGAGCAAGACCGTTTCGATGGCCTCGATCATCCGGCCCGTATTCTGACCATGGGTGCCCCCGCCGATACCAAGATGGTAGTCCGGACGCGGGATCTCCAGTTCATCAAAAAAGACCTCGCTCATGTTGGCATCGAAATGCTGTCCGGTATGGATGAGAACCTCGCACGCATCCGCGCAATGCTCACGCAGAGCACGCGAGACTACGGCGGCTTTGATGAACTGTGGACGGGCGCCGATGACAACGACGATTTTCATAGGTAAGGTCTTCATCGAGTATTTGATTGTGGCCATTGAAGCCTAAACGATAATGGCCTGGTACAACTCGCGTTCCTGCGGACTAGCAAGCTGAGTATTGTGCCAGAGCAGCGTGAAGTCACCATCAACAGTCTCGCAGGCACGCTTGAGTTTCATGAATGCCTCGTAAGCCGCTGCCGTCGTGCCAAGGCCCATGTAGCGCTCGGCCATCACAGTACATTCCATCGCGATCAGTGGGCGGATGCGCAGTTTGAGGGCTTGGCTTCGCACAGGGTCGAAGGCGGGATATTCGTGGCACGTCCCGCACCGAAAGCCGGGGCGGTCGGCGTAGCTCAGGGTGCTATCGTAGGTCATGCCCGCTTGTTCCAAACCGAGCAAGGTCGTCGGCATTTCCCAGCGCAAATAGTGCATGCGCCCACCCCATTCGGCTTGCTCGATCCCTTCCTCCGCGCAGACGCCCTTAAGCCGGGTGGCTTCGGCCTCGATGGTTAGCGGATTATGGTAACTATTGTAACTGGGATGCAAACCGATCTCGTGACCACGCACATGGATGTGGCGCAACAGTTGACGGATGGCCGGATGCTCCAACCTATAGCCCACATCGAATCTAGCGTGAGTGCGTCTGGACATAAAATAAAACGCACTAGTCAGTCCATGGTGTTCGGACTGATCCATGAGCCAGTCGAAAGTGTTGTCGGGATCGCTCCCGCGAATGCGCTGCCCACTGGCGATCCAGCGCCAAGGTCGACGAACGGCATTAGCAAGATCGCGCCGTTTGAGAAGATCCGCGCCACTCCGAAGCAGCACCTGAAACGGGGACGCAAATACATCGCGGCTGGGACAGTCCACGTCATGACTCACCAGGGTACGCGGAGCACGAGGTTTACGCTTCAGGCTCGGCCAGAGCTGTTGCATCGCCGCCCACAGGACTTCGACGTATTCATCGACGATCGGCCGACCGAGAAACCCCGCACGGTTTGCGAGTGAGGCCATCGCCGGAAAGCGATTATGGTTGTCGCGGTCGGGGAGGATAGCCTCTTCGTAGCGGGAAAGCATGAAGAACGCTGAGCCAAAAATGTCGATGGGGAGTTCGATCGTCTGACCGGACCGGCGAAGGATCGGGTGTGCCGCGCCGCAGATCACCGGGACGACCGGCTCGGTAAGACTAATATTCACTGCCAACTCGCGAGTACCCCAGGTCGCCAGGGGCAATCGCGGCAGTGTTGCCGCCGTGAGCCAGGCAGGGTCGGACTGGGAGAAAAATATATCGGGCAGGACAATCTCGCTGTCATCGCCCCGCAATCGGAGATGCGCATCGCCATCGGTAGAAGCGGCCCGCTGCCACGATATGCCGAGGAAGTCCCCAAGGATGACGCCAAGGATATAGTCCCGCTCTGCGGGGTGGGTGCCTGGAGTCTCGACGATAAGCGTCATGTGTCGGCACCAATCCGAAAATCGGTTGTACGATCAAGCTGCGCCTGCGCGCGCGGTTGGATATCGTCTTGGGTCCAGTCGGCACAGGTCACAATAACGTCGATGTTATTGGGTGTGGGACCCCTATTGACAGGTCCACGGCAAAAGAGACTGTGAGGAAATCTAGTCCGTCCGAGGTCTTGATCGTAGATTTTCACCGCACTTTCTGCAAAAAACTACGAATGCATCGATGTACCCTCAACAGCCGCGACGGTGTTTTTGATACAGAAAAATAAGGGGTCTGAACCGCACCAAACGCCCGGAAGAATCGTTCCACTGGCTCGATCATAGAGCCTTCGAAATCGAAGCTCTTCGTGACCGTCGCCGCGAAACGGATAGCCTCCCACATGCAAAGGCTAGTGGCACCACTGTTCCGTAGGGCAGGATCACCACCACCCATGAGGTAGTAGGCGCTGTTCTGGTCCCAGATAAGGTAAACGCCCGCATGATAACGCCCTGCCTCATCTTCGGCGATAAATATGCGACGCGCGTTCCTCTCATGGCACGCCCGATCAAGTCGCCGCACAAGATCCTTCGAATAAGGCAACGATTTTCTCTGTCGCTGGAAGACTTGGAGATTCAGACTTAGAAAATCGTCGATATCAACCCCGGTCCTGATAGTCAGTCGAAATCGATCACGCGCTTTTCTAATATCTGTTCGGATATTTGCCTGAAGTCCGTTCCAAAGGAGGTGCTCATCTGAGATATCGAGAAGGCGGTAGGTATACCTGGTAGTCTGACTGAAACCTTGCCAATAAAATGGGAGCCAATTCGTCCGCGCGTGATGCCAGTTCTGGGAAAAATAATGGAAGTTCGGAAGGCCGGCGATCAATGCCTCGAGCAGATCCTTTTCTTGGCTGAGGCGTTTCGTATATTTCGCGTCGCTCTCCCGCAACCATGGCCCGAGAGTCTGCGTCAGCGGTGGATGGGCCAGCAAGATAAATCCTTGATACTTAATAATAACGTAAGGCAAGGCCGCGTCAATCCTATCGCCTTGCTCTACGAGCGCTACGTTCCAATGGTCGGCACCCGCTACAGCATCCAACCACCAGTCCCGAGAGAAAATCGGGATGGATGGTTCAGTAAGACACAGTTGCCTATATTTGTCCTTCAAGATAATCTCGTTAAGACACAATGTAATGTACGGAATCAGCGACCGTTTGTTTCAATATTCGCAGAATCTCGGCAGCCTTCAATCGCCGAAGTTCAGATATATCGGTACATCGATTAACAGAGTCGTCGCTTTCTGTGCATTCCGACAATAGTCCTGACCACCGTCTCCGATCAGCGCCGGCAATAGAAATTTTCAGACCCCCAAGCCTCGCTCCTGAAGCCACGTTGCAGACCCCCGCAACTTCGCGACGTCTTCGATGCGCGGCTTCTGCTATAACCACGTCGTGTCGTTATCCATAACGCATCGACGGAGTTAAGACCGCTGTGCATAGTCTGCCATTGCAACGTAGACGGTGCTGTCGATCCGTATCTCCGTCCCGCGTTTGAACCTAAGGGGGACATCGCCTCGCAGCTCGGCCTTGTAGCCATTTGACGCGAGAAATGCCAGCAATGCGCCGACGCTCCTAGACGGGTTCGCGCAAAACTCCTCGTAACTCAGGTCAAGCCGACGTGACGCAGGCACCCGGCCAATCTCTAGGTCGCGTTCTATGGCCTCATGTATATGACGGATCTGTTCAATCACCTGCTGATGGACCGGCAGGGTTTTCAACACCTCAGTCTGGGGTGGTTCCACTGACAGCCAGGCCTCGTAGTTACTAAATCTCTGATAACGGGCGTCAAGCAACGAATGACCATTATCGACCTCATCGCGATGAGTCACGATGAAAAGGCTCTCCGGTAGATAGTGCGCGATAGCCTGAATGCGTAGCGATGCATAAAGGTTTTTGAACAGAATTGGACGATCGAAGGCGTTTGTCAGGGCCGCGACGGACTGGCGAAAGCGCCGCATCTTGCGTGGATCGACCTCGTTCAATGTGACATAGGGTGGACGGCGGCGAAAAAAGCGGTACCACCACTCGCCACACTCCGCAGGGGCATAAGAGCCTTTGGTAACGCCCTGTACGGACCGATAGTCGGAGATTGGTCTTCCGGCAGTTGGGTGGAGCAACCGCTCAGCCAAGGCCGGCGCGCCAAACCACTGACAATGGCGATTACTGATATATCCCAGATCCAGTGCATCAGTAATGACCTGAGTCATCAGCGTGCTACCCGAGCGCGGGGCACCGAGGAAGAAGATCGGTGGGTGACGCAGCGGTTCATCCGGAATCGGTATAAGTAAACGTTCCAACTTATCCAGGACATATCGATTGGCCAAAGAAACCCCGAATCGGGCGTACGCGCGAGGGTTAAAGAGCCGGGAGTACTTAAAACCAACCATTTTTGTTATCCGTCACTTCTGCAAGCTGGAGTCATATTTAGAGCGTAATCAATCGACTTGCAGCGCGTAAAATCTAATATACCTATGCGCCAATTGCTTCTCTATCTTCAAACCAACGTCGTCAAAAAGACTCTCAACGCGCTCGGTTGTCGTATTTCCGTGATCCAGCTCCCAGTGATGTGCTTCAGTGCGGATCTTGCCTGATAGTATTCGCCAATCCCAGTTGAGAACCGGAAGGCGCGGTATTTTAAGATTAAAGTTGAATAGCGAAATTTCGTTTCTCGGTAAAGAAATGAAAGCATAGCGCTTAATAAACAGCGGGATCTTGCGGACAATCTTCTCAAACTCTTGATATGGCATGTGCTCCATAATCTCAAACGCCATTAGGTGGTCGTATTTTTCTTGGAAATCAAAGTCAACAGCGTTTGCAACGATATCTGGTTTCTTCTCTGGATCGATGTCGAGCGTGGATACATGAAAACCCTTACTACGACAATAGTTTGCTGCGAATCCACTACCTACTCCAATCTCTAAAATGGACTCGTCTTTTTCATTCCGAGAAAGCCCCTCCATCAGCTTCTGTTGGAACCAGTAGAACTCCCAATGCTGCAAACTCTCAAGTCGCCTTGTCCACTCCGCACTATATTTATATACCACGCCGTTGCGGCACTGAGAATTTAGATATCTTTTTGTCATACAAGTTATCGGCTCGATGTATTTTTATCGATAAACTGGAATCGATATGACCAAAAGAAAAGCGCGGTTAACATAGCCGCCGCCCAGAGTACAAGTATAGAATCTTTCAGAATCAACGCAAAAGCCAATGCGATAGCAAAGTGCGGAGCGGTTTGCAGCAAAGTATCCTTGATAAATGGGACGAGAGACTTAACGCGTACGTCGGCGTGGTGAAGAACGAGAGCCATGAGATAACCATAGACAGCCACGCCCGACAATGAAAACAGAACGAGTGCAATAATGACGCTATCAAGCAGAGCGCCTACCGCTAGAGCAACAAAACGCGACGAGAAGATAAGAATCTGGATCTTTAGCCCCTGCTCTTGCCGTCCCAGTACACCAAATAGATTGCTCATCGGACTCGACACGAACCAGACGAGAGACCAGATGCTAAGAATCTGAGTGTAGACGCCGGCTTCCGCCCATCGTTCACCAAAAACCACGACGTATAGATCGCGCCCAATGATCGTAAGCATCAGCGTCGGAAGAAGTGCAACCAAGAAGAGCCGCTTGAACAAAGCTTCTACCAAAGGTCCTAACTGTCCGGCGTTATGCGCCTCTGCCGCCCGCTGGTGAAAGACCTGTGAGATTGCGCCGCCGATCAGGCTCATCGGCATCTGAAGGATACGGAACCCCAAAGCGTAGAAACCTGCCACGGCGGGGGAAAAGAACCCGCCCAGCATCAACACTGGGAGTTGCCAGGAGATTGTATTCAACAAACCGGCCCAACTGCCATAGAGCGGAAACTTGCGGTGCCGTTTTAGGCCAGCCCACATCTCTTGCCAGGTGATGCAAGCGAGTATGGACCGACCGTTGTCGCGCCAGATCTGCCCGCCCAGGACGCTCGTTGCCACTGCTTGACCGCCGAGATTTGCAGCAATCAAAGCACCTCCCGTCGCATGGCCAGCGAGGCCCGCACCCAGGCTGCCAGAAGTATTCGCCAGGGCGCTGGTCACCCGCGCGATGGACAAACGCGTAAAGTGTTTGGTCCGGGTATTCCAGTAATTCAGCGCCGTGAAGAGGCCGCTAACCAATACCGTGACCGGCACCAGCCAGAGGTAGGGGGCCAACTCGGGCATCCGGATCCAGCGGATGATGTCGGAACCGCTAGACCAGACGAGCAGTAGCGTTAGGAGAGTCATCAGGACTGTGAAGACGAGACTGACTGCTAGCAGGTTGGCGGCCTCCCTATCGTTGTCCGGCAGCACGATCGACAGCTCATAGCGCATGCAAGCGACCACGCCGAGGATGCCGGTGAGGGAAGCGAATAGCGCGCCGACGCCGAAGGCTTCAGGGGCATAGAGGCGCGTTAGGATCGGCGCGGCAAGTAGGGCAATGATCTGGGCCAGGCCAGTCCCGGAAACGAGTCGGAGGACGTCGCTTTTGAAGGTCGTATTCCATGCTTCTGGTGGATGAAAAGTCATTCAGGAGTTATGTATTCCCTGTTGCGCTCGCAGGGGCGTTTGGCCAAGCATCACTTGGCGGATCAGCAGCCGGCATCGTCTCCGCGCATCCCCCAGGGACTCGGTCATTGTGGCTCCAACTGGCCGTGGTCCAGCCGATACGCTTGCCCGCTGGCGCGGCAAACGGCGTGCCCGCTTCCCGCGAGCGGGAGGTGCAGGCGTTCACCATGGGCGCTCATCCATCCGGTCTGACGCGCCGGTAAGCCGGTCATCAGAGCATAGGGCTTGATGTCTTTGGTGATGACGGCGCCCGCGCCGATGAAGGCATGTTCGCCAATGGTCACGCCGCAGATAATGGTGCAGTTGGCGCCGAGCGTAGCGCCCCGCCGAACCAGCGTGGGACGGTATTCGTGTTTGCGGGAAACGGCCGAGCGCGGGTTGTAGACATTGGTGAAGACCATGCTGGGGCCGCAGAAGACGTCGTCTTCCAGGGTGACGCCGTCGTAGACGGAGACGTTGTTTTGGATCTTGACGTTGTCGCCGATGACAACGCGGTTGCCGATGAAAACGTTCTGCCCCAGCGAGCAGCCTCGGCCGATGCGTGCGCCGGCACACACATGGACCCAGTGCCAGATGCGGCTACCCACCCCGATTTGGGCGCCTGCGTCGATGATGGCGGTGGGGTGGGCGGTGAAGTCCATGCTCACGGGTCTCAGCGTGCTTGCTTACAGAACGGATGATAGTCGCTTTGCAGACCTTGGGGGGCGGCGTTTCGGATCTGATAGACGGTCTCGACGGCTGCCCGCGCAGCATCCACGCCGAAGCCCTCCCCGGCTAGGATGTGGCGATAGCTGTCGGTATGCAGGTCGGTAAAGCCTTCGGAGAACTCGATTTCCTCGCCGTCAAGTGTGATCGAGCGATAGGTACGCTGGCCCTGGGCGCGCTGGGCCTCTGGCAGGTGCTCGGCGTTGACCGACAGGAACCAGCGTACGTGCGCATGCGCGAGCTCAAGGTGCCCGGCCGCACAGTCTTCGCGATTTAGGTGGACGGTACTGTAGCGGACGTTGCCGAAGACCCAGGCGAGCATGTCGAAGAAGTGAACACCGATGTTGGTGGCGATGCCGCCGGATTTTTCGATGTCGCCCTTCCAACTGCGCTGGTACCACTTGCCGCGCGAGGTGATGTAGGTGACCTCGACCTGGTGCATACGGTCGCCGGCGGCTTGGACGGACTCTCTCAGCGCGATGATGCTGGGGTGCAGGCGCAGTTGCAGGATGTTGTAGATGCGTGCTCCCGTCTCTGCCTCGATCTCTTGCAGACCGTCGATGTTCCAGGGGTTGAGTACAAGGGGCTTTTCGCAGATGGCGTTGGCGCGGTTGCGCAAGGCGAGCCTGATGTGGGCGTCGTGCAGGTAGTTGGGCGAGCAGATGCTGACGTAGTCGACAGGCGTGCCTTTGCGGCGGAGTTTGTCGATGTGGCGGTCGAAGCGCTCGGACTCGGTAAAGAAATCCGCGGTCGGGAAATAGCTGTCGATGACGCCGACGCTGTCGTTGGGGTCGAGCGCTGCGATCAGGTGGTTGCCGGTGTCTTTGATAGCGCGCATGTGGCGCGGTGCAACAAAGCCGGCGGCGCCGATGAGGGCGAAGGTTTTGGAGTCCATCTGTCGTGCCGTTGCGGTCGGTGAGGTGTTAGGTGACGTCTTGGGAGTCTGAAACCCGGTTGCCTGCTCATGCCCCTTTTTGCCAGCCGTGTGAAAGCCCTGATGCGCGTCGCGCGAACTGGGTGGCAAGTTCGGATTGGATTTTTATAACCCCGCCCACTTTAACACCCACAGAAGGGTGGCGAGCGCGGAAAGATCGTAGAGAAGCGGGCTAAACAACCTCTCGGCGGTCTCATTCTGACACCTCGTCTAGCGACCCTCCGGTCCGAACGGCAGCATCCAGCTTGTCTCGAACTATCGGAATCATCGCACGCACGAAGCGATCCGTTAGGTGTTGACTGTCACGAAAAACCAGCAAACCATCCTCGGTGACGGCGTTGCAGATCCCGGCGGGACAGACAATCTCGCTCAAGTCGAGAAGGTGGACATTGCCGAAGCGCTCGACAGCCTGGCTGAGGTCGCGCGTGGACCGCTCGACGAGCCGTCGGCGATCCGTCGCCTGACAGGCAGTGCGGCCGATCTTTCCGTCCGACGACAGGTTTCGCGCCACACAACCGGGGCCATCGAAGGGCAGGCTCGGTGTTCCGGGAACAACGACGACGTTCTCTGCCGCGTTGCTGAGCCGCGAAAACACGCGGGCACTCCCTTCAATCCACTGGGTTTCGGTGAAATCGTAGGTGGCTGCGCTGCCCGTGATCACCACCTCCGGTCGGATACGCTCGATCTCTGCCAGGACCGCGTCGCGCCATTCGTTGCAGACAGTGTAGACCTGTCCGATCCTCGGGTAGAAATAGTCTTCATCGACCATCGCGCAGGCGGATTTCGTCAAGACGACGATGCGCCAAGCGGGTGCCGGAAACAGGGCCGGCACCATCGAAAACCATTGTGCCAGGATGCTGTCCCCCACCAGAACAACGGTGCGGGGCGCGTCGTCCGGTCCGAAGATGCAGGGCTCCACATCGGCGTGGTGGTACCAGGCATCGCAGGGCATCCGGTAGATCACCGGAAGATCCGTCTGCCATTCGGTCATGTTCGCACCCGGCATATCGTCGGCCTTCGGTGCAAGTCCGCGCCAGAGATGGAAGAGCACGGCGATCAGGGCGGCCATGATCAAGAGGCTGATAAGAAGAACCCTTCGCGGTTCCGCGTGACTGAAACGGCCTTTCCAGATGGGGTACTCGACCAAGCGGTAGCTGAGGATCGCGGCCAGGAGGGACAGCAGCACCAGACCCAGAGTCGGGATGGGTTGACCTTCGAAGCCGAGGGAGAAGCCGAGCATCAGCACCGGCCAATGCCACAGATACCAGGAGTAGGAGCGATCGCCCAACCAGACGAGCACGGGATGGGCGAGCGGCCCGACCTGCCCTCCGGCCAGAGCGTGTCCGGCGGCGATGACGAGGGCGGTTCCCAATGAGGGGATGAGCGCCCAGAACCCCGGATAGCCGAGCTGCGGATGCAGAAACAGGGCGCTCCCCGCAATCATGGCCAGTCCGCAGCCGAGCGCCGCCCGGGCGATGATCCCGGAGGGTAGAAGTGACCGGATGCGTGGATGGTCCGCGACGCGTGGCGCGTTGAGTGGTGATGTCTCGGACAGGGCCAGGAAGACGACAGCACCGAGTGCAAACTGCCAGATGCGCGAGGGCATCAGGTAGAAGGCGAAGCCGGGTGTCGTGGATGTCCAGATCAGTGCGAGGGCGAGGCTGGCGACGAGGAGCAATCCCAGGCCCCACCACCAGACGCCGTGTCGATGCGCGAAACGCGTGTCGCCGCGGGCGATCAGGAAGAGCCCGAACAGGATCGGCGGCCAGATGATGTAGAACTGCTCCTCGACACCGAGAGACCAGGTGTGCAGGAAGAGATCTCGAGCGGCCAGCTCGTTGAAGTAGTCCACGCCGAGGAAGGCGAAGTAGAGGTTGCTGGACCATGCAGCGGCGAAGGGTGCGGAAGCCAGTTGCGCACGCGCTTCAAGATCCGACAGGAGCCAGAGCGCAGCGGCCGTGCCGACGACGAGCATCGCCGCGAGGGCGGGCAGAAGGCGTTTCAGCCGCCTGGCGTAAAAGCGCAGAAAGCGGATGCAGCCGGTTTGGCGAAGCTCGCGGATCAGGAGTCCGCTGATCAAGTAGCCGGAGAGGACAAAGAAGACATCGACACCGATAAAGCCGCCTTGTGCGAACGGCACGTTCGCATGCGCGAGGACAACGAGGAGGATGGCGATGGCGGGCAATCCTTGCAGGTCAGGGCGGAAATCCGGTCGATCCGAGGACGTGAACATGGGCGTACGCTCCGTGCGAGTCGGGGGGCATGGTACACCGATGGGGAATCGTTTTTGAGGAGCCGGTTGGGATTCAGAGCTGGCGTCGACGTCTTCGCGCTCCGCGCTCCGGGGACGATCGCGCTGCACGATCATGCCGCTTGGCGGTGGGCTGACGACGCGGAGACTTTAGGCGATTTCCGGGAATGAGCATCCCGGCCGTGCATGCCTCCAATGGTTACCGGGCGACTAAAGTCGCCCCTTGTTGGTCGATGCAGTCCCGGAAATCGCCTTCTCGTGTGCGATCGGGTAAAATTCGCGACGATACGAACACGCTACGGAGAGGCCCATGCGCAAGCCCACCGCCGATCGCGACGATTATGATTCCCCCTGGAAGGATCTGCTCGATCGCTGGCAGCGTCCGTTTCTGGAATTCTTCTTCCCGAGGATCGCGGCCGACATCGACTGGTCGCGCGGCTTCGAGTTTCTCGACAAGGAGCTGCAGAAGGTCACGCGCCGCGCCGTAGTCGGGCGACGGTATGTCGATAAGCTGGTCAAGGTCTGGCGCACGGGCGGCGAGGAGACCTGGGTGCTGATCCACACCGAGGTGCAGGGCGAGCCGGATCCGGGGTTTGCGCGGCGGCTCTATACCTACCATTCGCGGCTGATGGACCGTTACGATCGTCCGGTCGCGACCTTGGTGATCCTGGCCGATGAGCGGCGCGACTGGCGCCCGGAGCACTATCGTCATGCCCTCTGGGGCTGCGAGGCGGTGCTGGTGTTTCCGGTCGTGAAGTTGCTGGATTTCAAGTCCCGCACGGCCGAGCTGGAGGCCAGTACCAATCCGTTCGCGCTGGTCGTCCTGGCGCAGTTGGCCGCCACCGCGACCAAACGCGACCCGACCGCGCGGCTGGATCGCAAGATCGGGCTGACCCGGCGGCTGTACCGTTTCGGCCTGAGCCGCGACGAGGTGCTGAGTCTGTATGCCTTCATCGATTGGGTGATGACGTTGCCCGCGCCGCTGGAGGACGACTACCATCGGGCCATTCAAGCCATCGAAGAGGCGGAGCAAATGCGATACGTGACCACGGCCGAGCGAATCGGCATTCGGAAGGGGATGGAACGCGGGATGGAGCGCGGGATGGAACGGGGTCTGGAGAGGGGTCTGGAACGGGGTCTGGAGCGGGGTCTGGAATCCGAACGTGCATTGCTGCAGCGCCAAGCTCGGCGGCGCTTCGGGGATGCGGTCGCCGAGCGCGCCGCTGTGCTGTTGGCGCTGATTCGGGCGCCGGAGACTCTCGAGCAGCTCGGCGAAGCCCTGCTCGACGATGACAACGGCGAGGTCTGGTTGACGGCGGTGCAGGCGCAGGCTGAACGCGCGGACGATCGCATCGATGCCGCGGGAGACCCCTCGCCGGCAGGATGAAGGCGCGGTCGCCCGAGCGGGGTCAGGGTAGGATGTTCAATCCCCCGGGGAAACCTCGGGGTCACCATTTAGCTGACCCCGATCAATGGCGCGACCTCTTTTCTCGCACCCATGCACGCTCGTGTCGGTCGGGAAGTGCCACTTTGGTACCGTCAACGCGCCCGCGGTTCTCGTTGAAAGGTCGCGGATTCACTCCGATCCGCGCCAGTCACCCTTCTGGATCAAGGCGGTGGGGCTGCTCCGTTGGGAGTAGACACCCGGCCCCTGGCTCTTGCGAGCCCCGGAAAATCGTCGGTGCCCCACCAAGGTCCAAGTGGACCACGGAGGTGGGTGCGGGGCGGGGGCGCGGATCCCTAAAATCCAGGCGTCCCCGCCCCGCACCCACCGGGCCGCGGATTCACAGATCGCTGGCTCGGTGCCATGTCGGCACCGTCCAACCCCGTGCTGGCTCGATGGCGGAGGCGTCTCGGTCACAACCGTTGCTCCCTGACGAATGTCGGCGGGAGATGTGCCGGCGGCCAATCAGGTCTGGAGGCTGTCCGCCAACCCCTTGTCCTGGCTCACCGGCGCATCGCCCATAGCCCTTCAGGCGAAGGCCCGATTGACATCGAAGTCGGTCCCCTCGCGCAGCATGTAGTAACAGGCCCGTGCCAGCTTGTGCGCCACCGTCTTGATGGCGACTACGCCATTGGTCCGCGCGCGCTTGCGCTGGTAGTAACGCTTGATCGCGGGGTTGTAGCGTACCGCGAAGTTGGCCGCCTCCAGATAGGCCCAGGCGAGATATTTGTTGCCGCTCTTGGTGTTGCCCCGGCCCTTGCGTTTGCCGTTGGAGAGCCGCTCGCTGCCGACGAGGCGACAGTAGGAAGCGTAGTTGCCGACCCGGGCAAAGCGCTCGATGGGTCCGGTCTCCAACAGGATCGTCAACCCCAGCACCTGACCAATGCCGCTGGTGCCGAGCAGATGCCGGTACTCGGGCCGGCCTCTGACTTGCGCGCAGGCCTCGCGCTCCAACAGATCGATCGCCGCCTCTTGGCCGCGCATGGCCAGCAGGGTGCTCTGCACCGCCAGGGCCAAGTGCACATCCGGCAGCAACTCGCCCACGGTCTCGGTCGTCAGGCGTCGGATCGCATTGGCGCTCAGCGAGCGCCCGCGGTTGCGCGAGAACAGGTTCTGCACCGCCAGGACGTTGGCCGTATGTTGCTGGACCAGGCGACTGCGCCGTCGCAGCAGATCGCGCACGGCACGCTGTTCCTTGGGGTAGATATAACCCTCCGGCAACAGCCCAAGACGCAGCAGCTTGGCCAACCAGGCGGCGTCGGAATCGTCGTCGCTGTACTTCAGCCCGCTGTACTGCACGATCGCCGCGGTGTTGGCCAAGTGCACCCGATAGCCCGCATCCATCAAGGCATCGACCAGCCAGTACCAGTTGTACGTCGATTCCACCACCAGTCCCGTGATCGCTTCGCGATACGGTGCCAAGGATTCCAGCACCAGCGCCGCGTCGTTCGCCAACCGCTTGCGATAGACCACGCGGTCTTCTTCGTCCAAAAGGGCCACGACGCTATTGTTGGAATGCAGATCGATTCCGCCGTAGAGTTTCATCGTCGACTCCTCCTGCCGGGTCTCCAGCTCTGGTGTTTTCTTCTACCTTAACTGTAGGCCCGCGGGCGGGGTCGGCTAGATGTTTATCAGGTCTTGACTCGTGCCTTTTCTCATCAGGGGGCGGGCGGATCGGGAAAGTCAGTGCCGCATTCTGCCGTTGGCCGTCGGGACGGTGGAAGAGGACGACTGCAAAGTCGTCCGGAGTAAAAGGGGACGGAGTAAAAGGGGACACGCGAAGAAAGGGGACGGATTTATTTTCCAGCCATCCCGCCCTTACTAGCCCAACCCATCGGGTCTTTCCTTGCTGAACACAGCCGAAGCGGTGTCACGAGCGCCACCACCCGCCACGCGGACGACACTCACAGGGCAGTTCAAGCCGCCCGCGGCCTGACGTCCTGCTCCAGACGCTCGCCCAGGCGCTTGCGAGCCTCCTCAAGGTCGTAGTCCGCCTGGAGACCCATCCAGAACTCCTCCGATGTCCCGAAGTACCGCGCCAGGCGCAAGGCCGTATCGGCGGTGACGGCGCGCTGAGCGTGGACAATCTCGTTGATGCGCCGCGGTGGAACCCCGATGTCACGCGCCAGCCCGTTCTGGCTGACGCCCATGGGTATCAGAAACTCTTCGAGCAGCACCTCGCCGGGGTGTATGTTGTCGATGACAGGGGTCATGTCGCTCCTCAATGTCAATGGTAATCGACGATCTCGACGGCATCCGCATTCCCGTCGCTCCAGACGAAGCAGATGCGCCACTGCCGATTGATGCGGATGCTGTACTGCCCCGCGCGATCCCCACGCAGGGACTCCAGGCGATTGGCCGGGGGTATGCGCAAATCTTCCAGGGAGCGGGCATTGTTCAGCATACGGAGCTTGCGCCGGGCGATCTTCTGGACCTCCGAAGGGAGTCGGCGATCGCCCTCGCCGCCCCAGATCCGCTCGGTCGTCTTGTCGCGAAATGCGCTTATCATGAACTTAACTATAGCGCCAGGCGTTATGGGTCACAACGGGAAAAAAGCACGTGGGCCACGGGGTCGGCCACGGGGTCACCATTTAGCTGACCCCGATCAATGGCGCGACCTCTTATCTCGCACCCATGCACGCTCGTGTCGGTCGGGAAGTGCGACATTGGTAACGCCAACGCGCCCGCAAAGAGTCGTGAAGAAGACAGGCAGCGCACGCGGGGTTGGCCGCCACGGGGCTTGTTGGTGTAGGATCCGCGGCGTTTCGAGGCCCCGACCGAGCGGATGCGTGCATGATGCTGAACATTCAGAACCTGATCGACGATGCGAAGTGCTACGACACCATCCGCGAGCTGCGCTGGCCGGAGGGGGTGCGCTGCGTGCATTGCCACGCGGCAGCCGTCACCAAGCGTCGTTGCTGCGGCCCCACCGCGGCATTTCGCAGGAGAGCTTGCCGGTGTACCTGAGCTTCTTTCAGTTCGTCCACAATGCTCGTGTCCGAGGCAAAGGCCTGTTGAACTCACTGGCGGCGCTCCTGGGCTAACTGTCCGAAACACATAAAGAGCCTGCCTTTTCAGAGCTACCTTTAAAGCCATGCCCAGACCCCGATCCCGGGGTCAATTCTGTCCTCGTGACAGTCCAGAGCGTCACGAGCGCCATCACCCGCCAGGCGGGCGACCCTCAAAGGGCCGTGCAAGCCGCCCGCGGCCTGACGTCCCGATCCAGACGCTCGCCCAGGCGCTTGCAAGCCTCCTCAAGGTCGTCGTCCGCCTGTAGACCCACAACGGGGACACCAACCATCACGCCGCGATCTGTCCCAGCTAGCGAAGTTTGTCCAAGGTATCCGGGAACTTTCGCACCATCAGGATCAGCGCGGCCGCCTGAGCATTCGGCCTAGCGCGGCCCTGCTCCCAGTTCTCCAGGGTGCGGGTAGAGTCGAGTAAAAGGATAGAGTAGAGAGCAGGTTGCCAGCGCTGTAGTCCCGGCTTATCCGTTTCCGCCCCTTTCGTTTGGCGGTGCCTAAGTAGCCCGGGCGTGGTGCTGACAACCAGCCCTCCCTCATCAAACCGTGCATGCGGTTTTCCCGCACACGGCTTTCCGATGTGCTTCACAACAAGGCATGCACAACTTCAGTTGCTTGGCCTTGCCGTAGAGCGACCTCTGTAGCGTCCTGATCGTATTCGGAGTGACTAGCGATGAACGCAATCTCCCGATCCTCCTTCCATCACGGGCGACAGCGATTTCGTGACCTTATACGCTGGCGTTGGTGGTCTGGCCCACTTCCCGTCATGGATCTCCAGCACTGGACAGATCAGTCTTCAAGAACATGCCGCCCCTGCTACCCCGAGAGACGATGACCATCACTTCCGTTCTTCCAATGGCCACCCAACGGCCTTCCCCTTCTGTCCACAGGGTCGGCGTCTCCAACCTAATATTACGAGGCTACCTCTAGGTTCACTTGCGTTACGGCCTGCTCTTTTGCTGGGGGGAAACTTACGACCCCTTGTTACCAAGACGCCGCTTCCTCATGCTACCGAGTCGTACGGACAACTCCTCGGACGGGACTTCAACCCGCTAGACTTACTGTTGTTACTGCGAACGGACAGATTTATTTTCCAGGAGGTCGTAAGTTAATGGCAAAGGATCAAGCCTCAGTCTGAACCCCTGATGAGAAAAGACCGCTTCGGCGGTCTTTTCTTTTGCGTTGAAAAAGAGGGAAAAAAGGGATCGATTGGACTGGATTCGTAGCGCCCTTCCCAGAGTGTTCCCGAACGTGAGTCCTGACGGTTGACGAAGCGCGTCTGCGATCCGAGCTGCGCGGGTGCCTGGAGCCAGACGATCAGGGCGCGCACGATGCCCATCGCGGCCGCGATCCGCGGCTCACCTCAAGCAAGCCGGAGCAGTGCACCCTTGAGGAACCGGGATAAGCCCGGGACAGACACTGCCTTCCTTATGATTGACGTATTACGCTTAACGTAATATCCTGCTCGCATGATCAAATCGTTTCGCTGCAAGGACACCGCCAAGCTGTTCGCCGGCCAAAGCCCGCAACACTTTCGCGCTTTCCAACGTGTTGCGGAGCGCAAACTGACGCAACTTCACGCCGCCATAACCCTCGAGTTTCTGCGCAGCCCACCAGGCAACCGTTTGGAAGCCTTGAGCGGAGATCGCACGGGACAGCACAGCATACGTATCAATGGCCAATGGCGCCTGTGCTTCATTTGGCGCGATGGCGATGCCTACGAAGTCGAGATCGTGGACTACCACTGAGGAGGTGATCGAATGATTCCAATCAATGGCCTCAGGCCAGTGCATCCGGGTGAGATTCTGCGCGAGGATTTTCTGACACCACTGGGGATGAGCGTTAACGCCTTGGCGCACGCTTTGCGCGTACCGGCTACCCGCCTGCATGAGATCGTCAAGGAACGGCGCGCGATCAGCCCCGATACTGCTTTGCGGCTCGCGCGCTACTTCGGCGGTGATGCGCAATCGTGGCTGAATCTTCAGGCCTGTTTCGATCTGAAGACCGCGGAACTGAGGTTACGCGACGTGATCGAACGCGAGGTCGAGCCGCGCGAGGCAGCTTGAGCCGCGCACCACGCACCACGCACCACGCACCACGCCAAAAAAGGACAGATTTATTTTCCGCCCACCTCGCCAGGACCAACCGACTTGCAAGGCCGTCCGCGTCTCCGATTCTCGATTCGCCGGCTGAGGATGGCCTCCACTTGATCCGCGAACCGTTGTCCTCCGGTGAGTTGTCCACGTTGCACAGCCTCGCGGATCAGCGTCCACTCCCCTTGCGGAATCGCGCCGCGCACGAACTCCCGATATCGCGCGGCTCGCTCAGAGGCCGTAGAACCCAGCGCTTCGTAACACGGATCGAGATCGAGCCAGTCGAGGGTGTCGTCTGCGCCGACGTGTCGGCGATAACTCGACCAGGGATAAGACGCCGGCGCATCGGTCATGCGGGCGCGCACCGGGTTGAGCTCGACGTATCGGCAACAGGCCAGCAAATAGGCGTCGGTTTCGATCGGGCTGGATTTGTAGCGTCCTTCCCAGAGGGTTCCCGAACGTGCGTCCTGGCGGTTGACGAAGCGCGTCTGCCGCCCCGCCAGGCGTTTCATGAGTTGCCCGAGACCGGCGATCGCCTCGCCGGGCTGTAGGATCAAGTGAACGTGGTTCGTCATCAAACAGAATGCGTAAACCTGAACGTCGTAGAGGACTTTGAACGCCTCCAGGGTGTTGAGGTAGTACTGATAATCCGCTTCTTCGACAAACACCACCTGCTTGTTGTGGCCGCGCTGCACCACGTGATGCGGATAGTTTGGAAGCACCACGCGACCGATTCTCGGCATGCTCCGGTCCTGCTTCGGATGGGTTCAGGCGCCAGTGTAGCAGGAGTCGCAGCAGACACGATCTGTCCTCGGTCATGGCGCAATTATTCCGGATCGGCCCGAAATTTGCTGGTTCATCGACAGCGCCCATACCAGACAAGGAGATCGACCGCGTGCAACCACGTCAGCAGGGATTTATACCTCATATAGGCACAAGCTCACATTTTTTGAATGCCTGGAATTTCAGCGTGAGTAAAGAGTCCAGCTCCTTCTTGTGCGTGGTGTGCGTTTGTTTTAGGCAGTCGGTGATTGCAGTTCGGAACTCGGCGAAATTAGGATAGTATTTCGAGTAGAGCACTTCTTTCTTGACGAACTTCCACAACCTTTCGATCAGGTTCAAATTCGGTGAATAGGTGGGAAGATAAAGCAGTTCGATATTCAGCTGCAAAGCCAGCGCTGTGACGATATTGCACTTCTGGTAGCGCGCATTGTCCATCACCAGCGTGATTGGCACGTCGAGATTCAGCATGGCAATGCGTCGCAACAGGTCGCAGACGCTTACCGCAGTGATATAGGTATCGTTCGTCACCATCACCAGTTCATGCGTGATCGCGTTCAGCGCACCGAGCACGTTGAAACGTTTTCTCCCGGCGGAAGTCTTTAAAAAAAGGCGGGAGAATGACCACAGAATGCCGAGAAAGGCACCCATTACAAAGTGAGCAGCATCGACAAAAAAATAGCGCGTTTACCCTGTCTGGCTTCTTCGATGCGCGGCTCTAACTTATTGATAATAAACTGTTCTTGCTCCTCCGGATCGGCTTTCGAGGGGATGATTCCGACTCGTCTCGGAGCCATGCCGAGCGAATTGAGAAACCGCCCCACGGCGCTCGGACTGCGCTTGATTCCCGTCAGCTCCTCGATCATGGCCGCCGCCTCGTTGATGGTCGCAGGCGGATGCGCGCGGAAATGGGCTTCGAGTCGATAGCGATGCTGCTCCAACTCGCTTATCGGGGCGTAGAAGTTGAGCTCCGTCAGCTTTTTGATACCACCGGACTGAAACATCCCTAGGTACTGCCGTAAGGTGTTGCTGGAAATTCCCGCGAGCCGACAAATCTCCCGGTGCGCAAGGCCTTGGCTCTTCAGCCACAGCACCTCCATTCGCCTGCGCACCCTTGGGTGTGGATGCTCGTAACGCAACTTCTGTATTGTCTTCAAATCCTGCTCGGAGAACTCGATTCTGATCATCGTCTAAAAAACACTACAAGGCGGCCCGTCGGTAGCGATAAGTCTAACTCGAAGTTAAAATGTTATCGAGCATTGCTGAGAGTCGACATAAGGAAAGTTGCGTTTATGCCTATAAAAGGTATAACCTGATCGAGCTCATGATCGTCGTGGCGATCATCGGGATCCTCGCCGCGATTGCTGTACCCCAATACCAGGCTTATGTGAACCGAGCCAAGATGACCGAAGCATTCATGGTCTTCGCCCGCCTGAAGAACGATGTCACAGAGTTCCATACCCGACATAGGCGCCTCCCGCTAAACAGCGAGCTGAGCGGTTTCGCAACACTCGGACGCCAATCGCCCTATGTCGTCGCCATCGAGATCAACAATGTACCAGGCACGGACTACAACGAAAGGAACAACCCTGCGATCCGCATCTTCGTGAAAATGGATCCAAAGCAGTTCGCCGGGATGAATTACCAGTCCAACCAGATGATGTTCACCGCCGATACACGCGGACTTAATGGCGGGATCGCCTGGTCCTGCGGACCAGGCGATAGGTCAGCGGTTAAACGAGCTTGGCTTCCGTCAACCTGTCGCGACTAAGAAAAACAATAAAGTAGACCCCGAAAATCGGACAGTAGTTTCGCGCGGCATCGGGGTCAGGTCTTTCCTTTTGACATTCCAGATCGTCCGGCGGAAATCCGGTCGATCCGAGGTTGTGGACATGGGCGTACGCTCCGTGCGAGTCGGGGCATGGTACACCGATGGGGGTATCATTTTTGGGGAGCCGGTTGGGATTCAGAGCTGGCGTCGACGTCTTCTCGCTCCGCGCTCCGGGGACGATCGCGCTTGACGATCATGTCGCTTGGCGGTGGGCTGACGATGCGGAGACTTTATCGTGTACGATCGGGTAAAATTCGCGACGATACGAACACGCTACGGAGAGGCCCATGCGCAAGCCCACCGCCGATCGCGACGATTATGATTCCCCCTGGAAGGATCTGCTCGACCGTTGGCAGCGGCCTTTTCTGGAGTTCTTCTTCCCGACGATCGCGGCCGACATCGACTGGTCGCGCGGCTTCGAGTTTCTCGACAAGGAGCTGCAGAAGGTCACGCGCCGCGCCGTGGTCGGTCGGCGGTATGTCGACAAGCTGGTCAAGGTCTGGCGCCTCGGCGGCGAGGAGACCTGGGTGCTGATCCACACCGAGGTGCAGGGCGAGCCGGATCCGGGGTTTGCGCGGCGGCTCTACACCTATCACTCGCGCCTGATGGACCGTTACGATCGTCCGGTCGCGACCTTGGTGATCCTGGCCGATGAGCGGCGCGACTGGCGCCCGGAGCACTATCGTCATGCCCTCTGGGGCTGCGAGGCGGTGCTGGTGTTTCCGGTCGTGAAGTTGCTGGATTTTAAATCCCGCACGGCCGAGCTGGAGGCCAGTACCAATCCGTTCGCGCTGGTCGTCCTGGCGCAGTTGGCCGCCACCGCGACCAAACGCGACCCGACCGCGCGGCTGGATCGCAAGATCGGGCTGACACGGCGGCTGTACCGTTTCGGCCTGAGCCGCGACGAGGTGCTGAGTCTGTATGCCTTCATCGACTGGGTGATGACGTTGCCCGCGCCGCTGGAGGACGACTACCATCGGGCCATTCAAGCCATCGAAGAGGCGGAGCAAATGCGATACGTGACCACGGCCGAGCGAATCGGCATTCGGAAGGGGATGGAGCGCGGGATGGAGCGCGGGATGGAACGGGGTCTGGAGAGGGGTCTGGAATCCGAACGTGCATTGCTCCAGCGCCTGGCTCGCCGCCGCTTCGGAGATGCGGTCGCCGAGCGCGCAGCTGTGCTGTTGGCGCTGATTCGGGCGCCGGAGACTCTCGAGCAGCTCGGTGAAGCGCTGCTCGATGGTGACGACGGCGAGGTCTGGTTGACGGCGGTGCAGGCGTTGGCGGAGCGCGCGGACGACCTTACCGAGGGGGCGAGAGACAGGTCGCCGGCAGCACAGTGAACTTCCGTGCCTTCAAAAAGTGGATAGATTTCCCACCGCGTCATCAGGACCAACCGGCTTGCGAGGTCATCCCCGTCTGCGATTCTCGGTCCGACGACTGCGGATGGCCTCTACGTGATCCGCGAACCGCTGTCCTCCGGTGAGTTGCCCAACGCCTCGCGGATCAGCGTCCGCTCCCCCTGCGGAATCGAGAAATCGGGGGCAGGTCTTGACTTGTGCTTTTTCCGAGCAGAGACAAAGACAATGCGCTCGCTCATGAGCCGTTGATCTCAGGGCTTCGCAGTACGGATCGATATCGAGCCAGTCGAGGGTTTCATCTGTCGGGAAGTCATGAGGGGACGCAACGGGGCGTCGGTGTATTTGACCACCCAGCACCGCGGAGCGGGTGGACCGCGATCCGCGATCCGTGGGGGCGCGGGCGGGTTTCAGGGCTGGCCCGGCGTGGAAGGATCGTCGTTCAGAACATCGGGCATCCGGGTGAGGACAAAGACGAGGACGATCTGTGCGAGCTCGATGGCCTCGACTACATCCGCCGGATCAGGATCGCTGACATCACCCGGATAGCGAAACGCCGTTGCGAATGGCGTCAAGACCTCGGTCGCCTCGGCCAGTTCCATAAACGCTGGTTCCAACTGTTCGCAGTCGGCGAGCAACGGAACCAACAAGTGGGTCTTTCGGAAAGGAACGTCGTGTAGCGCAAGATAAGCCTTCAACGCCTTCTCAGCCGCCTGCTGACAATGATAAGCCGCCGTGTCGAGGAGTGGCGGCCTATCGGAATATAGGCGACGTGCCGAGCGGAGATCGTTGCATGCCTTGGTGAGCCACTGTTGGATCAGTTCCGCTTTCTCATCCATAAAGCAACCGACCTCGATCCAACGCTTGGCGCTCCAACGAGGTTGAAACCCGGCCCGCACGAATCATTTCATCACGGGTTCTGACCACGACTTCGATGGGTAGACGGATACCCCGCAGACTCCGATAAACCTCACGCGCACGGCGATAACCTGGCTCGCTGGATGTGCCGAGGACAACCAGAAGATCGATGTCGCTATCTTCATTCGGTTGCCCCCATGCCTGAGAGCCATAAAGCAGAATCTGCTCCGGATGGACGGCTTGAATGATGCGATCCACGACCTCGGACAACGCATCGGAAGAAACGTTTACCATCATGGCTCCGGGAAAAGAAAAAAAGGAACCTCGGGTCAGGTCTTGACTCGTGCCTTTTCTCATCAGGCAATCAAGATCAAGGCCGCCGACGTGAGCAGCAGGACGCTATCAGTGCAGCACCTCATCAAGACTGTTGGCATCGAGTATCCGATCGGACCATTGCAGCAGCGTGTTGGGGTCGGCCCGGGTGACGCGTTCGCGCACCTGCTCACTGGGCGGGCCGAAGCGGCGTTCGATGAGGCGCAGGAGCATGGCTGCCCCGCCTTTCTGCACGCCCTGCAGTTCGCCCTGCTGCACGCCCTGCTGCAAGCCCTGCTGCACGCCTTGTTCAATGTAACGGTCGATGAAGGTTTGCATGATGGGGTCTCCGGTGTTGGTTGACTGTTGGAGCAGTTCCCGTACGTCGTGTTCTTCGATGCGCTGTGTCCCTTGGACATAGTAGCGCAACAGGGATTCCAGGATCGCCACGGCGGTGTCCTTGTCCTGCACCTGTTCGATCAGCGTCAGCAGCGTGCGCAGGCGTCCGATGGGTTGATCGTCGAAGATCCAGCGCAGGGCGAGTTGCACCAGACGCGTGAGCACGTCGCCCTTGATCTCGGCGTTGGTGCGCGCGGAGAGGTCGACCAAGGCGTAGGTGAATTGCGGCACGAAGGCTGTCAATGCCTGCGGTAGCGGTGAGACCAGTTGCTGAAAGCCGCGGGGAACACGCCATTGACGCTCGCCGTGGTAGATGACCAAGGGGTAGATCGGAGGCAGATGCTTGGCCTTGGGGTGTTGCTTGCGGTATTGGTCGCCTTCGGCGGTGATGTAGCGCAGCAGCTGCAGCAGCGTCCAGTGCTCGGGGCGGCTCTTGTGCTCGAACAGCAGATAGACGCTCAGAGGGCCGTCGCGATGCTGGACCCGATACACGAGGTCCGAATAGGCGGTGCGCAGATCGGACGCGACATAGCTGTCTTTGCCGATGTCGAGCGTGTCGAGATCGATCTCGGCGAGGAGCTCGGCCGGCAGGTGCCGGCGTAGGAAATCCAGTGCGATCTCGCGACGGCTGAAGCTTTCGCGAAAGTAGGTATCGTGGGGGGAGGCGATCTCGTCCATGGCAGCGGTGATCTATTGGTGGGGGTGTGGCATCGGGGTCAGGTCTTTCCTTTTGACATTCCAGATCGTCCGGCGGAAATCCGGTCGATCCGAGGTTGTGGACATGGGCGTACGCTCCGAGCGAGTCGGGGGCATGGTACACCGATGGGGAATCGTTTTTGAGGAGCCGGTTGGGATTCAGAGCTGGCGTCGACGTCTTCTCGCTCCGCGCTCCGGGGACGATCTCGCTTCACGATCATGCCGCTTGGCGGTGGGCTGATGACGCGGAGACTTTATCGTGTGCGATCGGGTAAGATTCGCGACGATACGAACACGCTACGGAGAGGCCCATGCGCACGCCCGCCGCCGATTACGACGACTATGATTCCCCTTGGAAGGATCTGCTCGACCGTTGGCAGCAGCCTTTTCTGGAATTCTTCTTTCCGACGATCGCGGCCGACATCGACTGGTCGCGCGGCTTCGAGTTTCTCGACAAGGAGCTGCAGAAGGTCACGCGCCGCGCCGTGGTCGGACGACGGTATGTCGATAAGCTGGTCAAGGTCTGGCGCACGGGCGGCGAGGAGACCTGGGTGCTGATCCACACCGAGGTGCAGGGCGAGCCGGATCCGGGGTTTGCGCGGCGGCTCTACACCTATCACTCGCGCCTGATGGACCGTTACGATCGTCCGGTCGCGACCTTGGTGATCCTGGCCGATGAGCGGCGCGACTGGCGCCCGGAGCACTATCGTCATGCCCTCTGGGGCTGCGAGGCGGTGCTCGTGTTTCCGGTCGTGAAGTTGCTGGATTTTAAATCCCGCACGGCCGAGCTGGAGGCCAGTACCAATCCCTTCGCGCTGGTCGTCCTGGCGCAGTTGGCCGCCACCGCGACCAAACGCGACCCGACCGCGCGGCTGGATCGCAAGATCGGGCTGACACGGCGGCTGTACCGTTTCGGTCTGAGCCGCGACGAGGTGCTGAGTCTGTATGCCTTCATCGACTGGGTGATGACGTTGCCCGCGCCGCTGGAGGACGACTACCATCGGGCTATTCAAGCCATCGAAGAGGCAGAGCAGATGCGATACGTCACCACGGCCGAGCGAATCGGCATTCGGAAGGGGATGGAGCGGGGTCTGGAGAGGGGTCTGGAGCGGGGTCTGGAATCCGAACGTGCATTGCTGCAGCGCCAAGCTCGGCGGCGCTTCGGGGATGCGGTCGCCGAGCGCGCCGCTGTGCTGTTGGCGCTGATTCGGGCGCCGGAGACTCTCGAGCAGCTCGGTGAAGCGCTGCTCGATGGTGACGACGGCGAGGTCTGGTTGACGGCGGTGCAGGCGCAGGTTGAACGCGCGGACGATCGCATCGATGCCGCGGGAGACCCCTCGCCGGCAGGATGAAGGCGCGGTCGCCTCGGACGGCAGCCCGATGAATATGCTCTGAGGGCATCGGGGTCAGCACTTTCATGGTCGGGCCTGATCAGGATACGCGGAAATTTCAGCTATCTCGGCTGATTTCCAGCTACTCACCAACCTCGCGCAAGAGTCGCTGCACGATCTCGTCGGACGCGTAGAGTCCGGTTTCCCGCAGTCGCTGGATGACTGGCCCAGCGCGATCGATCAGTCCTGCAACCTTCGCGCGACCGATGATGCCCAGGGTTCCAATGATCGCGAGCCCCATCGCCTTCGCGCAGCGTCTGGCCGCCAAGTCGTCGATCACGACCCGGTCTGCGGCATGCGTAACCGCATAGCTGATGACTTGGGTTTCGCCCGCGCCAAGGTCCCAGCTCAGAATGTTGGCCGGCGGGACTTCGTCATCCACGATGATGGCAGGCTCGAGTGCGCCCAGGATCTGAATCGTACGCGCTCCATCTGGTTTGGCGCTGACCTCTTGGATGACGGCGCCGGGCACGGCGATCTGCCCTGCCATGGCACTGAGCAGTTCGATCTGCTCGACCTTGCCGAGCAAGATCAGCGGCGAGGCATTGACGACCCAGCGTCTATCCGCCATGGATCTCGGCCGCAAGCTCATCGGCTGTGACTTGGCACGCCGGAACCTTGCGGCGGCGGAGCTCTTCCAAGAGCTCGGCTCGCGTCAGATCGGCCAGCTCAGCCGCTTTTCCCTGCGAAACGACGCCTTCGGCATACCACTGAACCGCCGCGGCGATGCGCATCTCGCGTGCAAACTCCCCGGGCGCGAGGCGCAACGCGCCGAAGGCCGAGGCATCGAAGTCAAAAGTGATCGTGGTGGTCATGGCTGTTCTGGCATCGGGGTCAGGTCTTTTGTGACATTCCAGATAGTCCAGATAGTCCGGCGGAAATCCGGTCGATCCGAGGTCGTGGACATGGGCGTACGCTCCGTGCGAGTCGGGGACATGGTACACCGATGCGGGATCGTTTTCGGGGGAAGCGGATGGAATCCGGGCGTCCCAGGGGTTGATGTCGTTGGCCGGCGTTGTTCATAGTCCCGTCCAAGTCCGAGTTCATGGCTTGGTGATGGGCATGCGGGGATTTGGCAGGACCCACGAAATTTCATACCCTTGGAAGTGCAAACTAACCGAGGGTTCGAAAAGATGTTCGAAGATCCTGCCGAGAGTGACTTTAGACCAAGCGCGGGCGCTGCGCTACCCGGACGTTCGAGACCGGGCCGGAGCATCGGCTCATGACGCGACGCACACGCTTGGAGCAAGCCGAGCACATCGCGGCGGCCGAAGCACGGCTGGCGGCGGGGGAGACGCAACGCGCCGTGGCCACCGAGATGGGTATTGCGCGCAGCACCTTGCGCGACTGGTGCGGGGAGGTTCCGCGCGGGGATCCGCCGACGGGCTTGACGGCCTTCGCACGCACCCCGGAGGGGATCGATTGGTTGCATCGGCTGGTGTTGGCGGCGCATTTCAGCATCACCTTGCGGGCGGCGGGCGGAACCCGGCTGGTGAGTGAGTTCCTGGAGCTGAGCGGACTGTCGGCCTTCGTCGGGGTCAGCGACGGCGCGCAGCACGCGCTCAATGTCGCCCTGGAAACGGCCGTGGTCGCGGTGGCCGCGGAGCAGCGCACGGCGCTTGCCGAGGGCATGCCGGCGCGTGCGGTGACGGTGTGCGAGGACGAAACCTTTCATCCGGGGATCTGCTTGGTCAACATCGAGCCGGTGTCGAACTTCATTGTCCTGGAGCAATACGCCGCGGATCGCACCGCGGCGACCTGGACCGCCGCGCTTCAGGACGCCTGCACGGGGCTCGCCGTGGAGGTGATCCAGAGCACCGCCGACGAGGCCAAGGCGCTGCGTCGCCATGCCGAGACGGACCTCCGTGCGCATCATTCCCCGGACCTCTTTCACGGCCAACACGAGGTCTCCAAAGCCACGTCCTTGGCGTTGGCGCGCGACGTGCGCCGGGCTGAAGCCGGCGTGGCGGCCGCGCAGGCGCATTGGGAGGCCGAGCGCGCGGCGCAGCAGGCATTCGAGGCGCGCATGCCCCGCCCGCTCGGGCGTCCACCGGCCTTCGAGACCCGCATTGGCGCCGCCCTGAGCGCGCTGGTCGCCGTGGAAGCCGAACGCGACCGCGCACGGGAGCGGCAGAGCGAGGCGCGCGCATTGATCCGCGAGCTCGGCGTGCTGTATCACCCGTATGATCCGGTGGATGGACAGACGCAGCCGGTGGAGCGCGTGGCGGCGCGCTTCACCGACGTCTGGACACGCCTGAAGGGATTGGCCGAGGCCGCCGAGCTGCCCGAGCGCGCTCGCGAACGCCTCGCCAAGGCCGAGCGCCTGACCGTGCAGTGGCTCGCCACGCTCGCGTTCTTCTTCGCCACCGTGACCGCCAGGGTCGAGGCCCTCGCACTATCCCCGGAGCTGGAAGCGGCGGTCCTCGAGCAGCTCATCCCCGGCATCTACCTCGAGCGCGTCGCCGCCCGCAGCACCGCGGCCGAGACCCGACACCGCGTGCAGGCGGCGAGTACCGCGTTGCTCGACGTCCTGCGGCGCGCCGATCATCCGCTGCAGCGTCTCGCGCCCGAGGACAGCGCTCGGGTCGAACAGGTCGCCGGCGCTTGCGCCGATCTGTTCCAACGCAGCAGCTCCTGTGTGGAAGGACGCAACGGCCAACTGTCGCTGCATCATCACGGGCGTCATCGCTTGAGCGACCGCAGGCTCGCCGCGCTCACCGCCGTGCACAACTTCCACATCCGCCGTCCCGACGGCACGACCGCCGCCGAGCGCTTCTTCGGGCGGACACATCCCGCACTGTTCGAGGAGCTTCTCCTGCGTGTGCCCTTGCCGCCGCGACCCCGACGCCGCCGACTGCGTCCGGCGAAACTGCCCTATCTGATGCCGGTCGCGGCATGAGGGCGGTGGTCGGGATAATGAACAAGGCCTCGTTGGCCGTCGGGACAGTGGAAGAGGACGACTGCAAGTCGTCGATCCCGGGGTGTCGTCGCTTCGCGACATTGGACAGCGTCGGTTCCTTCTTCCAAAAGGCATCGGGGTCTTGCCTCGTGGCTTTGAACACACGTCGAAAGCGAGGATTCAGCCGGCGATGCAAGGATGTCGGAGCTTCCCATAGGGAAAATCCCCCGCTTGAAGACTAACGGTAGAAGTGGAGGCCCATCAGACGGATGGATTCAGTGCGACCTCGCCGACAGCATTCGTTATCGCTTATCGCTCGCGCGCGGAATAAAACGACTTCTTGGAGACACCCGCTTGACGCGCCATCGACGCGATGAGGGTTGGAGAGAAAGGCGCCTTGGGACAGTCCACCGTGACCTTGTAGCGTCGGCCGTCTTCATCCTTGACCCACTGCTCGTGTGAGCCGCTCCCGCCCTTGCGGGGCTCGAAACCGAGTGTGCGCAGGATCCGCTTGACCTCGGTGCAGGTCAGCGGCGGGAAGTGTCCGCTCATTGAGCGAGCGACAGGGGGAGGCGTCCGTTGAACGGGCGGTGGGTGTCGTCGTGTCGGCGGATATGGCGCCAGAAGCCGAACCACCAGAAGCGCAGCCAGTACCGCAGCGGCGCGCGTCGACTCAGCAACGCGTCGGCGTAGGCTTGGTCTTCGCCGTCCCATGCCTCGCGGACATAGTCATCGATCATGGCATCCAGCTTGCGTTTGACCTCCTCGAAGGTCTCGCCTTGGGCGGCCAAGTCGAAGTCCAGACAGATGGCGACCCACAGGCGCGGCGCCTCACGCTCGGCGTAGCAGCGGACCTTCAGCTCGGTGGGACGGATGGTCGTCATTGGCGGGCTACGGGATGGTTCGAAACGGTCTGTTATTCATCGTTACCCCGAGGATGCCCGCTGTCAACAGGGGCTTCGGGGCTCGGGACTTCGGGGTCAGGTCTTTCCTTTTGACATTCCAGATCGTCCGGCGGAAATCCGGTCGATCCGAGGTTGTGGACATGGGCGTACGCTCCGAGCGAGTCGGGGGCATGGTACACCGATGGGGAATCGTTTTTGAGGAGCCGGTTGGGATTCAGAGCTGGCGTCGACGTCTTCTCGCTCCGCGCTCCGGAGACGATCGCGCTTCACGATCATGCCGCTTGGCGGTGGGCTGATGACGCGGAGACTTTATCGTGTGCGATCGGGTAAAATTCGCGACGATACGAACACGCTAAGGAGAGGCCCATGCGCAAGCCCACCGCCGATCGCGACGATTATGATTCCCCCTGGAAGGATCTGCTCGACCGTTGGCAGCGGCCTTTTCTGGAGTTCTTCTTCCCGACGATCGCGGCCGACATCGACTGGTCGCGTGGCTTCGAGTTTCTCGACAAGGAGCTGCAGAAGGTCACGCGCCGCGCCGTGGTCGGTCGGCGGTATGTCGACAAGCTGGTCAAGGTCTGGCGCCTCGGCGGCGAGGAGACCTGGGTGCTGATCCACACCGAGGTGCAGGGCGAGCCGGATCCGGGGTTTGCGCGGCGGCTCTACACCTATCACTCGCGCCTGATGGACCGTTACGATCGTCCGGTCGCGACCTTGGTGATCCTGGCCGATGAGCGGCGCGACTGGCGCCCGGAGCACTATCGTCATGCCCTCTGGGGCTGCGAGGCGGTGCTGGTGTTTCCGGTCGTGAAGTTGCTGGATTTTAAATCCCGCACGGCCGAGCTGGAGGCCAGTACCAATCCGTTCGCGCTGGTCGTCCTGGCGCAGTTGGCCGCCACCGCGACCAAACGCGACCCGACCGCGCGGCTGGATCGCAAGATCGGGCTGACCCGGCGGCTGTACCGTTTCGGTCTGAGCCGCGACGAGGTGCTGAGTCTGTATGCCTTCATCGACTGGGTGATGACGTTGCCCGCGCCGCTGGAGGACGACTACCATCGGGCTATTCAAGCCATCGAAGAGGCAGAGCAGATGCGATACGTCACCACGGCCGAGCGAATCGGCATGCGCAAGGGGATGGAACGCGGGATGGAACGCGGGATGGAGCGCGGGATGGAACGGGGTCTGGAGAGGGGTCTGGAGCGGGGTCTGGAATCCGAACGTGCATTGCTCCAGCGCCTGGCTCGCCGCCGCTTCGGAGATGCGGTCGCCGAGCGCGCCGCTGTGCTGTTGGCGCTGATTCGGGCGCCGGAGACTCTCGAGCAGCTCG
The DNA here is from genome assembly GCF_018399035.1 of Thiocapsa sp. Classification (GTDB taxonomy): domain Bacteria; phylum Pseudomonadota; class Gammaproteobacteria; order Chromatiales; family Chromatiaceae; genus Thiocapsa. The sequence continues at coordinate 1,088,955 of NZ_CP073760.1, forward strand.
GTGAAGCGCTGCTCGATGGTGACGACGGCGAGGTCTGGTTGACGGCGGTGCAGGCGCAGGTTGAACGCGCGGACGATCGCATCGATGCCGCGGGAGACCCCTCGCCGGCAGGATGAAGGCGCGGTCGCCCGAGCGGGGTCAGGGTAGGATGTTCAATCCCCCGGGGAAACCTCGGGGTCAGGTCTTGACTCGTGCCTTTTCTCATCAGGGGGCGGGCGGATCGGGAAAGTCAGTGCCGCATTCTGCCGTTGGCCGTCGGGACGGTGGAAGAGGACGACTGCAAAGTCGTCTGTCCTAGGGAGATTTCAACCCCGGCGCCGAGCCGACGGAGCGGTTGCTGCGGGCGATCGAGCGTAAGCGCCCGAGATGCGCTCAAAAGGCGCATTGCCTCGACCGATATCGAGGCTATTTTATCGAAGATGCAGACTCGCCTCCCTTCGACGCTTCAGCCTTTGCCGTTGCGTGCCCCATGGCCGTCCAACTTCCCGGATGCCGACATTCATGCGGCAGAGTCTCGGGTCAAGAAACATGATCTGTATGCCGTGGCGAAGGGTGGAGGCGTGGCGGCATCGGTTGGCCTGATCTTGGAACTGATGGACGAGGCAGCCGTCGAGCGTCTGCGCCGGTACGCAGCGCGCTCGCCGGTGATTGTTCCGGTTCACGGTATCGAAGGTGTGAGCGCGAATACAATCCCGGCGGTGCTGGCTGTGTGTTTGAGCGACCGACTTGATTTCGAACTGTCCACGGACATCGTTCAAACTTCCAAAGCAGCCCACACGGGGTCGAGTGGGTGGTGGTGGCTTAGATCTTCGGCGCTCTTCGGCGGCGAAGTCACGGCAGGCCGTTGTTATATCCTCGTCGATGACTTCATCGGCATGGGCGGCACCTTCGCCAACCTGCGGGGCTATATCGAGGCCTGCGGAGGCGCAGTGGTTCATGTGCAAGCCCTTACGGGAAAGCCGCATTCAGCTAAACTAGCGTTGCAGGCATCGACGCTACAAGCACTGAGGAGCAAGCACGGTGACATCGAAACATGGTGGGTCGCACAATTCGGATATGGATTCGGAGAGCTTACCGAATCAGAAGCTCTTTACCTTCTCCGCATCGAACATGCTGACACCATCCGAAGAAGACTTGCTGAGGCAGCACCTCAAAGAGACGGTTGACCTGGCTCGCCAGATTCTCGACGAACGCAAGCAGCGCGCGGCATGACAAGGTCTTAGGGTCTAGTCAAAAAATCGGGGTCTTGACTTATGCCTTTTCCGAGCTATTTTTGGGGTCATGGCCAGACCCCTGCGACTTGAGTTTGCCGGTGCACTCTATCACGTCACTTCGCGCGGTAACGGACGGGAGGACATTGTCCCGCCGAAAAAGGGGACCAATTTGTTCTCCAGGGGGGGCCGGGCCGTTTTCTCCGGCCATCGTGTCTTCGAACGTTTCCCGAACGTGATTCCTGACGGTTGACGAAGCTCGCCTGCCGCCCTGCTCGACCCCGCTACACCCCCTCGCTCCAGAATGCTCTCGCTTGACGATACTAATGCGTAACGTTAGCCTAACGGCATGATCAAGAGCTTTGCCGACAAGGAAACTGCTGCGCTATTTGCCGGCAAGCGGGTGAAGCGCTGGGGACCCGATTTAATGCGACAAGCGCAGCGCAAGCTTGCAATGTTGAACCGCGCGGGATCGCTCGACGATCTGCGCATGCCGCCGGGTAATCGACTCGAAACCCTGAGCGGCGATCGGGATGGCCAATGCAGCATCCGCATCAACGATCAGTGGCGTCTGTGCTTCGAGTGGCGAGAGGGGCAGGCATGGAACGTTTTGATCGTCGACTACCATTAGGAGAATCGCACGATGGCAATTGCCGTGGAAGACTTGGGTCAACTGGATTTTTCGGATGTCGCAGACGGCGACCTAGCGCCCGTCCCGCCGGGCGAGATCCTGGCGCGCGAGTTTCTGGAACCACTGAGCATTACCCCTTATCGCCTGGCGAAGGCCGTCGGGGTACCGCAACAACGTATCGGCGAAATCCTGGCCGGTCGACGGGCGATCAGCGCCGATACCGGGCTGCGTCTGTCGCGCGTCTTCGCCCTGAGCGATGGCTTCTGGGTAGGGCTGCAGGCCGACTACGATGCGGCGAAAGCGCGTCAAACGCTGGGCGCGACCTTGGAACGCATTACGCCTTTCATACAGCGCATCGAACCGCATCGGTGACGGCACGCCTACCAAAAAGGGTAGAGTAGAGAGCAGGTCGCCAATTACGGTAGCCGTGGCTTATCTGTTTCCGCGCCTTTCGTTTCGCGGTGCCTAAATAGCCAGGACATGGCTGTGACTCCCAGCCCTCCCTCATCAGTAGGGTCGGGAACTGGCGCGCCGACGTTAGGGTCCGGTGGGACCTCCAGCACTTTCGCGCTGGCCCTCAGTCCGGCTCCCATGATCACGTTTCCAGCCCCCGCCACGTCAAACCCGGCGTGCCGTTTTCCGGCACCGGGCTTTCCTGCCGACTTCACATCCAGGGTTATGAGACCTCTTGCACTGGGAGCGCTTTCGGCTTACGCAGCCCGATTCGGTACCCGTCGTAGAGCCCGAGCACCTCGTATAGCCACGTCCTACTCCACCTCTTCCAGCCAAAGCCCTGACGCTGACGCGCGCGCATTAAATGGCGCCGAATCTTCTTCTCCACCCAATCTTGGACATACCCGAAACAGCGACTGGAGTGCCCCACCCGAAAGTAGCCTACCCACCCCCTGAGGATCGGATTGATCAGGGCGATCACCCGATCGATCGGCTGGGAGCGGTAGCGGCGGAACACGTCCTTGAGGCGTTGCAGGATCGCGGTGCGCGCCTTCATCCGTGGCGTGTAACGCGCGCCCCAGACCCCACGCCGAGTCTTGGCCCGGCGGAAGTCAAAGCCCGGGAAGCTGAATGCCCCTCCCTGACTCAGGTCCAGTCGTCGTGTCTTGTCGTGATTGAGTTGCACATCGAGCTTGGCTAACTCCTCGACCAAGCGTCGCCAGGCCGCGTCCTCGAGCCAGTTCCACCGGCGATACCCATCGACCAAGATCACCAGGTCATCGGCATAACGGGCATACTCGATATAGGTATAGCGTCCGTTGCGGGTGACCTCCTTGGCCCGCTCCAGCATCCGGTCGACCTCGTTGAGGTAGAGGTTACTGAGCAGGGGTGAGATCACACCGCCTTGCGGAACGCCCCGCTTGCCACTGGCCTTGAGGATACGCTTGAGCAAGCCCAAGACCTGATCATCGCGGACCCGCTCCGCCACCTTCCCCAAGAGGAGATCGTGACGAACCGTGTCGAAGTACGACGCCAGGTCCACATCAATCACATAGGTCTTGTTGCTCACAATCGCCTCGGCCACGCGCTGCACGGCTTGATGCGCCGTGCGCTTGGGTCGGTATCCATAGCTTCCATCCTGGAAGTCAGCCTCGAAGATCGGCTCCAGAATCAGCTTGAGCGCCCCCTGGACCACGCGATCGCGAATGCAGGGAATCCCGGGACGCGCATGCGCCCGTCTCCCTTGGGAATCTCCCGGCGGCGATTCGGTTGCGGTCGGTAGGTTCCGGTGACCAGCTCATCCCGGATGCCTTGCAGAAACGCCTCAACGCCAGCCGCCTCGATGGCCGCGAACGTCACCCCGTCACTGCCGGGGGCACCGTTGTTCGCTTTCGCCATCGCATAGGCCGCGTGCAGGGTCTCCTCTTTGCACACGTGGACGTAGAGTCCCCAGAAGCGCCAGGCCGGTTCAGCCTTCGCCTTGATGTAGATCCTCTTCCTCAGGTCTTGCAGATCGATGGGCGTCGTTGTCATCTCGCCCCTGCCTCCCGTCTTGTTTAAGGATTGCCAACAGTAGGGCGCCTTCGCTCCACGGACATTACCCCGCTTCAGCGCTACTACGCGCCCATCCGCCACCCGCTCGCCTTCGGTCCACTTCCCGGTGTCGCCGGTTATAGGACCTACCTTGCTCCGGGGATTTCGCCCTGGGGCGAGACGGGCTTCTCCAGTTGCTTAGCGTGCCCTTGCCACCATGCCGTCGCTACTCACCCCGCCGAAGTGGTCGGATCGTCTCGGTCAGACTTCGACCCGCCATGCTGCCTTCGCCCCACGGTTGCAGGCTCGGCCTTCGGAGATACGCATTGTCGAGGCCATCATTGCGTTCACTGTTGTTACGGCCTGGTGACTCGCCACCTCCCCAAGGAAGGTGCTGTCGATCGGCTTCAGAGTCTTGGTCTCCCGCCACCCTGCGATCCAAGCTACGGGGCTCCTGACTGTTACCCCGGCAGGACTGTCTCCTGCTGAACACGCCAGCCTTCGCTGGACACACAACCGTGCATACAGTTCTCCCGTACACGGCTTTCCGATGTGCGTCACTGCCGAGCATGCGCTGCACTCCAGCAAGCTTGGCTCGACAATCAAGCGTCCGCCACAGCGTCCTGATCATTATTGGAGTGGCTAGCGACAAGGTCGCAATCTCCTGATCCTCCGCGCTTTGGATGCGTGCACAAAGTAGGGCTCCTTTCCTCGGGCCGGGTTATGTTGTCCCAGGCCCTCAAACGGTACTATGAGCCCCTCCGACTCCCGTGACGGCCCGCGTCGACTTCGGACTCGCCTTATACGGCACGGTTGACGGTTCTGCGCCGCCACCGTCACGGGTCTCCCGCACTGGGACTGATCAACTTCCACCACATGCCACCCCTGCTACCCCGGAAGAATCGATGGGACGCTCTCGTTGTCTCTTCCCACCGGCGGCGGCCTTCCCCTTCTGACCACAGGGTCGGCTTCTTCGATTAAGTGACGAGGCTACCTCTAGGTTCGCTTGCGCTGCGGCCTGCGGTTTTGCACCCACGAAACTCACGACCCTTGGTTACCCAAACGCCGCTCCGGGGCACTACAATGGTGTACGAGCAACTCCATCGGCGGGACTTAAACCCGCAAGTTAATCAGCCTGTTACGGCATACGGTCAGGTCTTGACTCGTGCCTTTTCTCATCAGGCGATCCAGATCAAGGCCACCGACGTGAGCAGCAGGACGCCATCAGTGCAGCACCTCATCAAGACTGTTGGCATCGAGTATCCGATCGGACCATTGCAGCAGCGTGTTCGGGTCGGCCCGGGTGACGCGTTCGCGCACCTGCTCACTGGGCGGTCCGAAGCGGCGTTCGATGAGGCGCAGGAGCATGGCTGCCCCGCCTTTCTGCACGCCCTGCTGCACGCCTTGCTGCAAGCCTTTCTGCAAGCCAAGCTGCTCGCCCTGCTGCAAGCCCTGCTGCACGCCTTGTTCAATGTAACGGTCGATGAAGGTTTGCATGATGGGGTCTCCGGTGTTGGTTGACTGTTGGAGCAGTTCCCGTACCTCGTGTTCCTCGATGCGCTGTGTGCCTTTGACATAGTAGCGCAACAGGGATTCCAGGATCGCCACGGCGGTGTCCTGATCCTGCACCTGCCCGATCAGCGCCAGCAGCGTGCGCAGGCGGTCGATGGGTTGATCGTCGAAGATCCAGCGCAGGGCGAGTTGCACCAGACGCGTGAGCACGTCGCCCTTGATCTCGGCGTTGGTGCGCGCGGAGAGGTCGACCAAGGCGTAGGTGAATTGCGGCACGAAGGCTGTCAATGCCTGCGGCAGCGGTGAGACCAGCTGCTGAAAGCCGCGGGGAACACGCCATTGACGCTCGCCATGGTAGATGACCAAGGGGTAGATCGGAGGCAGATGCTTGGCCTTGGGGTGTTGCTTGCGGTATTGGTCGCCTTCGGCGGTGATGTAGCGCAGCAGCTGCAGCAGCGTCCAGTGCTCGGGGCGGCTCTTGTGTTCGAACAGCAGATAGACGCGCAGAGGGCCGTCGCGATGTTGGACGCGATACACCAGGTCCGAATAGGCGGTGCGCAGATCGGACGCGACGTAGCTGTCTTTGCCGATATCGAGCGTGTCGAGATCGATCTCGGCGAGGAGCTCGGCCGGCAGGTGGCAGCGGAGGAAATCCAAAGCGATCTCGCGCCGGCTGAAGCTTTCGCGAAAGTAGGTATCGTGGGGGGAGGCGATCTCGTCCATGGCAGCGGTGATCTATTGGTGGTGACCCGGTCCTGCTCGTCCGGCACGTGTTTCCTGTGCGGGCTGCGTACTCCCGTCGGGTCCTTCGCCGTGTCATGGGCTTTCCCCATCGCAGACGACTATGCTCGATAAGACACCCCGTCGGCTTGCGGCGCTCTCCCGCCTGCCTGTGCGCTCCGTGTTCGACGCATCCACCCGAGCGCACGCCGTTGCAGGGCTCTTCACCCGTTCGTGTCCCAGCTCAGTCGATTTCATCGCTTCACCTCGTCACAGGAGCCTTCGGGGCTTCCCGAGTTCTCCGGCGCCTCTCTTTCTGCATGCCACGGCCTGTCGACTCCGGCGGACATCCACACACTCGCCCTTGCGCGTGCTTCATCTCGGCTTCCGGGTTCAGTACCCCGTCGCCATCCGCGGGTTTGCGATCTCGAAGCTGTACCAGCACTTCAGGGAGCGCGATCTCCCCTGCGGCCTACAGGATTCTCTGTGTACGCTTGCCCTGTCTCTTGTTCGCGACTTGCGCCGCTCCGCAACAGGACCAACACTCGATACGGGTGGGTGGCTAGCCCTTACCCGACCGGGACTTTCACCCGGCAAGAGACGCCGAGCTTTGCTCGGCGCTAACTGAAGTCGGCGTACCCGGCGCTAAACCCTCGCCGATCCCGCCATCGGCGGGCTTCATGCCATCATTTGCGCGGGCAAGCCACGCGCCTACGGCGAGGTGGCTTCTGTCGGTCTCGCCAGAGACGGTCTTTCTCGGAAATCACCGAAGTCGAGCACCGAACCCAGTCGTTGTCGTGATCGCGGTCGATAACGACAACGACGAGAACCGAGCAAAATCGCGGGCAAACCAGCGACCAAAGCCGTCGCGCTGTTCCGGTGTCAGAGAACCAACCGGCATTGATCACAGCACCTCAGCGCAGAACACGGCGGGCGTGACGATCCGCGTGCGTTCGATGTGCCCGCAGTGGTCGAACGGGCGCTTCGCAGAGCGCGCCTGTTAGCCTTGCGGAAAATACATATTATTCGCACAATGCAGATTCTTTGACGAACCCTAACGGCCTGATCCGGCCCCGGCGGCGATATGCGATTCGACCTCAAGGAGAGCGTCACGACGACAGAACTGGTGCGTAATCTCTCGGTCGTGATCGACCGGGTGCGGCTGACGGGCCGACGGCTGGCCATCACCAAGGGGAGTCAGACGGTCGCCGAGCTCAGTCCGCCGGCCAAGGCCGGCTACCCCATTTCCAGACTCGGCGAGTTGCTGGCCTCCCTGCCCAAGTTGGATGCCAACGACCGAGCCATGGCTGACGATCTGGCACTCATCCGCCGGGCGGGAGATCTTCCGGACACGCCATGGGACTCGTGATCGATACCAATGTTTTCATCGATGCGCAGAACGGGCGCTTCGCGCTGGAGCGCCTGGCGGATTTTGCGCGCTACGGCGAGGGCTACATCGCCGCCATCACCGTCTCGGATCTCTTGGCTGGGGTCCATTTGGCAGCCACTGCGGCCCAGCGTGTGCAACGCTCGGCCTTCGTCGAGGGACTGATCGGGAGCATGCCGGTGCTGGACTTTACGGAGGCGGTCGCTAGGGTCTACGCGGAACTGTATGCCCATTTCCTGCGACCGCGCGGCCAGATGAAGGGCCGCGTTCATGATCTGCAGATCGCCGCGACGGGCATTGCCCATGGGTTTGCGGTGCTGACCAGCAATCGGGATGACTTCGAGCAGGTCCCCGGCCTGCGGGTCGAGTGCCCGTTCGGATGATCCGACGCCCTTCCTCGCGCCCCCATCGACTCGACCGAACTTTCTTGGCCGGGCCAAAAGGGGTCGGAGCCCTTTTCGCGCGGGAAACCGTGGTCCGTCCCTGGTTTCCACGCCAGGTGCGAAACGGCGAGCTGGTCTTATTGGTCGTCAAGATCGGACCACGGGGAGATGTCTATCAATGAGCGTCCAAATTATCGAGCTAAACGGCGTCCCTGCCTTGGCCGTGTTGCCGATCGTTGAATGGGAAACATTGCTGGAGCGACTGGAAACGCTCCAAGACATCGCGGATGCCAAGGCGGCCGCGAGCGAGGAGACCTTCCCGGCGGCATTCGTCGATCGTTTGCTGGCGGGGGAGGCCCCGCTGAAGGTCTGGCGCGAATATCGCGGATTGACGCTCCAAGCCTTGGCCGAAACCTCCGGCACGACCCGGCAGATGCTGTCGATGGCGGAAAACGGCAAAGCGAATCCCTCCGCCGATCTGCTGGCGCGCCTTGCGCGCGCACTCGACTGCGATATGGACGATCTCCATGGCGAGACCGCGCAACGCTGCAACGACTCCGGCCGGGCGATACCCCAACCCGAGTGAAGGCGGCACTCTGAAACCAGGGGTCGCGGGAGGGACGGAGGTTACCCGCCGCCGCCCCCCCGCACAGATCCGTACGTGCGGAATTACCGCATACGGCTCTTGCCTCGGGTCATGACGCGAAAGCGAAACGTCTTGGGCCGCTTCGCTTACGCCTTCGAGACCCATCGACACGCGATCCCGGCTCTGTGTCTCGCTGCGCCGCCAAGGCTCGCGCCTCGGCGGCGGCTTGTGCTTGATCCAGGATGATCAATCGGGCGAGTCGGGCGTTGAAACCCCGCATGACAGGCCATCGCCGAGCCGTTACGCTGAGGTCTGGTCGCTCAATCGCTGCCGCGCCCATCACGCTCCAGCCTGCCGAGGTCCCCCATGCACCGCCGCAAACTGCCGATCGGGATTCAGACCTTCCGCGAGATCCGTGAGAACGACTATTACTATATCGACAAGACAGGTTTTGCCCGACAGTTGATCGACGAGGGGAAATACTATTTCCTCTCGCGTCCGCGTCGCTTCGGAAAATCGCTGCTGATCGACACGCTGGCCGAGCTGTTCGCCGGCAACGAGCCGCTGTTCCGGGACCTGGCGATCCATCCGCACTGGGACTGGTCCACACGCTATCCGGTGATCCGGATCAGCTTTGCGGAGGGTGTGCTGCAGAGTCGCGACGCACTGGACGCACGCATCGCGGATCTGATACGCATCAACCGCGAGGCATTGGCGGTCGCCGTCCATCCGGGACTCGACATTGCGGGAGCCTTCGGCGAGCTGATTCGCAAGACCCACGCCCACTACGGGCAACGTGTCGTGGTCTTGGTGGACGAATACGACAAGCCGATCCTCGATCATCTCAGCGACCGCGACACGGCTCGCGCCATGCGCGACGGGCTGCGTAACCTCTACTCGGTGATCAAGGGATCCGACGCTCATATCCGTTTCGCCTTCCTCACCGGGGTGAGCAAATTCAGCAAGGTGAGCATCTTTTCGGGGCTCAACAACCTGAACGACATCACAGTGGATACAACCTATTCCGCGATCTGCGGCTATACCGAGCAGGATGTGGATACTATCTTTGCGCCGGAGCTCGAAAACCTGGACCGCGATCGAATGCGCGACTGGTACAACGGCTACAACTGGACGGGGGCGGCCGTCTACAACCCCTTCGATCTGTTGTTGCTGTTTCAGAAACGCGAGTTTCGCTCCTGGTGGTTCGAGACCGGCACGCCGACCTTTCTGGTCGATCTGCTCACCACGCGCGGCTATTTCACGCCCGATTTGGCTGGCGTGCGTGCCTCGGAGGCACTGCTGTCGACCTTCGACGTGGACAGCATGTCGGCCGAGGCATTGCTTTGGCAGAGTGGTTATCTCACCTTGACCGGCTCGCGACGCATCGGCGCACGGCTCGAATACAGCCTGGGGTACCCGAACCTGGAGGTCGAATCGGCGTTGAACGACGCGCTACTCAAGGGACTGATGGGCGATCCCATGCAGGCCGAGCGCGCCGTCAGCCGGCTCTACGACGTGCTGGTCAGCGGCGATTTCGAGGCCCTGCGCGCCCACATCGAGGCGCTCTTTGCAGCCATCCCGCATCAGTGGCACGACGGCCACCCGATCGCTCGATACGAAGGCTTCTATGCCAGCGTCTTCTACAGCCACCTTGCCGCGCTGGGGCTGGACCTGACACCGGAGGATTCCGCCAATCAAGGTCGGATCGACCTGACCCTTAAATTCAACAGCCGGATCTGGCTGTTTGAATTCAAGGTCGTGGAGCTGGCGCCCGAGGGAAGCGCGCTCCAGCAGATCAAGGATCGCGGCTATGCAGACAAATACCGCGCCGCCGGCCAACCCATCCACCTGATCGGCATCGAATTCAGCCGCGAGCGGCGTGCCCTGGTGGGGTTCGAGGTCGAGACGGTTTAGCGGCGAACCGCAAGCCACCGGGGCAGACCACCAAACGTCATCCAAAGATCATGCACCAGCCTGCCGAGCTCCCCCATGCACCGCCGCAAGCACGACATGCTTGAGCTTCTTCGGCTTGCTCAGCACGATCAGGTGATCGCGCGCGCCGAGCCGCTCGCCGAGGCGGAAATCGGTGCTGCGTTTGCGCGCGCCGTGCTGCTCGAACAGCCCGTCCACGCCCCCGCGCACCAACTCGCAGAGCAGAAAATAGGTTGCGTAGAAGGCATCTCCGAGAAGGATCTCTCCGCTTTAGAGGCTGTCGAGCAGCTCGCGCAGCAGCGTCTGCTCGTCGCTGCCTTTGCCCGCGCAGGGGCCGAGCGCGGGATGCGTTCCAGGCAGGAGGCTCGCGGCATTCTCCAGCATAATGGGACCCACCCAAAGACCGCAGGCCACCGCATGTCCTTCACCTTCGCACCCATCGGCCACGTCCGCTCCCCCTACACCGACAAGTTCGGGATCCCGCGGCAACCCGGATTGGTGAGCGCCGCGGAGGCGCGTGTCGAGCTGCTGCCCGAGTTCGCCCGAGAAGAGGCATTCAAGGGACTCGAGGGTTTCTCGCATGTCTGGATCCTCTTCGTCTTTCACGAGGACTGTCTGACCGCCGGCTGGAGCCCGACGGTGCGACCGCCGCGTCTCGGCGGCCGCGAGAGCGTCGGCGTCTTCGCGAGCCGTGCGCCCTATCGGCCGAACCCCATCGGGATCTCCGCGGTCGAGCAGCTTGGACTCGTCAGAGATGCGCGCGGACTCGCGCTCGCGATTCGGGGCGTCGATCTACTGGATGGCACCCCGGTTCTGGACATCAAGCCCTATGTACCCTATGCGGACAGCATCCCCGGAGCCCGAAGCGGCTTCGCCACGGCGCCCGAGATCGACGCCGCCGATGTTACCTTCTCCGTGGAGGCATTACAGGGCATTGCCGAAGCCGATCCGACCGGGACGCTCCGACTGCGCGCGCTGATCGAGCAGGTCCTCGCCCAAGATCCGCGCCCGGGCTATATGGAGCGCTACCCCGGGCGGCGCGAGTTCGGCCTACGGCTTTACGATCTGAACATCTGCTGGAGGATCGACGGAAACACCATGCAGGTACTCACCGTCGAGCCGCATGCCGACATCCCCGCCGTAGGTCGGATTAGCGAAGCGTAATCCGACAGGCATCCTCGCAGCAGTCCGCATGCGTAGAAGTCCGATTACGGCGCGCATCGACATCGGCGCCCAAACCGAATCTCATGCCAGCGCGCCTAATCAGACCTACATTCGTTGGTTAGGCCCGTCGTTGGCGCAACGCCTCATAAAGACAAACACCCGCAGCGACGGAGACGTTGAGGCTCTCGACCGTCCCGCACATGGGTAGACGCACCAGACGGTCGCAGTGCTCGCGTGTGAGACGGCGCAGGCCGGTGCCTTCGCTGCCCATGACGAGACCGAGCGGTCCGGTGAGATCGGCGGCATAGAGCTCGGTGTCGGCGTCTCCGCTGGTTCCGGTGAGCCAGATTCCTCGCTCCTTGAGGTAGCCCATGGTCCGCGCCAGATTGGTGACCTGGACATAGGGCAGCGTCTCGGCGGCGCCGCTGGCGACCTTGCAGACGACCGGCGTGAGACCGACGGCGTTGTCCTTCGGGGCGATGACGGCATGTACGCCGGCACCTTCGGCGGTGCGTAGACAGGCGCCGAGATTGTGTGGATCCTGCACCTCGTCGAGCAGGAGCAGGAAGGGCGGGCCTTCGATGCGCTCGAGGAGCAGATCGAGATCCTGCTCGGAGCGGGCCGCAGGAACACGCACCCAGGCCAAGGCACCCTGGTGATTGGTACCCTCGGCGGCACGCTCGAGCTCGTCGCGCTCGACCTGGCGGACCTTCACGCCCGCCTGGTTCGCGAGATCGGCCAGCTCGGACAAGCGCCGGTCGCGACGACTGCGGTCGAGCCAAAGCTCACCGACCCCTTCGCTCCCGAACTTGATCGCCGCGCGCGCGCTGTGGATACCGCCGACCGGGTGCAGCCCCGCCGTGGGGTGCCGCACCTCGTCACGGATCACGACGGGGCGTCGCGATGGCTTCATGGTCAGGAGGTCGGCGCCGCGCCGGCCGGTTTGCGCTTGCGTCGGTTGCGCGAGCGCGGCTTCTTGGGGCCCTCGGCGGGTTGGTCGGCCTGGACCTGCGGCGGTGCCGGTGCCGGAGACTGCGCCGGAGCCGTGGCCTGATCCAACGCCTGAGCGGTCGGCTTGGCCTTCGGCTTTGGCTTTGGCTTCGACTTGCGCGGACCCGGTCCACCCTGTCCGCCCTTCCCGCCTTGTCCGGCCTTGCCACCCTTCCCGCTCGGCTCGGCGAGCACGAAGTCGATCTTACGATCGTCGAGATTCACGGCTGCAACCTGCACCCGCAGCGGATCGCCGAGACGGTAAACGGTCCCGGTACGCTCGCCGTGCAGACGATGGCCAATGGGGTCGAAGTGGTAGAAGTCGTTGTCGAGCGCGGTGATGTGCACCAGACCGTCGACATGGACCTCGTCGAGCTCGACGAAGATGCCGAACGAGTTGACGCTGGTGATGATGCCGTCGAACTTCTCGCCGAGCTTGCCCTGCATGAACTCGCACTTGAGCCAGTCGTCGGCATCGCGGGTCGCCTCGTCGGCGCGCCGCTCGGTGCCCGAGCAGTATTCGCCGATCTGCTGGAGTTCCATCTTGGAGTAGTCCAGATCGGCCGCTGTCCCGCCACGCAGGATGTGCTTGATGATGCGATGGACGACCAGATCAGGATAGCGACGGATCGGCGAGGTGAAATGGGTGTAGGCATCGTAGGCCAAACCGAAATGGCCGACATTGTCCGAGCTGTACATCGCCTGCTGCATGGAGCGCAGCAAGACCGTTTGGATTAAGCCACGATCCGGGCGCTCCTTGACCATCTCGAGCAGCGCGGCATAGTCCTTGGCAGTGGGTTTCTCGCCGCCCGGGAGCTTGAGCGCGAGCTGTCCCAAAAACTCGCGCAGGTCGCTCAGCTTCTCGGTGTTCGGCAGATCATGGATGCGGTAGAGCGCCGGGATTTTCTTGCGCTCGAAGAGACGCGCTGCGGCCACGTTCGCGGCCAGCATGCATTCCTCGATGATCTTGTGCGCCTCGTTGCGCACCAACGGCACCACGGCGGCGATGCGTCCCTGCTCGTTGAAGACGAACTTGGTTTCGACGGTGTCGAAGTCGATCGCCCCGCGCTCGGCGCGCGCCTGGTGCAGGGTCTGATAGAGGGCGTAGAGCTCGTGCAGCTGCGGCAACAGGTCCGCGTGCTTCTCGCACAGATCGGCATCGCCGTCGATGATCATGGCGGCGACCTGATCGTAGGTCAGCCGCGCATGCGAGCGCATGACGCCTTCGAAGAAGCGGGTCCGGGTGACCTTGCCCTCGGCGTTGATGTAGAGCTCGGCGGTCATGCAGAGCCGATCGACATGCGGGTTGAGCGAGCAGAGCCCGTTGGAGAGCACCTCCGGCAGCATCGGGACGACCCGATCCGGGAAGTACACCGAGTTGCCGCGCGAATAGCCCTCGGTGTCCAACGCCGTGCCCGGCACGACATAGCTCGAGACATCGGCGATGCTGACCAGCAGCTTCCAGCCCTTGGGCTTACGCTCGCAATAAACGGCGTCGTCGAAGTCGCGCGCATCGGCCCCGTCGATCGTGACCAGGGCGAGCTTGCGCAGATCGGTCCGGCCCTCCTTCGCCGCGTCCGGGACCTCGCTGCCGAGCCCGGCGATCTCGGCCTCGACCGCCTCCGGCCACTCGATCGGCAGATCGTGGGCGCGGATCGCGATGTCCGTCTCCATCCCGGGCGCCATGTGGTCGCCCAAGACCTCCAGGATCCGGCCGATCGGCTGAGTGCGCTGGGTCGGCTGATCCGTGATCTCGGCGACGACGATCTGACCCTGCTCCGCCCCCGAGATCCGGTCGCTCGGGATGATGATGTCGTGGGTCAGGCGCTTGTTGTCCGGCGCGACGAAGCCGACGCCGCTCTCTTTATAGAGCCGCCCGACCACGGTGCGGGTCTTGCGCTCCAGGATTTCGACGACCGCACCCTCGAGCCGACCCCGTCGATCGCGCCCTGCGACACGCACGACGACACGATCGCCGTGAAACAGCGCGCGCATCTCTTTCGGGTAGAGGTAGAGGTCGTCGCCACCCTCGTCCGGGCGCACGAAACCGAAGCCATCCGCATGTCCGATGACACGACCGGCGATCAGATCGCGTCGGTTGACCAGACAGAAGGCCTGGTTGCGATTGCGGACCAGCTGACCGTCGCGCACCATGGCGCCAAGTCGGCGCTCCAGGGCGATCAGATCCTGCTCGTCGGTGAGGTTGAGCTCGCGGGCGACCTCGTCGACACCGGCCGGTGCGCCGAGGGTGGTGAGTGTTTCGAGGATGAATTCGCGACTGGGGATGGGGTTGGCGTACTTTTTCGCCTCGCGCTGGCGATGGGGGTCCGCTTCTTTGGCGGCTGTCGGAGTTCGGCGTCTTGTCACTTGGGCTCGTTCTTATTCGGAAAAGGTTAGTGTAGCCTTGACACCCTTCGGTTGTCTCACTAATATTCGCGCCTTGCTACGGGGACGGCCTTCTTCAAGACATCCCCGGAACCTCATGCCGAGGTGGCGGAACTGGTAGACGCGCATGGTTCAGGTCCATGTGGGCGAAAGCTCGTGGAGGTTCGAGTCCTCTCCTCGGCACCATCTCATTTCGAATGAGGCTCACCCCGAGTCACGGGAAACCGAGCCGCAGACGTGCCGGAATCGATCGCGGCAAAGCCCGTAGACTCCCTCCCGCAGCCAACTGATGCCTCGGTGCGACATCGGCTTAGTGCTTTCGGATGACCGACTTCCTCACCTTCGAAACGATGATCAGCCGCCAGGCGCTGCTGGTGTTCTACTATCTGGGCGCCGTCGTCATGCCCGTCGCGGCCTGGCTTATGGCGCTGTACCTGATGCGCCGCTTCGAGCCGGTGGGCGATGCGTATCGCGCCGGTCTGGGTCTTCTAGCCGCCACCGCGCGACTGCGTTGGCGCGTGCTCGGAATCCTGCTGTTCGTCGCCGCGTTCCTCTTCATGGAGCTGATGTGGCGCATCATGTTCGAGTATCTGATCGCCTTTATGCAGATGCGAGACGCCTTGGTCAGGGGTTGAGGCCGCCGATCAGTCCGCGATCGGCCGAACCCCATCGAAATCTTCCACGACCGGGTGCTCGCCGAAGGGGCCGGTGACGCCTTCGCGGCGCAAGGCGGTCGTCGCCATCCCGGCATCCCGCGCGGCATCCAGCTCCTCTCGGATATCCGAAAGAAAGAGAATCTCTCCGGCCGACAGACCCGTCTCGGAGGCGATGGCACGGTAGGATTCGCGCTCGCGCTTCCCGCCGATGCGCGTATCGAAGAAGCCGGAGAAGACCGGCGTGAGGTCGCCGTAGTCGGTGTGTCCGAACAGCAGCTTCTGGGCATGCACCGAGCCCGAGGAATAGACATAGAGCCGCAGGCCGGCGCCGTGCCAGGCGCGCAGGCGGCGGGCGGCATCCTCGTAGACGTGGCCCCGAAAGTCGCCGCGGGCGTAACCCTCCTCCCAGATGAGACCCTGCAATGCCTTGAGCGGCGTGATCTTGCGATCGGTCGCGATCCAATCGAGCATCGCGGCGATCAGCGCGTCCTCGTCCATCGCTCCGCCCGCGACGGCGCCCGCGTCCTCGAGCAGCGCCGCCACTTGCGGATCCTCGCAATGCGCCCGCACGAAGTCGGGCAGACGCTCCGCCGCGTAGGGAAAGAGGACGTCCTTGACGAACGCGAGGCTCGAGGTCGTGCCCTCGATGTCGGTGAGGATCGCCTTGACCATGGGGTTGGATTACTCGAAGCGTGGAAAGCGCGACGCGATGTCGCTGCCGGTGAAGTTGGCGACCCAACCCGCGGGGTTGGTGAAGAGGCGGATCGCGGTGAAATGCGGGCGCGGACCCATGTCGAACCAGTGGGTCGTGCCGTCGGGGACGCTGATGAGATCGCCCTGCTCGCAGATTACGGCGTAGACCCGACCGTTGGTGTGCAGATAGAACAGACCGCTGCCCTCGACGAAGAAGCGCACCTCGAACTCGCTGTGGGTGTGCTCGTTGAGGAACTTCGCGCGCAGGGCCTCGCGATCGGGGTGGTCCGGCGTCATGCGCAGCACGTCGACCGCGCCGAAGCCGTAGTCGGTCATGAGACGGTCGATATCGCCGCGGTAGGCGGCGATGACGTCGTCCGGTGTCGCATCCGCCGCCAGGACGCGATCGGCCTGCCAGCGCTCGAAGATGACGCCGAGGGCGCCGAGCTCGCGCCGAATGTCGGCGAAGTCGTGGAAGACCACCTCGGGGACGGGGCGGTCTTCGGCGTGAACGCGCAGCTCGCTCATCGGGCCATGCTCCTCGTGAGGGTTTCGCATTCGAGCAGGAACTCGAACGCCTCGATCCGCCGACGCGCGTCGGCGACGTTGCTGCCCCAGGTATAGAGGCCGTGACCGGCAATCAAGTAGCCGGGCAGTTCCGGCGTGCGCTTCAGCGCCCGCTCCACCTCGACCGCCAGACGGGCGATGTCCTGGTCGTTGGGAAAGACGGGCAGCGCGAGCCGGGTCTCGTGCGTCTCGATCCCGGGCAATGCCTTCAAGACCTCGTAGTCGGAGAGCGTCAGGGTGGCGCCGGCCAGGCGCGAGAGCACGGTGGCGTTGACCGAATGGGTGTGCAGCACCGCGCCGATGCTCTGATCACGGCGATACAGCATGAGATGGAGCTCGGTCTCGGCGGACGGACGGCATCCCTCGGTCAGGATGCTGCCGTCGAGATCCATCGCCATGATCCCGCTTGCGTCGAGCGCGCCCTTGTGACGCCCCGACACGGTGATGGCGATGCGGCTCGCATCCAGACGCGCGGAGAGGTTGCCGGAGGTCGCCGGCAGCCATCCGCGTGAAAAACAAAAGTGCCCGACGCCGATCAGCTCGGCGGCGCGCTGTTTGAAGACCTCGGGATCGACCATCTCGGTTCTGCCGGGGAAAACCGCAATCTAAGGCAGAATCGGGATGAGGTCCAATCCTCGCGGCACGACCGACTCGGAAGGCCGGGCGGAAATCCCTTCCCGCCGTGTGCGGCTACCAGCTCAACACCACGAAGCGCTGCATATCGTCTTTGCGGACCAGCAGCAGGACGCGACCGCTCTCGCGACCCGCCGTCACGGCTTGCTGAAAGTCCGCGACGCTCTTCACCCAGGCGCGGTTGACCTGCAGGATCAAGGTGCCCGGCTCGATGCCGGCCGCAGCGGCGATGGATCCGGCTTTCACCTCGGTGACCAGAACACCCTCGCCGGGCTGACCGCCGAACTGCTCGGCAAGCTGCGGCGTCAGGGTCTGGAGGGTGAGCCCCAGCTCCGCGCTGGTTTGGGTCGGGGAGGAGGATGCAAGCGCATCGGCATTCAGCGTCCCGATGGTGACACCGAGGGTTTGGCGCTGACCCTCGCGCACGATGGTGAGCTCCTGGCTGCTCCCGGGCGGGGTCAGTGCGACGCGGTTTCGGAAGTTGCCGACATCGGTTACGGGCTCTCCGCGATAGGCCACGATGACGTCGCCCTGGCGCAGGCCGGCCTTCCCGGCGGGACTGTCTTCCGTGACTTGGGCGATCAGAATCCCCTCGCCCTGCTGCATCCCGAAGGATTCGGCCAGGTCCGCGGTCAGCGGCTGGATCACGATGCCGAGGAATCCGCGCGTCACCTCGCCCTGCTCGATCAATTGGTTGGCAATGGCGTTGGCGAGATTGATCGGGATGGCAAAACCCACGCCCATATAGCCGCCGCTGCGACTGAAGATGGCGGTGTTCATGCCCACGACGGCGCCGTCGAGATTCACGAGCGGCCCGCCGGAATTGCCCGGGTTGATGGCGGCGTCGGTCTGGATGAAGTCCTCGTAGTCGTTGATGCCCAGACTGGTGCGTCCGGTGGCACTGACCACGCCGACCGTCAGGGTGTGACTCAGCCCGAAGGGATTGCCGATCGCGACCACCCACTCGCCGACCTCGAGCTTCGCCGAGTCGGCCATCGCGAGTGCCGGCAGGCCGCCGGTCTTGATCTCGATGACGGCCACGTCGGACTGAGGGTCGCGCCCGGTCACCTCGGCATCGAATTCACGCCCGTCCTGAAAGGTGACGCGGATGCGCTCGGCGTCCTCGACGACGTGATTGTTGGTCATGATGTAGGTCTTGTCGGCGAGCAGACCCGTCTGCGCGGCGAACACGAAGCCTGAACCCTGTCCCATCGCGCGTCGCTCGCTGCGCGGTGCTTGGGGCGCTTGGCCACGCGGGATTCCCGGAAAGCCCTCGCCGAAGAAGCGTTTTAAGAACTCGTCGCCGAAGGGAAGTGCATCGCCGAAGGGTGTCGAGAGCGGGGCTTGTGCGGTCGTCGCGCGCTGGCCCTCGACGCGGATAAAGACCACGGACGGGGACACCGCTCGCCCGACCGAGGCGAACGCCTTGCCGGTCTCGCGCAGACTCTCGACACCGCCGTCCAACGCCTGCGCGGGAGCGGAGAGCACCGCAGCCGCAAGCACAGCCGCAATCAAAACATGCCTTTTCATCGTTGCCTCCAATGGATTGACCTGGTCAATCGAATTCGCCCGGTCGAGCGCACTTGCCGCGGCATCGCTCGCCACGGATCCAGCGACGGTGGATCGGTCGCGCTTCAACGCGCGATGGCCTGCGAGCTCAGGACTCGGCCCAGCCGCGCCATCGGTAGACCCACCATCCGACATACTCCTTCAGGGCGCGCGTGCTGTCGGACAAGGCTTCCGCGTCCGGGAGCCAGCGGATGAGATGAGCCGGCTCGGGCATCACCTCGAAATCGGTCGGCGCCGGCACCGCATCGATCCCGACCGCGCGAAAGGTCGCCAAGGCACGCGGCATGTGCAACGCCGAGGTCACCAGCAGGACGCGATCGATGCCCTTCGCGCTCAGGATTTCGGCGGTATAGAGCGCGTTCTCGCGGGTGTTTCGGCTGCGCCCCTCCAGCAGGATCGCATCCCGCGGCACGCCCAGATCGGCCAGGAAACGCAGCATCGCATCGGCCTCGCTGAGACGCTCGCCCGCCCACGGCATGGCGCCGCCCGAGACGATGACGCGCCGCGCCTTCCCCGCATGATGGATCCGCGCCGCATGCCAAACCCGGTCCGAGGCCCGTCCGAGATCCGGATCCGGCCAATCGAGCGGGCCTCCGCGGATACCGCCGCCGAGGACGACCACGGCATCCGCCGCGGGCAAGGCGCCGACCGGCTCACGCGCGAACCGACCTTCCAGTGACAGGCGCAACCCGTCCGAGACGATGGGTATCGACCAGAAACCGAGCCAAAGGATCCCGACCGTCAAGGCCAGGAGTCCGGATCGACGCCAGCCCGCCATCAGAAGCGCGAGCGCCAGCACCGCCAGGGCAATCGAGAGCCCGAGCGGATAGGCCAGTTGACTGAGCAGCTTATCGAGGTAAAGCATTGGGATCGATGGCTCGGATCGCGCGGATCCTACGGCCGATCCGGATCCGTGCTCGGGTGGCTAACCCAGATAGCCGGGAACGACGGCGTCCACATCGGTCGCCGGGATGCCGAGGCGAGCGAGTCCGTCCTCGCCACAAAGGCTGTCGATCTGAAGGGACAGATAATTGTCCGTACTGAAGGGTTTGCCCGGAAGCTTCTCGAAGATGCGCGCCTGAAACTGCGCGAGACGATCGCTCAGCGCGATCACCCGGACCTTGCGCCCGATGCAGCTGCCCGTATAGGTCAGGATATCGCGCAGGGCGAAGGTGCGCGGTCCGCACAGCGCATAGATCTGTCCTCGGCTTGCCGGGTCCTCGAGTGTGCGCAGCATGGCGCTCGCGACATCGCCGACATAGACCGGCGCGAATCGCGCGTCGGCACAGGCCAGCGGGAAGGGTCCCGGCAGCACCTGCAGCAGCGAGGCGAAGCGATTGAAGAGTCCGTCGCCCGGCCCGAAGATGACGGACGGACGAAACAGCGTCACCGCCAATCCCTGCTCGGCCGCGGCCAAGGCCACCGCCTCGCCCCTGCCCTTGCTGCGCAGATACTCGCTGGGACCTGCCGGGTCCGCATTCAAAGCACTCATGTGCAGGTAAGCGCCGACACCGGCGGCGAGCGCCGCGCGTGTCGTCGACTCGACCATCCCGACATGGGTCTGCTCGAAGGTACGCCCGCCCGTCTCGTTGAGGATGCCGACAAGATTCACCACGGCATCGCAACCGGCCATCGCGTTGCATAAACCGGTCTCGTCCCAGTGCTCGACCTGCACAACCTCGCAGCCCGGAACGAGCCGAAGGTGTCGGTGGCGATGAGGATGGCGCGTCGGCACACGGGTGCGATACCCCGCGCCCGAGAGTCGATTCAAGAGATGTCGACCGACGAAGCCGGTCCCCCCAATGACACAAATGCACGGATGTCTCATGATGTCGTCTTGACTCGTCTGGGGCGGCTCGGCGCCCGTGGTCGGGCTAAACCGCGCCCCGGTATGTTTTTTTGTCGATCCGAGGAGCGGCCGGCCGCGCGGCGACGTGCGGCCTTGGCGAAACGCGGTTTAGGAAACTGGAACAGTGCCATTCATCGTTCTTATGGATTTTGGATTGACTCCGCCGCGACCAAAACAAGCCCGATGGCCGAGGACGCTCGGGAAACACGACCGGGCGAGATTGGCACAGGTCGCGCGCGACATACAATAACGAGATCTTTCTTGCGCAGGCTCCGTGTCTCCGTGAGAGATTTTAGAACGGATCGGTGCTGAGGCGGCCGCCCTTCGGCTGTCCGGGCCTTCGATCGTTCAGGACCGAATCCAGTGCTTGAGCTCCTGGCCTATCTTCTCATCGGCGCCGCGTCCGGGATACTGGCAGGTCTCTTCGGGGTCGGGGGCGGCGTGATCGTCGTGCCGGCGCTGATCCTGCTGTTCGCGCAGATCGGCATGGTGTCGGAGTGGATCCCGCATCTTGCTGTCGGCAGCTCGCTCGCCGCCATCGTCGGAACAGGTGCCGCCTCGACCTATGCGCACCAAGGCCGCGGCGCGGTGCGCTGGGATCTGGTCGCACGACTGGCACCCGGCATCGTTCTCGGCGCTTGGCTGGGCGCCGCACTGGCGGGGATCATCCCCGAGCTCTGGCTGACCCGTCTCTTTGCCGCCTTTCTGACCTATGTCGGCATCCGCATGCTGGTCCCTCGAAAGATCCATCGCGAGCGCACCCTGCCCGGCCCCGGTGGGATGTGGGCCGCCGGCGGCGGCATCGGGACGCTCTCCGCGCTGGTCGGGATCGGCGGCGGTACCCTGACGGTGCCCTTTCTCGGCAACCGGGGGATCGACATGCGCACGGCCGTAGGCACCTCGGCCGCCTGCGGCCTGCCGATCGCACTCGCCGGCGCCATCGGCTTCATGGTGGTCGGCTGGGGCCGCGACGGACTGCCCGACGCGAGCACGGGCTTCGTCTATTGGCCGGCCGTCGGGGCGATCCTGCTCGCCAGTATGCCCACCGCGCCCTTGGGTGCAGCTTTGGCGCATCGGCTGCCGGTTGCACTCTTGAAGCGGTTGTTCGGGGTGTTTCTGCTCTTGATCGCCCTGCGCTTGGCCGATTAAACCGCGTCCGGTGCAACATGCAATGCTTGCGCGTGGGCTTTGCATCGTTTCGGCTCGCGGCGTCGGAGTCGACGCGGTTTAAGTTTTTTCGATATTTTCTGAACCGCGTCTTACCGAGGTCTTTTGCCTCCTCGGCGTGCCGATTCACGAAGACACGGAGGATATGCTCCGGACGCGGTTCAGCCGCCCTCGAGAACGAGGCGGCGATAGAGATAGATCTGGCCCTGGCGATCGCGCAGCACCAGGCGGCCTTGGTCCAGGGCATACTCGAACTCCTGACTGAAGTTTTCGCGCCGGTTGGTCAGCGCGACACGGTCTCCCTCGATGCGAATGTCCCCGTCGATGTAGCCGCTGAAGGGCGCGTAGATGCGATAGCGTCCGCCCTGCACGATCAGGAGTCCGTCGTCGCTGCCCTCCCAGATGCCCTCCAACGGACCCGCTGTCCAGGGCATCGCACCGGTCATGGCGCTGCCCGGATTAAAGCGCTCCATCATTTGGCCCATCTGACCCATCTGGCTCGTCGGATCCATCTGCGACCCGCCGGGGAACGGCATCGTGCCCGCGCCGGGAACGCCCGGCATGGCCCCGAACCCAGGGGGCCATCCGGACATGCCCATTGGATCGGGCACGCCGGGCGAGCCGCCGGACATGGCACCCCCGGCCGCGCCGAAGAGGCCCATCGCCTCCATCATGCGCACCATGGCGTCGGCCATGGCCGAGCGCGTGTCGGCGGCGACCGGGGGCACGACCGACACCAAGAGGCAGATCGCGATGAGCGCAAGAGCAGGACGGACGACGTTCGACATCAGTGTTTCGTTCAGGACCTGAAGAAGTCCGCGCCGGGCACGGGAGGAAGCCAATCGGACAGGCGTGTCGGGGCAAGACCCAGACGCTCGCCGTAGATGACCCGGTAGGCGAGAACACGCTCGACATAGCGACGCGTCTCGAGGAAGGGGATCGACAGGATCCACAGATCGGCCTCGAGACAGGCGTCCGGCAGCCAGCGAGCCACACGCGCCGGACCGGCATTATAGGCCGCCGTGGCCAAGGCGACGTGACCAAAACGATCGCGCATGCGCGTGAGGTAGGCACTGCCCAGCGTGATGTTGACCGAGGGGACGAGCAGATCCCAACGCGACGGCGGATCCAGGTCCAGCGTCTGTGCGACCTCCCGCGCCGTCCCGGGCAGGAGCTGCATCAGGCCGATCGCTCCGGCGTGGGAGGCCAGCGTCCGCGCAAACACACTCTCCTGTCGGATCACGGCAAAGACCCAATCCGGCTCCACACCCCGCTGCCAAGCCTGCTCCTCGACCAGGGCGCGATGCGGTACCGGGAAGCGCAGCTCCATGTCGTCCCAGTAGCCGGAGCGCGCCAGGGCCTGGACCGCCTG
Organism: Thiocapsa sp.; assembly: GCF_018399035.1. Taxonomy (GTDB): domain Bacteria; phylum Pseudomonadota; class Gammaproteobacteria; order Chromatiales; family Chromatiaceae; genus Thiocapsa. The sequence goes on from NZ_CP073760.1 coordinate 1,112,348, forward strand.
GTCGTGCCAGCCCATGACGTCGGCCACATAGGCGGCAGCCAGCAGATCCGGGCCGTTCAGATGCTCCATCAGCTCGCGCCACTCGCGGCGCATATCGGTCTCGCGGCCCAGTCGGCTGAGCTCGCGCATGCGTGCGAAGGTGGGGCTGGCCGCCATGGCGCGAATGCGTTGCGGCTCCGCGGGTGTCCCGGCATGGTCGAGCCGATAGGGCAGCCCCAGCCGGTCCGCCGCCAGGAAGGCCCACAGACTGCGCCCCTCGGCGGCTCGCGTCAGGGTGGCGTGCGCTGACTCGTCGCGGCCGAGCGCTGTCTGCGCGCGCCCTTGCCAGTAGAGCCAGCGATCACGCTTGACGGCGCCCTCGGGCATCCGAGCCACCCAGTCCGCAACCCGCTCCCAGTCGCGCAGGGCGACCGCGGCACGCAGACGAGCCTCTTGCTCGGTCATCGTCCCCTCGATCGCGCGCAGACCGTCCCAAACCGCAAGCCCGCGCGGATCCCCGGCACGCGTCAAGGCCTGTCCGATCGCCGCATGGGCGCGATCGGAGGCTGCGGCATCCGTGCGCAAAACGCCCTGGAAGGAGACCAAGGCGTCGGCCGCCGTCTCGGGCGATCGACGTGCCAGACCGACCAGACCATGGGCCAGGATCGCAGCCCGTTGCGGATGGCGTTCCTCGACGGAAGCCGGATCCAGGACCAGCGACGGATCCGCGTCGACCGCGCGCCACGCCGCATAGAGGTGCTTCTGCGAATCCGGGAGAAGCCCGCCCAGATAGCCGGCGACGCCGCGCTCGCCCGCCTCCATGGCCAAGCGGATGCGCTGCAGGATGCGCTCGGTGGTGAGGCCGCCGGCATCGCGCCAGGCGGCGAAGACGGGGTCGCAGGCGTCCGGCTGCGATCCGGCCGACAACCACAGCGGCTCGACCCGGGCCAGCGCCTCGTCGCGCCGCCCGGTCTCGAGGAGTGCGCGAAGGTAGAGACAGCGCCGCTCGGGTGCGCTGTCCGGCCGATAGATCCGTGCATACTCCGACCAACGCGCGGCCGCCGCGAGACGTGCCAGATAGGCGAGGCGCAGACGGGTGGCGAGCTGGGTCTGCGGAAAATCGCTCAGGAAGCGCTCGATCTCCTCATCCGACGTCGCCCCGAGATCCCGCGTCACGACGGCAAAGCGCAGGTAGGGAGACAGCGGATGATCGGCGAGACCTGCGGCGAGCCGCTCGAAGGTCTCGAGGTCATCGGCCTCGAGCGCGCGCTCGGCAGCCGTCAACGCTGGACGATCGTATGCGCTGGGCTGACCGAACAGGACGCACAAGACGAAGAACAGCGCCGTCGATGCTCGGCCTCGAAACACGGCCGACTCGGCGCGGACAGACGATGGACAGGTGAACATGGACGTTGGAAAGGTCCTGATGGAAAGATCCTGATACTCTTGCCGGCACACGCCGAGTCGGCGACACTTCGAGTCCTGACCCGTTCCGATCGTGGTCGCCGCCGGCCCGGTTGATAGGATAACGCCGATGCACCTTCGACACCCTTGCCTGGCCCTCATGGGCGCGGCCATTGCACTCTTGGGCTCTGCGCTCCTCTGCGCGGCCGCCGACACGCCCAAGCTCCAAGGCATCTACTCCAACATGGAGCCCTCGGTCGAGCAAGGGGAGCTGATCGGTATCGAGGTCTTCATCCTGCCTCACATTCGGGACGACGAGGTCGCCTACGTCGCCTTGATCCAGTTCTCCGATGGGCTGCCGACGCGACCGCAACTCGTCGACCTGGCGACTCGGGATGACGGCATCTCCTTCTCGGCTGTCCACCCCATCGAAGGGGAAATCGGATTCAAGGGGAGCATCGACATGGAAGGGCTTTCCGGACGCTTCGACACCTTGGGCGAGGTCTCTTTACCGCGCGGGGAGAGCATCTGGCAATGGGGCGCGAGCGGGCGTTGACTTGCCGGTGTCATCCGCAGCTTCCGACATTCAGTTTTTTATAGAGAGACGTCAATGAAGACACTCATCCTCGCCCTGATCTTTCTCTTGATCGGAAGCGCCGTCGGAGGGTTCCTCGCATTAGGCTTCGGTGCCGGATTGGGTGCCGCGAGCGGACTGGTGATCGGATCCCAGGCCGGTGCCTGCCTGGCGGTCGAGACGGCCGAAGAGTCCGGTCTGGTGACCGATCCCGCCCGGATCGACGCGCTGATCGTAGCCACGATCGCGAAGATCCGCGACAAAAGCGGCGCCGTCCCGGCCGAGGCCGGATTACAGTGGATCAGCAACGCCGCCGAATGCCGCGACATCATCCGACAGTTGGTCGAAGGCCCCGAGACCGTTGCTCAAGCGCCGGCCGCGCCGCGAGCGGATTGACCCGCACCGCGAACGAGTGAACGCGACTGCTCGAGGAACCCGGCGCAGCCGTCCGCCGACCGACACCAAAGATCGATTCACCGCAGCGTGCCGTCGGTCTCCTCCACCCGCCACAGCGTCGCGGCGCAGAACCCAAGCTCGAGACAGGCGGCCTTCGTTGCTTAACGATAGCGTTGCCGGGACAATTTCCTAGTTGCTAAGTTGGTTTTTAAACCGCCGTCCCCGGCTCGAGTCCGATTCAAACCTCGTGACCAGTTTCGTCCCCCGGTCGATCCGATGGAACGACCAGCCCGATCCTCGCGCCGGCAGCACCCTCGCTCTCACATGTCGGCTCCACCACGAGTCGTTTACCGTTGATCAGCGCATCCGTCACCTTGCGGCGCGCCTGCGCGAGGGTTCGCGAGAAGGTGGTCCGCGAGATGCCCATCCGCACCGCACACTCCTCCTGATACAAGCCTTCGAGGTCCGCAAGACGCAAGGCTTCCAGATCGTCGGCGCGCAGCGTCACAGTCTCCAAGCCCCGTCCCGGTCGACCACAGGGTTTGAAACAGAGAAAACCCGGATCGAATCCGATACAGCGGGCGCGTCGTTTTCGACCCGGCATCATGCCTCCGCAGGCTGAAGTGTTCCGATTCGCAAGCTCAGTAAAACGCACATATGTTCGTTTCACATTGACGTATATCAGGGTCGTGCACCGGGAGAACGCGGGAGAATGCCGATCACTCCGGCGAAGATGGCCTACCAGGCTGATTTCGAAAGATCATCTCGATGCAATAGACACTCGGCGATCCGTGCAGCCCTGTCCAAGGGCTCCCCGAGCGGATAAACACCCCCGACCGGAACAAGGAGAATACTCGCGATGAAAGTCGCCATCTCGATCGCCGGCGAGACGCCGGACGCGCCCTTCGACGCCCGCTTCGGGCGCGCGGAGTCCTTCTGCCTGGCGGAGACGGATACCGGCGCCTGGACACTCCATGCCAATCCGGCGCTGTCGGCGGCGGGTGGAGCGGGCGTGCTCGCCGCACAGTTCATCGCTCGGCTCGGCGCCCAGGCGGTCGTCAGCGGGGCGTATGGCCCCAAGGCGTATCGCACCCTGTCCGCGGCACACATCGATTGTTTCCTTGCTCCGGGCAATGAGGTGCGCAGCGCCGCCGAGATCCTGGACGCCTTCACCGCGGGAAGTCTGACCCCGGCCGATGGCGCCACGCATGGCGGCCACCACGGAGACTGAACCGGATGCGCATCGTTGTTGCCAGCGGCAAGGGCGGCACCGGCAAGACCACCGTCGCCACCAGTCTTGCACAGGTCGCGACCGAAGGGTACGCGGTGCGTTTTCTCGATTGCGACGTGGAAGCGCCAAACGCCGAGCTGTTTCTGCATCCAAGCCTGGATGTCCATCTCGATGTCGGGGTCCAGGTCCCGCGAGTGGATGCGCAGACCTGCACCTACTGCGGCACCTGCGCCGAGATCTGCCGATTCAATGCGATTGCCGTGGTCGGCGAAACGACGCTGGTGTTCGACGATCTGTGTCACGGCTGCGGCAGCTGCACCTGGATGTGCCCGGAGCAGGCCATCACCGAGCATCTCTTCGTCACGGGCACGATCGACAGCGGGATCACGCCGGACGGGATCGCTTTCGCACGCGGCCTGATGAACGTCGGCCAAGCGATGGGCGTGCCGATCCTGCGCGAGCTCAAGAAACGGGCCCCGGCGGCAACCTCGGCAGCCACCGGCGTGCGCCGTGCTCTGGAGATTCGCGATGCCCCGCCCGGCGCATCCTGCCCGGTGGTGGAGACGATGCGCGGGGCGGACTTCGTGCTGTTCGTGACGGAACCCACGCCCTTCGGTCTGCACGACCTGAAACAGGTCGCCGCCATCGCCCGCGAGCTGAGCATCCCGGCCGGCGTCGTGGTCAACCGCGACGGGATCGGCGACGACGCCGTCGATGCCTATTGCGCCGAAAGTGATCTGCCGATTCTGCTGCGCATCCCGATGAATCGGTGCATCGCCGAGGCGATCGCCGCCGGCCGCACCCTGGTCGAAACCGACGCGGTGTATCGCTCACAATTCAAGAACCTGCTCGAACGCATCCTCACCGAGGTGCCCCAATGAAACAGCTCGTCATCCTCAGCGGCAAGGGCGGCACGGGAAAGACCAGCGTCACTGCGGCCTTCGCCCATCTGGCGTCCCCGGGTCCCTTTGCCGATCAGATCATCCTGGCCGATGCCGACGTGGACGCGGCCAATCTGGAGCTGGTGCTGCGGCCGGAGCGGGTGAACACCGAGCCGTTTCGCGGCGGGGAGGTGGCGGTCATCGACGAAGACCGATGCGCGCAGTGCGGAGACTGCGAGTCGGTCTGCCGCTTCGACGCCATTGTCGAGACCGATGCCGGTTGGTTGATCGACCCCGTCGCCTGCGAAGGCTGTGCCGCCTGCGTCCATCAATGCCCCACCGAGAGTATCGCCATGCAGGAGCAGACCGTCGGCGAATACGCCTACTCCGACAGCCGCTATGGACCGCTCCACCATGCCCATCTGTATCCCGGACAGGAGAGCTCCGGCAAGCTGGTCACTGACGTTCGGCAGCGCGCCTCACGGCAGGCCCTTGACGAACAGCGCCGACTGGTCCTGATCGATGGGCCGCCCGGCATCGGCTGTCCGGTCATCGCCTCCGTCTCGGGCGCGGACCTCGCGCTGCTGGTGACCGAGCCGACCGTGGCCGGCATCCACGACCTGCGCCGCGCCCTGAAAACCCTTCAGCACTTCGGCGTGCCGGCGCTGGTCTGCATCAACAAAGCCGATGTCTATCCCGTCGGCGCCCGGGAGATCGAAGCCTATTGCCGCGCGAACGGGATCGACGGCGTCGGCCGCATCCCGTTCGATCCGGCGGTTCCGGGCGCCATGGTCGCGGGCGAGGCCGTCACCGCCTATCGCCCGGACGCCCCCGCCAGCCTCGCCCTGTCCGCCGTGTGGGAACGGGTTGTCGCAGCCCTTTCGGAGACGCCTGCAGGATCTCATGACGCCCGCGTTGATCAACAACGACGCGGATGAAAACCCCGATCGGCCCCCGGTCGGCCACCGAACAACCAGGAGATCGACAATGAAGATTGCCATTACCGCCGAGTCCAGCCAGGGTCTCGACAGCCAGGTCGCCCAGCATTTCGGCCATGCCCCCTACTTCATTGTGGTGGACATCGAAAACGGTGCGGTCACCGCGACGCGGGACATCGCCAACCCCTTCGCCGAGGCACATCAGCCGGGGCAGATCCCGGACTTCATCAAGCAGCAGGAGGTCGACGTCATGTTGAGCGGCGGGATGGGCGGGCGCGCCATCGCGTTCTTTGCGCAGGCCGGCATCAGAACTGCGACCGGGGCGAGCGGTACGGTGCGCGCGTCGCTGGAGAGCTACCTGGGTGGCTCGCTCGCTGCCGCAGCGCCCTGCGCCGAAAGCGTGGCGCACGGACACGGCTGAGGGCGTCCGCGCCACGGCGAGCGATTGCTTCACCGCACATGGGTCAAGATGCGCTCATAGGCGCCCGCTCGGCCTCCTGCCTCGCCTCGACGACGGGTCTCGGCCAGGGCAAAGACTTCACGGGATGACCTCGGTCGGAGGCAATCATGGCCGCTCCCCCACGCCTGACGATTCTGTTCGACAACGAGCCGGGACTTCCGGGCCTGACACGCCTCTGGGGATTCGCGGCGCTGATTCACGTCGGCGGTCGGACGATCCTGTTCGACACCGGCAGCAACGGGCGCGTGCTTCTCAAGAACATGGCCGCCCTCGGCGTCGCGGCGGAATCCGTTGACCTGCTCTTTCTCTCCCACCCCCATTGGGATCACATCGGCGGGTGGGATTCGGTCTTGGAGCTGAACCCGCGGGTGAGCGTCGCGGTACACGAGGGGTTTTCCAAGCATCTGATCCGAGACCTGCGAGGTCTGTGCGGCGAGCTGATTGTCGTCGGAGCCGATCCTCGCCCGCTCGGTCAGGGGCTTTTCTCCACCGGGATGCTGGACAGCAACCCCCCGGAGCAGGCGCTGGTGATCGACACGGGCGAGGTCACCGCCGCCATCAGCGGCTGCGCGCATCCCGGGATGGAGCAAATCGTCGAGTGTGCCGGCCGCTTCCTCGGCAAGCCGGTCCAGTGGGCGATCGGTGGCTTTCATTTGATGAACGCGGACCCCGTCAGAATCGAGCAGTCCGTTCGCGCCCTGAAGGCGCTCGGTGTCATCGGCGTGGTTCCGACCCACTGCACCGGAGACGCCGGCAAGGCGGCGTTTCGACAGGCCTTCGGTACAGCCTGCCTCGACGGCGGGGTCGGCCGGGAGATCGGCGCATGATCCGTGATCCGTGGCAGCGCCAGCGTCTCCTCGACGCCTTCCCGTTTCTGCAGGAGACGCCGGAGGAGCTCCGCGCCGAGCTATTCGATCAGGCGACATTGGTCCGGCTGCCGGTCGGTCAGCTGATCTGTCACGACGGCGCCCATTGCACGCAGCTACCCTTGGTGCTGACCGGCACCGGGCGGGTCTACAAGCTTGGCGAAAACGGTCGGGAGATCACCCTATATCGCGTTCATCCCGGCGAGAGCTGCGTGGTCACCACCTCGTGCATCCTCAGCGGGCGGGCCTTTCCGGCCTTCGCCGTGTGCGAGAGTGCGGTCGAGGCGGTCGTGGTGCGGCCGGCCGAGGTCCGCCGCTGGATGGCCACGTCCGATCCTTGGCGAGACTATATCTTTGGCTTGATCGCGAGCCGCTTGCAGGAGGTCTTCGGCGTTCTCGATGCGGTGCTGTTCCAACGCCTCGATCAACGTCTGATGGCGTATCTATTGGGACAGCGGGAAACGACCTCGGGACGGGGCATCCAGATGACGCATCAGGCCCTCGCGGCGGAGCTGGGGTCGTCGCGCGAGGTCATCAGCCGCGTCCTCAAGGGTCTGGAGTCGCAGGGACTGCTACGCACGACGCGCGGTTTGATCGAGTTGCTGGACATTCCGGCGCTCGAGCTGCGTGCGCGGGAGGGCTGAGCCGGCTCAATCCGTCGCTTCGTGACAAAGTCACTGAATCGCCGGGGCGCTCGGAATAGTCTTGCACCACACCCTCACCGGATCGGTTGAACACGCCGGTCGCCACAACAGCAGAGACTATCCTATGACCCCGAATGTCGGAACACTCGATCGCACCCTCCGTATTGTCGCCGGTGTCGTCATCGTCGGCTGGGGCGTCTATGCCCAGAACTGGCTCGGCGCCATCGGGCTGGTGCCCCTGGCCACCGGGCTCTTGCGCTGGTGCCCCGTCTATTTGCCCCTCAAGCTGAACACCAACAAATAGGCACGCACGCGGGTCAACCGAAGGAACGGCCCGCTCGGTCTCCACGTCTCCAAGTGAAAGAGGGCGACTGAAGTCGCCCCTTGCCTACAGCCCTTCCGGGCCGCGCACGTTCGTGCGGCCACGCCCTCGCGCGCTCCCTCCGCAACGTCGTCAGGAGCCCTTCACGCCTCCGCGTCGAGCACCCGCTCGGCCCAATCGGCGAGGTCTTCGAGGATCGCAAGCTTGTCCGGATCACCGGCGTGTTGCTCGACCAACTCGCTCAGACACTGCTCGAACTGCTCGATCACGAGACTGCCGCCTGCGTCGGGATCGGTCAGGCGGGCGAGACGGAACAGATCCCAGTCCTCGCGCTCTTCGGGGGTGAGGGTCTCGGGCCAGTTCCGGGCGCGATAGCGCAGCAGCATCTCGCCCGGGCGAGGATCCTGAAAGCTCGGCGCATGGTCGCTCAGCTCGGCGGGGTCGAGTCTGTGGATCGCGTCCATGGCGCGACGATCGGCGTCCGAGAAGAATCCGCCCGAGTAGATCATGAGATCGGGGTCGGTCTCGGTCGGTCCATCGGGTGCGCGATGGACCGCGCGGACCTTCTCTTCGATCGTCGCTGCGGCCTCGCGTAACCGGTGCGCGTGATCGGCGACCGTATCCGGGTCGATCGACCAGCGGGCCGCGGCCGCGGGCTCGAGGGTCTTCATCGGGGCCAGAACCGGTGCGCGGTTGACGTGGATCGTCTTCAGCGGGACGCGCTCGACGCCGTCGGGAAGCGCGCTTGCGGGCGTAAAGAGTCGGGTCCGCAGCTCATCGGCGGGGAGATCGAGCAACAGCTCCGGCGGCGCGCGCAGATCGACACAGATCACGCCGTTGCTGTTGAGTGGATGTGGACAGAGCGGCAGGATCGGCGCAATACAGCCTTGAGCGGCCGGATAGCGCGCCGAGACATGCAGGAGCGGCACGCCGCGATCGAGCAGCTCGCGCACGCGCCGCTTGTCGCGCAGTGTGAGGGCGTAGTCGAACAGCTTGGGCTGGGCGTGCCGCAGGAGGCGCGCGAGCGCAATGGTCGCGCGCACGTCGGCGAGCGCGTCATGGGCCTGACCGTGGTCGATCCCGTTGGCGGCGGTGAGATGCTCGAGCTTGAACGACGTCGTGCCGTCCTCGCGCGTCGGCCATTCCAAACCGCCCGGGCGCAGGGCGTGAGCAAGCCGCAGGGCGTCGATCAGATCCCAGCGGGAATTGCCGTTGCGCCACTCGCGCGCGTAGGGATCGAGCAGGTTGCGGTAGAGCAGGTTGCGCGTGACCTCGTCGTCGAAGCGCATGCTGTTGTATCCGACCCCGCAGGTTCCGGGAAGGCTCAGCTCGGCGTTGACGGCGACGGCGAACTCGGCCTCGATCAGCCCCTTCCGCTCGGCGAGTTGGGGCGTGATGCCGGTGATGAGACAGGCTTGCGGGTGCGGGAGAAGATCGGTCGAGGGGCGACAAAAAAACATGCATGGATCGCCGATCTCGTTGAGATCGACGTCCGTGCGCACGGCGGCGAACTGGCACGGCCGGTCGCGACGCGGATCCGACCCCCAGGTCTCGTAGTCGTGCCAGAGAAAGGTCGGCGCGTTCGGACGACCGGCCACGCGCCTTAGATCTTCTCGCGGATACGGGCGCTCTTGCCGGTGCGGCCTCGAAGGTAGTAAAGCTTGGCGCGACGCACGTCGCCCTTGCGCTTGACTTCGATGCCGGCGATCACCGGGCTATGGGTCTGGAAGACGCGCTCGACCCCTTCGCCGTGGGACATCTTGCGGACCGTAAAGGCCGAGTTCAGACCGCGGTTGCGGATCGCGATCACCACGCCCTCGAAGGCCTGCAGACGCTCGCGGGCACCTTCCTTCACGCGGACCTGGACGACGACGGTGTCGCCCGGGGAAAACTCGGGGACTTCGGCCTTCATTTGCTCGGCTTCGAGCTGGAGAATGATGTTGCTCATGGTTTCCTTCGGCTCCTGTTCTCAACCGGCCTCATCGTCGTGACGGGACCGGACAAATTCATCGAGCAGCGCCTGCTCGTGCGGACTCAAACCGCGCCGCTCCAACAGATCGGGGCGACGCCGGTAGGTTCGCCCGAGGGCCTGCTGCAACCTCCAGCGCGCGATCGCGGCGTGATCGCCGCCGATCAAGACTTCAGGCACCCGGCGCCCGTCGATCTCGGGCGGTCGGGTGTAATGCGGGCAATCCAGCAACCCGTCGGTGTGCGAATCCTGGGCGGCCGAGTCGGCGTGTCCGAGTGCACCGGGGAGCAGTCGAATGACCGCGTCCATCACCACCATCGCCGCCAACTCTCCGCCGCTCAGGACGTAATCGCCGATCGACCATTCCTCGTCGATATGGCCCTCGATCAACCGCTCGTCGACGCCTTCGTAACGCCCGGCGACCAGGATCCAGCCGGGCCGGCGCGACAGCTCCACCACCGCCGCCTGGTCCAAGACCCTGCCCTGCGGCGAGAGGTAGACGACCCGACTCCCCGGAGCCTCCGCGCGCGCCGCGGCAATGGCGTCGCGCAGCGGCTCGACCTTCATCAACATCCGGGGCCACCGCCGTAGGGGCGGTCGTCGACGGTGCGATGCCGATCGTGCGTGAAATCACGCGGGTTCCAGAGGTGCAGCTCGGCCACACCACGGATCAGGGCTCGGCCCGTCACGCCTTGATCGAGCAAGACCCCGAACAGTTCCGGAAACAGGGTGACGACATCGAAGCGCATCACGGATACCGGCGCCGATCACATCGGAGCATCTCGAGCACGAGGCGCCGTCGAGGGTGTGGAAGCCGACGCGCTAGAACGACGGATCCCAATCCACCAGCATCCGGCGCTGCTCGAAATCGACATCCTTGACTACATCGCCCCAAACGAAGGGCAATAGACGTTCACGATCACCCTTGACGACGATGACATCGTTTGCGCCGGTCGCGAAGAGATGATCGATCGAGCCGAGTGCGACACCCGCGGTCGTCTCGACCGAGAGCCCTTCGAGATCGACCCAGTAAAACTCATCGTGCGAGGCCGGCGGCAGCTGATCACGAACGACGGCGATATCCTGGCCGACGAGAGCGGCCGCTCGGTCGCGGTCGTCACAGCCGCGAAGGCTGACGACGATGCCTTTGCCGTGCCGCTTTCCTTCGTCGACCGTCCAAGTTGTCGCGTCCGCACCGAGCAGCCAAGGCGAGTAGCTCAGGATGCCCTCCGGAGGATCCGTCTCCGACATCACCTTCAGCCAGCCGCGTACCCCGTACACACCGGCGATGTGTCCGACGACGATACGCGTCGAGTCCGGTTGTCCGGCCATCGATCGGGGCAGTCCGAGGCGATCTTACGTTTGACGCGAACGGACGACTTACGCAGCGACTGCGGTTGCCGGCTCTTCGCGAGCGGCTTGCTTCAGAAGCTGCTTGACGCGGTCGGTCGGCTGAGCGCCGCGCTCGACCCAAAACTGCGCACGCTGACGATCGAGGCGCAGCTCGATCTCGCCGCCCTTGGCGAGCGGATTGAAGAAGCCAAGGCGCTCGATATAGCGTCCATCACGCTTGGCGCGGATATCGGCGACAACGATCTGATAAAAAGGGTTCTTCTTGGAGCCACCCCGAGATAAACGAATCGTAACCATGTGCTGTCCTGGACCCAGACGATTGAACGTTGCGGGAATGGCCCCGCAGGTAAACGCGCAAATATACAGAATCTGCCGGAAAATGGAAGCGGTTTCCCGAGCGCGCGGGCTATTGATCGGTTCGCCGGGCGCTCGCCGAGGTCAAGGTTCGACGCAGATCGGCCTCCAGGCGTTCGAGCTCCTGGCTGGCGATGGCGCGAGCGCGCTTACCCTCGTCGGCGATCGCCAGACTCTCCTCGATCGTCTCGATGAGTGTTTGATTGGCGTGCTTGACCACCTCGATATCGAAGACACCGCGCTCGATCTGGCGGCGTGCCTCGGCGTTCGCCGATTTGAGGTTGTCGGCATTGGCCCGCAGCAGGTCGTTGGTGAGATCGGTGGCCGCCCTGATGGTGTCGGCCGCCTCGCCCGAACGGTAGATGGTCACGGCCTGGGCCAGCTGTTGGCGCCACAGAGGCACGGTGTTGACCAGGGTCGAGTTGATCTTGTTGATCAGGCCCTTGTCGTTTTCCTGGACCATACGGATGCTGGGCAGGCCCTGCATGGTGACCTGACGGGTGAGCTTCAGGTCATGGACACGCCGCTCCAGGTCGTCGCGGGCGCCGCGCAGATCCTTCAGGCGCTGCACATCGACCATGTCGGTGCTGGTCGCGACCTGCGCCGCCAGCGCGGGGATGGTCGATTCGTCCAACTCCACGAGCTTCGTCTCGCCGGCCGCGATGTACTGCTCCAGGTTCCGGAAATAGTCCAGGTTGGCCGCGTAGAGCCGGTCGAGCGACGTGACGTCGGTCAGGAGCTTGGTCTTGTGCCGCTCCAACTGTCCGGAGATGGTCTCGATCTGATCGCGGACCGCCTCGTATTCCTGCAGGAACTTGACGACCGGCCGACCTCTGCCGGTCAGACGCGCCAAGAAACCGGGCTTGCGGTTCGGATTGAGATCATCGACACGAAACCCCTTGAGCGTCGTCACCATCTCGCTCAGCGCGGCCCCGGCGGGGCCTACGTCTTTGGCGCGCACGCCTTCGAGCATTTGGTCCGAGACCTCGGTGAGGCGCTCTTGGGCCTTGGAGCCGAAGAAGAGGACGGAATGGGTGTCGTTCAGGTCCAGCTCCTGCAGCAGGCGCCCGAGCTGCGCCTCGTCGATCTGCGACATCCGAGCCTCTTCGGCGACCATGAGCGGCCGCTCCGCCGCACGCGGCGAATCGGCGAGAGCGATCTCCGCGACAGGGTCGGCCGTCGGCGCACGCCGGGCGCCCGTCGCTTGCCCCTGCGCGTGAGGATCCATCGCCGCCGCATCGCCTCGCTCTCGCTCGCTCACTGAATCTCTCCCAATCGATTTAAACCGCGCCCGAAGCGGTATGCGTTGTTTTTGGATCGGATCGGCCCCGGCAGACTTGACGACCGCTGGAGCCGGCGCGGTTTAAGATATTAAAAAATATATTATTCTAAACCGCGCCCCACCGAGGCCATTGTTCGCCGCGACGCAAGACCGACGCGGAAACGACGCATGTCAGACACTGCGCGGTTTAGTCACTGAATCCCTTCGCGCTCGAGCTGCTTCTTCAGCACCTCGATCTGGATGTCGAGGTCCATCACGTCGGTCTTCAGCATCCGCTGGTGCTGCTCCTCGAACACCTGCTCGACGGTGACCAGGACATTGCGAAAATTCTGCTCCAACTCACGCGAATCCGCCAGACGATGGGTTCGCGCATAACCGTCGGCGACCTGCTGGACCCCGTCGAGGTAGACGCTCAAAAATTTGCGTGCCCGAAACAGGTCGGTGGGCCGATCCGCGATCTGATTCAGGATCGACCGACCCTGCGAGCCGATATGTTGCAGGCGGATCTTCAGCTCCGGATTGGCGATCGTCTTCGCCGCGCGGTCCAGATCGATCAGCTTGCGCTCGGCCTCCTCCAAGGCCGCCGCGACCTTGCGCGTCCGCTCGTCGTCGGTCGCAAAGGGACGTGCTCGACCGAGCGGCTCGAGCCCATAGACCAGATGAAAGCCGATCAAGGCGACCGTCGCATAGACGAGACTAAGCGCCGGTCCCTGACCGACCGACAACCAGGCGGCCAGTCCGGTCGCAGCGCCTGTCAGCAAACCGCCGATGGTCTTCAGCGGGATACGCTGGAGCCGCGTAAACCGCAGGACCTGTTGGGCGTGCTCCGCGCGCAGCCCCCGGCGGGTCAGATCGGCCGCCGCCATGAACAGCGCGAAGATCCCGCCGTCGAACAGGACGACCTCCAACCGCCCTGCCCCGAGACCGATCAAGGCACCGATCAGAAGCGGGATCGGCAGCAGGAACAGAAGTGTCCCCTTTGCGCGCGGTTTTCCCCGAGCGGATATGCTCGGGTTGCGATCGGGCCTGACACCGAGAATCAGCTCGGTCAGACTCAGGGTCCGGCGCTGCTCTGGAGGAGTGCTCGCGGGGCCGGCCATCAGAGGACGAACATCGCCTGACAAGAGACCAGACCCACGCTGAAGGTGAGCAAGACGCCGCCGAGCACACGGATACCTAAAGGGGGGCGCGTCGGCGATGGAGGAACGATCGTCCGTAACTCGGGCATACTCTGATTTCCGCTGCGGGATGGTCTCGAGGGCGTAAGCCCTCTCTGCTCAGAGCAGCTTCACCAGCGCAGTCAATGCGCCGACCTGAGCGAACATGAGAGGGATGAGCCACATCAGCAAGGTGTTGCGGCTGCGCTCGATCGCGGTCTTGACCTCGCCGCGCAGCTGCTCGATCTCGGTCTTGACCTCGCCGCGGAGCTGCTCGATCCGCACCACGAGGTCGGCACGTACGTGCTCGATCTCTCTCTGAAGCCGCAGCTCGGTCTCACGCAGCTGCTGATTGGTCACCAAGTCCGGCAAGTGCGGGTAACGTTCTTCCAAACGCTCGAAGGCGGAAGCGATTACCCGCGCGCGCGCCCGATCGTCAGGCGCGCTGGCGAGTGCCTCGTAAAGTTCGACGACAGAGCCCATTCGATTCGTCACCCTGCTGACATCCGGTGCTATGAGCACAGTCTATCCCAGATTCGGTATCCCGGTCCCGAACAGTCCAGACCTGCCTCGGACGATCGGCGGCCCGTCATCCGGTATTGCGCATCCCCGCCGCAATCGCATTGATCGAGCGCAGCAGCGGATCCAGCCACTCCTCTCGCTTCTCTTCGTCCCGCTCGGCGCGGTAGCGTTCCAGTAACGAGACCTGGATGTGATTCAAGGGGTCCAAATAGATGTTGCGCCGCGCCAGCGAGTGTTGGAGATCCGGGGTCTCCTCCATGAGACCGCGCAAACCGGCGACGTTCATCACCTGTGTGAGCGTGCGTCCATACTCGGCCTCGATGACACCGTAGATCGCCTGCGCCTGCTCCTGGTTCTCGGCCAAGCGGGCGTAGGCACGCGCGATATGCATCTCGGCCTTGAAGAGCGACATCTGGGTGTTGGACAGAAGCGCGCGGAAATAAGGCCACTCCTGATACATCTTCTGGAGCTTCACGAGGCGATCGAGCTCGTTGCCGCGGTAGCGCTCGATGGCATAGCCGATGCCGAACCAGGCCGGCAAGGTCTGACGCGACTGGGCCCAGCCGAAGACCCAGGGGATCGCGCGGATGGACTTCAAGGAGCGATCCGCCTTCTTGCGATGTGACGGGCGCGAGCCGATGTTCAGCAGGGCGATGCCGTCGAGCGGGGTGCACTCGTAGAAATAATCGAGAAAGCCCTCGGTCTCCTGGGTGAGCTTCCGATAGGCCTCCTCGCCATAGCGGGCGAGCTCGTCCATGACCCCG
Source organism: Thiocapsa sp. (assembly GCF_018399035.1). GTDB lineage: Bacteria > Pseudomonadota > Gammaproteobacteria > Chromatiales > Chromatiaceae > Thiocapsa. The sequence continues at coordinate 1,127,444 of NZ_CP073760.1, forward strand.
AGATAGTCCTTGCGGTCCTCGGGCGGCGGCTCGATCAGACAGCGGCTGGCCTTGATGAGCCCGCTGATGCCCAGGGTCAGCTCGTAGCGCGCCGTCTCGGGATTGGCATAGCGGTAGGAGAGCACCTCGCCCTGCTCGGTCAGCTTGATCTGACCGTGCACCGTATCGGTGGGCTGAGCGAGGATGGCCTCGTGGGTCGGCCCGCCGCCGCGCCCGACCGTGCCGCCGCGTCCGTGGAAAAGCCGGCAGGAGACGCCCTCGTCGTCGGCGAGCTGGATCACGCGGCGCTGCGCCTCGTAGAGACGCCAGCTCGAGGCCAGGATGCCGCCGTCCTTACAGGAATCCGAATATCCGAGCATCACCTCCTGTTGATTCCCCGACGCCTTCAGCAACCCGCTGTAGGCGGGATCCCGGAACAACCGACCCATCACCTCGCCGATCCGATTCAGGTCGTCGATGGTCTCGAACAGGGGCGAGATCTGGATCTTGCAGAACCAGCCCTGGCGGTCCTTGCCGGCTAATCCGGCAAGCCGCGCCAACAGCATGACCTCCATCACATGACTGGCGTAATGGGTCATGGAGATGACGTACTGACCGAACAGACTCTCGCTGATCTCGGCGCGCATGCGCGCCATCACCTCGAAGACCTCCAGGGTCTCGCGGGTCTCCGGGGTCAAGGTCGCCTTGTCGATCACGAAGGGGTGCGGATGGGCGATGGCCTCCGCCAGGGCCATTAGGCGCTGCTCCTCGTCGAAGGCCTGGTAGTAAGGAGCGCCGGCCTGGCGCGCGAAGAGCTCGGTCACGGCCTCGGTGTGGCGAATCGATTCCTGACGAATGTCGAGATGAACCAGGTGGAAGCCGAAGGTCTCGGCGAGCCGGATAAGATCCTGCAAGGGACCGGCGGCGGCGTTGGCATCGCCGTGGTGGTGCAGCGAGTCGCGAATCAGATAGAGGTCGGCGAGAAAGTCGCGTTCGCTCGCATACCCGGCCGGTTGTGTCGGATCGTGCCGTCCGGACATGCGCGCGCGAATCCGCTCCAGGTTCGCGTCGAGACGATGATCCATCATCGCGAGCTTGCGCCGATAGGGCTCATGCACATAGCGGCGCAGGCTCTGGCCCATGGTGTCGACCCAGTAGTCCTCGTCGGCATCCAGGCTGTCCAAGAAGGCCGGCGACGGTTGGCAGATGGAGCTGGCATGGCTGAGCATGCGGTGCAGCTTGCGGATGCGCTCGAGATACAGCTCCAGGACCAGCTCGCCGTGCATCCGAACGGCCAGCTCGGTGGTCTCGGGCTTGACGAAGGGATTGCCGTCGCGGTCCCCGCCGATCCAAGAGCCGAAACGAATGAAGCTCGGAACACTGATCCCGCACTGTGCTCCGTAGACCCGGCGCACCGCCTTCTCCAGGAAGCGATAGACCTGCGGCACGGCCTCGAAGAGCGACTCGCGGAAAAAATAGAGCCCTTGGCGCACCTCGTCGGTCACCTGCGGCTTGTGGATACGCACCTCGTCGGTCTTCCAGAGGATCTGGATCTGGGTGAGGATCTCCTGGAGTCGGTCCTCGAGCTCCTCGTCGTTGAGCTTGCTGCGGTGCAGATCCTGGCCGACCAGGAAGATCCGGCGGAAGGTCTCCAAGGTCGTCCGTCGCTTCGCCTCGGTGGGATGCGCGGTGAAGACCGGAAGATAGATCAGGTGCTCGAGCAGGCTCTGGAAGTTTTCCGGGCTCACCCCGTCGTCCTTGAGACCCCGCGCCATATCGTCGAAGGAGCCGACCCAGAGCCGTTGCCCGGCCGAGATCAGATCCATGCGGGCGAGATAGGCGTTCAACTCCTCGGCGGTATTGACCAGTCCGAAATAGATGTTGAAGGCGCGGATGACCTCCGAAAGGGTCTGAGCATCCAATCCCTCGATCCGCTTCATCAGCTTCTCGCGCAGCTCGGGGTCGTCGCCTTCGCGCAGCTGCATAAAGCCGTCGCGCAGACGCTCCACGATCACCAGCACGCGTTTGCGGCTGTGCTCGCGCAGCACCTCCCCGAGCAGGGCTGTGAAGAGCTGAACGTCGCGCTCCAGGGCTTCGTTTCGCGGAACATCGTTCATCGGGCGTTACTCTGTGCTGACAGCCGCGATAGGGGCCGTTACGAAGAAGGGACGAGTCGAGAGCCGGATACTACCTTGCCCGAGCCCGACCGACAAAAGCCCGGGTCCCTGTTGCGGGTATAGTGCCGGGTCTCCCCGCGGCTTCGCGACCGCTCGCTCGAGGGCTTCCGCCCGAGCATCCCCTTGCCGAGACCCCCTGCTTGTCCAGGACCCGTTTTTAGCTTAGGTTCATCCTGCCCGAGGTCGGGCAAGAAAGATGCGTGACCCCACCGAAGATCCCAACCGAAGACAATAAGGAGGAGATCCACATGAAACAGATTGCGCTGATCACGTTGGCCGGCACATTGACTCTCGGCCCGGTCATGCTCTCCGCTCAAGCCCAAAACGCCGACATCACAGTCGCTGCGGGCGCCGTGACGAAGGAGATCACGGGTACCGTGGTGGTCGTCAATCCACAGACCCGCATGCTGACCATTCGTCAGCCCGATGGTGTCTTCGAGGTGATTCACGTTCCGAGCGAGGTGCAGCGGCTCGAAGAGGTCCGCATCGACGACACGCTCACGATCGACTTTATCGAAGCGATGGCGATCGATCTGCAGAAGGGCGACGCCGCGGCCGCTGCCCCCGGCGCTGTCGCGACCCGCGAGGTCGATCGCGAAGGCGGACGGCTGCCGGCAGGCAGCATTCAGGAGACCATAACACTCGTCGGCATCGTCGAAGGGGTCAACAGGGCGGCCTCCAAGGTGACGATCCGGGGGCCCGAGAACAGGGTGTCCGTCAACGTCCGCGATCCGGCGCTGCTGGCGGATGTCAACGTCGGGGACAGCGTCACCGTCACCTATATCAGCGCCGTTGCGGCCAGCATCGAGCGGGCGAGCGCGCCGAGACACACGCGACCGGGCTCGCAATAGGCATCCGGGCAGATGAAGGACAGCTCGGCGCGATCACCGCGCCGAGCCTTGCCGAACCGAAGCCCCCTGCCTTGGCCGCTGTTTGTGGCCGCGGCCGTGGTCGGCGCTCTCGCAGGACTGCTCGGCGCCGGCTTTCACGCCTTTCTCGACTTCGCTCGGCGAACTGAGTTTGTCCGCCTGGAAGGGCCAATACCGAACGGGCCAGGTCCTGGCCGGCAACATCAACTCCCCGAGCACCCGTCCACGACACGCAGACAGTGCACGCTGAAGAGCCCCTGGCTGTCGGTCCAGACCTGCTCCGCGACGAAGCCGGCGTCACCGGCGAGCCAATGAAAGGCGTCGACCCCGTACTTGTACGAATTCTCGGTATGAATCGTTTCCCCGGCACGGAAACCGAAGCGCACCCCCGCAACCTCGACCTGCTGCTCGATCCGGCTGACCAAATGCATCTCCACGCGACTGCGCTCGGTGTTGAAAAAGGCCCGATGGCTGAAGGCATCCAGGTCGAAGTCGGCCTCCAGCTCGCGATTGATCCGGCTCAAGAGGTTGAGGTTGAAGGCAGCGGTCACGCCTTGGGCATCATCGTAGGCCGCGTTGAGGATCGCCGGATCCTTCGGAAGGTCGACACCGATGAGGAGCCGTCCGCCGGTGCCGAGCAGGCTCGCGACACGCCCGAGGAGAAGGCGCGCCTCGTCGGGATCGAAGTTGCCGATACTCGAACCCGGAAAGAAGGCGGCCAGATCGGTCCAGTCCAGCTCCAAAGGGAGCCTAAAGGGGGCCGAGTAGTCCGCGCAGGCGGCACGGATCGACAGACCCGGGAAGCGCTCGGCCAGGGCATGGGCAGACTCCAGCAGATGCTCTTTGGAGATATCCACGGGCATATAGACGCTGGGCTGCAACGCGGCGAGCAGGGTTTGAATCTTGAGACTGCTCCCGCTTCCGAGCTCGATCAGGACGTTGTCCCGGCCGAGCAGGTCGGCCATCTCGGAGCCGTATTCGCGCAGGATCCCGATCTCGGTTCGCGTCGGGTAATATTCGGGCAACTCGGTAATGGCGTCGAAGAGCTGCGAGCCGCGCTGGTCGTAGAAGAGCTTCGGCGACAGACGCTTGGCCGAACGTCCCAGCCCTTCCAAGACCTCGGCACGCACGTCCGCCGGGGTCGGCCGATAGTCGAAGAACCGAATCGAGCCCGGGGTCTGCAGCGAACGGCGTGCGTTCGACGCCTCCCGGTCCGTCGTCTCCTGCGGAAACAGCTCGGTTCCCGAGCGTTGCAAGGCGCTGAATTGGGTCATGGTGTCGTCTCCGCGAGTCGAAATCCCTTGAACTGCCAGCGCTCTTGGGGATAGAAAAAGTTGCGATAGGTCGCCCGGAGGTGATCCTGCGAGCTGGCACAGGATCCGCCTCGGAGCACCATCTGGTTGCACATGAATTTGCCGTTGTACTCACCGAGCGCACCGGCCACCGCCCGATAACCCGGATAGGGCAGATAGGCGGACGCCGTCCACTCCCAGACATCGCCGAAGAGCTGCCTGAGCCCGGCCGCTTGACCCTCGGCGCTGCGCACGGCGGGACGTGGATGGAGGTATCCCTCGCCGACGAAGTTGCCTTTGATGAAGACACCTTCCGCGGCATGCTCCCACTCGGCCTCGGTCGGGAGCCGCTTGCCGGCCCAGGTCGCAAAGGCGTCGGCCTCGTAGTAGCTGACGTGACAGACCGGCTCGGCCGGATTCAGCGGGCGCATCCCGCCGAGCGTCATGATCTGCCGGTCCCCGTCGATCTCTTCCCAGTAGAGCGGAGATTGCCAGCCCTCCTTGCGGACCGTCGCCCAGCCGTCGGATAACCAAAGGGCCGGATCGCGATACCCGCCGTCGTCGATGAATTGACGAAATTCGCCGTTGGTCACGGGGCGATCGGCAAGGGCATAGGGCGCGAGAAAGGTCCGATGGCGGGGGCCTTCGTTGTCATAGGCGAAACCCTGCGAACCCGTGCCGATCTCGACCAGTCCACCCTCGAAACCGACCCAGTGCAGCGGATCCGGATCGGCCGTCGGGGCGTGCGGCAGGTCATCCCGGTAGGCGGGTCGCAACGGGTTGTAGGCAAAGTTTTGCTTGATGTCGGTCACCAGGAGCTCTTGGTGCTGTTGCTCGTGATGCAGGCCGATGTGCAGACGTTGGGCGACGGTCGGCCAATCGGCCGACGCACACGCGTCGATGAGTCCGAGCATCGCCTCGTCGACATGATGCCGGTAGTCGTAGACCTCGGCGACCGTCGGCCGGGACAGGAGTCCGCGCTCGGGTCGCGGCCAGAAGCCGCTGCCGGTTTGCTCGTAATAGCTGTTGAAGAGGTACTCGAAACGCGGGTGAAAGACCCGGTAGCCGGGCAGGAAGGGCCTCAGCAGGAAGGTCTCGTAGAACCAGGAGACATGGGCCAGGTGCCACTTCGGCGGGCTCGTCTCGATTCGCGTCTGGAGCATGTAATCTTCGATCGCGAGCGGCTTGCACAGCTGCTCGGTCAGGGCGCGCACGCGCCGGAAGTCGCCCGACAGATCCGCACGCACGGCGTCGTCCTGGTAGGCACCAGCGGGTTTAGGGGACATCTGAGTCTCGCTCTCGGTTGTTGACGGATCGGGTTCCATAGACACGTGCAGCCGAAACGGCGACTCCTCGGGGTTCGGGGGTCATCCGAACCACTCGCTGCCTCACCGCCGAGCCCGAGAGATCGTGGACGCGTTACGCACCCTCGGGCGACGCGCGACCATCATCGATCACCGGCTCGCTCGCAATGGTGCGTCCAGGTCGCCGGATTTCCAACTTCGGAACGAAGATCGGCGGATGCCGATGCCGCCGACGCGCTTAAGCCCGCACGACGCGGATGTGCCGCCCTGCCGGGCTCGGCAGCTCCTTGGCGAGGGTCCGCTCGGCGATCGGCGGCTGGACTGCACATCGGTATATCATGCCGACGACCGGCGTAGGCACGCCTCCGATCATGGTCGCTACCGGCTCGGATCCGGCCTCGACGATCGGACCGCCCCGCACGATCCCGGCGGCAAGGATTTTCCGGGTTGAGTGCGCACCCGTCTAGGGAAGTGCGACCGACACCCCATCTACCTCTCTGACGTCGCAATCGATCAACCGCATCGCCGGAACCTCCCGCGGGTTCGGGCGCTGGAGCAGCCGATGACCCGCACCCCGTTTTTTCCGAAATTCTCCGACTTGCCCGCCGAGATCCCGATCTTCCCCTTGCCCGGTGCCGTGGTCATGCCGGGAGTGCAGTTACCGCTCAATATCTTCGAGCCACGTTATGTCAAGATGGTGATGGATGCATTGGCATCGAATCACCTCATCGGCATGATTCAGCCCACCAGCGAGACCATGACCGACGAGGTCCCGGAGATCCACCGGATCGGCTGCGCCGGTCGCATCACCTCCTACAGCGAGACGACGGACGGCAGAATCGTCTTGGTCCTCACCGGGGTGTGCCGTTTCCAAGTCATCAGCGAGATCGCCGAGGAGCATGGCTATCGTCGGGTGCGCGCGGACTGGGAGCGGTTCGCGGCGGACTATCAGGAGAACGACTCTGCGATCGCGGATCGCAAAGGCTTCTTGACCTCGCTGAAGGCCTACTGCGCACTGCGCGGCGTCGAGGTCCCCTGGGACGATGTCGAGCAGATGGCCGACAAGGACCTGACGAACCTCTTGTGCGCCCATCTCCCGTTGAGCCCGGAGGACAAACAGGCCCTGATCGAGACCCTCCCGACGGGCGACCGCGCCGCACTGATGCGCGGACTTCTCGATATGGCCGCGGCGGCGAGCATGGATACCGCCGAGCACCGCCACTGAGCCGTGTCCGATCGGGGGGTCTTTACCGTCGGGAGTCGGCGCGGCCAGGCATCCGCAAACGACCCTCTAAACCGCGTCTTACCGAGATCGAGGACATCTCCAAAGCCAAACGCAAAATGAGAATGACGCATTTCGCTCCGGACGCGGTTTAGTGTCGCGGTTCAGAGCGTCGGAAGTCGATGCAATCACAGTGGCGCCAGATCCAGGGCCATTCCCTGTGTCGGCGCCGACGACGAGAGGCAGGGCTCCGATGAGAACGGGGTTGAAAAACCCTGATCGGAGCCTAGTTCGCAAGATTGGCAAGTCGTTAACGAAGAAGGGGCAAAACTCATGGCTGTAACACTGACCGAAGCCGCGGCGAAACACGTCGCCGGCATGCTCAGCAAGCGTGGACACGGTGTGGGACTGCGCGTCGGCACACGCAAGAGTGGCTGTACCGGATTTGCTTACGATGTCGACTACGCGGATGCGGTCGATCCGGTCGATCGGATCTTCGAGAGCCACGGCGTGAAGGTCGTCGTCGATGAAGACAGTCTCGGCCGCATCGACGGCATGGAGATCGATTTCGTGCGCTCCAGCCTGCTCAACCAGGGGTTCGAGTTCCGCAACCCTAAGGTCAAGGATACCTGCGGTTGCGGCGAGTCCTTCAGCGTCTAAAACGCGTCCGGAGCGTCATGGCAAGCTCTGGCGTCGACTCGGATCAGCAAGCTTCAATCGGAGTGGTCGGCATCCATGCTCAACGACGAAATGACCGAGATCCTTGAAAACTTCGAGCTTCTCGGCGATTGGGACGAGCGCTATCAATACCTGGTCGAGATCGGCGAGCGCATGGCGCCGATGCCGCCCGAGGACAAGACCGACCGTAATCGGGTCATCGAGTGCATGAGTCTGGTCCACACCGCCGCACACCCGAGCCCGGAGCAACCCGGACACCTGGTCTTCAGGGGCGATTGCGACACCGCGATCATCAAGGGTGTCGTCGCCCTTTTGGTCGGCCTCTTCTCCGGAAAACGTCCCGAGGAGATCGAGGCACTGGATGTCGAGGAACTGTTCGAGGCGCTCCGGCTCCAAGAGCACCTGAGCCCCAATCGGCATGTCGGTGTTTACGCCATCGTCAACAAGATGAAGGGTCAGGCCAGGTCTGCGACCTGCTGAGATCCGAGCGCCATCCGCTTGATTGCCCTACGGACACGCTGCCGGGGCGCGTCGCGTCTCGGCGGCACCTGTCCGATCCGTTTGACGTCGGATCCCGCACAAGCCGCTGTGCGGCGCGCCGGCGGGGGGCACGGAGCCGCTGAGCACGCGCCCGCCCGACAACATGGATTCGATGCATGCCATCCTTATCACGTCTTGCCCGTCCGCTCGCCTTTTTACCTTCGTTATCATCGCGACCCTATCGGCGCCGAGTCCTGCCTCTGCCGTCGCCGTCCTGGTCGCGGACGTCCGAGCGATGCCGTTGACCGAACGGGTCGAAGCACTCGGAACACTGAAGGCAAACGAGTCGGTCAACATCACCGCGAACGTCACCGAGACCATCTCGGCGATCCATTTCGACGACGGCCAACGCGTTGAAGAGGGCGACATCCTGGTCGAGCTCACGAGCGTCGAGCAGCACGCCCTACTCGACGAGGCGCGCGCCCGCGCTTACGGCGATCGGGTTTTCGAGGGGGTGGTTCGCGGGGTCGACAGTCGCGTCGACCCGGTCACCCGAGCCATTCAGGTCCGAGCACTCATCCCCAACCCGGAGCGCACGCTCAAGCCCGGGCTGCTGATGCAAGTCGAGCTGCTGGTGGATCCGCGCGACGGATTGGTGGTACCGGAGGCCGCGATCCTTCACCAAGGCCAGGATCACTTCGTTCAGGTCATCGTGGAGGGCGACGAGGGTCTGTCCTCCGAGCGCCGTCAGGTCCGCATCGGAACACGCAAACCGGGACTCGTCGAGGTGCGTGAAGGGCTCGCGCAAGGGGATCGCGTCATCGTGCACGGTCACCTCAAGGTTCGACCGGGGCAGCCTGTCGAGATCCCGGGCACACATGACGACCCGATCGATCCGCCGCCGGTCAAGGAACCGACCACATGATCCTTTCCGACATCTCGGTGACCCGCCCTGTTCTCGCCACCGTCCTGTCGCTCCTGCTGGTCGCCTTCGGGCTGGTCGCCTTCGATCGATTGCCGTTGCGCGAGTATCCGGACATCGACCCGCCGGTCGTCTCGATCGAGACCGTCTATCCGGGCGCCGCGGCCAACGTCGTCGAGACGCGGATCACCCAGCTCATCGAGGACCGCATTGCCGGGGTCGAGGGTATCCGCACGGTCGAATCCGTCAGCGAGGACGGACGCTCGGCGATCACGATCCAGTTCAACATCGACCGCGACATCGACGGGGCGGCCAACGACATCCGCGATCGCGTCTCGGCCGTCCTCGATCAGCTCCCCGCCGAGGCGGACCCTCCGAACATCCAGAAGGTCGACAGCAACGAAGACGTCATCATGTGGCTGAATCTGGTCAGCGACCGCATGAGCGTCCCGGAGTTGTCGGACTATGCGCGACGTTATCTGGTGGATCGGTTCTCGGTGCTGGACGGGGTGGCCCGCATCCGCGTGGGCGGGAATCAGGTCTATGCGATGCGCGCCTGGCTCGACCGCAACGAGCTTGCCGCGCGTGGCTTGACGGTCGCGGATGTGGAGGCGGCACTGCGCGCCGAGAACCTCGAGCTGCCGGCCGGCGGCATCGAATCGGTCGACCGCCAGTTCAGCGTGCGCATGAACCGCACCTTCAAGGATCCGGACGACTACAGTCAGATCGGGCTGATCATGCTGGTCGGACTTGCGGCCACACTCTTTACCCTATTCGTCGTCCCGGTCGCCTATGACCTGCTCGCCCGCCACACCGGGTCCCCCAGTGACGTAAAACGACGGCTGGAACGCGAAATGGATGCAGAAAAAGGTTGAGACAAGACGGATCAGCCGGCAACCTCGATCAATGCCCGGACCGGGCCGAAGCTGCGTCTGTGCTCCGGACAGGGTCCGAGTCGGCGCAGTGCCTCGATGTGGGCACGGGTGGGATAGCCTTTGTGCCCGGCAAAGCCGTAGCCGGGAAAGGTCCGGTCCAGTTCGCACATGAGCCGATCGCGGGCAACCTTGGCGAGGATCGAGGCGGCGCCGATCGAGGGGACCAAGCCGTCGCCGCCGATCACGGCGCGAGCCTCGCAACCGACGTCGGGGCAGCGGTTGCCGTCGACCAGAACACGTCTAGGTCGGATCGACAAGGCCGCGACCGCACGCTGCATCGCCAGCATAGACGCCTGGAGGATATTGATCCGGTCGATCTCCTCTGCGCTCGCCCAAGCGACGGCCCAAGCGAGAGCGCGTTCGCGGATCTCGAGATCCAAGGCGTCGCGCCGCGCCGGGGTCAGTTTTTTGGAATCGTCGAGGCCCTGGATCGGGCGAGCTGGATCCAGGATCACCGCCGCGGCGCTGACCGGCCCGGCAAGTGGTCCCCTCCCCGCCTCGTCGACGCCCGCGACCCATAAAACCGCGTCCCGTGTGATCAACGACGTTTGCCCCATATCCGCATCGTCGAGGCCATCAAAGGCCTTTTACTCGACGCGGCTTTAAACCGCGTCCAGAGCGAGATGCTCACTTTCGAGTGAGCTCGAAGTTTGGTGAATCCACGACCCTTAGCGGGGGACGCGGTTTAAAATTTTATATTTTTTAATACTTTAAACCGCGCCGGCTCCAGCGGCTCTGAAATCCGCCGGGGCCGATCCCATCCAAAAACATCGCATACCGCACTGGGCGCGGTTTAGTGAAAAAAGCCCAAACATTCTTGAATCGCGTCCCCGCCGGGGCCGCTGGAACATTCAAGGGTGAATCCACGACACGACTGCACGGACTGTATCGGACGCAATTCAATCCCCGATCAATTCAAGGACTGCCTGCGCCGCGCTCGCAGCGGCGTCCTTTCGCAACCAAAGATGGATCCGCCGATACTCGGCCTGGATCTCGGCGACGCGCTCCGCATCGTCCAAAAACGCCAGAACGGCCGGCGCCAACAGGTCGGCGCGACAGCGGTCTTGGATGAACTCGGGCGCCAGCTCCTTCTCGGCCAGAAGATTGGCCATGGCGATATAGGGTACCTTGACCAGACCGAGCTGTTTGACCAGGTGATAGGAGATCGGGTGGACGCGATAGGCGACGACCATCGGGCGTTTGGACAGGAGGGTCTCCAGGGTTGCCGTGCCCGAGGCGGTCAGCACGACATCGGCCGCTGCGAGGACCTCGCGGCTGCGCCCGTCGACCAAGCTGATCGGGAGATCCGGGGCAATCTGCGCCAGGACTTGGCTGAAGTGCTCGCGCAGCCGGGCGTTGACCAGCGGGACGACAAACCGCAGGTCCGGGCGGGCGGCAAGACACCGCGCGGCGGTCTCGATGAAGGGCCCGGCCAGACGCTCGACCTCGCCCATCCGACTGCCGGGCAGCAGGGCGACCAAGGATCCGGACTGCGGCAGACCGAGGGCATGCCGCGCACCGACCCGATCGATCTCCACCGGGATCTCGTCTGCAAGCGGATGACCGACATAGCGTGCCGGCACACCGTGCTCGCGCAGGAAGGTCTCCTCGAACGGGAAGACGCTCAGCATCAGATCGACGGAGCGGCGGATCGACTTGACCCGACCCGGACGCCAGGCCCAGACGGTCGGACTGACCATGTGGACGGTGCGGATCCCTGCCCCGCGCAGTCGGCGCTCGAGACCGAGATTGAAGTCCGGTGCATCCACGCCGATAAAGACATCCGGGGGATTCTCGACGAAATAGCGCACCAGCTCGCGTCTGAGTCCGAGGAGCTCGCGGAGCTGGCCGAGCACCTCCATCAGCCCCATCACGGAGAGCCGTTCCATGGCGAAGAGGGTCTCGCAACCCTCTTCCTGCATCCGGGGTCCGGCAACGCCGACGAAGCGGACCTCAGGGACGCGTTTGCGGATCTCGCGCGCCAAAGCGGCACCTAAGATGTCGCCCGACGCCTCGTTTGCGACGATCCCGATCCGCACCATCAACGCACGATGCTGCGGCTGCTGTCGCCGATGAAGTCCGCCATGGCGGCGATCTCGGGAATCTCCGAGGACATGCGATTCAGCTCGACGATCGCCTCGGCCAGCTTCAGGTTTCCCATATAGAGCGTGCGATAGGCACGCTTGATCGCTTGAATGGCGACGTCTGAGAAGCCGCGGCGGCGCAATCCCTCGGCGTTGATTCCGCGGGGCTCGGCCGGGTGCCCGCCGACAGTCACGTAGGGAGGAACGTCCTTGCTCAGAACCGATCCCATGGCACAGAAACCATGGGCGCCGATCCTGCAGAACTGGTGGACGATGGTGAAGCCGCCGAGGATGGCCCAGTCCTGGATCTCGACATGTCCGCCCAGGGAGGCTGCGTTGGCCATGATGACGTTGTCCCCGATACGGCAGTCATGTGCCACGTGGACATAGGCCATGAAGAGATTGTCGTTGCCGATCCGGGTCACGCCCTTGTCTTGGACGGTGCCGCGATGCAGCGTCGTGAACTCGCGGATCTGATTGCGATCGCCGATCTCCAGGCGCGTCGTCTCGCCGCCGTATTTCTTGTCCTGGGGGTCTTCGCCGACGCTCGCGAACTGAAAGACGCGATTGTCCCGGCCGATCCGAGTCGGCCCCTTGATCACGGCATGGGGGCCGATCCGGCTCCCTGCACCGATCTCGACATCCGGGCCGATGACGGCGAAGGGGCCGACCTCGACATCGGAATCCAGCGCCGCCCCCGGATCGACCAAGGCGGTCGGGTGAATCAAGCGGTGAAGTCTCGAGCCGTACACATGATCTCGGCGCTGGCCACGAGGCGATCGTCCACGCGTGCCTCGCCGTCGAACTTCCAGATCCCGCGACGCACGGGTCCGAGCTTCACGTCCAGAATCAACTGATCGCCCGGCTCGACGGGACGTTTGAAGCGCGCCCTGTCGATACCGACAAAGTAATACAGCTTGTTGCCGACCTCGTCCGGGCGCGACGCCATCGCCAACAATCCGGTCGCCTGCGCCAGCGCCTCGATGATCAAGACGCCGGGCATCACCGGGCGCACCGGGAAATGCCCCATAAAGAAGGGCTCGTTGTAGGAGACGTTCTTCAAGGCGATCAGATAGTCGTTCACCTTGTAGTCGATGACCTTGTCGACCAATAGAAAAGGATAGCGGTGCGGCAAGAGGCTCAGCACCTTATGGATGTCCATTGTGCTCACGACGTCCTCCGATCGATCAAGACGCAAATCAGAATCCGTCGGCATGGAATGCGATCCCTCCATGCTAAGTAGCCTCCCGCCCAGTTGTTTCGTTCATCGTATCGATACGTATCTCAAGTTGTTTGATGCGTCGCGCCAGCTCGTCCAGATGCCTGAAGCGAGCCACGTTGCGTCGCCAATCCGCGTTCGGCATGGCCGGAATCCCGCTGCTGTAGGCACCGGGCTCCGTGACCGATCGCGTCACCATGGCCATTCCCGTAAAGTGAACCCGATCGGCGATTTCCAAATGACCCGCCATCCCGACGGCCCCCGCAATCGTGCAGTTCCGGCCGATTCGGGTCGAGCCCGAGATCCCGGTGTTGGCCGCCATGGCGGTATTCTCGCCGATCTCGACGTTGTGGCCGATCTGGATATGGTTGTCCAGCTTCACCCCGTCGCCGATCAACGTATCGCCGATCGCACCGCGATCGACCGTCGTGTTCGCGCCGATCTCGACATCGTCGCCCAGGATCGCGCGCCCGATCTGCGGAATGCGCACCCATCGATCCCCGTCGCGCGCGAAGCCAAAGCCGTCCCGCCCGATGACGCTGCCGGGGTGCAGCAGTGCGCGTTTGCCGACAAGCGTTCCCGAGCAGAGCGTCACGCGCGCGACCAGCCGACTCTCCTCGCCGACCCGGACCCCTTCACCGAGGATACAGCCGGGTCCGACAAACACGCGCGGCCCGACAACCACACCGGCCTCCAGAACACAGGTCGGACCGATCCATGCCGTCGGATCGACACGCGCCGTCGGATCCACGACAGCACTGCGGTGGATGCCGCCGACGATCGCCGGTTGCGGGTACAAAATCCTCGCCGCCATCGCAAACATCAGGTAGGGGTTGTCGCTCAGCAGGACCGGCACCCGACAGTCATCGGCGTCGGCTTCCGAGAGGATCACACAGCCCGCCCGAGTGTGTTCGAGATGGCGCCGGAAACGTGCATCGCCGAGGAAGCTGAGCCCGGTTGCGTCGGCGGACGTCAGCGACGCGATACGGCAGACGCGCGCATCGCGGTCGCCCCGCAATGGAACGGCCAAACGGTCCGCCAATTCGCCGAGCGAGATCTCCAAGGCGTCACCAACCGCGCCGCATCGGTGCCGACGAAATCATCACTTGTCGCCGAACTCCTGCTTGAGTCGCTCGATGACTTGCGCCGAGATATCGATGCGTGGGCTGAAGTACACCAACCCTTCGCTGATGACGAGATCGATCTCCTCCTCCTTGGCGACCTCGACGATCACCTCGCGGACCTGCAGGGCCAGCTTGGTACGAAGCTCGTTCTGCCGCAACGCGAAGTCTTCCTGAAACTCATCTCTCGCATACTTGAGCTTGCGGGTCCGACTTCGGATATCGTTTTGCAGGCGCTGAATCTCGCTTTCGCTCATCAAGGCGCCTTCGCGCTCCAGGCGGCCTTGCAGCGCGGAGATCTGATCCTGCTGCTCGCGCAGTATCCGCTCCCGATCCTCGACCTCGCGCTGGAGCGCCGCTCGGGCAGCCTCGTATTGCGGCGACTGCTCGACGACAGTGTTGGGGTCAACCACCGCGATCCGGTAATCGGATGCGAGCACGAGGCTCGACACCAGGATCAACGCGATCGTCGACGACCAAAGTACAGCTAACCTCACGATTCGACTCCCTTAGAAGGTCTGTCCGAAACCGAATTGGAAGACCTGGGTGTCGTCTCCCTCTTCTTCGTTGAGCGGAGCCGCCAGACTGATCGAAAGGGCACCGATCGGCGACAGCCAGGTCGCCGAAACGCCCGCCGAATAGCGCAGAGCGCCGATATCGAAACCGGTGGGCTCGATGAGATTCGAGCCGTTGGTCTCCCACACGTTGCCGAAGTCCAGGAAGGCCCCGAGTCGCAGGGTCTTGCTGAGCTGCGGTCCTCCCGGTGCCGGCGCAAAGAGCTCGAGGCTACCGGCCAACCTGAAGTTACCGCCGACCGGATCGTCGTCGCCGATCTCGCGCGGGCCGAGCGAGTTGGCGACGAAACCGCGCACGGACCGCGGACCGCCGGCGTAATAGTTCTCGAAGAAAGGCAGCGCGTCGGTCTCGCCGTAACCCTCGCCGTATCCGACATCACCACTGAGGGACACCACGAACCGGGAGGTCAGAGGGACGTAGAGCTGCTCCTGGTAGGTGAGCTTATAGTATTGAAGATCGCTTCCGGGGACGGAGAGGTCTGCCCTGAGCACGCGCAATCCGCCCTTGGTCGGGAAGATCGCGGTATCTCGGCTGTCGTTCGTATAGCTTGCCGACAGGATAAAGTCATTGAAGACATTGCCGTTGTCTTCGACGAACTGTTGCGCCAGCTCGGAAAAGTTGCCGGCGATGAAGTTCGTATACTGATAGCGAACACCGAGACCGGCGCGGCTGGTCTCGGAGATGGGCAGACCGAAGTTCATGCCCAACACGCCGACATCGGTCGAGTAGTCCGCACCGATCAGCTCGTCGAAATTCGTTTCGCGATAGGCGATGTTGAAACCTCGACTGATACCATCCACGGTATAGAAGGGGTTGGTGTAGGCGATCTGATAGAGCTGGGTCGCTTGACTCGTGTTGACTCCGAACGAGACACGCTTACCGGTACCCAGGAAATTGTTCTGCGTCACGCTGGCGTTGAACAGGATCCCCTGCGACTGGGAGTAACCGACGCCCGCCGAAAGGTTTCCCGCGGGTTTCTCGGTCACCGTCACATCGACATCGACTTGGTCGGCCGAACCGGGTACGGCGGGCGTCTCGATGGTGACATCCTCGAAGTAGCCCAAACGCTGGAGCCGCTCACGCGACTTGCGGACCAGCTCGGCCGAGAACCAGGCCGACTCGAGCTGACGCATCTCCCTGCGCAGAACCTCGTCGCGAGTTCGGGTATTGCCCTTCATGTTGACGCGACGCACGTAGACGCGCTGTCCGGGATCCACGAAGAAGGTCACCGTCACCGTGCGCGCCTCCTCGTCGATCTCGGGGATGGTGTTGACGTTCGCGAAGGCATAGCCGCGATCGCCGAGCAGGTTCGAGATCCGCTCCGCACTTTCGGTGGTCGCACGACGCGAGAAATAGTCGCCGCGCGCAAGCTGGATCAGAGGGAACAGCTCCTCGGCCGGGATCGATGGCTCGCCCGCAAGCTTGATGTCGCCGATCCGGTAGGGTTCACCCTCGTCGATGACGACGGTGATATAGATCTCTTTCTTGTCGGCGCTGATGGAGACTTGCGTCGAGGTGATGTCGAAACGAATAAAACCGCGATCCAGATAGAAGGAACGCAGCGCCTCCAGATCACCGGCGAGCTTCTGCTTGGAATACTGATCGTTCTTGGAATAGAACGAGGTCCAGCCGGTCGTGCCGAGCTCGAAGCGCTTGAGCAGCTCCTTTTCGGGGAAAGCTTCGTTGCCGATGATGGTGATCTGCTTGATCCGCGCCGTCAGCCCCTCGGTGATCTCGATGCGAACCGCGACGCGGTTTCGTTCGAGCGGCGAGACCGTCGACTGAATCAGCACGCCGTATTTGCCGCGGGAGAAATACTGCCGCTCGAGCTCCTGCTCGATCCGATCGAGGACCGAGCGATCGAAGACGCGTCCCTCCCTGAGCCCGATATCCGACAAGGCAGCCGTCAACGCCTTGGTGTCGATATCGCGATTGCCGGTGATGTCGATCGAGGCGATCGCCGGTCGCTCGCGGACCCAAAGAACGAGGACATTGCCCTCGCGCTCGACGCGCACGTCGTCGAAGAAGCCGGTTTGGTAGAGCGAGCGAATGATCCCGCCGGTGACGCCGTCTCCGACCGTATCTCCGACCTGCACCGGAAGATAGTTGAAGACAGTGCCGGGTGCGATCCGCTGCAGGCCCTCCACGCGGATGTCGGCGATCTGGAACACCTCGGCCGCGACCGGCATGTTGATCGCCAGCAGGAGGGTCATCAGAGCGAGCTGCCGACGTGCGCAGCAACGGAGCATCAGAGGTATCGCGCGCAAGACAGGGTCCCCTCGATCAAGCCGAAGTCTGCGGCGCAGTCGGCGTTTCAGGGTCGCAAGTATAAGGGATTCGCCACGCCTAGCCCAATAGCCGAGCGAAATCCAAGTAGAAGGCCAGCGACATGAGGGCGGCCAGGAGAACAAGGCCGATCTTTTGGCCCTGCATCTGTGCCTCCTCGGAGAGCGGACTGCCCTTGACCCACTCGATGAAAAAATACAACAGGTGCCCACCGTCGAGTATCGGCACCGGCAGGAGGTTCAGGATGCCGAGGCTGATGCTCACGATTGCAAGGAATTTCACGAAGGATTCCAATCCATAGCTCGCGGTTCGCCCGGCCGTCTCGGCGATCGTGATGGGACCGCTGAGATTTTCCACCGAGGCCTGGCCGATCAACATGCGCCCGACGACCCGCAAGGTCATGACGCTCATGTCGACGGTCTTTGAGACGGCCCGATCAAGTGATTCGACGGGACCATAGCGGACCTTGACGCTGTAGTCGTCCATCAGACCCTCCGGAACCAGCACACCGGCCCCGATCCGACCGATGGTCTTCTCCTCGACCTGCGTCGATCGCGGCGTCATGCTCAAGGTAAGGCGCTCGCCGTCGGCGCGCTCGATTTCGACAGCCAAGGTCTTGTCCGGATGCTCCTGCACCAAGCCGACCCAGTCCTGCCAACCTTCGATCGAGCGGCCAGCGGCAGACAAGATACGATCGCCGGTCTGCAATCCGGAGTCCTCGGCCGCTTCGCCGGGGACGAGCTCGCCGATCACGGCGGGCAAGGTCGGACGCTTGGGAGAAAGGCCCAGGCGTCCGAGGAGGTCCGGCTCTTCGGCGAGACTCCGCACCGCGTCGGAGGGGATCCAACGCGTCATCTCGAAACCCGAGGCGTCGCGCACCTGAACCGCCAGCTCTCGCCCGTCGAGCGATTTCCCCACAAACGCGATCAGGGCCGTCTCCCAACTCCCCGCCTCGCGGTCGCCGACCCGGATCAACTCGTCGCCGGATTGAAAACCGGCCGCGGCAGCGATCGATTGGGGCTCGACGACGCCGACAATCGGCCTCAAGCCGGAATCGCCGGACATAAAAATGGCCCAGTAGGCGAAGATCGCGAAAAGAAAGTTGAACAGAGGGCCGGCGACGACGATCGCGGAGCGCTTCCAAAGCGCTTGGCGGTTGAAGGCAAGATGCGCCTGTGCCGCCGGGACCTCCTCTTCGCGCTCGTCGAGCATCTTGACGTAGCCACCGAGGGGGATGAGCGCGAGGACATACTCGGTCGCATCGGGATGACGCTGAACGCGCAGCAAGGGCCGACCGAAACCGATCGAGAAGCGCAGCACCTTCACGCCCAAGCGTCTGGCGACCCAAAAGTGCCCGAGCTCGTGCACGGCGATGAGGATCGCGAGCGCGACGACGAAAGAGCCGATCGTAAAGAGGATGTCCATTTAAATCGCGTCCGGAGTGGCGAATGAGGAAGGAGTTGCGGGCAACGGCTCCGGCCATCAACGGCGATCGGAGTGACGCGATTTAAGTCTTTAATTTTAAATCTTATTTAAACCGCGTCGGCGACGACGTCAGTGGGGAGAACGGGCCGCTTTTTTTTGCACGACCACTGAATGCCGATCCGGACGCGGTTTAAATAACCCGCGACCGGACCAGATGTTCCGCGCGTTCGCGTGCCCGCCGATCCACGTCCAGGAGGAACGCGAGATCCTGGCCCGCGACGTCCTCGTTCGGAAGAGACCCGAGCGTGTCCTCCACGACGGCGGCAATCCCGGGAAGATCGATCCGTCGGTCGAGAAAGGCGGCGACCGCGATCTCGTTGGCCGCGTTCAGGATCGCCGGCGCGGTGCCGCCTTGACGCGCAGCCTTGAAGGCCAGCCCGAGGCAGGGGAAGCGTGCAAGATCCGGCTCTTCGAAATTCAGCTGACCGACCTTGAAGAGATCCAGGGGCGCAACGCCGGCATCCAGGCGCACCGGCCAACCCAGCGCATGGGCGATCGGGGTGCGCATATCGGGATTGCCGAGCTGGGCGAGCACGGAGCCGTCTTGGTATTGAACCAAGGAGTGGATCACGCTCTGCGGGTGGACGACGACCTGGATGCGATCCGTGTCGGTCCCGAACAGCCAGCATGCCTCGATGACCTCCAGGCCCTTGTTCATCATGGTGGCCGAGTCGACCGAGATCTTGCGGCCCATCACCCAAGTCGGGTGTGCACAGGCTTGCTCGGGGGTCACCGACGCGAGTCGCTCGATCGGCCAATCGCGCAGCGGACCACCGGAGGCGGTCAAGAGGATGCGCTCCACCCCGACCGAGGGCAGGCCCTCGCAGAAGTTCGGCGGTAAACATTGGAAGATGGCGTTGTGCTCGCTGTCGATGGGCAGCAGCTCCGCGCCGCTCTCCTCCACGGCACGCATGAGCAAGGCGCCGGCCACCACCAGCGACTCCTTGTTGGCGAGCAGCAGGCGCTTGCCGGCGCGGGCGGCGGCCAGCGTCGGCGGCAGACCCGCCGCACCGACGATCGCCGCCATGACGTACTGGGTCTCGGGCATGGTCGCCACCTGCTCGAGACCCTCTACACCCGAGAGGATCTCCGGGCGCCCCGGCATGTCCGAGAGCAGCTCGCGCAAACGCCGCGCCGCCGCCTCCTCGACCATCACCGCGATCTGCGGCCGGTGGCGCCGGCATTGCTCGGCCATGCGCTCGCTGTCGCGATGCGCCGTCAAGGCGACCGCGCGAAACCGCTCGGGATGACGCGCGACGACATCGAGGGTGCTTACGCCGACCGAGCCGGTCGAGCCAAGGACAGTTACGCCGATCACGTCGTCACTCCAATCAAGGTGATACCCAGGGCAAATACGGGTGCGGCTGCCGTCAGGCTGTCGATCCGGTCAAGCATACCGCCGTGCCCCGGCAAGAGATGACTCGAGTCCTTCAGACCGCGGCGACGCTTGAGGAGACTCTCGTAGAGATCGCCGACGATCGAGATCACGACCGACACGCCGCAGACCATCAGGATCAGGAGGGTTGCCGTCGCGGTTGCGGACAGGATCCACGCGAAGGTCAGACCGCAGACGACGGCCCCGACCAGCGCCCCGTAGACGCCGACCCGCGTCTTGCCCGGACTCAACGCAGGCGCAAGCTTTGCGCGGCCACTGCCCCAGGCACGACCGACGAAATAGGCCATGGAATCGGCCGTCCACATCAGAAAGAGCAGGAAGATGACAAGTGCCGGCCCCGTGCTCGGAAGCCGATGCAGGTAGATCAGTGCCGCCCAAGGGCCGACCAGAACGAGAAAACCGGCGGCGAGCAGGGACCACTGTACGCCCTCGACCCTCGGGATCTCCTTGATCCGCGGCAGGGCAATCGCCTGACCCGTCCACCAGAGGGCACTCAGACCGAAGAACCAAGGCTGAGCCTGCGGCCAGATCCAGAGGATCGCCATCGCGGCTAGGATGGCCGTCGAATAGAGGATGCGCGGAAAGGGCCGCGTCAATCCGGCCAGCGTGCACCATTCGACGGCCGCCAACATCAAGACCCCGGCCAAGACGAGTGCGAAGGCAGGCGTCGGCAGCCAGAGGACGGCAGCGATCACGAGCGGCACCAACGCGAGTGCCGTGATGGCCCGCCGCTTCAGTGCGTTGGATGCGGGCAAGACCTCAACCCCGTCCATAAGCACTCATCGGCGCCTGCCTCTCGACCTGCTCGCCGGTCCGCCCGAAACGCCGTTGCCGACGCGCGTAATTCTCGAGCGCGCGACCATACGCGGCCGCGTCGAAGTCGGGCCACAGGAGGTCGGTGAAATACAGCTCGGCATACGCGGACTGCCACAGCACGAAATTGCTCAGACGCTGCTCCCCGCCGGTGCGAATGAAGAAGTCCGGTTCCGGGAGATCCGGAAACGACAGGCGGCTCGCGATGGCCTGCTCGTCGATCGCATCCGGATCGAGTGCCCCGCTCAGCGCATCCGCCACGAGCCGCCGGGCGGCGCTCGTAATATCCCAGCGCCCGCCGTAGTTTGCCGCCACTTGGAGATTCAGGGCCGCGTTGCCGGCGGTCAACGCTTCGGCCTCGGCGATCCGCCGCTGCAGCTTGTCGGGGAAGGCCCCGCGCTCGCCGATGATGCGCAACCGAACATCGTTCTCGTTCAGGCGGCGCACCTCACCGCGCAACGCGCTCATGAAAAGCTCCATGAGAATGTTGACCTCCGAGCGCGGCCGCTGCCAATTCTCGCTGCTGAAGGCGAAGAGGGTCAGGGTTCCGACGCCGCGGCGCACACTCTCCTCCACGATGGCGCGGACGCTTTTCACGCCCTCCCGATGACCTGCCGTGCGGGGACGATCGCGCTGCTTGGCCCAGCGGCCGTTGCCGTCCATGATGATGGCGACATGCCGAGGCACGGATGGATCCGGATCGCTCATTGCGACTGCGGGCGTTGCAATATCCACGGTGGTCGTTGTCGGGATCGCCCGCCCCGCCTCAGATCGACATCAAGTCCGCTTCTTTCTCCGCCAAGACCGCATCCACATCCTTGATGTACTGATCGGTCAACTTCTGAACCAGCTCCTGACCCCGGTGCTCGTCGTCCTCGGAGATCATCTTGTCCTTCACGAGCTCCTTCAGGTCATGGTTGGCATCGCGGCGAATGTTGCGCACGGCCACCCGCGCCTGCTCGGCCTCGTTGCGGGCGACCTTGATGAGATCGCGTCGCCGCTCTTCGGTCAGCGCCGGCATGGGGACACGAATGACGGTCCCGGCGGTGTTGGGGTTGAGCCCGAGGTCCGATTGCATGATGGCCTTCTCGACGGCCTGCACCATGTTTCGCTCCCACGGGGTCACGGCAAGCGTTCGCGCGTCCTCGGCGCTCACGTTGGCGACCTGCCGGATCGGCATTTCGGAACCGTAGTAGGAGACCATCACATGGTCCAACAGGGAGGGATGCGCCCGGCCTGTTCGGATCTTGGCCAGCTCGTGGCTCAGTGCATCGACGCTCTTGGCCATGCGCTCCGCAGCGTCCTTCTTGATGTCGTCGATCATGTTAGTTCCCGCTCACGACCAACGAGCCGACGTCTTCACCGCGGATCAACCGCAAGAGCGCACCGGGCTCGTTGATATTCATTACACGTAGTGGCATGCCGTGGTCACGACACAGCACGATGGCCGTCGTATCCATGACCTGCAGTCCTTCACGAAGCGCACGATCATAACTGATGCGGGGGTAGAAGGTCGCCCCCGGATCGATCATCGGATCGGCCGAGTAGATGCCGTCGACCTTGGTGGCCTTGATCAGCACGTCCGCACCGACCTCGATCGCACGCAGGCTGGCGGCCGAATCGGTCGTAAAAAACGGGTTGCCGGTCCCGGCGGCAAAGACGACCACGCGACCCTTGTCGAGATGCCGCATGGCGCGCCGCCGGATGTAATCCTCGCAGACCTGATTGATCTTCAGGGCCGACATCACGCGCGCCGCGACCCCCAGACGCTCGAGCGCATCCTGCATCGCCAGCCCGTTCATGACGGTTGCAAGCATCCCCATCTGATCGCCGGTCACGCGATCCATCCCCTTGGCCGCAAGACCGGCTCCGCGGAAGATGTTCCCGCCACCGATGACCAGCGCCACCTGAACACCGACCGCTGCGAGATCGCGGATCTCGCCGGCAAAGCGGTCCAGAACCTCCGGATCGATGCCGTAAGCCTCGGAGCCGACCAATGCCTCGCCGCTGAGCTTGAGCAGGATGCGTCGATAAAGAGGGGCCGTCATGGCGGGAGAACCTCGTCATGGGTTGAGTCGGAGAAGGCTGCGCGTCAATCGCGCAACCACCGGGGGCCAGTCGTTTGGATGAGGGCGTTTGGATCGCGCCGGATCGAGCGGATCGAGTCGCGCGGATCAGGTCGAGCGAACCTGCGCCATCACCTCTTCGGCGAAGTTCTCGACCTTCTTCTCGATACCCTCGCCGACCTCCACTCGGGCGAAGCGGTGGACCTTCGCACCCGCCTGCTTCAAGAGCTTCTCTACGGAGGTGTCCGGATCCTTCACGAACGGCTGACCGAGCAGGGTCACCTCTTCGAGATACTTGCGCACGCGCCCCTCGATCATCTTGTCGACGATCGCCTCGGGTTTGCCGCTGTCGAGCGCTTGCGCCTTGAAGATCTCGCGCTCTTTGGCGAGCGTCTCGGGCGGAACCTCGTCGGCCCCGAGACACAGCGGGTTGGTCGCTGCGATGTGCATCGCGATGTCGCGCCCGAGCGCCTCGTCGCCGCCGCTCATGTCGACCACGACGCCGATACGCACACCGTGACGATAGCTGTAGAGACTGCCCTCGACAGCGTCGAAGCGCACCAAGCGGCGCACCTGGACATTCTCGCCGATCTTCGTGATCAGTGCCTCGCGAGCTTGATCGACGGTGCTCGCCGGGTCGTCGCAAAGGGCCGTCGCCGACAGGGACTCGGCATCGGCCATGTCGCCGGCGAGCGCCGTCGCGGCGGTTGACTGCGCAAAGCCTAGAAAACTGGTGTCCTTCGCCACGAAATCGGTTTCGCAGTTGATCTCGACCAGGACGCCACGCTTGCCGCCCGGTGCGATCTCGATCATGACCACGCCTTCGGCGGCCGTGCGACCGGACTTTTTTGCAGCCTTCGCCTGACCGGCCTTGCGCATCGCCTCGATCGCCGCTTCGATATCGCCGTCGGACTCCACCAGCGCCTTCTTGCATTCCATCATGCCGGCGCCGGTGCGCTCCCGGAGCTCTTTCACCAATGCCGCTGTAATCGCCATCGTTTGCTTCCTCGGTCCCTCGCGGGACGACTTCGGGTTGTACTGGATGCGTTCGCACCCGAGGGCTCGGGTGCGAACGAAGCATGTAGGCGCGCCCGGATCGAAATCCGGAGCGCGCTCGGGTCGCGAAGCCGCTCTACTCGACTTCGGCAACGGCGCTCGGCGCCGACTCGCTCTCGACAGGGGCGTCGATGAAGGTGTCGCCGCGACCGACCATGGCGGCTGCCGTGTTGCGGCCGTCGAGGATCGCATCCGCCGCGCCGCTGATGTAGAGGCGCACCGCGCGGATCGCGTCGTCGTTGCCCGGGATCACGTAGTCGACCTTGCTCGGATCATTGTTGGTGTCGACCACGCCCACCACCGGGATACCGAGCTTGTTGGCTTCGGTGACGGCGATCTTCTCGTGGCCCACATCGATCACGAACATGGCGTCCGGGAGGCCCTCCATGTCCTTGATACCGCCGATGCTCTGCTCGAGCTTCGCACGCTCGCGCGCGAGACCCAGCGCTTCCTTCTTATTGAAGCGCTCGATCGTCCCTTCGGCGAACATCGTCTCGAGCTCCTTGAGACGCTTGACCGAATGCCGAATGGTCTTGAAGTTGGTCAGCATGCCGCCGAGCCAACGATGATTGACGAAGGGCATCCCGCAGCGCAGGGCCTCTTCCTGGATCGCATCGCGTGCCGCACGCTTGGTGCCGACGAAGAGGATACGGCCGCCGTTGGCCGTCAAGGAACCCATGAAATTGACGGCCTCTTGGTAGAGCGGCAGCGTCTTTTCCAGGTTCACGATATGGATTTTGTTGCGTTGCCCGAAGATGAAGGCCCCCATCTTGGGGTTCCAGTAGCGGGTCTGGTGTCCGAAATGGACGCCCGCTTCCAACATCTGGCGCATGGTCACTTCGCTCAAGGTCTTGCTTCCTGTGGTCTGGGTTGGGCCTCCACGCATCCCAAACGGCAACCTGTTCGGCAGGCACCCGGCCGGTTGTGTCGATGCGTGTGCGGACATTGTCCGGCGCCCGCGGATCGGGGCCGGTCTCGATTCGGCGTTGCTCAGCCCCCATTGTCGGGGCATGCAGCCGATCGCACGCAGGATCTCGGCAGCTCTTCGGCTCGTCGAAAGCCCGACAGCAGCCGATTTGCCGCAGCGCGCCGGGTTTTATACCATAGCGCGTTCATTATGAGCAATTACCTCAAGGTTTTCTGTGAGATCCGGACCTGATGTCGATTCAGCAACGCACGCCATGAGTGTGCCAATCAAGACCCCTGAGGCGATCGAAAAGATGCGCGTGGCAGGCCGGCTGGCGGCCGACGTTCTCGACATGATCGCCCCGCATGTCGTCCCGGGCGCAACGACGGACGAGCTCGACCGCATTTGCCACGACTATATGACGCGCGTCCAGCGGGCCATCCCGGCACCCTTGAACTACCGCGGCTTTCCCAGATCCATCTGCACCTCCGTCAACCATCAGGTCTGCCACGGGATTCCGGGCAACAAGCGCCTCAAGAAGGGCGATATCGTCAACATCGACATCACCGTCATCAAGGACGGCTATCACGGCGATACGAGCAAGATGTTTTTCGTGGGCGAGCCAAGCATCCTGGCGCGTCGGCTTGTCAGCGTCACACAACAGGCGATGCGGCTCGGCATCGCGAAGGTGCGACCCGGTGCGACCTTGGGTGACATCGGCCACGCGATTCAGCAATTCGTCGAAGCACAGGGATGCTCGGTGGTGCGCGAATATTGCGGGCACGGGATCGGTCAGGCGTTTCACGAAGAGCCGCAAGTCCTGCACTACGGCAAGCCAGGCGAGGGCTTGGTCCTGAAGGCGGGGATGTGCTTCACCGTGGAGCCGATGGTGAATGCCGGCAAACGTTTCATCAAGCTGCTACCGGACGGCTGGACGGTTGTGACCAAGGATCGCAGTCTGTCGGCACAGTGGGAGCACACGGTCCTCGTCACCGAGCAGGGGCATGAAATCCTGACCTTGCGCGCCGAGGAGCGCACCGACGAGCTCCCCGTCGAGGACGCCGAGCCGGTACGCAACAGCCTCGCCCGCCCATGAACACCGCACCGTGCCCGCACGCCTCGCCGAAGGAGGCTGTGGAGCCGAGGACGGCGCCCGATCCTATGGCGCTGATCGCCGATTGGAAACGGCGCCTCAGATCCGGGCGCGACCGACTCTTCGCAGACTTCGACCAAGGCGTACCGGTCGGGAGCCTGGTCCTGCAACGCAGTCTTCTCATCGACGACGTCCTGCGCGAGGTCTGGGACCACCACCTCGGCGAGACCGAGGACGCCGCCTTGGTCGCCGTCGGCGGATACGGTCGGCAGGAGCTCCAGCCCGCCTCCGACATCGACATCCTGGTCATCGTCGAAGCCCATGCCGACGCGCGTCTTGCCGCGCCCCTGGAAGGGCTCGTAACCTGTCTTTGGGACATCGGCCTGGAGGTCGGGCACAGCGTGCGAACCTCCGAGGAGTGTGCACGCGAGGCGGCGCACGACGTGACCGTCATGACCAACATGATGGAGGCGCGCCTGATCCGCGGCAGCAGCGCGCTGTGCTATCGGATGCGTGAGGTCGTCAGCCCGGAGCGGATGTGGGACAGCGAGCAGTTTTTCGCCGCCAAGACCCGGGAGCAGCGCACGCGGTGGCAGAAATACGGCGGCACCGCCTACAACCTCGAGCCCAATATCAAGGAAAACCCGGGCGGCTTGCGCGATATCCAGATGATCGGCTGGGTCGCCAAGCGCCACTTCAACGCAGAGACCTTGCATGAGCTGGTGGGTCACGGCTTCTTGACCGAATCCGAATACGACACGCTGATCGAAGGGCAAACACTGCTGTGGCGAATCCGCTTCGCGCTGCATCGCATCGCCGGGCGGCGCGAGGACCGCCTCCTGTTCGAGTACCAGCGGACCCTCGCCACCCGGTTCGGCTTCGAAGACGGGGCGAACAACCTCGCCGTCGAGCAGTTCATGCAGCAATACTATCGCACCGTCCAGGAGCTCAATCGGCTCAACGAGATGCTGCTGCAGTTGTTTCGCGAGGCGATCCTCCTGCATGACGACATCGGCCCCCCGGTGCCGGTCAACAAGCGCTTCCAGTCGCGCAGCGGCTATCTCGAGGTGACCTCGGCGAGCGTTTTTCAGCGCTACCCGATCGCCCTCCTCGAGATCTTTCACGTCCTTCAGGTCCACACGCAGCTCGAGGGCGTCCGTGCCAGTACCATCCGGCTGATCCGCGAGAACCGCCACCGCATCGACGATGACTTCCGCGCCGATCTGCGCGCGCGCAGTCTTTTCATGGAGATTTTGCGTCACCCGAGCGGACTCACCCATGCGATTCGCCGCATGAACCGTTACGGCGTGCTGGCCGCCTACATCCCGGCGTTCGCCAACATCGTCGGACGCATGCAGTACGACCTGCTGCACGTCTACACGGTCGACGAGCACACGCTGTCGCTCCTGCGCAATCTGCGCCGCTTCACCGTCACCAAGCACGACGACGAATTCCCGCTCTGCAGCGCGATCGCCCGGCGCATCCCCAAGCTCGAGCTGTTGTATCTGGCCGGTCTCTTCCACGACATCGCGAAGGGGCGCGGCGGGGACCATTCGCTGCTCGGTGCCGACGACGCCCGCGTCTTCTGTCGGCTCCACGGGCTGCCCGAGTTCGACAGCCGTCTCGTCGGCTGGCTGGTGGAGAAACATCTGCTGATGTCGATGACGGCCCAGCGCAAGGACATCAGCGATCCGGAGGTCATCCAAGCCTTCGCCGCCGTCGTCGGCGACACGACACGCTTGGATTATCTCTATCTGTTGACGGTGGCGGATGCCCGGGCGACCAATCCCGAGCGCTGGAACAGCTGGAAGGATGCCCTGCTGCGCGAGCTGTATCACGGGACACGCCGCGCGCTGCTGCGCGGACTCGAGAATCCTCAAGCCCAGGACGAGCTGATCCAGCAGAAACGGACCGAGGCTCGGCGCCTGGTCGCGCGCTACGGCGGAGACCCCGCCGCCTGCAATCGGCTCTGGAACAAGTTCAGCCAGGACCTGTTCCTGCATAACTCACCCGACGAGATCGCCTGGCAGACACGCCAGATCCTGGCGTGCGAGCCCGAGCAGCTGCCGCTTGTGGTCATCCGCCCGGTCACGGCGCGCGGAGGGACCGAGATCTTCATCTACACGACCGATCGCGCCAACCTCTTCGGACGCATCACCGCGCTCTTGGATCAGGTCGGTCTCAGCATCATGGATGCTCGCATCATGACCACAGACGGCGGAATGGCGGTCAACACCTACCAGGTGCTGGACCAGGACGGCAGTCCGATCCATGACCCATTGCGGATGGACGAGATTCGATCCTGCCTGGTCGCGGATCTCGTCGAAGATGCCGGAGAAGAGATCCAAGTCGCACGCTCGATGCCGAGGCGCCACCGGTATTTCCCCACGGAGACGCGCGTGACCTTTTCCACGGACGAGCCGAACCGCCGCACCATCATGCGGCTCGCCACCCTGGATCGCCCCGGCCTGCTCGCGGAGGTCGGCGCGGTCTTCCAGGATTGCGGCATCCGTCTTCAGAACGCCAAGATCGCCACGGTCGGCGCCGAGGTCGACGATGTCTTCTTCATCACCAACGACGACGAAACCCCCATCACGTGCGAGACCGCCCTATCCTGCTTGCGACGCGAGATCCACGATCGGTTGGAAGGCCATGGGACGCGCTGAACATCGCCCTGTCGCCGGACTCGGCTTGCCGACACACTGCAAGGGCACGAGACTCGGCGCCGCCGCGCTGCTCGTCGGACTCCTGTCGATCCCCGCCGCCATCGCAGCCGACGAGAGCCTCGTCGTGCCCATCCAGCCGGTCAGTCAGACCTTCGGCGAGCAACCTCCGGGGACCGCGCCGACGCCCTGGCTCGACGAGGTGCGCGCCCAACGACAAGCATGGGAGGCCAGACGGGAGGCGACGCGAAACGCCTACGAGGCGCGTCGACGGGCCACCAATCCGAGGGCGGCCGCCCAGCAGGAGGCGTGGGAAGAGAATGTGCGCCGACGACGCGCCGCGCGTCTCGAACGCATGGATCAGGAGTTCGAGATTTTTCGCAGCCTCCGTCCGGGACAGCCTCCGCTACCCTGGCCGTGGGTCACCGGGATGCCCACCCTGCCGGAGCTCGGCAGCGGTCCGACGACACCCGGCACCCCGGGCGACACGCCGATCTACGCGCCGCCCGGCTGGGACAACCATTGGTATTTCCGGGGATACTAAACCGCGTCCAGAGCGAGATGCTCACTTTCGAGTGAGTTCGAAGTTTAGTGAATCCACGACCCTTAGCGGGGGGCGCTCGAGGATGGGTCTCGGCGCATCAACCGGCCTCGATCAGCTCGAGCGCATTGCCGTCGGGATCGCGACAGAAGAGCGCGGGCCGCCCGGAGCGACTGAGGGTATAAGGAAGACCTGCGGCCTCGAGCCGCGCGGTTATCTCGTCCAGGCCGCTCACCCGCATCGCGAGATGGCGGTCTCGACCGCCGTGTGCCGGACGGCCCGCAACCGGATCCGGATTCGGCAGCTCGAGCAGGTGGATCTGCTGATCGCCCACCCAAAGCCAGGCCCCGGGGAACGACAGATCCGGGCGCTCCGGGACACGCTCGAGACCCAGAACCCCGTGATAGAAGTCGAGCGCCCGCGCGGTGTCGGCGACGATCAGACTGACATGATGGATGGAGTGAACCAGCGGCATCGGATCCCCCTCGGCATGGAGCCGGCTTGGACGTTCGCCTATACTAAACCGCGTCCTGAGTGAAATGTGACGTTTCGAGACGGACCCGACCTCGGCGCAGACCACGGCCGCGGGGAAATGCAGTGTAGACCACCAACTCAGGATGACCCGATGAACCCGGATATCGGGCGCTTGCAGCCCTACCCTTTTGAACGACTCGCAGCACTCAAGCACGGGCTCGTTCCGCCGGCCGATCGCGACCACATCGCGCTCTCCATCGGGGAGCCGAAACATCCGACCCCGGCGCTCGTCACGGATGCGCTGATCGCACACCTGCATCAGCTCGCCGTTTATCCGACGACGCGCGGCATCCCGGCCCTGCGCGAGACGATCGCGGCCTGGCTCTCGAAGCGATTCAGGCTCGGGTCGGCCGACTCGACGGGGACGAGCGCGCTCGGCATCGACCCGGACACGCAGATCCTGCCGGTGAACGGCACCCGCGAGGCACTCTTCGCCTTCGCCCAAGCCGTGATCGATCGCTCGCAGGACGCGCTGGTCTTGATGCCTAACCCCTTTTATCAGATCTACGAGGGCGCTGCCTTTCTGGCCGGTGCACAGCCGCGCTATCTCGCCTGCGAGGCGGCGAACGGTTTCGTCCCGGATTTCGAAGCAGTTGACGATGCGACCTGGCGGTCTTGCCGCCTGCTCTACATCTGCTCGCCGGGCAACCCGACCGGCGCCCTGCTTGATCAGGCGACCTATGCCCGGCTCATCGAGCTTGCGCACCGGCACGACTTCGTCATCGCCTCGGATGAATGCTACTCCGAGCTCTATCTGGACGAATCCGACCCGCCGCTCGGGTTGCTCCAGGTCTCGGCCGCCATCGGCAACACCGCATTCAGTCGCTGCATCGTCTTCCATAGCCTCTCGAAGCGATCCAACGCACCGGGTCTGCGCTCGGGATTCGTTGCGGGCGATGCGGAGCTGATCCGCGGCTTCTTCGCCTACCGGACCTATCACGGCTGCGCCATGCCCCTGCCCCACCAGCAGGCGAGCATCGCGGCCTGGAGCGACGAGACCCATGTGCGCGAGAATCGACGGCTGTATCGCGAGAAGTTCGACGCGGTCCTGGAGATCCTCGGCGACGCACTTGCGCTTGCGCCGCCGAAGGCCGGCTTCTACCTGTGGCCCGAGACACCGATCCCGGACACCGACTTCGCCGCGCGCCTCTTCGCCGAGGAGAACCTGACCGTGCTTCCCGGCCGCTTCCTGTCCCGCGTGGTCGACGGGGCCGACCCCGGAATGAACCGCATCCGGCTTGCCTTGGTCCCTCCGCTCGACGAGTGCGTGGACGCCGCGCATCGGATACGACGCTGCCTGGAGTGGATCTGATGGCCGTGTCTTTGATTGAGCCTTTCGCGCCTTTGCGATTCACATTCCCGAGACCTGCGTTCGCCGAGGTCTTCAACACGACAACAGAGAACACCCCATGAGCGACCAGCAATCCATCATTGAAGAGGCCTTCGAGCGACGCGCCGAGATCACCCCGCGCACGGTCGAAACCCGCGTGCGCGACGCCGTTCAGGACACCATCGAGCGGCTCGATCGCGGCGAGCTGCGGGTCGCCGAGAAGCGCGACGGCGATTGGGTCGTCCACGAATGGCTCAAGAAGGCGGTCCTGCTGTCGTTCCGGATCGAGGACAACGCCTTCATCAAGGGCGGTTTCACCAACTACTACGACAAGGTTCAGTCCAAGTTCGCGGACACCAACTCGCGCGAGTTCCGCGACGGCGGGGTTCGTGTCGTGCCGCCGGCGACCGCGCGCAAAGGCGCCTACATCGCGCCGAGCTGCGTGCTCATGCCCTCCTACGTCAACATCGGCGCCTATGTCGACTCGGGCACCATGGTCGACACCTGGGCGACCGTCGGCTCCTGTGCGCAGATCGGCAAGAACGTGCATCTCTCCGGCGGCGTCGGGATCGGCGGTGTGCTCGAGCCCGTGCAGGCCGCGCCGACCATCATCGAGGACAACTGCTTCATCGGCGCACGCTCGGAGGTCGTCGAAGGCGTGATCGTCGGCGAGGGTGCCGTGCTGTCGATGGGCGTCTACATCGGTCAGAGCACCAAGATCTACAACCGCGAGACCGGCGAGATCCTTTACGGCCGCGTCCCGCCCGGCGCCGTCGTCGTCCCCGGCAGTCTCCCGGCCAAGGACGGAAGTCACAGCCTCTACTGCGCCGTCATCATCAAGCAGGTCGACGAGAAGACCCGCGGAAAGGTCGGCATCAACGAGCTGCTTCGGGACATCTAAACCGCGTCCAGAGCGACATGCGTCGTTTTCATTGTTCGTTTAGCTTCGGAGATATCCTTGATCCCAGTGAGACGCGGTTTAGAATTTAAGATTTTTAATACTTTAAACCGCGCCGGCTCCGACAGTCGTCGGAGCCGGCGCGGCCAAGCCATCCACCAAATGACGCATACCGCACCGGGCGCGGTTTAAAGACGTGGTCGAGCTCTTCGGCATTCCCAACTGCGACACCATGAAGAAGGCCCGCGCCTGGCTGGATGCGCATGGTGTCGACTATCGGTTCCACGATTACAAACGCGAAGGGGTCGATGAGACCCGCTTGCGCGGCTGGGTCGAGGAGCTGGGCTGGGAGACGCTCGTGAACCGTCGGGGCACGACCTGGCGCAAGCTGCCCGAGGACGTGCGCGAGGGTATGGATGCAGAGGCCGCGATCCGGGTCATGCTCGAGACCCCGTCGATCATTCGTCGACCCATGCTCGATACGGGCGAGGTCCGGCATGCGGGTTTTTCGGAAACCGATTACGCGAGGTTGCTCGGCTGATGGCGATATCCCCGACCCTGGAGCTGGCGTGCGAGCTGATCCGCCGCCCTTCCGTCACACCCGAAGACGCGGGCTGCCAGGCCCTCATGGCCGAGCGGCTGGCCGCGATCGGTTTTCGGATCGAGGAGATGCCTTTCGGGGAGGTCGCGAACCTCTGGGCCAGACGCGGCGATGACGGCCCGCTCTTCTGCTTCGCCGGCCACACGGACGTGGTCCCGACCGGCCCAGTCGAGCAATGGGACACGGACCCCTTTGAGCCCACCATCCGTGACGGCCGTCTCTTCGGGCGCGGCGCCTGCGACATGAAGGGCTCGCTCGCGGCCATGATCACCGCGGCGGAGGCGTTCGTCGGCGATCATTCGGATCATCGCGGATCCATCGCCTTCCTGATCACGAGCGACGAGGAAGGCCCCTCGGTCGACGGGACCCGCCGCGTCGTGGAGCGCTTGGAGCAGCGCGGCGAGAAGATCCACTTCGCCTTGGTCGGCGAACCCTCGGCGCGCGAGCGCCTCGGCGACACCATCAAGAACGGTCGACGCGGGAGTCTGAACGGCGTCCTGCGGGTGCAGGGTAAACAGGGTCACGTCGCCTATCCGCACCTGGCGAAGAACCCCTTCCACGCCTGCGTCGATGCCCTTGCGGCACTCTGCGCCGAGGTCTGGGATCAGGGCAACGACCACTTCCCGCCCACCAGCTTTCAGATCGCCAACCTGAACATGGGCACAGGCGCGGAGAACGTGATCCCGGGACAGCTCGAGGTCCAGTTCAACCTGCGCTTCTCCACCGAGTTGGATCCGGAAACCATCCAGGCGCGCGTGCGCGCGATCCTCGACGCCGGTGATTTCGACTACGCGCTCGACTGGCGGCTCTCCGGGAACCCCTTCCTGACGCCGGCCGGCGAGCTGGTGGCCGCGAGCCGCGCGTCGATCGCGGCGGTCACCGGCATCCAGACCCAGCTCTCCACGAGCGGCGGTACCTCGGACGGGCGCTTCATCGGACCCACCGGCGCGCAGGTCGTCGAGCTAGGGCCGGTGAACGCCACCATCCATCAGGTCAACGAGTGCGTCGGAGTGGCGGAGCTCGACGAGCTCTCCGAGATCTACCGAGGCATCCTCGAACGTCTCTTGGCTCCGGAGTGAAACCCGGCAAGGCGGCGGTTTGGAGGATGGGTTTCGCTGCGCTCTACCGGTCGTCTGGTTTGGGTGTAGGTGGGTGGAGGATGGGTTTCGCTGCGCTCTACCCATCCTACGGTTTCGGTTGGTTTGAATCGTTCCTTAGAGGCGCATGCTGCTCAGCGCATCCGTCAGATCGGACATCTCGATACGGACCTCGATGTGCTCCGTCCGCGCGGAATCCGGCGGCCCGTCCAGGGACGATACGGCCCGCCGCACCGCCGCCAAGGCCGCCCGGTTGCAGACCGCGGAGACCTCCGCACCGCTGAAGCCGGCACTGTCTTTGACCAGCGCATCGACATCGATGGCTTCGCCCAATGGCTTGCCGCGCAGGTGGACCTTGAAGATCTCCTGCCGGCTCTCGTCGTCCGGGAGCGGGATGCGGATCACCTGATCGAAACGGCCGGGGCGCAGGATCGCCGGGTCGAGCATATCCGCCCGGTTGGTCGCCCCCAACACCAGAACACCGCGCAGATCCTCGATGCCGTCCATCTCGGCCAGAAACTGGCTCAGGACCCGTTCGCCGACATGATTGTCGCTGGCGCTCCCGCCGCGTGCCGGCACCAGTGCATCGATCTCGTCGAAGAACATGATGCAGGGCGCGGCCTGGCGGGCCTTGTGGAAGATCTCGCGAACGCCGCGCTCGGACTCGCCCACATACTTGGACATGAGTGCCGGTCCCTTCACCGAGATGACGTTGACCTTCGTCTCGCTGGCCACCGCCTTGGCCAGCATGGTCTTGCCGCATCCGGGCGGCCCGTCGAGCAGGATGCCCTTGGGCGGACGGACACCGGCCTGCTCGAACAGCTCCGGATACTTGAGCGGCCAAGCCACCGCCTCTTTGAGCCGATCCTTGGTCTCGTGCAGGCCGCCCACGTCATCCCAGGTGACGTCCGGGATCTCGACGAAGAACTCCCGCACGGCGGACGGCTCCACATCGTGCAGGGCCGCGAGAAAATCGCCATTGTGGATCTCGAGGGTCGCCAAACGCTCGTACGGGACGGTCCCGAGGGTCAGGTCCAGCTCGGGCATGAGACGCCTGAGACAGAGCATGGCGGCCTCGCGGCACAACCCCTGCAGGTCCGCCCCGACGAAGCCGTGGGTGACATCCGCCAGATGGCGCATGGAGACGTCCTCGGCCAGCGGCATGCCGCGGCTGTGGATCTCCAGGATCTCGAGGCGTCCGTCCCGGTCCGGGATGGGGATCTCGATCTCGCGGTCGAAGCGTCCGGGGCGACGCAGGGCCGGGTCGATCATGTTCGGCAGATTGGTCGCCGCGATGACGATGACGTTGCGCCGCTGGCTGAGCCCGTCCATCAGGGCGAGCAACTGGGCGACCACACGCTTTTCCACCTCGCCGAGGGTGCCCTCGCGGCGCGGCGCGATGGCATCGATCTCGTCCAGGAAGATGATGCTCGGCCCCTTGGCCGACGCCTCCTCGAAGATCTTGCGCAGATGCGCCTCGCTCTCCCCGTAGAACTTGTGGATGACCTCCGGTCCGCTCACGGCAAAGAAGTTGGCCTCCGCCTCGTCCGCGATGGTGCGGGCGATCAGGGTCTTGCCGCATCCCGGCGGTCCGCGCATCAGGACGCCCTTAGGGGCATCGATGCCGAGCCGCTCGAAGAGCTCGGGATGGCGCAGCGGCAGCTCGATCATCTCGCGAATGCGCTGAAGTTGGGGCTTGAGACCCCCGATGTCCTCGTAGGAGATCGGGTTGTGCGCACCCGTGCTCGCCGACGCCTTTTGCCCCTTGGGTCCGCTGATCGTGAGCCGCGTCGTGGGGTTGATGATCACGGTGCCGCGCGGAGCGGTCGCCACGACGCGAAAATCGGTCGAGCGGCTCCCGAACAGGGTCACGCGCACGCGGTCGCCCTCGCGGACCGGCAGTCCGTCGAGCAGACTGCCGATATAGGGCAGATCGCGATCGGTGGGGGTCACCGTCGTCGGCGCCAGCGTAATGGTGTCCGCCGGGGCGTATGCGCTCACGCGCAGGACAACGAATTCGTCCAGGCCGGCGCCCGCATTGTCCCGACTGATGCCGTCCAGCTGCACCCGTCCCAGACCGCGGATGTCCTTGAAGGCCGGCAAGACCTTGCAGACCGCGGGACGCTTGCCTTCGACCTCGACGATGTCGCCGATCGCGACGCCCAGCCGAGCCATGTCGGCCGGATCCATCCGCGCGAAGGCACGCCCCACATCCTTGCTCAGGGCCTCCGAGACCTTGAGCCTCAGCTCATTGGATTCGCTCATAGCGCTACTCGTCCTTGGTTTCCGTATGTTCCGCGGCAACCTTCGGACAGTGGATCTCGATCACGCCGTTGTTGCAGGAGATGGTCGCGGCATTGTCGACGCAATGCGCAGGCAGCATGACCTCTTTGTAATAGGAGCGTTCGCCTTCCCCGGCACGCAGGGTGAGGATGTCGTCGGCGAGCTCCACCAGAACATCGGGGCTCGAAACCCCGGGCATCTCGGCAACCAGGATCACCTCGTCCGGCTCGTCGAAGATGTCGATGACGGGCTCGCGGACCTCCTGGACCACGGCGTGTCCGGTCGTCGCGTCGCGCTTGATGTTGCCGAAGGGCTCGACCTTGACCTCGTCGCGATCTCCGCCGAGACCGGTGCGCACGGTAAAGCCGTAGACCCCTTTGAAGTTGTTGCCTCCGCTCTGGACGTCGAAGTTGCCCGAGCGCTTGAGCTGCTCGCCCTTCTCGGCGAGATCGCCGAGCTTTTCGACCAGATTGGCGAGCCCCCCGAGGAAACCTTCGACGGAGCCGTCCCGGCCTTTGCTGTTGCTCATGGTTCCTGACCTCTCGAGTTGGGGGTTATCGAATGCCCGGTCACGCCTGTCGCTGCGCGGGACGCGGCGTCTACCGGATGCCCTCAAGTCTCGGACTCGGCGACTCCGTCCGATCCCACCGGTGTTCCGAGCGGATAGGCGACCCGGATGTCCGACGCAAGCCAGGGCGTGACGTCATGCAGCATGCCGAGGAAGAGGATGCCGACCTCGCCGGCTTGCAGGGTTTCGTTGATCCGTCCGGCGATGAAGAGATCGCGCGACTTGAGCAGGGTCCGGGCCTGCATCTGCAGGGCGTCGCGGCCGTCGCTGTCCAAACCCTGCTGGCCCGGGTCCAGCAGGCGCTTGGCCAGGTTGTACTCCTGCAGCAGCAGTGGCCCGGACTCGGTGCCCATCAGGGTTGCGCCCTGGCTGTGCAGACGCAGCAGGATCCGATGGTTGCGGCTCCCTTTATAGGTCATCTCCTTGACGATCTCCAGCTCATGGCCGCAGATCGGAAGGCCGTCCTGGTAGACCCGGGTCCGGGTCGGATCCAGGTCCATGCCCTCGATCAATTGCTCGATCTCGGTCCACATCTGCTCAACCGTGTGCACCCGTCGCCGCCATGCCTCGGCGCCAAAGGCGGTCCGGGTAGCCGACTGCACCGGCGTGCCGAGCGCTCCGAGGTCCACCAGGCTGTGGATCACGGGACAGTAGATGAGCGTCCGGGTCGAGCCCGGAACGATCTGAAGAGTCTCGGTGCGCTCGACTGGATCGGACATGATGGCGCGCGCTCCCTCAGATGACGGCCTCGGCCGCCGCGGCCTGCTTGACCAAGATGGACTCCAAGCGTGCGAGGCGGTCTTCGATGCCCGGCGTCGCCGCGGCGTCGGGCAGCGACGCGGCGGATGCTTGGGACGAGAGCCCCTTGAACATGGCGTTGTCGGACCACCAGTCGATGCCCATCTCGCGGGCCTTGTCGACCGAGCAGATGACCAGCCGCAGCTGGATCGTGAGCAGCTCGATGTC
Organism: Thiocapsa sp.; assembly: GCF_018399035.1. Classification (GTDB taxonomy): domain Bacteria; phylum Pseudomonadota; class Gammaproteobacteria; order Chromatiales; family Chromatiaceae; genus Thiocapsa. Next base: position 1,164,885 of record NZ_CP073760.1, read on the forward strand.
CACCAGCTTGATACGGATGTCCCCGGCGATCACGATCCCTTTGTCCAGGACACGTTCCAACAGATCCGCAACGCTGGTGCTGTTGGTTGAATGGGTGAGTGTAGCGCGCTGAACGGACATTCTTACATCCTCAAAAGAGCTTGCCGAGCGGACCCAGATCGAGATTCAAGTCCTGCTCCTCGAGTCCGAGGAGACGGCGCAGACGGTCGATCTCCTCGGACTGACGCATCAAGGCGAGTCCCAGCTGCTCGATCTCATCCTCGTCCAGATCGCCGCCGTCGACACGGCGAATCGCTTGGCGCTCGAGCAGCACATGAAGCAGCTTCACGACGGTCAAGACCAATTGACCCAGCCCCCGCTGCACACGTTCCGGATCGATATCGATGCGCCGGCCGGCGGCGGCCACCTTGGTCTCCAGAAGGTCCGCCAGCAGGTTGGCCTGCTGCAGGGTCGCCGTGTCGGGTGCCGCCGACGTTGCACCGCTTGGGACCTTGCCGGCTTCAGTGTCGGACATGGAGCATCTCCCGCTTCGCCGTCTCGACCGAGGTGATGACCAGTTGCAGGCTGAGATACAAGAGGTCGACGTTTGCGACCGCAATAGTCAGCTCGCCGGAGACCACCGCGCCCTTGTTCAGGATGCGATCGAGCGCCTCGCACAGCGAGACCCTTTGGATCTCGTCCGTAAAGTCCTGCTGTTCGCCGATCGCGAGCATCATGATGCATCCTCGTCGAGCTCGTTCAGGCTCGGCAGCTCGCGCGGCGGCGCAACCGCTCGGCCCGATGGCTCCGGGTTCGGCGTCCCGACCGACCGAAGCGCATCGGCAAAGACCTCGGCGGCACGCCCGGGCGTGGACGCTTCGTCCTCGCCCGCTCCGCGGATATCATCCTCCTCCGCATCGGCGTCGAGCTCGGTCGCATCCTCCCGGGCATCCAGGGCGTCGAGCTCGTCGAGCAGGGCCTGCTCACGGGTATCGAAGGTGTCGTCCGTGATCTCGCCTTGCTCCAAGGCGCGATAAAGGTCGCTCAAGGCGGCCATGATCTCGTCGCGACGCGCACGCTGCTCCGCGGTCGCGGACTTATGGATCTCCTCGAAGATCCAGATGATTCCCTTGATGGGCGCAGCTAGAAGATCGTCGACGATCAACACGGTTTACCTCCGAGGGGACCACCGTTGCACCATCGGCACCGCTGCGACCCCGATTGTAGAACAGGTTACGCCGTCAGACCTGGATGTCCATCTCGACGAAGTTGTGGGGCGCCCAAGGTCCGTTGAAATCGAAGGCGTAGTTGTTGTCGAAGGGACGCGCGGCTTCAAGTACGGCCTGCTCGAAGCGCCCGGCGGCATCGCGATCGACGAGACAGGCCAGATGCATGACCTCCTTCTCGGTGCGGCACTTATTGCGCTTGATCTCGCGGCAGCAACGGCGCATGACGGACTCGACCTGCTCCGTGTACTCCTCGCGATCCTGCTCCAGGAGACGTTCGAAGCTTCGCCCGAGCGTGATCATCTGATCCTGGGTCAGGTTGCTCCCGTCGCGGAAGAAATCGTCCCGCAGCTCCTGCAGCTCCGGATGTGCGCCGACGAAATACTCGAAGATGTTGGGGACGTCCCAGGACATGCGCAGTCCCATCTCCAGTCCGCCATCCACCCGTTTGAGCTGACTCAGAAAAGCGTCTTGGTTGTCCTTCAGGATGCGGATGATCGCGGCCTCGTCGTCGGCCAGCAAACCGAAGGCCGCGGGCAAGGGGGTGACCTCGCGCAGCAGGTGTTTGAGTACCTCCTGATGCGCGGCCATGTTACGCCGCTGGGGACGGATGCGCCCGCCCGAGAGATCGCTCACGACCGCGGCGACATACCCGTTTCCGACGGTGTAGACCTCGTTCTCGTCGAGCCCGATCCGCCCCAAGGACTGCTCGCCCCGATCGGAAATGATCGCGTAGATGTACCGACCCATTGCGGTAGTCTGTTGGCTTACCTGTTGCATCGTTGGATCTCTCGCTCAGGTGTCGGCGGGCGGCCCCACCCGGGCTCAGTTGGGATTGGCGACGATCGGTTGCGGTGGTTCGGGCACGACGAGCGTATCGGCCGGCGCCATCGACCGCAGTTGCCCCTCCTCGATGCGAACAGTCATCAGCGTCTTGCAAACGACGCATCGCAGGGGGCCCTGATAGGTCTCGTAGGCGCTGCCGAGCTCGATCGAATGGCCGCAGGACATACAGTGGATATTCATGTGATGCACTCTTAAGCTGGTCGACTCAATAGCGGATCTTAACGGTCTCGCCGACCGAGGTTGCACCCGAGGAGCCCTGGCGCCCCACGCCGATGCGTTTGCCCCGTGCTTGAGCAGACGGCGGCGTCGAGCCGCGGCCGGAACCCGCCCGAGCATTACCCGGAAGATCTCCCGGCGCAACGGCTTCCACGCCGAGGATCTGCAGCAGCTGCTCCATCTCCGCGCCGATCTCGGCGCAACGCGCATCGATGGTGTCGACTCTCAGCATGGCACTGGCGCGCTCCTGGAGCCGCCGGTGGCGCTCGGTCTCGAGCGCGAACAGACGCATGTACAGCTTGTGCGGGGCACGCACATCGTCGGCCATGCCCGCGAGGGTCTTGATGTCCCGCACGCTGCGCGAGGGCTGGGTGAACTTGGACATCTCAAGCCTCCTTGTCGAGGCCCTTGGGCGCGACGATCTTGGGTCGGCGCGACCGGCCGCTGATGGTGGCGACGACGTCGTCGACCGGCGATTCGCTCAAGGCATTGCCGTCGCGGCGGACCTTGGCCGAGTCCATATCGAGGATGTCGCGGCAGATGTCGCGGAAAAAGCTGTTGCTCGAGCGGGCGCTGATCTTGCGATCCGCCATGATGCGCGCGATGGCGATGCAGGCGCGCAAGGTCGGGCGATGATGGTTGACGCTCTGCCCGCGCAGCTCGCGGACGATATCGACCACGATGGCGACCTCGCTCAGCGGCAGACCCGATTTGGCTCTGGTGACCTGGATCTCGGTCTCGCGGTCGTAGTGACTGATCTTCATGGTGATCATCCGGTCCATCAGGGCATCTTGGGTCTTGTGCGTACCCGCATACTCCTCCGGATTGGAAGTGAAGATGACCCGAAACTCAGGATGGACCTCGAGATATCCGGCGCCTTGCTGGCGACGGTTGGGGAGATTCAGGATGCCCTCGCCGAGGATACTCAGAAAGAGGTTGTTGACCTCCGGGCGGGACCGGTTGAACTCGTCGTAGATCAGGGTCTCGCCGTTGAGGCAAGCGGTCGTCACCCGGTTGTCGATCCAGAAGGTTCGAACCTCCTCCTGGGTCTTGACCACGGAGTGAATGTAATTGTCGACCAGGGTGTTGCGCCGGTAGCCGTTGTCCTGGCCGACCAGATCGGAGAGCCCCAGCTCGTCGTTGCCGTGAATGAGCTTGACCGGACGGCCGCGCTTCGCCGCGGCATGGAAGGCCAAGGTGGTCTTGCCTGTTCCCGCGGGGCCTGCGAGATGGACGGGGTAGCCGGCCTGCAGATAGGCGGATGCCCGCTCCGCGAGCGCTTCGACCGACGGGGTGCAAACGAAGGTCTCGCTCGCCTCGGGTTGCACGTTGTCGTTGTTCAAGGCGGAGACCTCGCTGGCATCTTGCAGGGGTTGGGCGCTCATGTGTCTTGTCCTGGCATCGATTGGGCACGGGGCCTCCCGGACCCCGTGCAGTGGTGGATTCACAGAGGCTCGCCCGGTCGTGCCGGGTCAGTCCGTCTTGGATCCCTCGTCCCTGGCCCGAGCCGTTTTCGGCTCCGGCTTGGCCGGCTTGTCCTGCGGCTTGGCCATCGACTCGACGGGGTCGTCCGGCTGCTGCGCCGCCTTGGCCATCGGCTTGGCCGGCGCCTTCGGACGGGCCACGGGGGCAGGCGGCGGCGGGGCCTTCGGCATGCCGCCACGCCAAGCCTCGCGCGCGGAGGCGCGTTCGCGACTTAGATCATCGACCAGTTGAATGGTTTCGCGCCTGAGTCCCGTAACGGCATCGACGATGTCGGACACGAAGGCCTCTCCGGCAGCCCGTACCTCGGTGGCCATCTCGCCTCTGGTACGGCGGAAACCATCCTGCAGTTGCGCAACATCCTCGCGCATCGCGGCATTTTGACTGGCCCGTTCCGCACGCGCCTCGGCGGCCGACTCGATGAAGGCCCGGCGACCCGCTTCGCGCTGCGCGGCGGCCTCGACACGGAGATTGGCGACATCGGTGCCTAGATGGGTCATGAAGGCGTTGCGGTCCGCCCGGTTGGACTGCGCCATCTCGGCGAAATCCGCGCGGAACCGGCTCTGGAGTGTCTCGACGCTGTCCTTCAGATCGGTCATGAAGGCGAGTGCGCTGGCCGAAATCTCCTCGCGAGTCTCGGCGATCAGGGTATGACGGTTGGTGCGGTCCGATGCGATCTCGTCGCGCAGCCGCCCCATGTCTTCGGTAAATTGGCCCATGGTATGCTCCTTGTATCAGGTTGCGGAATCCGACCCCGAGCAAGCGGGTCACCGCGCAACCCGACGACCGGGCTCGGCGTGGACGGCCGCCTGACCCGGCGGGAGATGCCGCCTCGGGCGATTCCCCGAGCATGAGAGCGGCATCTCCCGAGGTGCTAGCCCCTAAATCAAGCCGGAGCAGCTGCCGGAGCGGTGAGGCCGATGGCCTCTGCATACTTGAGGTAGGTTTCGACGGAGGCGATCACCACACGGGCTTCAATCGCCAACAGCTCGATGCCGACCAGGGAGACCTTCACCCACGCGTCGATCACGATGCCCTTGTCGAGGATCCGGTCAACGACTTCGGCGAGACTGGAGGAGTCGGTGGAGTTTGCTACTTTTGCCATGATCTCAGTCCTAATAAAAGAGTCTGGACGAATACACTGATGTGCGTTGTAAGCGAACCCGGCGGGCCTGGGTCGAATCCCGTGCTCCCTTTACCCCGGCCCCAACGAAGTCGCTCAGTCATCGGATACCCTCGATGATCCTTGCGACTCCTCGTTCGGCGTCCTGCCTGTCGGGCTGCTTGACTCTATATAGAGCATGGGCCGTGCCAGTATCTCAAATACCAACGCGGATTATTTATAGACTTGAAAAGCAATGGGTTGCTCGTTTTGATTGGCTGCGCATTTGGTCATTCGCTCGATTGAAGCAATAAAAGTATGGAGCAGAGACCATAGTCATGGCGGCTGCTCCATAGACAGGATGCGCCACACCAAGTATTTCGAGAGTGCGAATTGTCAATCGAGGTCAAGGGATTGCGAATTATCAACAGGAATCATGTCGGCGACTGCGTCTGTTTACGAGCCACAGGTTCGCGATTCTTTCCGTGATGAATCGCGGGCTTCAACGAATCGATGAGGCAGGATTCAAATCGCTGGCGACGTGGCCGGGTTTATACGCGGGGCCACGACAAGGCAATGCGATCGATGATGTCGAGGATGTCGCGATGCAGAAACGGCTTCGCGACGAAGTGCTGGATCATGCCGCTGCGAATCAACTCTTCGACCGTCGGATCGTCGGCAAAGAAATACCCCGAGATCAGCACGATCACCGGATCTTCCAGGCGCTGTCGGAGATGGCAGACCAGGGCCGTGCCGAGGATATCCGGGAGCTTGGCATCGACGAAGATGGCCCGATAGCGGTTGCGACGACACAGCCTGATCGCATCTCGCCCGCTGAGCGCGTGATCGACGGGGAATCCTCTGCATGCGATCAGACGCCCGAGGATCCAGTTGATCGCAGGCTCGTCGTCGACGGTGAGGAAGGTCGGGGGCTGCCCGTCAATCACGGCTGGGCTTACGCATCATCACTGCACGGCGGTTCCGCCAAGGGCAGGCGGACGCAGAAACAGGTTCCGACTCCGACCTCGCTTTGCACGTCGATCCGTCCACGATGCTGTTCAATGATCGAATAGCAGATGGACAGACCGAGCCCGGTGCCCTGCCCGATCGGCGAGCGGGTGTAGAAGGGATCGAAGATCCTGAGGAGGTCCGCCGCGTGGATGCCGACCCCGGTGTCGCTGAGATGCACCGAAACCTCGTCGCCGTCTTGGTCGACCGCGATGGTGAGCCGGCCGCCCGCAGGCATGGCCGCAATGGCATTGAGAAAGAGATTGATGAACGCCTGCTCGAGCAGACTCGGCACACCGCGCGCCCACAACGGCCGATCGCCGACCTGCATCTCGACCTCGATACGCGCGATCTCCGCCTGATGGCTCACGACCGAAAGGGCCTGCTTCAGCAGGGCAAGCGGCTCCACCAGGGTCATCTTCTCCACGGCGCAGGGGCGCGCGAAGCGCAGGAGATTCTCGATGATCTCGGATGCCTTGCTGACACCTGCGATCGTCTTCTCGACACATTCGCGTTGCAGCTCCGGCTCCAAGGAGTCGTCGAGCAGAAACTGGGCCGCCGAGGAGCAGACCGCCAGCGGGTTGCGGATCTCATGGGCGATCCCGCCCGCCATCACGCCCAGTGCCGCCAGCTTCTGGGACCGCAGCAGCTCGGTCTGCATCCGGTAGCGCTCGGTCAGATCACGACCCGCCGCAACCATTCCGATCAGGGTTCCGTCCTCGCTCAACATGGGCGCGATGGTCCAGGATACGGCGAGCCCCTCACCCGATGCCGTGCTCAGCGTCCACTCCTCGTTCAGACTGCCCGGCAACACCGTCGCCCGGGACAAGGCCATCTCGACCTCCGGGCGTTCCGTCTCCAGAAAGAGTTCCGAGAATCCGCGGTGCATCACGACGTCCGCCGGGTAGCCGGTCAAGCGTGCGGCCGCGCGATTCCAACTGAGGATACGCCCGTCGGTGTCGGTGGAGACCAGGATATCGCTCGCACTCTCGACCACGCTGGCGAGATGACGCTCGACACGCTGGATATCCTTGCTGAGACGCTCCTGCTCGGTGATGTCCTCCATCAGAAACATGGCATGCGCGACCTTGCCCTTCGCCGGCAACGGCAACGCCCGAAAATAATAGGTCCGCATGGCCATCCCCGGGGCACGGAAGGTAATCCGCCGGAAGGGGCTCTGCTCGCTGTTCACGAAGACACGTTGCACGCAGTCGAGGATATCGGTCCGCTCGACGATCGCCGCAGGAAAGACCTCCTCGAAACGCCGACCGATGGTCTCCGCGTCGGTGCGATTGCCTTTTCGCAAAAAGTTGCGGTTGGCCATCACGATACGCAGACGACCGTCCACCACCAGGATCGATGACGGGATGGCGTCGAAAAGGGTTCGAAACATGATTCCACCGAGCGGTCGCGGATGATCGGGATCGTCCGCGACCGTTTCAATCCAGTGATCGGATATCGTCATCGATGGCTCCAACAAAATTGTAGGGCGGCCATGGACCGGTCAAGAGCCCCGTCCCGCGCAGACTCGACGCGTCCTGCCGCAGACATTCGACAAAGTGTTCGCCCTGCTCGCGCGGGACCAGGAAATACAGCGAGAGCAACGATCGTCCGTCGATCTGGCCAAGCTCCTCGCGGACCTCTCGAAAGCGCCCGGCTACCCTGCCCTCGATGAGGTCGCGCGCCTCGCGTGCACGCGCGGCGAGGCGCGCATCCCGCTCGAGGCGGCGACGGATCGCGAGGAGATGCGTCAGGCCCGGACCCCGGTCCGAATCGGCGCGCGGGTCGCTCGGCGCGTTCGCATGCGGCCTCGGAGCCGCGTCGTCGTCCGTCGCTGCCGGCGCGTCGGTCGGAAGCAGCAGCCGAATACCGAACTCGAGACAATCACCGACCTGATCGAGCAGTCCGTGCAATCGATCGCGGTACCTGTGCAGGAGTTTGCCGACCGCGTCGTCGCCGGCCAAAAGACAACCGAACCGCACGGGAATCACCGCCGCGCGCGCATGGATCTCGGCGACAATGTCCGCGTAGCGCTGGAGCCTGGCACGGCTCGCGCCCGCGATCTCGCTCGGCTCTTGGTCGGCCACCAAGGCCGCCAGCCCGTCGCACTCGATCCAGCGCAGACCCGCATCCGCCCGCGCGAGCGGCTCGGGCGGGGCCCGCTGGATGCAATGGAGCATCGGACGGGCCGGACCGCTCATGATGTCCCGCAAAAACTGTACAGCGGCCAAGGACCCGAGCAATGCAGATCGAGACCCTGCTCGGCGAAATCGTCGCGGTTCCGCTCGATCGCCTCGGATAGGAACGGGGCGCGGTCACGAGTGACCAGACAGGCCCGGATCGCGACCACCTCGTCACGCGGGGGCCGAATCAGGAGCGTCTCGCAGTTCGGCCGCAGCGCCTCGTCCAGACGCGCGACCTGACCCTTCAGCCAAGGGCCGATGGCCTGCTCGGCCTCGCCGCGGCGGCGTTGTTTCAGGAGATAACCGCGCCCCCCGGCGGGCACCTCCCCTCCTTCCGGATAGAGCGACTGCATCCGCGCGGCGATGGCCCGCTCGCGGTCCATCGTGACCTTGACTGCCCATTCCTCGCGCCCGGCCAGACGCTCGAAGAAGTCGAGCAGGGCTCGGCGTCGCGCGGCAACCTCGAGCGCAAGGGCCGGCAGCGAGGAGAACAGGGTCGCGAAGGTCAGCGGGAGCACGGTCGCCCACTCCATGGTGCGTGTAATCACCCGATCGTGGGCCTGTGCACGCGGCACCAGCCACTCGAGATCGGCGAGTCGCTGCTCCGCCTCGGCACCCGTAAAACGCCCGAGAGGCACACGACTCAGGATGACATCAAACCCCGCAAGACGCCGGATCTCGATCGGGTCTTCCCAACCGCAGTCATCGAACCTCAGATCCGACGGCAAACAGGCCGGTGCGAAACAGAAACAATAGAAGGCATCCACAGGCGCCTCACACCCCCAATCCGTAAGCCTTCAACTTGGTGTGAACCGTCTTGTAGTCCACTTGGAGCATCCGAGCCACCGCCGCCTTGTTGCCGTCGTGGCGTCGCAGGGCGCTCAACAGGACTTCCCGTTCCAGATGCTCGACCTGCGTGCGCACGATCTCCTTGAGCGAGAGACCTTCCCTATCCGGATCCATTCTGGTGGCCATGGCCTTGCCGAGCGGATCCGACTGGGTTCGCAACCCGGACTCCGGGAGGTCAAGGTGATGGACATCGATGAGGTGTTGTGCGATCAAGACCGCACGACGCACGACGCTCCTGAGCTCACGCACATTGCCCGGCCAGGGGTAGGTCCGCATGGCTTGGACGGCCTTGTCCGTGAAATGACCGATGTGTTTGTGCAGATCCCTGTTCGCATCGACCAGAAACTGGTTGGCGATGTGCATGATGTCCTCTCGGCGCTCGCGCAGCGGAGGGATCGCGATGCGATAATCGGACAACCGATACAGCAGGTCGGCGCGGAAACCGCCCTCGCTCACCGCCCCGGCCAACTGCCGGTTGCTTGCCGAGATCAGCCGCACATCGACCGGGACCGGCGTGCTGCCCCCGACCCGATAGATGACCCGTTCCTGCAGAACCCGCAAGAGCCGGGCTTGCGCCGATAGGGACAGATTGGTGATCTCGTCGAGAAACAGCGTTCCGCCGTCGGCGGCCTCGAACCGTCCCGCCTGTTGCCGATCCGCACCCGTAAAGGCGCCGCGCTCATGGCCGAACAACTCGTTTTCGATCAAGGATTCCGGGATTGCGCCGCAGTCGACGGCGACAAAGGGCTTCTTCGCCCTGGGACTGGACTCGTGGATCGCATGGGCGACCACCTCCTTGCCCGAGCCGGTCTCCCCGAACAGGTTCACGGAGAAGTCCGTGGGTGCCACACGCTCGATGTCCTCGATGGTTCGCGTGATCGCCGTGCTGGTCCCCAGCCGCTCGGTCAGCGGATCCCGACCCGAGATGGCCGGGAAGGGAGGTGCATCATGCTCCAACGCCTCCTGGATCTTCGCTAAAAAACCTTGGTTATCCATTGGTTTGGCAAGATAATCGTAGGCGCCTTCCTTGATGGCGCTGACCGCGCCTTCCAGGTTGGCAAACCCGGTCAGGAGGATCACCGGCAGATGCGGAAGAGACACCTTGATCTGGCGCAAGAGCTCCAGCCCGGTCATGTCGGGAAGTTTCCAGTCGAGGATCGCCAGACTCGGCCCGCAGGTCTCCGACAGGCGTAGACCCTCGCCCGCCGAACGGGCCGTGATGACCGCATAGCCGGCACGCTGAAGGAGAATCTGCAGGATTCGCAGCATGCTGTCGTCGTCGTCCACGACAAGGATGACGTCCGACCGATCGTTCGTTCCCTTGTTCATAATTGTCGATTTTCGATGCTCTGTAGGCGTTCCGATGCCGGATCCAGCCTGGGCTTCAGCGCGTTGTTGGCACAAACCTTCCGCTTCATCAGCCTGGCTCCATGAACCTTGAAACCGCGTCCTGCGCGGTATGCGATGTTTGTGGATGGGATCGGCCCCGGCAGACTTAACAACCGTTGGAGCCTGCGCGGTTTAAGATATTAAATAATATATAATTTTACCGCGCCCCGCTAAGAGCCGTGGATGCACCAAACGTCGAGCTCAGTCGAAAACGAGCATCTCGCGCTGGACGCGATTCTACCTCTTAAGTGTGGACCATCCGCGCGGCGCGAAGGTAAAGATTTGTAAAGAGCGGGCATGGGCGCCTCGGTGCTCCCACAAAGTACGCATACCGTACCGGGCGCGGTTTAGATCGCGCGTGCGCTGCGATCGCCCGAGATCCGGACTCAGTCGCGTTCCGCGGGACCGACCAGGCGCTTGACGGTCGCCCGCAATAACCAAGCGACGATTGGTTTTTCGAGCACGGCATCCGCCCCCATGACGCGACTGACGTCGAGCACGTGGGTCCGCTGCCCGCAACCCGCGTCCCCGCTGACGGCGAGGATGCGGGTTGCGCCGGCCATCGCCCGCATCCGTTTGATCACCTCGAAGCCATCGATGTCCGGCATGTAGATGTCGACGATCAAGAGGTCAGGCGCGCTCTCCTCGGCCGCGAGGAGCGCGCGGCGAGGTTCGCTGTAGGTCTCGCATCGATAGCCCCAGGAGATCGCCAGGCGCGCCGTCGCACGCAGCAAAAGGAGGTCGTCGTCGACGACCATGATGCGAGTTGCGTCAGCGCCCGGATAGAGGCCCGAGGATCGATCGAACGCTGCCGGGCGCGGCGCCCGATCGGCAAATCCGGACCAAGGCGTGACGTTCCTCCGCTGCTCCTCGGCAGTATCGGACGCACCGAACAAGATGCCTTGGATCGGTTCCGGAAAACACCCGGATACCGCTTCGATCCGAGTGTCGTCGTCAAGGACGGTGGGATGCATGGTGACTCCGTTGATAAGGATCCGTCAGAGCCTGTCCGGAGCTCCATCCCGAACGGAATGGATCGGGTTCCGTACAACCGGCACAGATCGACAGGGCAACTCAACCGACACGAGTTTTACAACATTAACCGCCGTCAAGATCTTCGGGACAAGTAAAGATTCATGAAGGGGCACCCTTGAGCCCTCGAGCCATTTACAGACCGTAAGGCATGTGCAGACGGGATGTCTATTCTCGGAAATCGCCTCAGCATAGAGACCCAAGCCTCGAATCCTCTCCCGGCACCCGACCTCGGCCGGCACGCATTCAGGCTTGAGTTCTGCTGAGAGCGGCGCTTGATGCCGTCGCGGTTGACCGTTGCCCCTGACGCAGCAGCAGTTCATCGATGACATCGACGAAGGCATTCACTTTGTCAGCGAAGACGCCAAACGCGATGGCGCGGAAACTCTCGCTTTCCGCGATCAGGCCATGAAAGACCTGTGAGGGGAGCATCAAGACTTCGACATCGCCGTCCGCGATGCCGCGGGCCTGATAGCGGGTCGCGCTCATGAGGCAGGCCGTGGTCACGACGCAGCTATCGCCAGGGCCAATCGTATAGAGTGGGGTCGGAGGCTCCTCCGACGACGCAAGATGTTCGACTCGCAGACGTCCCTTCAGGATCAACAGGAAACCACGGCAGAGGTCACCCGGACGAAAGAGTGTCTGTCCGTTGGCAACCGAGAGGCGTTTGCCCTTCCATGCCAAGTCGGTCTTGAGTTGCTCCGGCCAAGTGGGCATGAGGTTAGCCAGGATGATTTGCGCCTCATCACAGCACTGCGCGCCTCCCGTCACCGGAGCGACTCCGTCGCCGCGCGCGGCGCGGCGCTGGTTGAAGCCAATGCGCAGCATCAGCAGAATGGTGACCGCCTGCACCAGAAGCGCTAGGCCTGAAAGGGTCCAGTAGGTGAGATCGAACTTCCCGATCAGCCCCACATTCACCAGGCCCTGGTTAACGAAAAAGTGCAGCATGACGGCCATCGCCACTCCCGGACAGATCAGTACCCAACTGCCCGGCGAGATCTCACGTCCGAAGACATAGCGGCGAAAATAGCCTTGGCGTCGCAGGACCACCCAACCCAGCATCAGAAAGCTGATCTGGGCGCTGAGCAGTGCCAGCATGAGGTCGAAGTGGTGAATGGCCGTGGCCTGATCGCCGAAATGAACCTGAGCGCCATGCCCGAGGCGCACGAGCGCGATGGTCAACACCGTGAGGATAGGGACGCCGATCCAGAGGGTTGGAGCGGTTTCGGCATTGGCGCCGGTCTCCATCATCGAGCGCAGGCCGAGTACCATTTTCGCAGCACCGAGGAGGACAGCGGCGACAATGAAGAAGCTCGACAGGACGTATCCCAGCCCGGCGATCCAGGGTGTGACACTCATGGCTGCAGGCGCACTGAGCCCCACGCCAACCATCACCAGCGCGAAGGCAGGGAGCATCTGTGCAAAACTGTTATTGCGCCCGCAGTCGAAACCGCCCTGCGTAAGCACCCTCCCGTAGAAGTCTCCGAGCAGGCTCAGCGCCCAGATCCCCACCAGGAAAAAGGCGGCAATGGCTGCCGGGAACAGCCATTCGACCACCGACCAAAGGCCGGGTACGAAGACCATCCCGAGGACGAAACCGACGTTGATGGTCATGGCGACGGTCAGCGGCAGGGCGAGCAATTGGGTTTCGGTGTTACCGGTACGCAGCAGGCGAGCGGCATCGGTGCCGCGGTAGCGCGCGAAGCGGACCAGATTCCAGCCCAGCAGCCCCAAGTGCAGCAGCGCAAAGATCACGATGCCGGCAATGGCGACTGCGATGGCGCTCTGCAACGGCGTTGTCCCATTGGTGGCGGCGACAATGATGTCTTCGAACACCGGGACCGGTCGATCCGGATGGGGTACCCAGAACAGGAGCCAGACATAGAAGTTGGCAGCCAACCCACCGGCACCGAGCGCGGCGAGGAAGTAGAGTGGCGAGTACTGTTCGTCCGACGCGTGCGGCGTCCGTGCTGCCATGACATGGCTCCTGGGTGACTACATCGTAGGAGTGAGAAACTCTGGATCTCGGGCAGGTATGTAGGCCATGAGATCCATCAACCCGACCTCAGCCGGCACGCATTCAGGCCTGAGCTCAGCAGCAAGCAATTGACCGCCAAGGGCGTACCACACACCCGCCATGGCGGTTTTTTCAGCGGCGCAGGGCATCCGACTCCACCTCGCGATAGGGAATCGCATCGTGCTCGAGCCGTTCGCGCAGGGCATCCATCGCCGCGTCGATTCCGCCGCGCCCGCGAAAACCCAACCGAATGTGGGCATCATCGCCCAAATGAGGCAGGCTGAAGAGCTTGAGTCCCGGGAACCGATCGCCGAGATCGCGCATCACGGGGATCAGGCTGCTTTCCGGAGTATCGAAAAGCTCGAACGCTCGCTCCTGCACCAGGTCCGAGACACCGTAGGACCGATCCAGGACCCATTGCGCCATCGGCCAGGCCATCTGGGGAAAACCCGGCAGAAACCAGTGCCCGCGCAGCGAAAAGCCCGGGATCCGGTTGATCGGATTCGGAATCAGGTCGCACCCGGCAGGCAGATCCGCCATGAGGATACGGTTGGGATAGGCCTCCGCACCGAACTTCGCCTCGAGCAGTGCTTTGGCTTCGGGATGACGCACCAGCTCCAAACCGACCGCGGTCGCGGCGCATGCGCGGGTGTGATCGTCGGGCGTCGCGCCGATCCCGCCGCACACGAAAACGGGATCGGGGCGCCCCATCGAGAAGCGCAGATGTGCGACCAACACCTCCGGGTCATCCGGGAGCAGCCAGTGCCACGCCAGCTCCTGTCCGCGCTCGCCGACCATCCTTTTGAAGGCATTCAGATGGGCATCGACACGCGTGCCCTCGAGGATCTCGTCGCCGATGACGATGAGGCCGAAGGCCGTCGGGGGGCAGCTCGGAGATGCGGACATGGGGGATGGGCCCTTAGGTTGTCGATGCTTCGGCTCATCGTAGCATTCCAGGCCAACCCTCGGGCACTCGCTCGGGGACAGCGGCGGTCTCAAGGCGGGGGACAGCAACGCCGCCCTTGCCGATCGCGCCAACACACATCCGGACGGTTTTCCCCTCCTCGAGTACGCATGGCAGACCCTGTTCCTACACAGCCTGGCGGGGTTCGGCGACGGGCTTGCCTCCAACGTCTTCGGCATCGCCAAGCAGGACATGTTTATCGCGACCGCCTTTCCGGGCATGACCCCGCCGCAGGTGGAAACGACCCTGGACGCGCTGTGCTCCCATGCCTATGACCTGCGGTACTCGGAGACCGAAAGCTTGTAGCGCTGGATCAGCCGGTAGATATTGCGTTCGCTCACACCCAGCACCTCCGCCACCTTGGCCCGGTGCCCACTCTGCTTGGCGAGCTGCAGGCGCAGGTACTCGGCCTCCAGCTGCTCTAGGGTCGGCTCGTGCTCGAAGCTCAGGGTCACCTTGACGCTGTTCTCTTCGTTGCCCGCCCCGAAGGCCAGGTGCTCCGGGCGGATGCTGCTGCTGTCCCGGGAGAGGATGATCGCCCGCTCGACCACGTTGCGTAGCTCACGAACATTGCCTGGCCAATCGTAGGCGGTGAGCCGGCGGATCGCCTCGGACGCCAGGGACTTATTGATGCGCTTGGAGAAATTGTGGTTCTGGATGAAGTGGGTGGCGAGATAGGGGATGTCGTCGCGCCGGGACCTCAGCGGCGGGACCTCGACCACGAAGGTGCTGAGCCGGTAGTAGAGGTCGGACCGGAAGCCGCCTTGACGGCTCATGGCGGCGAGGTCCCGGTTGGTGGCGGCCACCACGCGGATGTTGGCTTGAAGGTCCTTGGTGCCGCCCAGGCGACGGAACACGCCGGTCTCCAGGACGCGTAGCAGCTTGGCCTGGATGGCGGGCTCGATCTCGCCGATCTCGTCCAGGAACAGGGTGCCCCCCTCGGCCCCCTCGATCAGGCCACGCTTCTGGCGGTCGGCGCCGGTGAAGGCGCCGCGCTCGTGGCCGAACAGCTCAGACTCGAAAAGCTTCTCCTGCAGGGTGCAGCAGTCCACAGCCACAAAGTTGCGCCCGGCCCGCTCGCTCGCCTCGTGCACCGCCCGGGCTACCAACTCCTTGCCCGAGCCGCTCTCCCCCTGGATCAGCACGTTGATGTTGCTCGGACCGACCGCGGCGATGGTCTCCTTGACCCGGAGCAGGGCCGCGCTCACGCCGATCATGAAGCTCGTCGCCCCCTCTTTGGCCTGGAGGCGGCGCCGGCAGAACTGGTGGTCGCGGCGCAGCGCCGTGTGCTCCAGGGCACGTTGCACCACCAGGGACAGTTCCTCAGGGCTTGCGGGCTTCAACAGATACTCAAAGGCCCCGGCCTTCATGGCGGCGACGGCGCTGCGCACCGAGCCGAAGGCGGTCAGCAGGATCACCGGCTGGTGCTTGACGATGTCTCCCAGGCGATCGAGGGTGTCGCCGTCAGGTAGGCGCATATCCGTGATGATGAGGTGGGGCTCGTGGCGTGCCAGGTACTCGTCCGCTTCACGCCAGGTCCCAACGTTGGTGACCTCGTGGCCCTGGCTGGCGAGTTGGTGGACCATCATGCGCCCGAGCACGGCGTCGTCCTCGATGATGAGAATGTGCGCGCTCATGGGCTTTCCCCCGGCTCCAGGTCAGCATCCGGGAAGGTGACGGTCACCCGGCATCCCCGTCCGAGCCCGCTGTCGATACGAATGGTACCGCCATGGCTTTCCACCAAACTCTTGGTAATGGGCAGCCCCAATCCGGTGCCGGCGCTGCCGTCCGCACGACAGCTGAAAAACGGCTCGAAGATGCGGACCTGGTCACGGGCGTCGATCCCCACGCCGGTGTCTTCGAACCCGATCACCACCTCGCCGCTGGCGCGGGTGAAGCGCACCGCGAGCTCTCCCCCATCGGGCATCGCGTGACAGGCGTTCTGGGCCAGATTGAGTGCCATCATGCGGATCTCGCTGTCGGTGGCCAGCACACGCAGGGGCGTCGGCTGATCGGCCACAAGGCGGATGCCGACCTTGCACGACTCGGCCTCCCAGGCCAGCAGCGAAAGCGTCTCGGCCACCACCCGGTCCACCTCCACCAGCTCCTGGACGGGCGATGGCGGCACGCTGAGGTGCAGGAGGCGTTCGGTCACCTGGCTGCACTTGACCACTTCTTGATCGACCAGCGTCAGGTATTCGGTGAGCCGCTCACGGTTTGGCGGGGTCTCGGCGGCCGCGCGTTCTGCCGCATTCAGGGCCAGGCGTACGGACGATAGAGGGTTGTGGATCTCGTGGGCAACGCCCGCGGCGAGGCGACCCAGCTCGGAGAGGTGCTGCTCGTGAGAGAAGCGCACCTCCTGCTCCAGATCGCGGATGGATTCGACCACCAGGAGCTCGTCGTGGCCCTCGCGGGCGATCCGCATGGGGGCGGCGTAGAGCTCCACGCCCAGCTTGCTTCCGTCGCTTCGGGTGTGTTGGTGGATGGTGCGCAGGGGAGTGCCGGTGCGGGCAATCTCCCGCACGGGGCACGTGACGAGGGTCTCGGCGCAGGGGGCCTCCCGAGCATGCGTGGCGGCGTGGCACAGGGTGGGTGCCGGCGAGTCCAATGCCAGACCGAGCTGATTGCGGTAAGTGGCGTTGGCGAGCACCACGCGGAAGTCTTGGTCGATGACCCGGATGCCGTCGGGCACGGCGTCGATCAACTGCTGGAGGAAACGCTCCTTTTGCTCGATGTCCCGGATCTTTCCCTGCAGGGAGTCCGCCATGGCGTTGAAGCCCTCCCCGAGCGAGGCAAGCTCGTCCCCCTCGGCGAGCGTCGCCCGAGCGGCCAGGTCTCCGCCGGCCAAGCGCGCGCTCACCGCCGTGAGCTGATGCACCGGCCGCAGGACGAATCGGCCCATGAACCACCAGCCGCCGGCGAGATTGAGCAGCACGATGAGGGCGCCAGCCCCCATCAACAGCAGCGTCGTGGAGCGCGCTTGGGCGCCGATGACCTCCGCATCCAGGTCTACCAGGAGAAAACCGTTGATCGGTCGGTCGCTTGCGGAGCCGTGGCACTCCCGGCAGGCGTCCCGGTTGGGGACCGGGTTGATGCTGCGCACCAGCGGGCGCCCGTCCGCTGCGGTAATAATCTCAGTCACCATACCGTTCAAGGGACCCGGGCCGAGAGCCAGCTGTTTGCCCACGGATGCGGGATCGGTGGCGACACGGATCAAGCCCTGGGTGGTGGCAATCATCGCCCCGTGGATCCCCGGCTGCTCCCCAAGCCGGGCGACGATGTGCTGGAGGCCGTCCAAGTCGCGCTTGAGCATGGCGTTCTCCAGGGAGATCTGGAGCAGGCGGGTGACCTGGACGTTGGCGTTTGTGCGCTCTCGGGCGATCTGATCCCGGTACAGACCAACGAATAGCACCAGGAACACCAGGGAGCTGGCGACCAGTCCGGCGGCGGTGCCCAGGGCGAATTTTGTGTTGAGGCTATGAGCCGTTCTTCTCATCGTCTTGTGGCTCCGTCCGCGGACGTGGCTCTCTGCGGACTCTTATCACTGCCGACTGTATTGCATCAGGCTTGGATTTGCCAAATTGTCAGGCCGTTGGGCGTGGCGACGATGGCTCGCTTCTGCTCTATCCCCGGGTTGATGAGCCGGCGGCCCCAACGAAGCGACCGGTCGAGGTGTGCCCCGGCGAGGTGGCTAGCCTGGTCCGGGAGGGCAGGATCTCCCTGCCCGTCGACGGCCCGGACGGGGCGCGGACCATCGCCGCGTCCTGGCTCGCCGGGGTGGAGGGCCCCTCTGGGTTTGCGCTCCCTTGACCGCCGTCGGCCCGGATTCGCGGGCCGGTGGGCCGCAGCCTCCCTTCGCCAACTCGGTCGCCCGGCACAGGGCCGCTCCGTCCCGCCGCCCTGACAGACAGTCAGGTTCCCTGCTTCACTCCGACCGATACCCGGCGGGGTGCCGGCTGGATCGGGTAAGCAGTTGATCCAGCCATTGAAGTTTCCAGCTTGTGCCCGTTTCTCAGGCATCCATCCGACGCCCAACAGCCGACGCACCGCGTGAGTCGAGTGACAAACCGTCAGGCGGCGCCGGGGCGGGTCGCATCTCGGGGCGGGTCGCCATAACAAAAGTAATGGATTTTAATGAGAAAATTCCATTCTTTGGCGCCTGGCATTCCGTTTGCTGAATAGGCCGCAACCGACCGCAAACGACCCGGGACCGAACTCGCGGCGCGGACGACTGCCGGGCCGCTGGAGGGCGGATGCTACCTGAGCCGCCCGGGTAGAGCGGCCGGCCAGCCTCCGCCCGGGCTCCCGGGTCCCAATCGGCTGCATGCCCACAGCCACACGAGGACCAGGAGATGACCAGCAGACTGTTGACGCTTCTCGGACTAGCCGCCGCGTGTGGCGGCTGGTCCGGCGCTTTGCTCGCCGAGGGCGGCCAGCCCATCGCCGGCCTGCAACCATCCCAGCGCCCGGAGGGCGCGCCCGTGATCCGCGAGGTACACAGGGAGCCCGATTGGTACACCCGAGCGCTCACCGGGATCAGCCAGCCCTACCCGGCCAGCCTGCGGTTCCTTGAGGACCAGGGCAACTGGTACACCCCCTTCAACCGGCCCGGCATGACCGGCCGTTACGACATCCGTGGCTGGCACGAGCAGTGACGGGCGAGTCCCCTCAGGGAGTCTGCCTGTCGAGGAGACGGTAGAAGGAACGACCGCAGGCCCCGGCCGCCTGTCGTCGGGGAGATAAGGTCCGGCCGAGCGTGGTGAGCGCGCAGGTCCGGGCAAAATCCGGGAGGCCGCAGGGGGAGAGGCGCCGGGTCCTTCGAGAAATCACCAAGAGAGACGACATGAAGAACACACTGATGAGGTTCAAGAAAGCCGCCGTCGCTACCGTGGTCGGGCTGGCCCTGGCCGGTAGTGCGACGGCGGCTGACAGTATGGGCGGCATGTCCGGCATGTCCGGCATGTCCGGCATGGGTGGCATGGGCGGCATGTCGGGGATGTCCGGCATGGGTGGCATGGGCGGCATGTCGGGGATGTCCGGCATGGGTGGCATGGGCGGCATGTCGGGGATGTCCGGCATGGGCGGCATGGGTGGGATGTCCGGCATGAGCGGCATGAGCGGCATGTCCGGCTACTTCCAGATCACGCCTGACGGGCAAATCTTCTTCTATCCCGCCGGCATGTCCGGCATGTCCGGCATGGGCGGCATGTCCGGCATGTCCGGTATGGGCGGCATGTCCGGTATGGGCGGCATGTCCGGTATGGGCGGCATGTCCGGCATGGGCGGCATGTCCGGCATGTCCGGCATGGACGGTATGTCCGGCATGGGCGGGTGGGTCTGGATGCCTTCACGTATGTTCGGCATGGGCGGCATGTCCGGTATGGGCGGCATGTCCGGTATGTCCGGTATGGGCGGCATGTCCGGCATGTCCGGTATGGGCGGCATGTCCGGCATGGGCGGCATGGGCGGCATGTCCGGTATGTCCGGTATGGGCGGCATGTCCGGCATGTCCGGTATGGGCGGCATGAGCGGTATGTCCGGCTATTTCCAGATCACGCCTGAAGGCCAGATCTTCTTCTACCCGGCGGGTATGAGCGGCATGGGCGGCATGTCGGGCATGTCCGGCATGGGCGGCATGTCCGGCATGGGCGGCATGTCCGGCATGGGCGGCATGTCGGGGATGTCGGGCATGGGCGGCATGGGCGGCATGTCCGGTTGGACGCCTCCCGCTCAATAAGAACCCTTGGAGCGGCGACCGCCGCATCGGCACAGGGACGTGCTGGCTTTTTCCCGTCGGGGCCTTGCACCCGACCGTAGAGGATCCGCCCGATGAAGAGAGCGAGTCTGTTGACCCTGATCGTACTGGTCTGGGGTACGGGTCACGCCGAATCCGCTGACCCCAACGGGGCGGGCTACGATGCGGCCCGCTGGGACCCCATTCACTTTAAGCCCGCCATTCTCGAGGCGACCGACGAACAGTGCCTGGACTGCCACCGAGAGGTGCTCGAGAGTCGCATCCGCGAGGCGTCCCCCGCAGGGCTCAAGGCGGACCAGGCATTGGCCTGGTACCAGACCCTGGATACCTATCAGGGAGATCAGGAGACCTTTCACCGCCGTCACCTGGTGAGCGACTACGCGACTCAGGTCATGAGCCTCAAGTGCAACACCTGTCATCTGGGCAACGACCCCCGCGAGGAGACCGCTATGTCCCACGCCGGCGGTGACCCCACGCTGATCCAGCGCAAGCACGTGGAGCCGGAGGTGTGCCTCATGTGTCACGGCGGCTTCTCCTACCAGATCATGGCGGTACCGGGTCCATGGGCCGAGTACGGCGCAGCCTTCCAGGACAACTGCCTGCTGTGCCACGCGATTTTCCGCACCAACCGGCACCGGGTGAACTATCTCAAGGCCGATGCCATCGAGGCGCTCGCCAAAGAGAATAAGGACGGATGCTACGGCTGCCACGGCGGCCGCTCTTGGTACCGGATCAGCTTCCCCTATCCGCGCAACCCCTGGCCGGGCATGGCCGAGGCGGTGCCCGACTGGGCGAAGGGGCGTCCGACCGAATCCGAAGCCCGCTTCCTGGTCGGGGTGGAAGCGACCCCGGCGGCGGACAACGTGCAGGGTAACAAGCCATGAAAGACGAGCAGGATCTCCGCTTCCTCGACGCCCGCCTCAGCCTCACTCGACGCGGCTTTCTCAAAACCACGGCGGCCGCGGCCGCCGCCGTCGGCGCGGGGGGCCTAGTGCAGACGCGCGAGGCCCAGGGCTTCGCCTTCGAGCCCTATCCCCGCGACGATGAGCTCCAGACGGTGGTCACGAGCTGCGCCCACAACTGCGGCTCGCGCCACATGCTGGTCGCCCACAAGAAGGGCGACGTGATCGTGCGCATCTCCACGGACGACGGCCGCTACCAGCAGGGTGGCTTTTTCGGCAAGGACACCGAGGAGGAGCCGCAGGTGCGTGCGTGCCTGCGTGGGCGCTCCTACCGCCAGCGCCTCTACTCCGCGGAGCGGCTGCTCTACCCAATGGGCCGCGTCGGTAAGCGCGGCGAGGGGAAATTCAAACGCATCAGCTGGGACGAGGCACTGGACCATGTCGCCGACAAGATGATCGAGCTCAAGGACAAGTACGGGTCCACCGCTCTGCTCGACCAGAGCTACGCCGGGGCCTCTTACGGGGTGTTGCACAAGTCCGACCAGATCGAGGGCCTGCTGGGGCGCTTCCTCGGCATGTTCAGCTGCCGCACCAGCTCCTGGTCGGTGCCCTCCTACCAGGGCACCACCGCCAGCTCCCGCTGGACCTTCGGCACCATCGAGGACGGCAACGAGGACGACACCTTCGCTCACTCGAAGCTGATCATCATGTGGGGCTGGAATCCCGCCTACACCTTCCACGGCGGCAACACCTTCTACTACATGCGCCTAGCCAAGCAGAGGGGCTGCAAGTTCGTGCTGGTGGACCCTCAGTACACGGACTCCGCCGCCAGCTACGACGCCTGGTGGATCCCGATCAGGCCCAATACCGACGCGGCCATGATGGCGGGGATGGCCCACTACATCTTCGCCAACGGCCTGCAGGATCAGGACTTCATCAACCGCTTCTGCCATGGCATGGATGCGGGGACCATGCCGGACTGGGCGAGCGGCAGCCCCAACGGCCAGGAGAACTTCCGCGACTACATCCTGGGCACCGACGACGGCCAGCCCAAGACCCCGGAGTGGGCGGCTCAGATCTGCGGGGTGAGCGCCGAGGACATCAAGAAGCTCGCCCACCTGTACGCCTCCACCAAGCCGGCGGCGCTGAAGGCCTCCTGGGCCCCGGGACGCAACGCGTACGGGGAGCAGTACAACCGCATGGGGGCGGCGCTGCAGGCCATGACCGGCAACATCGGGGTACTCGGCGGGTCCGCCGAAGGCGTCGGCAAGGCCTGGCACGCGGAGGCGGTGGCCTATCCCTACGATCAGTTCTCCAACATCTGGTTCTCATCGATCAAGTCCGACCGCTGGGCCCACTGCGTGCTGAACTATCCCAATGTTCAGCGCGAGGAAATCGGGTTGTGGCCGCGGCAGGACGAGATGGACGGCGTCATCCCCAACATCAAGGGGATCTTCTGGCACGGGTCGGACTGGTTCAACCAGCTCACCAATATCAACAAGGAAATCGAGGCCATCCAGAAGCTGGAGCTGGTGGTGTGCATGGACTCCACCATCACGCCCTCCGGGCTCTACGCCGACGTGCTGTTGCCGGTGGCCACCCACTTCGAGCGTCACGACGTAGCCCTGCCCTGGTACAAGGGCCACTACTACATCCACCGGCCTAAGGTGATCGAGCCGCTGGGGGAGTCGAAGAGCGACTTTCAGATCTTCACGGAGCTGGCCTACCGCATCGGCCAGCGCACCGGGATGGGGGACCGCTTCGGGCAGGCGTACAACCCCAAGGCGACCCGGGCTTACTGGCACGACCCCGACCCGGTGGAGGAGGCGTATCTTCGGGAGTGGTGGGAGAACAAGGTCATGCCCAACCATCAGGTGGACATGCCCTGGGAGGAGTTCAAGCAGCACGGCGTCTACAAGTTCAAGCTGGCCCAGCCGCACGTCGCCTTCCGCGACCAGATCGAGAACGGTGCCGCCTTCCAGACCCCCTCGGGCAAGATCGAGATTCTGTCCACCACGCTCGCCCAGATCAGTGACTGGACCCGGACCATGTACGGCTATCACATCCCGTCGATCCCCAAGTGGATCGAGCCCTGGGAGTCCCTCAACAGCCCGAAAACGGCGAGGCACCCCTTCCACCTGATCTCCCCGCACCCGCGCTGGCGGACCCACTCCATCTTCAACAACTGCGCCTGGCTGCGGGAGACCTACGAGCAGGAGGTCACCATCAACACCGCCGACGCCAAACGACTGGGGATCGTCACCGGCGACACGGCGGAGCTTTGGAACGACCGGGGTCGCGTGGTGGTGCCGGTCTACGTTACCGAGCGCTGCATGCCGGGCGTCCTGGTGCTCCACGAGGGGGCCTGGATCGATCTCGACGAAAACGGGGTCGACCGATCCGGCAATCCGGACATGCTCACCCTGGACGAGCCGAGTCCCGCCGGGGCTTTCGCCTACAACACGGTGCTTTGCAACATCGCCAAGACCGACCTGACGCACCGTCCGGGCTGGGACCAGCTCGCGACATCTCGGGCGCACGTTTTCCGCCGTGATCTCTGAGCACGAATCGGATCTTGGTTCACCATGAACGCGAATGAACGCGAATGGCGGGGGCAACGGGTGCGGGCAACGGCTGGCCAGCAGGCCGTTCGTTGAGCGCTTCCCGGTCCCCGCGGCGTTCTCTGCGTCTCTGCGGTACACCTGCTTACCCGGCGGCAAGGGCTTATTGAGGATCGACCCATGGTTGACGAGAACGACAAGACGACGATCAAAGAGGCCATCAAGCGCCGCAAGCGCGAGGTGTACAAGCCGGTGGTGCCCGAGATGCAACTCGGTTTCGTGCACCACAACGTGGATTGTATCGGCTGCCGTGCCTGCGAGATTGCCTGTAAGGACAAGAACGGGCTGTCTGCCGGGCCGCGCTTTCGCCGGGTGCAGTATGTGGAGGGCGGGATCTACCCGGACGTCTATGCCTACAAGGTCAACGTCTCCTGCAATCACTGCGCGGAGCCGGCCTGCCTGCCCGCTTGTCCCACCGGGGCCATCTGGAAGCGGGCGGACAACGGCATCGTGGATATCGACTCGACGCTGTGCATTGGCTGCCGCCGGTGCGAGGCGACCTGTCCCTACGGCGCGCCCCAGTTCATCCCGGATCAGAACATCGTCTCCAAGTGCAATTTGTGCGTCGACGAGATCGAGGCGGGGCGCAAGCCCTACTGTGTGATGGCCTGCATGATGCGGGTGCTCGACG
The DNA here is from genome assembly GCF_018399035.1 of Thiocapsa sp. GTDB lineage: Bacteria > Pseudomonadota > Gammaproteobacteria > Chromatiales > Chromatiaceae > Thiocapsa. The sequence continues at coordinate 1,189,087 of NZ_CP073760.1, forward strand.
TCGGCCCGATCGACCTGCTGCGCGCGAATGTCCAGGAAACCAAGGCCATCGGCCCCGGGGAGGAACCGGTGCGGGCAGTGAAGAATTTCGCTAACCCGGAGTTGACCAACCCATCCATCGTGTTCGTGGCCCACAGTAAGGGAAAGGTGGAGAGCTGAGTGCCGTGCTAAACCGCGCCCAGTGCGGTATGCGATGTTTTTGGATGGGATCGGCCCCGGCGGATTTCAGAGCCGCTGGAGCTGGCGCGGTTTAAAGTATTAAAAAATATAAAATTTTAAACCGCGTCCCCCGCTAAGGGTCGTGGATTCACCAAACTTCGAACTCACTCGAAAGTGAGCATCTCGCTCTGGACGCGGTTTAGCTGACTCGCAAAACAATGCGCGAACCACAATCGAGGATGGAGGATAGGCCCATGAAGACCGGTACCCTGAAGCAGCGGATGCAAACCCTGGTGACGACAACCCTGACCGTCTTGGCCGCCTCGGGCAGCCTTGGCCTGGCCGAGGCGGAAGACACCCAGCCGGCAAGCCCGGCCCAGACGCAATCCAACGCCATGTCGGTGCAGAGCGCCCTCGAGGCCATGAAGGGCATGGGTGGCTACTATCGAAAAACCGCGGAGGGTGACGTGCTGCTCTTTCCCCTTGGGCAGGGGGATTCCTGGCAGAGGAACCATCCCGCGACCGGCGGTATGCAGGGCATGAGTGGTATGGAAGGCATGGAGGCGATGGGTGGGGTCAGCGGCTATTTCCACGTCCAGCCGTCGGGCCAGACCACCTTCTACCCCTATCCGGGCGTGCCGGTCGGGATGAGCGGAATGAGCGGAAGGCCAGCCGGGCATTAGCGATTGCCGGAGAACCATCTGCCTGATCGGGAAGGATTTTCATCTGCCTTCGGCGTCGCGTCGAAGGCGGGCAAACAGACCAATCGGCCCCGGGGAGGAACCGGTGCGGGCGGTGAAGAACTTCGCTCACCCGGAGTTGACCAGCCCCTCCATCCCGTTCATCCCCCCACAGCAAGGGTAAGGTGTCATGAATGCCGTTCTGCGAGCCGTCCCGCCCGAGGAGGGTACCCTCAAGCGCTTCTGCACAGTGGCGGCGGAGGACCTCGCCCTGCTCGCCCTGCTCCACGACCGGGAGCTGACCCCGGAGCTGCTGCTTTCCCTCTGGGAGCACTGCTACGAGGACTTCCTCGGGATTTCGCTGCGGACCCAGCGCGGGCGCCAGGCCGAGGAGCTGTTCCGGGAGGGGCTGACGGAGATCCCGGCGAGCCACAGCCAAGAGGCGATGGACCAGCTGGCCGCCGACTATGCAGACATCTACCTCAACCACGGCATCGGTGCCTCACCCTGCGAGTCGGTCTGGCTTGACGACGACCACCTCACCATGCAGGAGCCCATGTTCCGGGTGCGGGCCTGGTACCGTAGCCACGGCCTTGCAGTGGAGGACTGGCGCCGCCGAACGGACGACCACTTGGTCCATCAGCTGCGCTTTCTCGCGCACCTGATGACCGCGGAGGGCCCCGGGGAGGCGGCCCTGTCGGATGCGGCCCGGTTCCTGGACGAGCACCTGCTGCATTGGATCGACGCCTTCGCCGCCCGGGTCGCCACGCGCTGCGCGACCCGCTTCTACGCCGGGCTGGCCATGCTCACCGCGGCTTGGCTGGACGAGTTCCGGGACCTCCTCGCGGAGATCCTGGAGCAGCCCCGGCCGACCGCGGAGGAAATCGCCGAGCGCCTGAACGCGGCGTCGTCGGCCCCGGTCGAGGTGGCGGGCCCGTACGTTCCGGGCACCGCACCCGGCTGGTAGCGGTGAACTTATGGGGCGCCGGGCTCGCGTTGGATGACCTCCTGCCGGAGGTCGTCAGCGAACGTTGCGTCCATGCCCGGATGGCGCAGGCGACCTGCCGGGCCTGCGTTGATGCTTGCCCGCGCTCGGCCTGGGTGCTGGACGAAGAACGTCTCGGCATCGACGCGGCCCGCTGCGACGGCTGCGGCCTGTGCGCGCCGGCGTGTCCCGAGGGGGCAGTGCTGGAGCACTGGCGGCCACTGCGGCTGCGGGTCAACGGGGTCAAAGTCGCCTTCGCCGCCTGTGCGGAGGCGAAGGTGGACGGGGATGGGACATTCGTCCCCTGTCTTCACATCCTGGGAGTGCGCCGGCTGCTCGAGCTGCACCGCGATGGCGTGGGCCGGCTGGTGCTCGCCCGGGGCGATTGCGATGCCTGCCCTCGCGGGGGCGTCGTCCGCCTCGATCGAGCGCTGGGAGAGGTGAATCTGCTACTGCGGAGTCGTGGCCTGCCGTTGGTCGATTCAGCCTTTCTTCCGTCGGCGGCCTGGTCGGCAGAGCTGGCCGTGGCGCGTGCCAGCCACCGTCCCGAGGAGGTCGGCCGGCGGGCCTTCTTCCGCCGGGTGCTGACCGAGGCCACGGAACGGGCCGTGGACCTAGCCGAACGGGACGGGGAGGGGATGCCCTGCTTTGTACCTCCTGGACGGATCGTCCCCCGCAACGGGGAAGGATGCCTGAGCCTCAACGCCCCGCGTATCGACGAGGCAGGCTGCTCCGGTTGCGACGCCTGCGTCCGGCTCTGTCCCCATGAGGCGATCGCGCTCACCCCGGAAGGCTATCGCCTCGACCCGGACGGCTGCACCGGCTGTGGTATCTGCGTGGATGCCTGCAACCGGGGCGCGGTGCGGGTGGAGCGGCTCGCCGCCGACCCACAGACTCTAGTCCCCCTGGCGACCCGCCGCTGCCGCGCCTGCGGGGCCGATTTTCATCTGCCCGCCGCGCGTCCCGCGTCCGCCCGCTGTCCCATCTGTGCGAAGACATCACATCAGCGCCGGCTTTTCCAGGTGCTGGATTAGGAAGGCGCTGAACCTGGAAAGCGAGCGTTTTCATTCGATTGTGAATCTCCTCTAATGACGCGAATCGGAAATGCGGACCGTGTTGGCCTGTCGTTTGCTAGCGGTTACGGAAAAGCAGATCGAATGCCGTCCCGGCCTTTGATCAGCACGCACTCCAAGAGGCGCCAAACTTGGTGTGCTTCAGATTCAATGGCTTGCAGCCGTTGACTATGGCGGGGTATCCCGCGCGCGGGAAGCGCCGAGTTGATCGGCACTTCCCCGATCCGGCAGTTACCAACTCCACAGAAACGAGGAAGACATCCATGAAAATCAATAAGCTTGCGCTCACCCTGGGGCTTTTCGTTGCCACCTCCACTGCCATCGCGGACATGTCCGGCATGGGCGGCATGTCGGGGATGAGCGGCATGGGCGGGATGGGCGGCATGTCGGGGATGTCCGGCATGGGCGGCATGGGCGGCATGTCGGGGATGTCCGGCATGGGCGGGATGGGCGGCATGTCGGGGATGTCCGGCATGGGTGGGATGGGCGGCATGTCGGGGATGTCCGGCATGGGCGGCATGAGCGGCATGAGCGGCATGAGCGGCATGAGCGGCATGAGCGGCATGGCCGGGACCTATCACGTCACGCCCCAGGGCGTTCTGCTTCAGCCGGCGGGCATGAGTGGGATGTCCGGCATGAGCGGCATGTCCGGGATGGGCGGCATGTCCGGGATGGGCGGCATGTCCGGGATGTCCGGCATGGGCGGCATGGGCGGCATGTCCGGAATGAGCGGCATGGGCGGCATGGGCGGCATGTCGGGGATGCCCGGCATGGGTGGGATGGGCGGCATGTCGGGGATGTCCGGCATGGGTGGGATGGGCGGCATGTCGGGGATGTCCGGCATGGGTGGGATGGGCGGCATGTCGGGGATGTCCGGCATGTCCGGCATGGGCGGGATGCGCTGAGCCATTCCGGTCCGATCGCGGGCGCTCCAGGGAAGGGCGCCCGTTCTGGAGGTTGACGCAGGGATACCAGACCGACCGGGCCGGCGCCAACCGCCCGGGCCTGCCGCCGGAGGAGCAGGACTGCACCAACTGCCAGTTCGTCCTCGGCGAGGGTGAGTGGGTGGGCTGCACCCTCTTCCCCGGCAAGTCCGTGGCGGCCAAGGGCTGGTGCATATCCTGGATGCCCAAGCCTGCCGCCTGATCAGCTGCAGGTGGCATGGGGTCGGACTCCGGTCCGACCCCCGCGGTCTGGGACCCTGACCTGGTCGGGTTTGTCTGGCGCAGTTCGACCTGGAGGTCGAGCCCTTCATGCAGCTCGGGGAGAGACCTCGGCCTCGACCCTCACGGTCGCCGCGAAGATGCTCCAGGCGATTGGAAGGCGGCACGCGCAGAAAGTCGAGTGTGTCCGCCGCATCCAGGGCTTGCAGCTTGGCGTAGGCACGGCCGGGTGCGCAGCATGACGATTTGTCACAGCCAACAAGCAGCATGCGGTTAAGGCATGACGTGAAACGGCCTGTCGCTCATGGGAATCCGTGAGCGCATCGTTCAGGCGGGCATAGGACCGTCCGGACGCCCGTCAAGTGCCGCTTGGCTCACTGGACTCGCTGGCTTGATAGCGCCGCGCACAGGCTTACAAAGCCAACAGGTGGCCGAAGCAAAACGTCGCGCGTCGAAACCTAAGAAGACTTCCCTGACGAATCGTCAGATTGGCGACCCGCTCCACCGGAACAGATTATCCATTTGTTTTGGTTGACAAATGATGCGCCATTGTTGCTGATGGCAAGCTGAAGACACCCCAGCGACATGCCAAATAGGCGTAGACGCTTCGTCTCGGCCTCCGTTTACAGTCCTCTTTGGCCCGCCTAGATCGGAAAGACCGACAGACGATGCCTACCCGTCCAGTCAGTCCAGCCCCGAAAAGTCCCGTAATCGCGTCATTCATCGGCGGACTTGGCCTCAGGGGCGGAATGGACACTGTGTTTGTGGCATGCGCTATGCGTCAGGGGAAGGAGCCGATGCAGACACCCTGAATAGCCTTGTCGCATCGGCGTGGTCCCGGAAACCGGAATCGCAAACCGATGCTGGCACTGACGTATCGAGTGACTTACCCACACGAAAGGATGCGCCGATTCGGCGAAATAAAAGCACCACTTCGAACTGCCTAGTGGAGCATTGCAGAGATCCCGAGACCGTCCGAGATCATTGTCGTTGTCGTTGTCGTTGTCGTATCGATGGTCGACAACGACAACGACAACGACAACGAACGGGCTCGACACATCTGCCGTGCTGCAATAGTTCGTTCCACTAAGCACCCGCTCCGCCTGCGTACGGAGATCGCATGCCTGTCCGATGGTCGATCGCGCCTTGTCATTGGAGAGCCCAACAGTGAGACAGCTAAAGCTCATTGCCATCGCTGCCCTGTGCGTCCTAGCCTGGGTCAGCGTCGCCGCGGACACGCCCACGTCCGGTTACCGCAGCGCCACCTGGGATCCGATCCACTTCAAGCCGGCGATCGAGACAGCCACGGATGAGCAGTGCCTGACCTGCCACCGGGAGGTGCTGGAACGCCGCCCGAGACCGCAGACCATCTCCGGCGAGCCCAGCGGGGAGCTGCTCGCGTGGTACCAGACGCTCGACGGCTATCAGGGCGAGCAGGACACCTTCCATCGCCGCCACTTGGTCACCCCCGAGGCTAGGCGCTTGATGGATTTCCGGTGCAACACCTGCCACCAGGGCCACGATCCCAAAGAGGAGATCTCCGGCTCCGCGGACGACACGCAGCCCGGCATCCTGTCGCGCAGGAGTGTCGACCCGGACATCTGCCTCATGTGCCACGGTCAGTTCGACTGGAAGGTGATGGCGGGAGTCGCCGGCGATTGGCCCGAGGTCCGCGATCAGTTCAAGAACGACTGCGTCACCTGCCACCAGGAATACCGCACGGTCCGCCACCAGCTCAACTTCCTCGACGCCGGAGAGATCGAGCAGGCCGGCAAAGAGAGCAGCGACTCCTGTTACGGCTGCCATGGCGGCCGCGCCTGGTACGCGAAGCCGTATCCCTATGTCCGTCGCCCCTGGCTGGAGCGCATGCCGGAGGTCGATCCGGAATGGGCGCGCGGCCGCCAAACCGAATACGACGAGCGCTTCACTCGTTGACAAACCCGGAGTCCGCGAGAATGAGTATCGGTCAAGACATCGACGAGATCCTGTCGCGTTCACTCAAGATCAAGCGACGCAGCATACTCAAGGCCTGCGCCGCGGCGGCTGCCGCCATCGGTACCGGTGGATTAGTGCGCATCAAGGACGCCGCCGCTTTCGCCTATCGGGATTATCCCACCGACGACGCGCTGGAGACGGTGGTCACCAGCTGCGCACACAATTGCGGCTCGCGCCACGTGCTGGTGGCTCACAAGAAGGGCAACGTGATCGTGCGCCTTTCCTCCGACGACGGCACCCATCAACGGGGCGGCTGCTATGGGAAGGACACCGAGGAAGAGCCCCAACTTCGCGCCTGTCTGCGCGGCCGTGCCTATCGCGAGCGCATCTATTCCGCGGAGCGGCTGCTCTACCCCATGATCCGGGTGGGAGAGCGCGGGGAGGGGCGATTCCGGCGGGCTACCTGGGACGAGGCGCTGGAGCTGGTCTCCGACAAGCTGATCGCCATCAAGGAGCAGTATGGACACCAGGCGATCCTCGATCAGAGCTATGCCGGTGCCTCCTATGGCGTTTTGCACAAGTCGGACCAGATCGAGGGCCTCCAGGGCCGGCTCCTCGGCATGTTCGCCTGCCGGACCAGCTCCTGGTCAGTTCCCTCCTACCAGGGAACCACCACCAGCTCGCGCTGGACCTTCGGCACCATCGAGGACGGCAGCGAGGACGACACCTTCGCCCACTCGAAGCTGATGATCCTGTGGGGCTGGAACCCCGCCTTCACCTTCCACGGGGGGAATACCGTCTATTACATGCGCCTGGCCAAGCAGCGCGGCTGCAAGTTTGTCTGCATCGACCCGCAGTACACCGACACCGCGGCGGTCTTCGATGCCTGGTGGATTCCCATCCGGCCCGGAACGGACGCGGCCATGATGGCCGGCATGGCCCACTTCATCTTCTCCCGCGGGCTCCAGGACCAGCCCTTCATCGACAAATTCGTCCAGGGCATGGACCCGCGCAGCATGCCCGACTGGGCGGCCACGTCACCGAACGGGCGCGAAAGCTTCAAAGAGTACATCCTCGGCACCCACGATGGCCGGCCCAAGACGCCGGAATGGGCCGCCGAGATCTGCGGGGTCGCGGCGGCGGACATCGAGAAGCTCGCGCAGCTCTATGCCACCACCAAGCCCGCCGCCCTCAAGGCCTGCTGGGGTCCGGGGCGGGCGGCATACGGCGAGCAGTTCAACCGCATGGCCGCCGCGCTCCAGGCCATGACCGGGAACATCGGTGTCCTCGGCGGCTGCGCCGAGGGGGTCGGCAAGGCCTGGCACGCAGAGGGGGTCGCCCACCCCCACGATCAGTACTCGAACATCTGGTTCGCATCCATCAAGTCCGACCGCTGGGCCTATATCGTCAACAACTATCCCAACGTCAGCCGCGAGGAGGCCGGCCTCTGGCCGCGCGATGACGAACGCGACGGGGTGGTGCCGAACATCCGCGGAATCTTCTGGCAGGGCTCTGACTGGCTCAATCAGCTCACCAACATCAATGCCGAGATCGAGGCCATCAAGAAGCTCGACCTGGTGGTCTGCCTCGATCAGACGATCACCCCCTCCGGGCTCTATGCCGACGTGCTGCTGCCCATCTGCACCCATTTCGAGCGCCACGACGTGGCCCTGCCCTGGTACAAGGGCCACTACTACATCCATCGCCCCAAGGTGATCGAGCCCTTGGGAGAGTCGAAGACCGACTTCCAGGTCTTCACCGAGCTCGCCTACCGAATCGGCAACAAGACCGGGATGGGCGACCGGTTCGGGCAGGTCTACAACCCGCGCGCCACACGGGACTACTGGAACAACCCGGACCCGGTGGACGAGGCCTATCTGCGGGCCTGGTGGGATGACCGGGTCATGGCCCGCCAGCACGTCGAGATGCCCTGGAACGAGTTCAAACGACTGGGCATCTACAAGTTCAAGCTCGAGCGGCCTCACGTGGGCTTTCAGGACCAGATCGAGCAGGGCATCCCGTTCCCGACCGCGTCCGGGAAGATCGAGATCCTCTCCTCCGAGCTGGCCCGGATCGACGACTGGGCCAAGACCCAGTACGGCTATCCGATCCCGTCCATCCCCAAGTGGATCGAGCCGTTCGAGTCGCTCAACCATCACGAGAAGCGCAAGCGCCATCCCTATCACATGATCACGCCGCACCCGCGCAACCGCACCCACTCGATCTTCCACAATATCGCCAATCTCCAGGAGGCCTGTCCCCACGAGATGATGATCAACAGGGTCGACGCCCAGCGGCTTGGGTTGCGCACCGGGGAGGTGGTGGAGGTCTTCAACGACCGGGGACGGATCCTGGTGCCGGTCTATGTTTCCCAGCGCTGCATGCCCGGGGTGGTGGTCTGCCCCGAGGGAACCTGGATCGACCTCGACGACGAGGGCATCGACCGGGGCGGCAATCCCAATCTGCTCACCGCCGATGAGCCCAGCCCGGCCGGTTCGTTCGCCTACAACACCATCCTGGTGGACATCCGGAAAACCGTCCTGGAATTCCGACCCGGCTGGGATGAGTCGTCGGTGTCCCGCACCCACGTCTTCGGCCGGGACCTCTAGCGTGCGATTTGGGCCAAGGTTGCGAATGGAAGCCGCTCTCGACGTTCCGGCCGTGATGCCCCCGACTCGTGAATGGATGTTCACCATTCGTTGTCCTAGTCGTTGTCCTATTCGTTGTCGTTGTCGTTGTCGTAATCGTAATCGTAATCGTGGTCGCAGCCGGATCGATGGACGACAACGACAACGACCACGACAACGATCTCGGACGGTCTCGGAATCTCTGCATTGCTCCGCTAGTCCGTCCATCGTCTTCTTGGCCCGGAGCATGGGCTAGGCCGATTGAACAAACACGAAGGTCAGGCGAGCCGGCAGTCCCCCCCGAGGAGGAGAACCACCATGAAAGCCATCGCGGCAGTCCTGCCGCTCGTTCTCGCCATCGGTCCCGCCGCGGCCCTCGACATCGAGAACGCCAAGCGGATCAACCGGTCATGTGCCCTCTGTCACGGCAACTACGGCCAGGGCACACCCGGCACCATGTCCCCCAGGCTCGCCGGCCTGCCCGCCGGCTACCTGGCCAAGGAGCTACGCTTCTACCGCGACGGGGTCAGGCGTTACCCTCCCATGGTGATCGCGTCCAGCGTCGACTCCATGACCGACAAGGATATCGACGACATCTCCGAGTATCTGGCCGGGGTGAACCTGCGCACGCTCAATCTGCCGGAGATCCCTGCCTACACCAAAGGGGATGCCGAGCGGGGCGAGGACTACTTCATGGATGAATGCAAGGGCTGCCACCGCACCACGGGGCTGGGCAAGCCGGAGAAAGACATCCCGCCGCTGGCCGGCCAGTACGGCAGCTATCTGTTCAACCAAATGAAACGGTTCCAGGAAAAGGATCGCCATCACGATAACGACCCGGAAGACGAGACGTTCGACGGGCTGGAAGACGAAGCCCTGGACGATCTGGTCACCTTCCTCACCACACTCCCTGCCCACGGCCCCCTGGATAAGGTCGAACCCTTCAGCCTGCAGGCCGAATCGCCTCCGGAGAGTGAGATGACGGACGCGATGATCGCGCTGGGCACTGGCGGGACGACGGCCGCGGCGCAGGCGACGGGCGGGGCGCTCAAGGCGACGAAGATCGCCGGACGCTTCAAGGTGCTGCCGACCGGCGACATCCTGCTCACCCCCATCAACCAGGATATGCGCCCGGTGACCGGCCTCTCCGGCGACTTCGAGGTCACCGAGGACGGTCTGCTGTTCATTCCGAGGTGATCGCGGATTCCAGTCGGCGGCGTTCCCAAACGGGGGGTGGGACGCCGCATCCAGTGCTATCCTCCAAGGAGACAATTACGTGAAGCCACTCATTCGCCGCCTGATCGGCGCAGCCGTCGCGATCGTGGCCCTGGCTGCCTGGGCTCAGGACCGCCCCCAGGTGGAGATCCACGACATCTCCCAGACCGTTGTCAAGATGAGCCTTCAGGGCGGGGTGAGCATCGAGGACGCCAGCGCCGCGATGATGTCGAAGGCCGCGGAGCTCAATTGGAAGCTGGTCGGCCGTCAGGAGGTCCACGCGGAGATCCGGGCCCGGGGCGAGGAGTCCCCGCACCTGGAGATCCTCCAGTTTTGCGACCCGGACGACGCGGTCAAGATGGTGCGGATAGACCCCATCTACTCGGCCTACATGCCCTGCCGCATCGCGCTGGTCGAGGACACCCAGGGAAGGCCCTGGCTGTTCATGCTCAACCTGGACATGCTGATCAACAACACCTCGCTGCCCAACGACCTCCAGGAACTGGCGATACGGGTTAACCAGGCGATGCTGATCATCATGACGGCTGGGGCCACCGGCGAGTTCTGAGGTCATCGCCTCGGTCACCGTCCGGCTGGGGGCGGAACTTTCCGCCCTTTGCCGCTGGTGATCGGACGCAGGGCTTGCGGATCAGGTCTCGCAGATGGTCTGGCGCACGGCCTCGTGGGGCTCGGGCAGCCGCGTGACGCGGCACACCCCTCAAGTTTCAACGGATCTTCGCATGAACGACCAGACCCTCACCGACCCCTTTGGCCGACGCATTGCCTACCTGCGCCTGTCCGTCACCGACCGCTGCGACCTGCGCTGCGGCTATTGCCTGCCGAAAGGCTTCAAGGGGTTCGAGGAGCCCGAGCACTGGCTCACGTTCGAGGAAATCACCCGCGTCGTCGGCGCCTTCACCGCGCTGGGGGTGAGCCGTGTGCGCATCACCGGCGGCGAGCCGCTGGTGCGACGCAACCTGCCCGAGCTGGCCGCCGGGCTGTCGGCGCTGTCCGGCCTGGATGATCTCTCCATCTCCAGCAACTGCACCCGCATGGAGTCGCTCGCCGAGCCGCTCTATCGTGCCGGCGTGCGCCGGCTCAATGTCAGCCTCGACAGCCTGCGCCCCGAGGTCTTCAAGCAGGTCACCGGCGGGGATCTCGACAAGGTGCTGCGCGGCATCGCGGCGGCACGCGCGGTCGGCTTCGCCCCGATTCGCGTCAATACCGTCGCGATGCGCGGTGTGAACGACGCGGAGATCGAGGACATCCTCGGCTACTGCGCGGACAACGGCTTCACGCTACGCCTGATCGAGACCATGCCGATGGGCGCGACCGGTCAAGCCGCGCGGGATCAGTATCTCGATCTCCAGACGGTGCGTCGCCGCCTGGAGCAGCGATTCACGCTGATTCCGGACATCCTTCCCGGCGGCGGCCCGGCGCGCTACTTCCGCCTCGGCGCGACCGAGACCCGGATCGGCTTCATCACCCCGATCTCGCAGCATTTCTGCGAGACCTGCAACCGAGTACGCCTCACGGTCGACGGCACCCTGTATCTGTGTCTCGGTCAGGACAGCAGCTACGCGCTGCGACCGCTGCTGCGCGACAGCATCGGGGATGACGAACTGCTTGAGCATCTGAAACGCGCCATTATCTTGAAACCCGAGCGTCACGAGTTCAATGAGCGCCCGGAGAAGGTCATCCGATTCATGTCGATGACGGGCGGATGAAGCGGGTCTCTGAAGCGCGAGAAAGGGGCCATAGGCCCCTTTGCGATACCCCGTGAATCGGAACGATTACTCGCCCGGCTCGATCGCCTTCATGCTCAAGCGGATGCGGCCTTGCTTGTCGACCTCCAGGACTTTCACACGGACCTGATCGCCCTCGGAGAGCTTATCGCTCACGCTTTGGACGCGCTCCTCGCAGATCTGCGAGATGTGCACCAGACCGTCGCGGCCGGGCAGGATGGTGACGAAGGCGCCGAAATCCATCAGGCGTGCGACGCGACCTTCGTAGATCTTGCCGACCTCGACATCGGCCGTGATCAGACGGATCCGACGCTTGGCCTCCTCGCCGGCGGCCTTCTCGACCGAGAAGATCTTGACCACACCGTCGTCGTTGATGTCGATGGTGGCGCCGGTCTCTTCCGTGATGGCGCGGATGACGGAGCCGCCCTTGCCGATGACGTCGCGGATCTTCTCCGGATGGATCTTCAGCTCGATGATGCGTGGAGCATGCTCGGACATCTCGGAGCGGTGTGCGCCGATGACCTTGTTCATCTCGCCGAGGATGTGCAGCCGACCGGCCTTCGCCTGATCGAGTGCCGTTTCCATGATCTCGGCAGTGATGCCCTCGATCTTGATGTCCATCTGCAGGGCGTTGATGCCCTCGGACGTTCCGGCCACCTTGAAGTCCATGTCGCCGAGGTGATCCTCGTCGCCCATGATGTCGGTCAGCACGGCGAAGGCATCGCCCTCTTTGATCAGGCCCATCGCCACGCCGGCCACCGGCGCCTTCACCGGCACGCCGGCATCCATCAGCGACAAACTCGTGCCGCAGACACTGGCCATGGAGCTCGAGCCGTTGGACTCGGTGATCTCGGAGACCACGCGCACCGAATAGGGGAACTCTTCGATGCTCGGCATGACGGCGAGCACGCCGCGCTTGGCCAACCGGCCGTGGCCGACCTCGCGCCGCTTCGGCGTGCCGACCCGACCGGTCTCACCGACACAGAAGGGCGGGAAGTTGTAGTGGAGCATGAAGTGCTCGCGCCGCTCGCCTTCCAAGGCATCGATGATCTGCGAATCGCGCTCGGTGCCCAAGGTCGTGATGACCAGGGCCTGGGTCTCGCCGCGCGTGAAGAGTGCCGAGCCGTGGGTGCGGGGCAGCACACCGGTGCGAATCGTGATGGGACGCACAGTCACGTTGTCGCGGCCGTCGATACGCGGGTTCCCGGCAATGATCGAGCTGCGCACCGTGGTCTTCTCGAACTTCTCGATCGCACCCATCACCTGCGCCTCGCTCCAGGCGGGGCTCTCGCCGACGCAAAGCTCGGCAACCACCGCCGCGCGGACCGCGTTCAGGGCGGTATAGCGCTCTTGCTTGTCCTTGATGCGATAGCCCTCGGCGATACGCTCGCCACAGGCGCTCGCCACGGCCTCGGCCAATGCGGTATCGGCCACGGGGGGCGTCCAGTCCATCGGGGGCTTGCCTGCCTCGGCGGCCAGCTCGCGGATCGCGGCAATCGCCGGCTTCATCTGCTCATGACCAAACAGCACGGCACCGAGCATCACCTCCTCGGTGAGCCCGCGCGCCTCGGACTCGACCATCAAGACGGCCTTCTCGGTACCGGCGACGATGAGGTCGAGGTCCGAATCCGGACCGACGCCGACGACCGCCGGATTGAGGATGTACTCGCCGTTCTTGTAGCCGACGCGCACGGCGCCGATCGGTCCGTTGAACGGAACACCCGAGATCGCCAATGCGGCCGAGACGCCGAGCATGGCGGGAACCTCGGGATTGACCGCAGGGTTCAGCGACTTGACCGTCGCGATCACCTGGATCTCTTGCCTGAAGCCCTTCGCAAACAACGGGCGGATCGGACGGTCGATCAGACGCGAGGTCAGAACCTCGACCTCGCTCGGACGCCCTTCGCGACGAAAAAAGCCGCCGGGGATACGGCCGGCGGCATAGGTCTTTTCTTGATAATCAACGGTCAAGGGCAGGAAGTCGCGCACCGCGCCGGGGCGCTTGTCGACAACGACCGTGACCAGAACAACCGTATCGTCGACATTGACCAACACGGCGCCGTCGGCTTGGCGCGCGATCTCGCCGGTCTCGAACGTCACTGTCTGGTCGCCGAGCTTGAATTGCTTAACGATAGCTTTGGGAATCACAAGTAGATCCTCGGGGTATGTGGTCCGTCGTAGCGCCGGGCCTTGGGTCCCTGCACCTTAGGCGCGCCTGCAGGCGCTGTGGTGACAGGGCTGTGCGTCGGTGCCGCCGGCGGCATCCCTTCCGCGGGGAGCGGGCGGATCGGTGGCATCCCGTCCGCCCGATCGCCGAGTCGGGAGGCGTGTCAGCGGCGCAGGCCGAGACGCGTGATCAGCTCGCGATAGCGGTCGACATCCTTGCGCTTGAGATAATCCAGCAGCTTGCGACGGGAATTGACCATGTGCACCAGACCGCGGCGCGAGTGATGATCGTGCTTGTGCTCCTTGAAGTGATCGGTGAGCTGCAGGATGCGCGCGGTCAAGAGCGCGACCTGCACCTCCGGAGACCCCGTGTCGGCATCGGCACGACGGTAGTCTTCGACAATCTGTTTCTTCTCGGCTGCGGTCATTGTCATTGGTGGTCTCCCGGGTCAGTGATGGAGAAAAAAGGTCCTTGTCCGTCTCCGATCCCGGAGAGGGATGGATCGCCCCGACAATGACATCAGGGGACCGGACCGTGGGTTTGAAACGTTTCCTTGGATCCTGCACACCGCGGCATCGCGGGTTGCTCGGGCCTCATCGCTTGCGGTTTTGAATCTCTAAATCAGCCTCTTGGGCTGGACGCGCCCGTCGTCGAGGATACTGCCGACACCGACAAAGATCTGCGACGGATCATAGAGCCGGACCAGTCCGTGGGTCGGCGCCTGCGGGATCAAGACCGCCTGGCCTTGCCGCAGATAGAAAGCGGCATCGGCGGAGAGACGCACCGCCGGCCAGTGGCCCAAGGCGCTGTCGAGCGGCAGGAGCAGCGCATCCAGACCGGCCATGTCGTCTTCTCCGGCCATCGTCTCGATCCGGTCCAGACCGACAAAAGGACCGGCGGTCTCCGCGTAAGGCCCGACGGCGGTGCGGCGCAGTCCGCTGACATAGGCCCCGCAGCCCAGCATGCGACCGATATCTTCGGCGAGCGTACGGACATAGGTGCCCTTGGAGCAATGCACGTCCAGCTCGATCTCGGGTAGATCCATCGAGAGCAGATCGAGCGCGAAGATCTGAATCTCGCGCGGCGTGCGCTCGACCTCCAAACCCTGGCGAGCCAGCTTGTAGAGCCGTTGCCCTTGGTGTTTCACGGCCGAGTGCATCGGCGGCACTTGCGAGATGGTGCCGAGAAAGCCCAGCAGCACCTCGCGCACGCGCGCCTCGTCGATCCCGACGACCGGCTCGTCGGCAACGATGTCGCCCTCGGCATCGGCGGTCGTGGTCGTCACGCCCAAGCGCACGCGCACCCGATAGCGTTTGTCCGCATCCAGCAGATAGGCGGAGAATTTGGTCGCATCGCCCAGACAGCAGGGCAAGAGTCCGGTCGCCAGGGGATCGAGGCTCCCGGTATGGCCGGCCTTGGCGGCGCGGTAGAAGCGCTTCACGCGCTGCAGGGCGTCGTTCGACGACAGGCCCAGCGGTTTGTCCAGCAGCAGGATACCCGTAACATCCCGGCCTGTATTACGACGGCGTCCCATCAACCTGCGGCTCCTGATCGGCGTCTTGATGCGTGGATGTGTCGGACTGCCCGACCGCTTGCGCGATCAGCGCCGCGAGGCGCTCGCCCTTGCCGATCGACTCGTCGAACACGAAATGCAGCTGAGGGATGGTCCGAAGACGCACGCGCTGCGCGAGCCCGTGACGGAGGAAACCGGCGAGCCTCCCGTTGAGCAGACGCGTCTGCTCGGCGGCCTCGTCGTCCGTCGGGAAGCAGGTGAAAAAGACCTTGGCGTGCGCCAAGTCCCGCGTCACCCGCACCTCGTGGACCGTGATGTTGGCCAGACGCGGATCATTCACCTCGTCGCGAACCAACGTAGAGAGGACACGCTTCAGCTCGGCGCCGATGCGTTCCGTGCGGTCGAATTCCTTCATCCGCTTAGATCTCGCGGGCCCGTTCGGTCCGCTCGAAGACCTCGATCTGGTCGCCCGGCTGCACGTCGTTGTAGTTCTTCACGCCGATGCCGCATTCGATGCCGTTCTTCACCTCGTTCACGTCGTCCTTGAAGCGGCGCAGCGACTCGAGCGCCCCCTCGTAGACCACGACATTGTTGCGCAGCACGCGGATCGGGCTGTTGCGACGGATCGCACCCTCGGTGACCATGCAGCCGGCAACCGCGCCGAACTTCGAGGAGCGGAAGACGTCGCGCACCTGAGCCAGACCGATGATCTCCTCCGTGACGATCGGACTGAGCAGGCCCGAGATGGCCTTCTTCACGTCGTCGATCAGCTCGTAGATGATGCTGTAGTAGCGCAGGTCGAGGCCCTTGTCCTCGATCACCCGCCGTGCCGCGGCATCGGCTCGGACGTTGAACCCGAGCAGGATGGCGCTGGAGGTGACGGCCAGATTGGCATCGGATTCCGTGATGCCGCCGACACCGACCGCGACCAGCGCGACCTTGACCTCTTCGTTGCCGAGCTTGATCAGGCTGTCCTTGAGTGCCTCGAGACTGCCCTGCACGTCGGCCTTGATGATGAGGTTGACGCTCTTCTGCTCGCCGTCCTTGATCTGCGCGAAGAGCTGATCCAGGCTGACGCCGCGCTGCTCGTCGAAACGACTCTGACGCGAGCGGGCCGAGCGGAATTCCGCGACCTCGCGCGCCCGACGCTCGTCGGCGACCGTCATGACGTCGTCGCCGGCATAGGGCGTACCCGAGAGACCCAGCACCTGGACCGGGATCGACGGCCCGGCCGCCTCGACCGGGGCACCGGCCTCGTCGAACATGGCGCGAACGCGACCGTATTCCCCGCCGCTGACGATGATGTCGCCGCGCCGCAGGGTTCCGGATTGCACCAGGACGGTCGCGACCGGACCACGCCCCTTGTCGAGACTGGACTCCACGATGGTCCCGCGGGCGGGGCCGTCGACGGCGGCCTTGAGCTCGAGCACCTCGGACTGCAGCAGGATGCCGTCGAGCAGATCGTCGATGCCGTCGCCGGTCTTGGCCGAGACCTGCACCATCATGGTGTCGCCGCCCCATTCCTCGGCAACCACCTGATGCTGGGTCAGCTCCTGCATCACCTTATCCGGATGGGCGTCCGGTTTGTCGATCTTGTTGATCGCGACAATGATCGGAACACCGGAGGCACGGGCGTGCTGGATGGCCTCGACCGTCTGCGGCATGACGCCGTCGTCGGCCGCCACCACCAGGATGACGATGTCCGTGACCTTGGCCCCGCGGGCACGCATCGCCGAGAAGGCGGCATGGCCGGGGGTATCGAGGAAGGAGACCGTGCCCTTGTCCGTCTCGACGTGGTAGGCGCCGATGTGCTGGGTGATCCCGCCCGCCTCGCCGGAAGCGACACGGGTGCGACGGATGTAGTCGAGCAACGAGGTCTTGCCGTGGTCGACGTGACCCATGATGGTGACCACCGGCGGTCGCGGCATCATCTCGGCCTGCTCGACCTGCTCCTGCACCTCTTCCATCAGCACGCCTTCGGCATCGCGCTCGTCGGCGCGGATCGCGGTGTGGCCGAGCTCCTCGACGACGATGGTCGCGGTGTCGCGATCGAGCGTCTGGTTAATGGTAACCATCACGCCCTGCTTGAAGAGCTCGCGGATCACCTCGGATGCCTTCACCGACATGCGGCTGGCGAGCTCGCCGACCGAGATGGCCTCGGGGATCTCGACCGCGCGCACGACGGGCGAGGTCGGTTTCTGGAAGACGTGCTTGTCTTGGAGTTGGGGCTTGAGCGTCTTCTTCTTGCGGCGCAGTCCGCGACCGGCAGCACCGCCGGCGGTATCGATTTCTTCGTAATCGGCGCTCGGTGCCACCGCAACCTCGCGACCACGCGCGCTGTCCTTACGCCCGGCCTTTTTGACCGAACGCTCCTTCTCGGAGGACTCGGCCGGCTTCTTCAGGGGCGCCTTCTTCGGCTTCGACGCTTCGACGCGACGCACGACGGCCGCCGCGACGGGCTCTTTTTCGTCCGATTCGATCGCGCTCTCGATCTCGATTGCAGCACTCGCGACCGCTTGCTCCGCCGCCTCGGCAGCCAGGCGAGCCGCCTCTTCGGCCGCACGCGCCGCCTCGGCGACGCGTCGCTCCTGCTCCTCGATGCGACGCTTCTCGTCCTGCTCGCGAGCGAGGCGCTCTTGGTCTTCGTGCTCGGCAAGCCGGCGCGCCTCCTGCTCGGCACGCAACGCCTCGAGCTCGATACGGCGACGCCCGCCGTCATGCGCCGGTGCCGCCGAGGAAGAGCGCTCACGCTGCGGCCGCGCACGCTCCACGGCCGGACGCTGCTGAGCAGCAGCGGATGACGGCGGCGGAACCGGCTCATCGGCACGCTTCACGTAGGTGCGTTTGCGCCGAACCTCGACACTCACGGTCTTGGCCCGCGCGGCGGGGGTCGGTCGCGGACTTCCGACATTTCCCCGTGGCGCCGCCGCGGGCTGGCGCAGCTCGCTGACCGACTTGCGCTTGAGCGTGACTTGACCGGGCGTGGTCCCGCTGTCGGCCTCGGCTTTGCCGTGGCTGCGACGCAGGTAGCCGAGAAGCTGGAGTTTCTCCTGCTCCGTCAAGGTGGTCTCCGCGTTCTCCGCGGTGATGCCTGCCTCGTGCAGCTGTGTCAGGAGACGCTCAACCGGGATGCCGACCGTAGAGGCGAGTTGCTTGACCGTGACTTCACTCATGAACTGACCTTTATTCCTCTATTCCTGCGGGGCGTCCGCAAACCAGGGCTCGCGGGCCTTCATGATCAAGCGGGCCGCCCGCTCGCGGTCCATCCCGTCGATATCCAGCAGGTCGTCGACCGACTGCTCGGCGAGATCCTCGACTGTGGCCACGCCGTGTTCCGCAAGGGCATAGGCCAACGGTTCGTCCATCCCGTCCATGTCCAGCAGATCCTGCGCGGGATCCCGAGCCCCGTCCTCCTCGGTGGCGATCGCACGCGTCAGCAAGACGTCGTTGGCTCGCTCGCGCAGCAGCTCGATCGTATCGTCGTCGAGCTCGTCGATCGCCTGCATCTCGACCAAGGGCACGTAAGCCACCTCGTCGACCGTGCTGAAACCCTCTTCGACCAAGATGGCCGCGAGATTCTCGTCGACACCCAGCTGCTCCATGAAGTTCTGGACCGAGCGAACAGCCTCCTGCTCACCCTTGGCCGCCGCGTCATCTTCGTTCATGACGTTGAGCTCCCAGCCGGTCAATTGACTGGC
This sequence comes from Thiocapsa sp., assembly GCF_018399035.1. Taxonomy (GTDB): domain Bacteria; phylum Pseudomonadota; class Gammaproteobacteria; order Chromatiales; family Chromatiaceae; genus Thiocapsa. The sequence goes on from NZ_CP073760.1 coordinate 1,208,046, forward strand.
AAGGCGCACGTTCTGACCGTTGCGTCCGATCGCCTGCGCGAGGTTCTCTTCCTTGACGGCGACGTCCATGCTGCGCGCCTCTTCGTCGATGACGATCGAGACGACATCGGCCGGGGACATGGCGTTGATGACGTATTGGGCGGGATTGTCGTCCCAGAGGATGATATCGACGCGCTCGCCGTTGAGCTCGTTGGAGACGGCCTGAACGCGCGAGCCGCGCATCCCGACACAGGCACCGACCGGGTCGATGCGCGCGTCGGTGGTCCGCACGGCGATCTTGGCCCGGGAGCCGGGATCACGCGCCGCACCGAGGATCCGAATCAGCCCCTCACCGACCTCGGGTACCTCGAGCTTGAACAGCTCGATCAGCAGCTCCGGGGCGGTACGACTGACGAACAGCTGCGGACCCTTCGGCTCGGAGCGGACATCGTAGAGATAGCCGCGCAGTCGATCGCCGGGGCGCACCGACTCGCGGGGAATCACATGGTCACGCGGTACGAGAGCCTCGGCGTTGCTGCCGAGATCCACCATGATGGTGCCGCGCTCGGCCTTCTTCACGATGCCGGTCACCAATTGGCCTTTGCGCTCGCCGAACGCCTCGACGATCTTCGCACGCTCGGCCTCGCGGACCTTCTGCACGATGACCTGCTTGGCGGTCTGGGCCGCGATCCGACCGAACAGCTCCGAATCGATTTCTTCTTCGATGAAGTCGCCCGGACCGAGCTCGGGCTCGAGAATCTGTGCCGCGGACTCGGTAATCTGCCGCGACGGGGCATCCAGCACACCCTGCTCGGGATCGGGCACGATCTCCCAGCGCCGGAAGGAGCGATAGTCGCCGGTCTTGCGGTCGATCGCCACGCGCACATCGATCTCCCCGCCGTGTTTTTTGCGGGTGGCCGACGCCAACGCAGCCTCGATGGCCTCGAAGATGACGCCTTCGGGGACGTCCTTCTCGTTCGAGACGGCCTCCACGACCAATAAGATCTCTTTACTCATTCCACCTCATCCGACTCAATAGATCCGGCTCGCAACAGGGTCGGGGCGATGCCCTCGACAACGACGTGCGACTTGACCGAATGCGGCTATGCTGGTCCGGTACGACGCTGAGCCCGGCGACGTCAAAAAACGGGGACGATTCGGGCAATCTCGATCCGGTTCACGGGAATCGCCCAGAGACGTCCCTCCGCCTCGAGGCTCACGATGCCGTCTTCGCATCCCCGAAGAACACCTTCCAGACTGCGCCGCCCTTCAAGCTTCTCGCTTAATCGAACCTTGGCGCGCGAGCCTTCGAAACGCCGAAAATGCTCGGGAAAGACAAGAGGCCGATCCAGCCCGGGCGACGAGACCTCAAGGTCGTAGCGCCCCTGGAGTGGGTCTTCAACGTCCAGGACGGCGCTCAACTGGTCGCTCACGGCAGCGCAATCGTCCAGCCCGATGCCGCCCTCCCGGTCGATGTAGACACGCAGGGTGGCACCGCTCGCACCGCGCTGAAACAGCTCGACACCAACGAGCTCGTAGCCCAGAGGCTCGACAACCTCGCGGGCCAACAGGTTGAGACGACTGTCCGCAGACTCCATCGTTCGTCCTTCAGAAACAAAAATTGGGCCATTGGCCCAACGACTTAAAGATTCCGCCCCCCTGCCCGACACGACCGGATTCGCCGAGACGACAGCCCCGTCAGCGGGCAACCGCTGAGCCGATCCGATCCCGGATCACGAGAACCGACTGCACATGCGAGACACTGGACAGGTGACACCCGGCGGACCACCTTGCGAGGGAGACCGCCGACTTGAAGCTCGGCAGCACTGAAAGGCCCGAGATAAAAAAACCCCATCGAAGGGGTTCTTGAGAAACGCCGACCTTCAAGGTGCTCGTAGTAGACTTCATCTACGAAGCCCTTGGAGTGTATCCGGTTCGACCTTGACCCGCAAGGTCATTAACGAGGATTCGATGACACGCGAAGCCATCACAGGCGAGCCCGGGGCGGGCCTACCTCCGCTCGAGCACGCATCAGACCGTACCGGAGCGCTCCTGCGCGAAGCGGCGGCTTGGCTGCAACTCGCCATGCCTCAGGTCGAGATCCGATTCGACCTTCGCGGGACCGCGGCCGGGCAGGCGCGGATCCGAAACGGGTCGTTCGCACTCATCCGATACAACGCTGCGCTTTTAGGTCTGCACCCGACGGAGTTCATCGCCGAAACCGTGCCGCACGAGGTCGCCCATGTCGTGGCCTTCGCCAAGCACGGGGCGCGCATCCGGCCGCACGGTGCCGAATGGCAAGCCGTCATGCGTCATTTCGGCGTCGAGCCGTCCCGCTGCCATCGGTACGACGTGTCGAGGCTACGCACGCGATCCCTGCAGCGATTTCTTTATCGCTGCGGCTGCGGCACACACGAGATCAGCAGTATTCGCCACAACCGAATCTGTCGACAAGGAACCGTCTATCTGTGTCGCCGCTGCCGGCTACCCTTGCATCATGAGACCGAGCCGCAATGCTGAACGAGCGCTGGAGACCGATCCCATCGCAACGCCTCGAGCGCCCGAGTGTCGCGCCTTGGCCGGTGCACGGATTCGCGAGCGCGCAGAGAGACGGGATTCCCCCGCTCACGCGCGCCTGCGGAGCGAATCCGCGCATCCAGAATGCGGATGCGACGAAACCGCTCGTCCGGGACTAGCGCTGGTAGGGCGGTGCACCGTATGCGGGAGCATAACCCGGACCGTATGCCGGATATCCCATGGGCGCGGCCATCGGGCCGGGTACCTGCATCGGGCCGGGCACCTGCATGCGCTCCCAGTATGCGCGGGCACGCTGGTCGGCGGCACGCCGCATGTTTTCATACTCGGCCATCATGCGTGCACGGTACTGATCGGCACTCTCCTGACGGGGATCGAACGCGGGGGGGCTGGGCGGCGCGGCCATGGTTGGCGCAGGCGCACTCCGGGTCGGTGCGAAGGGCTGGGGTGCCACCGGGACCGGCGCGAAATCCTGCGGGATCGGAGCGGGCACCGGCCCGGCGACCTCGACCGACACGGAGGCCGGCTCGGCGGGCGACTCGCCCATCAAGGACTCGGCAAAAACGGTGGCCTCGGCGTCCTTCATCGGCGGCGAAGCGGCGGTCGCCGCGGCGGGAGCGGTTGCTTCGAGCGTGACCTCGGAGACCTGCTCGGACTTCGGCTCCGGGCTCACCGCGCGCGCTGCAGCGGTCGTGGGCAAGGGGGCGGAATGGCTGTTGAACGCAGCGGCGGCCGGACGGTCTTCCGCGACCTGCGTGGACACCGGCGTGGACACCGGCGTGATGGCGACATCCTGCGAGACAGGGCTCGCCTCGACGATCGCCGCCGGTGCAGTGACCGGCTCGGCAGTGACCGGCTCGGCCTTTGCGACCTCGGTCGGCGACGCGTCGGAGGCGAGGGTTTCGGCTGTTTCCGTTTCCGCCAAGCCGGTCAGATCCTTGACCGTATCGACGACCTTGTTGAAACCGTTCGCCCCGGCGGCAGTGACATCGGCGAACACGGTTTCGGCCGAAGCCGTCAGCTCGCCGAGTTTATCGACGATCTTCTGGAACCCGTCGGCCTCGACGCCGCTCTCGCCGGCCACCGCCGCCTGTGTCGAATCGCCGGTGGTGTCGGGGTCGACCGAGCTCAGATACAAATAACCAAAGGCGGCCACGACCGCCAAGAGCGAGAGCTTCGAGATCCAACCAAAACCGGAGCGTTTGGGAGCAGTATCCTCGGCGGCCATTTCGGATTCTCCTGAGAGAAATAAAGGTAAGGGACAACAATGATATCAGAATTTCCTGATGTACTTAAACACCTTGAGCTCCCGACTCTTGCACGTCGGCGCGCCACGCGGATGCACCCGGCGGCCCGCAATCACCGGTAGATCAACCCGAGATCGCGACGATCCCGAGCACCGCGCGTACACGCCCGACACACTCGCGCAGGTGTGACGCGATCTCGGCCATCGTGATGACGCCCTCGCCTTTTCCCGCCGCCCAGTTCACGACAAACGCCAGGCTCGCATAGCAAAGTCCGAGCTCTCGCGCGATCCCGGCCTCCGGCATGCCGGTCATCCCGACCAGGTCGCAGCCGTCACGCTCGAGTCGGGCGATCTCCGCCGTCGTTTCGAGCCGCGGACCCTGGGTCGCGGCGTAAACGCCCTCCTCGATCGCCGGATGGCCTGATTCGGCACAGGCACGGATCAAAGCCCTGCGCAGCTCCTCGCAATACGGCGAGGTCATGTCGACATGATCCAGCCCGTCCTGCTCCCCGTCGTAGATGCTGTGCTCACGTCCGTACGTGTAGTCGACGAGATCGTGCGGAACCGCCAGCGCGAGCGGGGAGAAGCGCGCGCCGATCCCGCCGACCGCCGCCAGGGCGACGACTCGATCGGCGCCCAGGGCGCGCAGCGCCCACAGATTGGCCCGGTAATTGATCCGGTGAGGCGGCAAATGGTGGCCGGCGCCGTGGCGCGGGAGGAAAAGGACCTGAGCACCGTCCAGGCGCCCGATCGCTACCGGTGCCGAGGTCTCGCCGAAGGGGGTTTCGACGCGACGCGATGCCTCGACCTCCAAGGCGGGAAAGTCCGAAAAACCAGATCCACCGATGATGGCGAGAAGACTCATGCGTTGACCACGTCCGCAAATGACTCGAAATGGGCTGCGCAGTCTAGCGGAGGGCGGCGTGGAAACCAAAAAAAGGCGCCTTGCGGCGCCGATGTGGTGTCGTCGAACGATCCGACGCCCGATGCTCAGGCCGATGGATTGAATGACCTCGCGCCGCGCTTTCCGGGCCGATCGGTAAAGATGCCGATCTCGATCAGCTTCGGAAACAGGACCTGCTCTTCGCGATCGATGCGCTTGTCGACCATGTCGAAGATCTCGTGCGTTTCAGCAAGAAAATCGTCCGTAAAGTTGAAATCACAGTTTTTCAGCCAGTGCTTGTGGTAGTCGTCGAAGGTTTTGCGCAATGGCTTCTCGCCGCTGATGAAGCCCCAGGCGATCGACTTGACCTTGGGATCTTCGTGGATGAGAAGGCTCGGGTAGAGACTGCGGTCTTCGTCGGCGAGATGACTGCGCACCTTCGTGCCTAGATCGCACAACAGCTCGTAAGCGGTCTTGGCGTTCGGGCGAATGCGCAGCTGCTCGGGCGTGAGAATCGATCTGAGATCCTCGATCATCTGACGCAGCTCGCCATGGGTGTGGCGGTAATCTTCCAGGGTCGGCATACACCATCCTCCGATTGTTTATGGGTTGTGCGGTCGTCGCGTCCCCGCAGCTCCGAGCTCACGCGTCCCGAGGCGCGACGAAACCGCCGCTCTCGGGAAGACCGATCATGCTGAAGCAACGCTCGGATCAGGATGTATACTAAAGCGGAAAAGGTGTCAAAAAGCGGGTACTTATATTCCCGTTTCAACAAATACCCATAAAGCCTTCGCGCCTACACGTCTGCATCGGCCACCGCATAGATCCCGGCAGCGTTTCTGAAGTAACTCTTGTAGTCGAGCCCGTATCCGTAGAGATACCGATCCTCGACCTGCACCCCGACGACATCGGCCTCGCACGCGTGCTCGCGCTCTTTGGACACCAGCACCGCAGTGTGTACGCTTGCAGCCCCGTCTTCATGGCAGGCATCGACGATTTGGCGCAACGTAATGCCCTCGTCGAGGATGTCGTCGAGCACCAAGACATGCTCGCCGCGGATGGCATCCGACGGACGGTAGCGCCAGACGATCTCCCCGCCGCTGGTCCGGCCCTGATAGCGACTGGCGTGGATATAGTCGACCCGCAGTTGAAACTGCAGCCGCGGAAGCAGGAGGCCGGCGACAAAGACCGCTCCCGTCATGACGCACAGCACCAGCGGATCCTTGCCGGCGAGACGCTCGGTGATCGACGCCGCCATTCGGTCGAGGGCCGCATCGATCTCCTCGGGCGTGACCAGCTGTTGCGCACGTGCGGCGACGGCGTCGTAGTCTTTCGGGTCGAGCTTCATCGGGTTGCCTCCGGGTCGGTCGGATCGAGGAGCCCCAGATCGAGCGTTTCGAGCCCCTCGAGAAGCGCCACGCACTGCACGCCGCGCTGCCACTCGGGCAGCTCGTGCAAGCGTGCTCGCTCGTGCTGGCCGCGGCCGTGCATCCTGAGCAGACGCAGCTCGGCCGCTGGGTCGTGATGATCGACGAACGCATCGAGAACCGCGAGCGCCGCCGGCCGATTGTTGCAAACCAGCAGCATATCGCAACCGGCATCCGAGGCGGCTCGGGCACGCTCGACCGGATCGCCCTCGGATGTCGCGGCACCCATGCTGAGGTCGTCGCTGAAGATGACCCCTTGGAAGCCAAGGCGACCGCGCAGGATGTCGCGCAACCAGACCGGCGAGAATCCGGCCGGGCGCTCGTCGACCAGGGGGTACCGAACATGGGCCGGCATGATCCCCTCCAGGGCGTGCGCGATGAGGCGCTCGAACGGGATGAGATCCTCCATCAAGAGGTCGGTGTAAGGCCTCGGATCGACGGGAAGCTCAAGGTGCGAGTCCACGCTCACCCCGCCATGTCCGGGAAAATGCTTGCCCACGCCGGCCATGCCCGCGCGGCGCACGCCGTCGAGCCAGGCGAGCGCGAGGTCGCCGACCACACGCGCACGATCTCCGAAGGCGCGATCGCCGACGACCGGATTGAGCCCCCGGTTCAGATCGAGCACGGGTGCGAAGCTGAAATCTACGCCGACCGAGCGTAGCTCCGCGGCCATGAGCCAGGCCACGGATCCACAGCCGGCGCGGGCGTCTCTTGGATGTCGACCGTAGAGCTCGGCAAAACGGCCCGCGGGGGGCAGTCGCGTAAAACCCTCGCGAAAGCGCTGTACCCGCCCACCTTCTTGGTCAACCCCGATCAGAAGATGCGGCTCGCGCAGCGCGTGGATCTCCGCGGTGAGCTCGGCGAGCTGTTCGGGCGAGACGAAGTTGCGCGCGAAGAGGATGACCCCGCCCACGGCGGGATGGCGCAACACCTCGCGATCTTCGGCGTCGAGCACCGTCCCCGCGACATCGAGCATGACGGGACCCAAAGACATCGACTAGCCTCCCGCTTCCCGACCGAGCCGATTCCCCGGCTTGAAACCCTCGGCCCGACACCGCATCCGCCGGCCCGCTCTTGCTCGCTTCATACGCACCACCGCTGACTTCGCATCCGTCCACGGCCGCTGTTGTAACACAGCAACAGCCTCGCTCCTAGACCCACAGCGCTTTGAAGCGGGGCTGCGCGCGCACGCCCGAGACCGCTATGATAGGGCACCGTCGGCGGTACTGCGCACGCGCCGGACGGCCTCGAAGCAATTCCGCGCCGGGCGTCCGACGTCTCTTCCGACCGCCTCTCCCGTCCAACTCAGCAAAGGTCTGCGTCTATGTCGCCCCGCCGTCTCTCCTACCTGCTGCTCGTCGCCGTTGCCGCCTTGGTCATTGCGGGCTGCGGATCCAGTCCGACCTCCGCTCCGGTCCAGACCTCGACCAGGGTCGGGCCCTCCACGGTGGTCGGAACACCGACCCGGGCCAGGCCTCGGGCGACGGCTTCCGGAGAGATCTACGACGGCCCCCCGGCCCTCGCGATCGCCCCGGTCGTCGACGGGCGCGCGTCCGCGACGCCTGAGGTCTCGGCCTGGTGGATCCAACGACTCATGGCGGAGGACTTGGACCGAAGCAACCTCTTCGCCGGGGTGATTCCGCTCGAGCACGCCTCCGAGGCTCACGAGGGCGGACTGCTCATCCAACCGGCACTGACGGCATTGACCTGGACCCAACCGAATCAACGCAGCGGGACCATCGCCATGCGCATCCGTGCGAGCGATCCCGAAACCGGCCGAGTGCGCCTGGACCGGGTCTACACCGCGTCCTGTCGCGACTGCAAGGTGCCGCCGGGCCAACCTGCTGTTGCCGGTCCACTCGCGGTCTTGATGCAGGACGTCGCCAAGGATCTGCGTTGAGGGGTAAGGTCACTTACGGAAAAACATCTACCGGCAGAGCCCGCATCGGGAAAAGTGGTCGAAGGCGCTACTTGTTGTCGTTGTCGTTGTCGTTGTCGTAATCGGATTCCGGACGACAACGAACACGACAACCACAACGAAAAATTCTGCGACGGCGCTCAGGGCGCAGGCCCGACCCGTGCTGAATTCAAGGTGACGCCGAGCGGCCCGCGCGGGACCCAGGTCTCGATCACGCGCCCCGCACGGCGCACCTGCACCGGGACCTGCTCTCCGTACTCACCCTCGGTGGTTTTGCTGCGCAGTTCCGAGAAATCGAACAGGCGTTCGTCGGCGTAGGACTCGATCAGATCGCCCGCTTGCAGTCCCGCAATCTCGGCGGCGGAACCGGGGATGACCGAATCGACCTTCACGCGGTTGTCTGCACCCGTTGCGTAGAGGTAGCGGTCGTAGGTGTCGTCGCCGATCTCTTCGCGAAGCGAGCGCGCGTCCGCGTTGATCCGCGCGAGCTCCTCGCGATACTGTGCGTTCCCGACCCAGCCTTCGCGAATCGCCTGATCCCGCAAGGAGAGCCGCTCGAGCGAGCGCTGCGCCTCCTTCAGGACCAAATCCTCGGCCAGGCCGGGTTCCACGCCCGCGGCCACGAGAGCGCCGCGCCGTTCCTCGGCGGTGCGCGGGGCCGGCGGTCGTGTCTCGTCGATAGCGCGGGCCGTCGCTGCCGAGGCGCTCAGGACGCGGTTCAGGGCCTGCTCTACGCTCGCCAGCCGAACGCGCAGATCCGTCACCTGCGTTTCCAGACTTTGCACCGCCCGCGAGGTCGCTGCATCCGAAGCGGACACTCCCGACTCGGCCGGCGGCGCGTCCGAGGCCGGATCGGTAACCGCGGTCACGCCCAGCGCATTCGGAATCGGCGGCGCCGCTACCGTCGCGGCAACGCGATCGTCATCGGACGAGGCTGGCGGCTGCGGTTCGGTCATGGCGAGATAGCCGGCGACGGCGGCAACGCCGATGAGTGCACCGACCGCAAAGCCGGCTGACAACAGAGGAACGGCTGGCTGCATTGCAGATGGCCTCGGTGGATTGGACGTGAGCCTGCGACCGCAATCGATCCGCCGCGTTCCCGACGGGCCGGTCAACTGCCGGATCCTGATTAAAACTGTTAAGATCCTTCGCGTCATCGACCGCGGCAGCGTTTCCGTTGGTTTTCGGACCCATGCCCCGATGTACCCGCCAATGCCGCGAGGCAGAGCGTCGCGCTCCAGCCGAGCGATGGTCAACGAGGACAGCCTGAGAATGAATGCCAAAAACTTAAATCTGCTGCTTTGGGTCGCCGTCACCATCTGGCTGGTGATGATGTTCAACAGTATGACGACTTCCGACCCGATCGAGTCCCGCAGCTTGAGCTACAGCCAGTTCCTGCAAGAGCTCTCGGACGGGTCGATCCGCGAGGTCACCATCCAGGACGAGAAGATCAAAGGCCTGAGGACCGACGGATCCCGTTTCGAGACCTTCGATCCGGGCGATCCCGCGCTGGTCGGCGACCTTCTTGAGAACGGCGTGAGCATTCGCGCCGAGCCGCCCGAACGCCCGAGCGTTTTGTTTCAGATCTTGATCGCCTGGCTGCCCTTCCTGCTCCTGATCGGGGTATGGTTCTGGTTCATGCGGCGCAACATGGGCGGCGGCGGCGGTGGCGGCGGGATCTTCAACTTCGGCAAGAGCCGTGCACGTCAACACGCCGAAGGCGATGTCAAGGTCACGCTGCGCGATGTCGCAGGTGTGGAAGAAGCGAAGGAAGAGGTCGGCGAGCTGGTGGATTTTCTGCGTAATCCGCAGAAATTCTCGAACCTCGGCGGTCGCATCCCGCGTGGCGTGCTGATGGTCGGCCCTCCGGGTACCGGTAAGACGCTGCTGGCGCGTGCCATCGCCGGCGAGGCCAAGGTGCCCTTCTACAGCATCGCAGGCTCGGACTTCGTGGAGATGTTCGTCGGTGTCGGCGCCTCGCGCGTTCGCGATCTCTTCGAACAAGCGAAAAAGGCCGCGCCCTGCATCATCTTCATCGACGAGATCGACGCGGTCGGTCGCAAGCGCGGTGCAGGATTGGGCGGCGGTCACGACGAGCGCGAGCAGACCCTCAACCAGCTTTTGGTGGAGATGGACGGTTTCGCGGGCAACGAGGGCATCATCGTGATCGCGGCGACCAACCGCGCGGACGTGCTCGACCCGGCGCTCCTGCGTCCGGGCCGGTTCGACCGTCAGGTGGTCGTCGGACTGCCCGATCTGGCCGGTCGTGCGGCCATCCTCGAGGTACACATGCGCAAGGTGCCGATCGCCGAGGATGTCGACTCCCGCACCATCGCCCGCGGGACACCCGGCTTCTCCGGCGCGGATCTCGCCAACCTGGTCAACGAGGCCGCCCTCTTCGCGGCCCGCGCCGGGCATACCGAGGTCGCGATGCAGATGTTCGAGCGCGCCAAAGACAAGATCATGATGGGTGCCGAACGGCGCAGCATCGTGATGTCCGAGTCCGAGCGCAAGCTGACCGCCTATCACGAGGCCGGCCATGCGATCGTCGGGCGTCTGGTGCCTGAGCATGATCCGGTCCACAAGGTCAGCATCATTCCGCGCGGACGTGCGCTCGGCGTGACGCTGTTCCTGCCCGAGCGCGATCGCTACAGCATGAGCAAGCGTCAGTTGGAGAGTCAGCTCTCGACCCTGTTCGGCGGACGACTGGCCGAGGAAATGATCTTCGGGCCCGAGCACGTGACGACCGGCGCCTCCAACGATATCGAACGCGCGACCGATATCGCACGCAACATGGTGACGCGTTTCGGGTTGTCGGATAACCTCGGACCGCTGGCCTACGCCGAAGACGAGGGCGAGGTTTTCCTGGGGCGCTCGGTCACGCAGCAGCGTCAGGTCTCGCCGGAGACCGCGCAGGCGATCGACAAGGAGGTGCGGCAGATCATCGACCGGAACTACAAGCGCGCGAAGCAGGTGCTCGAGGAGAACCTCGAGAAGCTGCATACGATGGCCGAGGCATTGCTCAAGTTCGAGACGATCGGCAAGGATCAAATCGACGACATCATGTCCGGTCAGCCGATGCGTGAACCCGACGACGACTTCGGCAGCACCAAGTCGAAGTCCGGCAGCAACGGCGACCTTCCCAAAGGGGGCGCGCCGCGCAAAGAGCCGCCCGTCGTCGGAGGTGCCGTCGGCGGGGTCTGACCTTCCTCTGCGACACTGCATGCCCGGCTATCGGCCGGGCGGATCAATTCAAGCCCTCGCAATCGATTGCGAGGGCTTTTTTGTTTTATACTTCAGCCCGACCGACCGAGTGCCCGGCCTTGACCGTTAGGCCTTGGGGCGACCTCCGGAAACCGCATCAGGATCCCGACACCGTGCCTGCGCCCGCGCTCGTCCTTGCCTCGACCTCGCCTTACCGGCGCCAGCTCTTGGAGCGTTTGGGCCTGCCCTTTACGACCGCCGCTCCCGACATCGACGAACGACGCCGACCCGGCGAATCGCCGCAGGTCCTGGTTCTGCGCTTGGCGGAGGCCAAGGCAAGGGCGATCGCGCCGACACATCCGAACGCACTCGTGATCGGGTCGGATCAAGTTGCCTGTCTCGACGACGATGTCTTGGGAAAACCCGGCGACCGCGCAAACGCCATCGCTCAACTGGAGCAGGCATCCGGGCGGATGGTCGTCTTCCAAACCGGCTTATGTCTACTCGACACGGCAAGCGGCCGCGCGCAAACCCTCGTCGAACCCTTTCGCGTCCACTTCAGACGCCTCGACCGACAGCAGATCGAGAGTTACCTGGATCGCGAGCAACCCTTCGATTGCGCCGGCAGCTTCAAGTCGGAAGGTCTCGGTATCGCGTTATTCGAGCGGCTCGAAGGTGACGATCCCAATACCCTGATCGGATTGCCTCTCATCCGCTTGGTCTCATTACTCGAAGCGGAAGGTCTGCATCCGCTTCAGGGCTGATCAAGCGGATAATCGGGATCGATTTCAATCAAAGGGAACGCCGAGAAGAATGGCAACCCATTGCCGTGATCAATTGACATAAAACGCTGAAAAATATGATATTCGATAGCAACAACTCAAGCCGCTTCAAGAATACGTGCCCTGGTGAGCGGATCAAGAAAGAAGGCGTTTTCTCTGCAATCGGCCATTGCAAAGTCAGCTTTCGTGAGCCAGTATCAAATCGTCGTCGAACAGATCGCACGGAGCGCGCGTGCCGAGCGGGTAATATCGCTGCTCATTCATATGGCATCGCCCTTGCCCCGAACGAGCCGGCGCACTCATTGGGGTCAGCCGCCGTCGCAGGGGCTTCGACGCGCCCGGATCACGCTCGAGAGGACACACGGACCATGCCGACCTATCCGATCAGTATCAGGTATTTGTCGTTCCTGCTGTTGTCGCTTGCCCTGCTCGGCTTGGCGGGCTGCGGCAGCGACGGGGGCCAACGCACCACCTCGGGCGAGAGCGGGACGCAGGGCGATCTTGTGGCCGGCTCCGACACCTTTCCCGTTCCGGCCGAGATCCAGCCGAATGTGGATTTCTGGCGCCATGTCTACGGCGTCTGGAGTCGCGGAGAAGTCGCCATCCACGACAACGAGCACATGGGTGTCGTCTACGAGGTCGTGAAGCTCCCCGGGCCCATCAAAGAGGGCTACACGGACTCCCAGCGCGAGCTGGTGCGCGCTCGCAGAGACGCCCACACCGAGCAGTTGCGTCAGTTGGAGAACCACATTCGGACCGGACAGTCCCTTACCGCAGGCGACCAGGCCCTGCTCGCCAAATTCGAGCAGGCCGGCAGCGGTCGCGGTGCCGTCTACGGGGCGGCAGACCGGGTACGCAGTCAACGCGGGCTGCGCGAGCGGTTCCATCGCGGGATCGAGATCAGCGGACGCTACGATCCGGCCTTCCGCGAGATCATGCGCAGTCATGGCGTTCCCGAAGACCTCGCCTACCTCCCGCACGTGGAGTCGTCGTTCCAGACCAATGCCCGATCGAGCGTCGGCGCGGCCGGGGTCTGGCAGTTCATGCCGGCAACCGGGCGCATGTACATGAACGTCAACGACAGTATTGACGATCGCTTCGACCCCATTGTGGCTGCCGACGGCGCCGCTCGTTATCTGTCCCAGGCCCACCGCCGACTCGGAAGCTGGCCGCTCGCCATCACCTCCTACAATCACGGGCAAGGTGGAATGGCGAATGCCAAGGCCCAGTTCGGCGACGACTTCGGCGGGATCGTGAAGAACTATCGGGGACCGTACTTCGGATTTTCCTCGCGTAATTTCTACGCCGGGTTCATCGCCGCCCGCGATGTCACGCACAACGCCGATCGTTATTTCCCCGAGGGCGTCCGGCGCGAAGAGCCTTGGCCGCACGACCGCCTGGTCCTCCAGCACAGCATGCCGGTGAACCATATCGCGGGACACTACGGCGTGACCCCCTATCGCCTTGCCGACCTGAACATGCACTGGCGAGAGCGCGCACGCGACGGTCGTGCGCATCTGCCCCCCGGCAGCACGGTGTGGCTCCCGGCCGGGACCAAGCGACGCGTCGCCAGCCACCCGCCGCCGGTCGCCAACGTCATGGTCGCCCGCGCCGAGCCCAAGGCATCGCCGGTGGCCCGTCAGGCAATCGCCAAGGCCGAGCGACCGGCAGCCAAATCGACGACCACGTCGGCAGCGGCGAAACCCGTGGCGAAAGCGTCCACCAAGCAGATCGCGAAGGCATCTGCTGCGCAGCAGCCCAAGAAGGCGGCGACCGCAGCGCGCTACCATGTCGTCAAACCGCAAGAGACGCTCTATCGCGTCGCGGTTCAGAACGGCATCACGGTCGACGAGTTGCGCAAGCTCAACAAGATGCGGCCCGACGACAACAAGATCCGTCCGGGGCAGAAGCTCAAGGTCAGCATTTAAACCGCGCCCAGTGCGGTATGCGATGTTTTTGGATGGGCTCGGCCCCGGCGGATTTCAGAGCCGCTGGAGCCGGCGCGGTTTAAAGTATTAAAAAATATAAAATTAAACCGCGTTCAGAGCGGCCTGAATAGGTAGAGCGTCAGCGAAACCCATCCACCCCGCACCAAGGGCATCGGACCGAAACCCGGCAACGCGGCGGTCTGGAGAATGGGTTTCGCTGACGCTCCACCTATCCTACCCATCAGTCAAGCCCCATTTAGATCAAGCAATTAGGCGATTTCCGTGAACTTTCATACCGAGACTGCCGGTTGGATCAGGATGTCCCATTTCGGAAGTTCCGGGTTTCGCTGCAAGCGCGCCTCGATGTCCTTCATGGCCGTCTTGGACAGTGAGATCCCTTTGTCGTAGACCTGACGACTCATCTCCACGACCGGGTTCAGTCCCTTCCAGGTCATGCTCTTGGCCCACTCGAGCATGGTCCGGGCGTCCACTAGGAGCGTACCGTTCCAATGCTGTTCCAGGATCCCCCGGCAGCGTTCCACCGGATTGTATTTGCTGTGATAGGGCGGGTAGTACAACAGCTGAACGGGTTTGCCGATGTGATCGGCGAACGCGACCATGCGGTTGAGAAATGGGGTGCGTCGCCCGTTGCTTTCCGGGCCGTTGTCGGCCTTGATCCGAACCAGGGTGATGCGCTCGCGCTGCTCGGGCGATTGCCGTTCCCACCAGTCATACAGGCAGTCGACGATGAAGTCGCTGGTCTTGGCGGAACTTCCGAAGGTCAGGTGCAGCGCGCCGGTGTCCTCGTTGACCAGACCGAACGGGGTGTATTTCTCGTGACAGCCCATGTCGTGGTCGGCGGCCTTGGTCTCGCCGCGGCGACAGCCGCCGCGCGAGTACTCGCCGATCATCACCGTGGCCTTGCAGTCGATGCTCAGTCGCGCGACGCGTCCGCCCGCGTCGCGTTGGTCTTTGGCCCGGATAGTGTCGAAAACAGCATCGGTTTGCGGGACTTTTTTTGGGGTTTGGCCTTGAGCACCGGCCGCAGCCGGTAGCCGTTGCGGTTCAGTATCTCGGCCATCGTGCTCGGCGACGGCAACTCGGCCTCGGCGATGCCGCGTGCGCGCAATTGCCTCAGGGCTTCCGCCGCGGTCAAACGGGTAAACGACTGCGTCGTCCGGAAAGTCGGGTCTTGTTGCGAGTGCGCATCCGCCAGTTCCCACAGCACGGCTGCCGCCGCGGGATGTTTCTCTTCCCAAAGTTTGTCGCCGCCAAACGCCGACTGTGCGCTCAAGCAGACCACCCCGGTGCGCCGCTCATGCAGACCCAGCTCCACCGCTTGGCGGCTCCACCCGAAGACGGCTTCGGCCTGCCGGGCGCTCCCGGCGCACTATTTCACGGCCATCGCCGCTTGGAACGCCCGTCGCTCCGCTCCGAGCATTTTCGAGGCGGCGAGTTTGAGATCCTCGCGATGCCCCGCATCCGGGGCGGTTGGATTCGG
This sequence comes from Thiocapsa sp., assembly GCF_018399035.1. Taxonomy (GTDB): domain Bacteria; phylum Pseudomonadota; class Gammaproteobacteria; order Chromatiales; family Chromatiaceae; genus Thiocapsa. The sequence continues at coordinate 1,223,449 of NZ_CP073760.1, forward strand.
ATCAGAGATCATGACAATCCGCGCGTTGCTTCAAAGCCAGTCACGACTATCTCACACAATGGTATAACTTTCCCCGTAATTCGCCTTAAACCGCGTCCAGAGCGAGATGCTAAGGCGAATTCCGGAAACCTTCATGCCAAGGGCGTAGGTTGTGCCGAGCCGTGCGAGGCACAACCAACCGTCGGCGCAAGTTGTGCTTCCTATCATCAGCACAACCTACGGGTATGGAAGTTTGCGGAAATCACCTAAACTCATTGATCAGGTGCCCGGATGTCGCCACGCACGCTGCAGTCGAGATCCCCAACCCGGCGGCGTGTTCGCTTCCGGACGGGGCGCAGAATGGCCGACTTCGGAAAACCGGCGCTTCCGGTATGATCGGCGTCCAACTCGGCGATCCGCCGGGCAGTCTTCGGCGCGGGCTGCGTCATGGACGACGAGACGGAATCGGAGCCAGAAGCGGTGTGACAGGCGACGATGCTATGCTCCCCACGATCCACGATCCGCGATCCACGATCCGCGAGAGACGCCATGCGCTTCTTCACCACCGAAGGCCCGGTTCGGCCAGACCGTCACTACAGCCTGCCGCCGCTGTCGCGCTGGGATCTGGCCGAAGTCCTCAGTCTGATCGACCAGGAAAAATACTTCCTGCTCCACGCCCCGCGCCAGACCGGCAAGACCTCCTGCCTGCTGGCGCTCATGGCGCATCTGAATCAGGAGGGGCGCTATCGGGCGGTCTATGCCAATCTGGAGGGCGCCCAGGCCTGGCGCGAGCGCCTCGCCGAGGCCATGGCGACCATCGTCACCGACATCGCCACCTCGGCCCAGGTCTGGCTCGGCGACGAGGAGCGCCCGCGCCACGCGCGGGACGTCTTGTCCACCACCGCGCCCGGCTCGGTACTGAACGTTTTTTTAAGTCAGTGGTGTCAGCAGACGCCGCAACCGCTGGTGCTGCTGCTGGACGAGGTCGATGCCCTGGTCGGGGATACCCTGCTGTCGCTGTTGCGCCAACTGCGGGCCGGCTATCCACAACGCCCTGCGGCCTTTCCCCAGACCGTCATCCTGTGCGGCGTGCGCGATCTGCGCGACTACCGCATTCATGCCAGCTCCGAACGCGAGGTCATCACCGGCGGCAGCGCCTTCAACATCAAGGCCGAATCGCTGCGGCTGGGCGACTTCAGCGCCGCGGAGACCCGCACCCTGCTGCTGGAGCATACCCAAGAGACCGGGCAGGTCTTCACCCCGGAGGCGCTCGATCGGGTGTGGGAATTGACCCAGGGCCAGCCCTGGCTGGTCAACGCGCTGGCCTACCGCGCCTGTTTCAAACTGCCCGCCGGTCGCGACCGGTCCCGGCCGATTACCTTAGACCTCATCGATCAGGCCAAGGAGGCGATGATCGTCGAGCGCGTCACGCATCTCGATCAGCTCGCCCACAAGCTCCAGGAACCGCGGGTGCGGCGCGTCATCGAGCCGATGTTGGCCGGGCTGACGCCCGAGACGGTGGCCGAGGACGACCGCGACTATCTGGTCGATCTCGGGCTGCTCAGGCGCGACGGCGCCGGTGGCCTGATCGTCGCCAACCCCATCTATCGCGAGGTGCTGCCACGCGTCCTGGCCAGCGGTCCCCGGGATTCGCTGCCCCGCATCGCGCCGAGCTGGCTCAAGGCCGACGGCACCCTGGATCCGGCCGCGCTGCTCGACGCCTTCCTCGCCTTCTGGCGCCAACACGGCGAGCCGCTGCTCAAAAGCGCCCCGTATCACGAGATCGCCCCGCATCTGGTGCTCATGGCCTTTCTGCACCGGGTGATCAACGGCGGCGGCACCCTGGAGCGCGAATACGCCATCGGCTCCGGGCGCATGGATCTGTGTCTGCGCTATGGGGCGGTGACGCTGGGGATGGAGCTCAAGGTCTGGCGCGACGGCCGCCCCGATCCGCAGACCGAAGGGCTGATCCAGCTCGACGACTATCTCGCCGGCTTGGGGCTGGACAGCGGCTGGCTGGTGATCTTCGACCGACGCGCCGGACAGCCGCCGATCGCCGAACGCACCGACAGCGCCACCCGGAGCAGTCCCCGGGGGCGCTCCATTCGCGTGATTCGCGCCTGACCTCTCTAGACCGCCCTTTCAGGGCTCAAGGATTTTGGTTGATTGCAACCCGGGGCGCAGCCCCGGGCTGACATCGGTCGCGCCGTCGGCGCTCGACACACACTGCCGCAACGCGGCTCGCCAGGCTCGCCCTCACTGGTTTTGGTTGCTCGATACGTGCGGCCCTCCGCCCCGAATCGTAGATTCGGCGCGTGGCTGAAGCTCCTTGCTAGTCAGGTGGTTGCTTGATGCTTGCGGCCCTCCGCCCCGAATCGTAGATTCGGTACGCGGCCTAAGGCGAATTCCGGAAACCTTCATGCCAAGGGCGTAGGTTGTGCCGAGCCGTGCGAGGCACAACCAACCGTCGGCGCAAGTTGTTCTTCCTATCGTCAGCACAACCTACGGGTATGGAAGTTTGCGGAAATCACCTAACTTTCGAGTGAGTTCGAAGTTTGGTGAATCCACGACCCTTAGCGGGGGGCGCGGTTTAAAATTTTATATTTTTTAATACTTTAAACCGCGCCGGCTCCAGCGGTTCTGAAATCCGCCGGGGCCGATCCCATCCAAAAACATCGCATACCGCACTGGGCGCGGTTTAAAGCACCTTACTGACCCATTTGACCGCCATGTCCTGGGGGTCGCTCTCGATGCGGAAACCGAGTGATTTCACCAAAGCCAGCATCCGATTGTTGGCACTGAGCACCTCGCCGTCCATGACACGAAAGCCGCGCGAGCGCGCATTCTGCATGAGCGAACGCATCAACCTTGCGCCGATGCCGAGGTTTCGCCAGGTATCGGAGACCACGATCGCGAACTCGCAGGCCTCCCCACCCGGTCGCGCCATATAACGGGACACGCCGACCTGCACGTCGGTCCCGTCGTGCTCGACCACGCCGATCAGGGCCATCTCGCGGTCGTAGTCGATCTGGGTGAAGCGCACCAACATCTCGGGCGTCAGCTCCTTGATCGCCTGCATGAACCTGAAATACTTGGTCTGCTCCGAAAGCCCGCGAACGAACTCCTGCTCCATCTGGGCATCCTCCGGGCGAATCGGGCGAATCACCAGGTCCTTGCCGTCCGGCAACTGGACGCGCTCGATGAGGTGGCTCGGGTAGGGGTGGATCGCCATGTGCCCGTAAGTCGTCTGCTGGGGCGGACGATAGTCGACCTTGATGCGCGCATCCACGGCGACGACATCCTTGTCGTTGCCGATCAGCGGGTTGATGTCCATCGAGATGATCTCGGGCAACTCGCAGACCATCTCTGAAACCCGTTGAAGAATCTTTGCCAAGGCCACGCGATTCATCGGCGGCATATGCTGAAAGGCGCCCATGAGACGCACGATCCGGGTGTGGTCGATCATGGTCTGGATGATGAACGCGTTGAGCGGCGGCAGACCGAGCGCGCGGTCCTCGAGGACCTCGACCTTGGTGCCGCCGGCACCGAAACTGATCACGGGACCGAAGATCCGATCCCGGGTCACGCCGATCATCATCTCGCGTGCCGCACGTGTGGAGGCCATGTGCTCGACCGTGATGCCCTCCATGCGCGCATCCGGGCGTAGCCGCTTGGCACGCTCGACGATCTCGGTGAAGGTTCGGCGCACCGATTGGGCATCGTCGATATTCAGACGCACGCCGTCGACATCGGACTTGTGCTCCAGGTCCGGCGAGTTGATCTTCATGACCACCGGAAAACCAAGGGCTTGTGCCGCCATCAGCGCCTCGTTCGGGGTACGGGTCAGGACTGCCTGCATGGTCGGGATGCGGAACGCCGAGAGGATCGCCTTCGCCTCGACCGTACCCAGCGTCTTACGCCCCTCGGCCATGACGCCCTCGATGATCAGACGCGCGCCCTCCACGTCCGGCGCATCTTCCTGCGAGAGCGGGCCCGGCGACTGCATCAGCAGCTTCTGGTTGCGCTGGTGGGTGGCGAGGAACGAGAAGGCGTCGATCGCGACCTCCGGGCTGTCGAAATGCGGCACATCGTACTCGGCCAGCAGCTCCTGGGCCTCGGCCACCCGCTTTCCACCCATCCAACAGGCGAGCACCGGTTTGCGGCTGTCCTTGGCCGCGGCGATGACCTCCTCGGCCGTGGCCACCGGATCCCCGAACACCAAGGGCGCCAAGATACAGAGCACACCGTCGACCTCAGGATCCGCGAGACAGGCATCCAGGGCCAGCCGGTAACGCTCCGGCGGTGCGTCGCCGATGATGTCGATCGGGTTGCCGTGGGACCAATGGTCGGGGAGCCCCTTCTCCAGGGTCTGACGCGTCGTATCGCTGATCTGCGCGAGCGAGAGGCCCAATTCCACGATGCGATCGGCAGCCAGCACGCCCGGTCCGCCGCCGTTGGTGATGACGGCGATGCGGTCGCCCGCCAGACGGCGACGCGTGCCGAAGACCTGGGCGGCCGCGAACAACTGATCGAGGTTGGAGACCTGCACCACGCCCGCACGCTCGGTGACGGCGCGGAACACGTCCGCCGAGCCCACATAGGCGCCGGTGTGCGACTTGACCGCGCGGGTTCCGGCCGGGTGGCGTCCGGCCTTGACCACCACGACGGGCTTCAGTCGCGCCGCGGCACGCAGACCGCTCATGAAATGTCGTGCGTTGCGGATCCCCTCCACGTAGAGCAGGATGCATTGCGTCTGGCTGTCCAGGGCAAGATAGTCGAGCACGTCCCCGAAATCGACGTCGGCCGCCGCGCCCAGCGAGACCATCGCCGAGAACCCGATACGGCGACGCTCGGACCAATCGATCATCGCCGTGCAGATGGCACCGGATTGCGACACCAGAGCGACGTTGCCGCGGCGCGGAAGATCCTGTCCGACGCTGGCGTTCAGACCGTGTTGAGGACGCATCGCCCCGATGCAGTTGGGTCCGAGAACGCGAATGCGGTTGCTCCGGGCCGCCTCGACCATGCGTTCCTGAAGGTTGATCCCGCGTTCGCCGTATTCGCCGAAACCGGCCGAGTGGACCACCGCCACCTTGACCCCGTAGCCGCCGCACTGTTTGAGGATCTCCGGGACCCGATCGGCGGGCGTGGCGATCAACGCCAGGTCGACATGCTTGTCGAGTTGGCCCAGATCCCGATAGCAGGGCTCCCCGGCCACCTCCTTATACTTGGGATTGATCGCATAGGCATTGCCTTTGAAACCACCGGCCAGCAGATTGCGAAACACGATGCCGCCGATGGACCCCTCGCTGTCGCTGGCCCCGAAGACCGCAACGGCGGTGGGCGTGAAGAGTTGTTCGATATCGGATACGCGCATGGAATCGCCCTCCCGGGCAATAAAAAAGATTAAGCTAAACCGCGTTCGAAACGCGTCGGGCGTGACATGCCCGAGTGCTGTGTCGACTCGACCTCGGATACATCCACAGGTGGCCGCGTAGACGCGTTTCGAAGACCAAAAAGCTCGTAAAGATAGGATTCAGGGATTCGACACGGGCGCGGCAACGCGCCGACCGACAACGAGAATTGCCCGGGCGCCGTCAGTGTCCCGCGCGCGATCAATGCCTTGAGGACCTTTGCATGAACCTCGCCTTCATCTCTCACCCCTCCTGTCAGCAGCACAAGATGGGCGCGCACCATCCCGAGTGTCCGGAGCGACTCTACGCCATCCAGGATCGCATGATTGCCTCCGGGATGGAGATGCTGGTCACCCACTACGACGCACCCGAGGCGAGCGTGGCGCAGTTGACCCGCGTGCACGACGCGGATTATGTCCAAGGGCTGATCGACGCCGCCCCCGAGGTCGACGACGTCCTGGTTTGGGTCGACGGCGACACCGCCATGAACAGCCACACCCTGCCGGCTGCCCTGCGCGCGGCCGGCGGCGCCATCCTCGGGGTCGACCTGGTGATGAGCGAAAAACATCACGCCGCCTTTTGTTGCGTGCGCCCGCCCGGCCATCATGCCGGGCGGCGCACGACCGGAGGGTTCTGCCTCTTCAACAACGTCGCCGTCGGCGCCGCATATGCGATGGCCGAATACGGCATCGAGCGTATCGCCATCGTCGATTTCGACGTCCACCACGGCAACGGCACCGAGGAGATCTTCAGCGGCGACGAGCGCGTGCTCTTCTGCTCGAGCTTTCAGCACCCCTTCTATCCCGGATGCGGCGCAGACACCAAGGTGCCCAACATCCTCAACCTGCCGCTGCCCAAGCTGACCGACGGGGCCGCCTTTCGGGCCGCCGTGGAGGCCGCATGGCTGCCCAAGCTCGACGCCTTCGCGCCTCAGCTGGTCATGATTTCGGCGGGGTTCGACGGGCACGTCGAAGACGACATGGCGCACTTCAATCTGCGCGAGCCCGATTATGCCTGGATCACTCGCGAGCTCCACCTGTTGGCACGCCGGCATGCACAAGAGCGAGTCGTGTCCTGTCTGGAAGGCGGCTACAGTCTGTCCGCGCTCGGACGCAGCGTCAGTGCGCACGTCGATGAGTTGATCGGGCACGCCTGATGCTCTCGTCGCGAAGGGGGTCGGGATCGAGAAAGGGGTCCCGGCGACCTGTTGCATTGCAGCATTAGGATAGAGAGGTCCCGCGCCTGTCGCAATGCCGATCGCGTGACAATCACGCCGACGGCTCGTTGCGCTGGACCGATAGCCTCGGGGTTGCCATTCGGACCGAATGGCCTGACATCTCTCGAACCGCGTCGGCGCCCGCCCCTTCGGCAGCTCGCGGCCGCCAACCCCGACCTGTTTCAAAGCCCAGTCAACCACCGGATCGGAGAGACTCATGAGAAGACCATCGACCCACATGGCCGCCTTGCTGCTCTGCGCCCCTCTCGTCGCGGGCGCCGCCGTCCAGACCGAGCGTGTCGAGTACCGCGACGGCGACACCCTCCTCACGGGCTACCTCAGCTACGACGATTCGATCGAGGGCAAGCGCCCCGGCGTGCTCGTCGTCCACGAATGGTGGGGCCTCAACGACTACGTGAAAAAACGCACCGAGATGCTTGCCGAGCTGGGCTATGTTGCCTTCGCCGCCGACATGTACGGCGACAACAAGGTGACCGAGCACGCGCCCGACGCCCAGGGCTGGATGCAGCAGATCACCGCCAATCAATCCGCCTGGCAGCAGCGCGCCATGGCCGGACTCGAGACGCTGAAGGCCAGCGACCGTGTCGATACCGAGAAACTCGCCGCCATCGGCTACTGCTTCGGGGGCGCCACCGTGATGCAGCTGGCCTATGCCGGTGCCGATCTCGACGGCGTCGCGAGCTTCCACGGCTCACTGCCCCCGACCGGCAACCTGGAACCCGGCACCATCAAACCCAGTATCCTGATCGCCCACGGCGAGGCCGACAGCTTCGTCCCGCCCGAGCGCATCGCCGCCTTTAAAGAGGGGCTCGACACCGCCGGTGCCGATTGGCAGATGGTCGTCTATTCCGGGGCACGCCACGGCTTCACCAACCCGGGCGCCGCCGCCTACGGGATGGACGCACTCGCCTACGATCCCAAGGCCGATGCACGCTCTTGGACACTGATGCAGGGGTTCTTCGACGAGGTCTTCGCGGACTGAACCGCGTCCGGACGCCCCATGCCGAGCACCGTCATCCTTTGGCTCCGTCGCGACCTGCGTCTCGACGACAACCCAGCCCTGCAAGAGGCCCTGGTCGACTGCGACAGACTCGTACCCGTCTATATCCACGACCCGGACTCGGAGGCGCCTTGGGCGCCCGGCGCGGCGAGTCGCTGGTGGCTGCACGGCAGCCTGGCGAGCCTGGACCAGGCTCTACAGGCGTTCGGCAGTCGGCTCCTGATCGCACGCGGGGACAGTCTCGCCGAGCTGAGGCGCATCGTCGCGGCGACCGGCGCGACGCGCATCCACTGGAATCGTCTCTACGATCCGACCTCGCGCGAACGCGACGGTCGGATCAAGCAAGCATTACGGGCCGATGGCCTGCGGGTGGACAGCCACAACGCATCCCTGTTGTTCGAGCCTTGGGAAATCGCCACCGGCAACGGCGAGCCCTACCGGGTGTTCACCGCCTTCTGGCGCCGCTGCGCCGCTCGCCTTCCCGACGTACGCCCCCTGCCCGCTCCGGCGGCCTTGCCGCCGCCTCCCGAGTTGCTCGACTCGCTGCCACTCGATCACCTGGGCCTGCTGCCGACCGTCCCTTGGGACGCGGGCTTGCGCGAGACCTGGACACCGGGCGAGACCGCCGCGCTCGAGCATGCACGCACCTTCCTGCGAGACCGTGTCCGGGGTTACGCGACCGAGCGCGACCTGCCGGCGCAAGCCGGGACATCCGAGCTCTCGCCGCACCTGCACTTCGGCGAGATCGGTCCGCGTCGGATCATCGCCATGGTCAAAGAGCAGTGGGACGACCCGAGCGCGGATCCGGTCGAGTCCTTCGTGCGCGAGATCGGCTGGCGCGAGTTTGCCCACCATCTGATCTATCACTACCCGCACACCACGGACGAGCCGCTGGATCGACGCTTCGCCGCCCTGCCTTGGCGCAAGGAGGATGCCGAGCGGCTGCTCCGGGCTTGGCAGCGCGGCGAGACCGGCATCCCGCTGGTGGATGCCGGCATGCGCCAGCTCCGGCACACCGGCTGGATGCACAACCGGGTGCGCATGGTCGTCGCCTCCTTCCTGACCAAGAATCTGCGCCTGCCCTGGCAGGCCGGGACACGCTGGTTCTGGGACACCCTGATCGACGCGGACCTCGCCGCCAACAGCCTCGGCTGGCAGTGGAGCGCCGGCTGCGGCGCGGACGCCGCGCCCTATTTCCGCATCTTCAACCCGGTCCTGCAGGGCGAGCGCTTCGACAAAAGCGGAACCTATGTTCGACGCTGGTGCCCGGAGCTGACCCGCCTGCCGGACCAATACATCCATCAACCCTGGAGCGCGCCGACCGCCCTGCTCGATCACTCGGGCCTCCGGATCGGGCGCGACTACCCGGCCCCGATCGTCGATCTCAAGGCATCACGCGAGGCGGCGCTCGCGGCTTACGAGGTCGTGAAATCGCAGAGGACGATCGTGTGAAGGGCGGATTAAGGCCGTAGGATGGACGAGCGCAGCGAAGTCCACCCAGCCTGCTCCGGCGCTGGTGGGCTACGCTGCGCTCGTCCATATTCCCTACGACGCTTGTCCCTACGGCGCTTGTCTAGCCTACGAAGATTACCCTCAAATCCCCGCCGTACTGCGCAGCGGGCAGGTCGTTCGGTCGTACCGGTCGCCGAGCCGGTCCCAGGCGTAGTTCAAGGCATAGGTCACGCGCGAGAAGAAGTGATCCTCGCCCATGATATGGATCAGACCGGTGCGCCGAATGGTATCCATGAACTGCTTCTTCATCCGTGCCACCAGGATCTCGATCCCCCGTTCGCGGAGTCGCTCGGCCAAGTGATGCAGCACCTCTTCGCCGGTCGCATCGAGCTGGTTGATCCCCTCACCGTCGACGATGATGAATTCCAGCTCCGGGTTGTCGGCGACCACCGCCAAGACCCGGGTCTCGAAATAGCCTGCGTTGGCGAAATAGAGCGAGCCGTCGAAACGCACGATCGAGATCTTGGGACTGGTCGGCAGATGATGCACGGCGATGTCGCGCATGGTCCCGTCCTCGTACCGCGACAGGACCGCAAAACGCGGGCGCATGGTCCGGAACAGAAAGAGGATGAGCGAGAGGCCGACTCCGGCCAGGATGCCCTGGTCGAGGTGCGGAGCAAACAACAGGGTCAACCCGAAGGTCACCACGGCAACCACGCCGTCGGTGGGCTCGGCCTTCCAGGCATGAATGATCGGCGCGATCTTGAAGAGGCTCACGACGGCCATGATGATGACCGCGGCCAGGGTCGCCTGCGGCAGGTGATACAGCAGCGGGGTCAGCCAAAGCAGTGCAGCGGCAACCGCCAGCCCGGCCACCACGGATGCAAAGCCCGTGACCGCCCCGGCGTTGAAATTGACCGCCGAGCGCGAGAAGGAGCCGGACACCGGATAGCCTGAAAAGGCACCGGAGACGATATTGGACAGCCCCTGCCCCACCAGCTCCTGATTGGCGTCCAGACGCTGGCGGCTGCGTGCCGCCATGACCTTGGCGATGGACATGGCCTCCATGAAGCCGATCAGAGCGATCGTCACGGCGGCCGTGATGAGACTGACCATCACCGGCCAATCCAGCGACGGCAGCGTCATCCCGGGCAGCCCGACCGGAATCTCGCCGACCACGCGTCCGCCCGCCTCCTGGAAGCCGGTGAAATAGGCCAAGAGCGTCGTCGCCGCGACCGCGATCAGGACCGAGGGGGCCTTCGGCGCAACCGAGCGCAAACCGAACAAGACCACAATGGCCAACAGACCCATCCAGAGCGTCGGCAGGTGGGTCTGCGTCATCGCCGCCTGCACGGTGTACCAGACGGTCTCGTAATGGTGCTCGAAGCCCGACACGCTGACCCCGAAGAGCTTGCCGATTTGAGAGGTGGCGATGATGAGCGCGCCGGCGTTGGTGAATCCGACGACCACCGGATGCGACAGAAAGTCAACCAGCACGCCGAGTCGAAGCAACCCCAACATCAATTGAAAGATCCCGACCATGAAGGCGAGCAGGACCGCATAGGCAACATAGCCCTCGGGATTCGTCGCGACCAGCGGCCCGATCGCCGCGGCCGTCATCAAGGAGACGACCGCGACCGGCCCGGTCGAGAGCTGCCGAGAAGAGCCGAACAGCGCCGCCACGATCGGCGGCAGAAAGGCCGCATACAGCCCGTACTGCACGGGCAACCCGGCGAGCTGGGCGTAGGCCATCGACTGCGGCACCAGGACCAGGGCCACCGTGATCCCCGCGATCAGGTCGGCCCGCAGCGTCCGGGGATGCCGGAGCTCCCCGACCCAGGCCAGAAACGGGAAGAATCGAGCGAACAACCAGCGACCGGCGGATACGGCATATGGCACGGACTAGGACCCTCGAGACGATCGATTCAAAAGGCCCCCAGCATACTCAAGATTCATCGTGTCAATCATTTATTCCATTAATCGGTCCATGCTAAACCGCGTCCAGAGCGAGATGCTCACTTTCGAGTGAGCTCGACGTTTGGTGAATCCACGACCCTTAGCGGGGGGCGCGGTTTAGGACGTCGATCGACCGCAAGCGCCATCGATCGCAAGCCCCAAGGCATCGCACGCGTTGAGCGTGGTCGAGGCCGCCAGCGCGGCGGGCGATTCGCCGCGAATCTGCGCGAGCGCCTGCAGGACATCCGGGAGATACTCCGGACTGTTGCGCTCGCCCCGATGCGCAGCAACCGTCATGTCCGGCGCATCCGTCTCGAGCACGATCGCCTCGCCCGGCAGCTCGGCCGCCAGACGGCGCAGACGCGAGGAGCGCGTGAAGGTCAACATCCCCCCGAAGCCGAGCCGGAACCCCAGATCCAGATACTGCTGCGCCTGCAGGAGGCTGCCGTTGAAGGCATGCGCGATGCCGCCCTTCACCCGCGCACGCCGCAGGGTCGCCAAGACCTCGTCATGCGCCTTGCGCACATGCAGAAGAACCGGCAAATCCGCGGACCTGGCGATCGACAACTGCGCCTCGAGCAGCGCCTGCTGACCCGCCCGATCCAGCTCGGGCAGAAAATAGTCCAGACCGATCTCGCCGACCGCCAGCGGGCGATGCTCGGCGATCGCCCGCTCCAGCCCATCGAGATCGGCCGCACCATGTCGATCGAGATAGACCGGATGCAGACCCAGCGCCGGGTAGAGATCCTCCGCCGAGGCACAGAGCGTCAGCAGACCGTCCCAACCCTGCGCATGGATCGCCGGAACCACGATAGCGGCCACGCCCGCCGCGCGCGCCCGGGCCAACACCGCCCCTCGATCGGGATCGAACTCGGCAACATCCAAGTGACAGTGTGTATCGATCATGGAGCGCATCCCGGAAGGCATCGCCGTCGCGCGAGGCTAGGATTGAAGAACAAACCCAACATGACTGCCGACGATGCGCCTCGGCGGCACATGGCCGCCACCGCGTAGGGGCGACTTCAGTCGCCCTTTGGCCGACCGTGGGTGTAGATGTGTAGGGGCGACTGAAGTCGCCCCTACATCGCCCCTACATCGCCCCTAAACGGTGGTCGTTTTTCCCGAAATCACCTTAAGCCGGCGACTTCTGATCCCGCACGAACAGCGCCTTGTGCGGCCCGCGCCCGACCTGTCGCTCTTCGATGTCGAAGAGCTGGATCGCCTTGAGCAGTCCGCTGAGCTTGGCATAACCGTAGTTGCGCGAGTCGAACTCGGGGCTGCGCTTGGCGATCGCCGAGCCGACGGCGCCGAGCTCGGCCCAACCGGTGTCGTCCGCGGCCCCGTCCAGTGCGGCACGCAGCAGGTTGACCAATTTGGCGTCGCGCTGCAGATCCTTGCCGCTCTTGCGCGTCGTCGAGTCGCCGCCCGCACCCTCGCGCAGCACCTCGGTGAAGACGAACTTGTCGCAGGCCGCGACGAAGGGCTCCGGGGTTTTCTGCTCGCCGAAACCGTACACCGTCATGCCGGACTCGCGCAGACGCGACGCCAGGCGAGTGAAGTCGCTGTCGCTCGAGACGATGCAGAAGCCGTCGAAGTTGCGCGAGTACAGCAGATCCATGGCATCGATCATCATGGCCCCGTCGGTCGCGTTCTTGCCCTTGGTGTAGCGAAACTGCTGCATGGGCTGGATCGAGTGCCGCAGCAGGGTGTCCTTCCAGGACCCCAGATTGGGCAGGGTCCAATCCCCGTAGATGCGCTTCACGTGGGCCGTGCCGTATTTGGCGACCTCGGCGAGTAGCCCCTCGACGATGCTCGCTTGGGCGTTGTCGGCATCGATGAGCACGGCGAGCTTGAGGTTGGCGATGTCGGACATCCGTGGTCTTCCTGTCAATCGGTCTTTGAATTCAGCGGCTTCCGATCACGTCGGATCATGAGTACGGGACGCTGCGCCTGATCGCATCGCCGGCTCGTATCACCGGCGTTCGTTACCCGTTACCAGATGAGGTCGTCCGGAACCTGATAGTCGGCGTATGGATCATCCGCGTCCTTCTCCTCGGCGGCCTTGTTGTGGACCAAGACCAGGCTCGCATCGCGCGCCGCCACCCGCACGGCGATCTCCGCGGGCACGACCTCGTAGAAGGCATCCTGTCGGACGACGGCCAGGCTTCCCGCGACCAGCTTCGCGTGCTGCTCCTTGTTGACATAGATGCGCTTGAGCGTCGTGCCGTCGGTGAAATTGAACGCCAGATCGCCGCGATCGCGCACCACCCGATGGGTATGCACGAGCTGGCGAATCTCGTTCTCCGCGGCACGCAAGGTCGCCTCTTCCTGACGTCGCAGATTGAGCTCGCGGTCGCGCTCGAGCTTCTCGCGCCGGGCACGCTCGGCGGCCAGCCGGGCCTCGTTGTCGACGGCCGTACTGCGCGGACCGGCGTGCTGCTTGGTCTTCTTGTGCTTGCTGGTACGTGCCTGCTTGAGCTTCTGCTCGTCGACCAAGCCGGTCTTGAGCAATTGGTCCTGCAACGAGTTGCCCACGGTGTGGATCTCCGAAAAAGATGTCGCCGATCGCCGAGCAGACCCAAGTCCGCGAACCCTCGGCGGATATCCGAATGCCCGAGTCGGGCGACAGGATCCGACAGGCGCGCCCGCGACGCAAGCATGCGAGTCGTTTCTGCGAGTGGTTTCCCCTGGCCGAGAGCGGGGGTTAGAATCGCGCGCGCCGCCGTTCCGCGATCGGCCTCGCCGCTGTATGCTCGCGGACCGCGTATTGCGTTACCCTACTCTTTCGATCCTCGGAGTCCCGCTCATGTCCCGTATTGCTCTCGTTCTCTTGCTTGCGCTCTTCATCATCGTGCCGACCCACGCCTTGGCCGCCGACGTGCTGGGTTATGTCGACATGCAAAAGGTTCTCGAGGACAGCAAGCTGGGCAAACGTCTTCAAGACCAGCTGCGTGAGGAGTTCGAGCCGCGTGGCGAAGAGATGGCTGCCGAGGAGCAGGAGATCCGTAAGCTCCAGCAATCGCTCGAGCGCGATTCACCACTGATGAGCACCGACCAAGTCAGCAAGCAGGAGGCCGACGTTCAGAAGCGCATCGAAGCCTTCCAGGAGAAGGCAAACGGCCTCCAACAGGAGATCATGAAGGTCCAGCAGACCAAGAGCCGCGAGATTATCGGCCCGGCGCGCGACTCCATCACCGCCGTCGCCAAGAAGAACAAGGTCGGCATGGTCGTCGAGCCCGGGATGTCCGGACTCCTCTATCTCGACGAAAAGCTTGATCTGACCGCCGCAGTCATCAAACACCTGGACGCGAACACCAAGTAAGGCAGCCCAGCAGACCGTTCGGCGTGAACGGGCTATGTCCGACCCATAACGCTGCGGTATCATTTTGGGGCATCGAGCCGGGATCGCCGCTGCGCCTGCACCCGGCGAGCCAAACCCGCCCCGACCACACGACCGCCGGCGCGACCACTGCGCGGGTTACTGCACCTTTTTGAGGAACGGATACAATGCTTGGCGAATCACACGACCTCCTTCACGAGTTCCCCGATCTCGAAGCGAAGATCTCGGCACTGCGCTCGAGCAACGCCGAGTTCGCGCAACTGATGGACGACTACGACACACTCGACGCCCGGGTGCGCGACCTCGAAGAGCTGGGGACGCCCGTCGCCGACGAGACCATCGAGGAGCTCAAGAAGGAACGCTTGGTTCTGAAGGATACGCTCTACGCCATTCTGCGTTCCTGAAGGCGCATTCGGGTTGCCGCCAACGGCCCCGCGTCGGGCTTGTCGAGCGCGGGCAACCCGACCCGAGGCCCCGCGCACGAACAAAGGCCGTCTCGCCCTCTCGCAGAGATCCCGCACAGGTCGTGAAACCACACAGGGCCGTATCCCGTCCTTGTGAGCGGTTCAAAAGGCCGTTGTCGTGATTAATGTCGTTGTCGTTGTCGTTGTCGTAATCGATTACGACAACGACAACGACAACGGATTTGGTGTTCAAACACCATACTTACCCCCCATCGCGTCCTGGACAACCCGGACACCAGATGAAACCATGCGCGGATATCTCGTCCCGACCGCGTGAGCAAGACCCCGTGCAATTTCGAATCATCCCCGTCACCCCCTTTCAGCAGAACACCACCTTACTCTGGTGCGAGCACACCCTTGCCGCCGTCATCGTCGATCCGGGCGGCGAGGCCGAGCGCATCCTCGAGCAGGTCGCAGCGCTGGATCTGAAACCCGAATACCTTCTGCTCACCCACGGCCACCTCGACCACGTCGGCGCCAGCGCCGAGATCGCGCGCCGACTCGGCATCCCGATCTGGGGCCCGCACCCCGACGACGCCTTCTGGCTCAATGCCCTGGTCGAGCAGTGCGAGATGTTCGGGTTTCCGCCCGTGACCGCATTCGAGCCCGATCGCTGGCTGCAGCCGGGCGAGCGCATCGCCGTCGGCGAGGAGACCCTCGAGGTCCTGCATTGCCCCGGTCACACGCCGGGCCATCTCGTCTTCTTCGACGCACGCGGCAAGCTCGCACAGGTCGGCGACGTTCTCTTCAAGGGCTCGATCGGACGCACGGACTTTCCGCGCGGAAACCATCGCCAGCTCCTCGACTCCATCCGGGAGCGCCTGTTTCCGCTCGGAGACGACGTACGCTTTATCCCCGGGCACGGCCCGATGTCGACCCTGGGCGAGGAGCGACGCACCAACCCTTTCGTTCGCGAATAAGCGTTCAGCGAGCACCATCCGCCACCGGGCAACCGCCCGCGGAAGGAACGGCATCATGCGAAAATCAGGCATCCCGACGCCGACACCGGGCCGACAGAGCAGTCCGCCGCGCAGCCGTCGGATGCGCAACGCGGAGGCCGAGCCGCCGGATGCCCCGCCGCAGAACGCGCTCAAACGCACCAAGAAGGCCCACTTTCTCGAACCCTACCGACTCTCCGAATCCGGACGCGCCGCCCTAATCGCGTGCCTGACCGACCAGACCGTCGGCGATCCGGAAAGCCGCGAGCTGTTCGCCGCCGCCGTCGAGTACGGTATCGCGAGCTGTCGCGCATCTACGAAGGACACCCGCATCCCAGCGAAAGTCGGTGAGGCCGCTGCCGTACCGGCTCTCAAGCCGCCGGAACCTCCAGCCACGGAGTCGACACCGAATCCAAGCGAACCGCTCTCGGCACTCGCGGAGACGGCGCGTCTGCTCGTCCGGGGGCTCGGAGCACTCGACGAGCCGTCGCGCGAGGCGATCACCGGTCGTCTGCGCAGCTCCGACCCCTTCGACCGTGTCCACGACCAAACCTATCTGGACGCGGTCTGTCGCGAGGTCGAGCGCATCGCCGGGGCCGCGTCAACCCTTCTCGACACGCCGCCCGCCTTGCAGCCTGTCTCACCTTCGGCCGCCACGACCGCAGCGGCGGCGCCCCCGCATCCGGACGACCCGCTCGGCGAAACGGCCCGTCGCCTCGTTCGGCGCATCGCCGACGCCTACGAGGCTTGTTTCGAGACCAAGGCCGAGACCGGCGCGGGATACCCCTTCATCACCGTCCTTCGCCTCATCGCCGAGGACGCCGGGATCGCACTGCCTGCGGAGGACGCCCGACTTCACGCAGTCCTGCCGGAGCACTGTCGGATCTAAACCGCGCCCGGTGCGGTATGCGTCATGTGTTGGAGTGGATCGGCCGCGCCAGCTCCGACGACTGTCGGAGCTGGCGCGGTTTAGAGTATTCAAAAATATTAAATTTTAAACCGCGTCTCCAAAAAGGTCGGAAAAATCCTTGAGCCCGACACAACATGAAAATAACGCATGTCGCTCTGGACGCGGTTTAGTGGAGTAGTGCAGAGATTCCGAAACCGTCCGAGATCATTGTCGTTGTCCTTGTCGTTGTCGTCATCGACCATCGATACGACAACGACAACGACAAGGAACGGTCTCGACACATCGTCCGTG
This sequence comes from Thiocapsa sp., assembly GCF_018399035.1. Lineage (GTDB taxonomy): Bacteria > Pseudomonadota > Gammaproteobacteria > Chromatiales > Chromatiaceae > Thiocapsa. The sequence continues at coordinate 1,240,430 of NZ_CP073760.1, forward strand.
CTGCACGAGGTATAGAGTCGTCGGACCGTTTGCTCGCGTTTCTGAGTACAATGGCCGGTCCGTGGGCAACGGTTGGCGAGTCACACATGCTATTCGAGCGCTTTCTCAAGAAAAAACGACAAGATACGCACAAGGAAGAGGACCAGGAGGTTCTGGCCGAACGCGCCCGCACTCATGAAGACCCGGCGGTGCGGCGCGAGGCCACGCGGCGGCTCGTCGCGCTGTCCCATCTTCGCCTGATCCTCACCGACGACGCGGACGCCGGCGTGCGCGAGATCGCCGCCGCCCGCTATCGCCATCTCCTCTGCGGAACCCAGCCGGCAGAGCTCACCCCCGACGGTGTGAGCGTGGATGCGCGGGTCGCAGAGCTATCGCACATCGAGGACGCACGCATCCTCGAGCAAGTCGCCCTCCAAGGGCAGGACCCCGAGGTCCGTCGCGCCGCCATCGAGCGGCTTCGGTCTCCCGAGGTGCTCGCGCTCTGTGCGGTTCAGGATCCCCTCGCCGCCAACCGTGGCGCGGCCATGGAGCGTATCGAGACCAAAGACGCACTCGAGCAGGTCGTGCGCCAGATCGGCAAGCGCGACAAGAACGTCTACCGCAGCGCACGCGAGAAGCTCCGCCTGATCTCCGAGCGCGAAGAGCGGCCGCTGCGCGTGCGCGTACTCTGCGAAGAGCTCTGCCAGAAGGCCGAGCGTCTCGGTCGGCTCGAGCAATGGAATCAGGATCGCGCCATCCTCGATCTACTCGACCGCCAATGGGCCGAGATCCGGGAGGAGGTCGAGCCGGACGGGCGCACGCGCTACGAAAGCGCACGGGAGCACTTCATCCTGGCCTACGGCGGTCACGCGCGCGCGACCGCCGCCAGGGTCGCCGCCGAAGAGGCGCACGAGTCTCTGCACACCGAACGCCTCGCCCTCCTCGACACCCTGGCCGAGGCACCGACGCTGACCAGCGAGCAAGCGATTCGCGCCCTGTGCGAACGGGTCTCGACCGCCTGGGACCCCCTAGACGCCCTCCCGCCGCAGCGCCAGAGGCCCCTCGATCAGCGCTACCGCACGCTCATGGACGCGGCCGACGCCGCGTGCACGGCACTCGACGATCAGCGCAAGCGCCTGTCGCAACTGCATAAGTCGAGCAATCGGGCACAGAAGCTACTCGACGAGCCCAAGCCGATCGATCTGCGCGCGACCAAGACCTTCATCGAGCAGGCCCGCGCACTCACCGCCGACCTCCCCGCAACCGCCGAGACCGAAGTCTTCCTCGGACTCGTCGATCGCGTCGAATCGCGCACCAAAACCCAGCGCAAAAACGCCGAGCACCGTCTCAAGCAGCTCCCCGAAAAACTCGCCGAGCTGGAGAAGCACCTCGAGGACGGCGAGCTGAAGAAGGCCGACCCGCTCTTCCAAAGCCTGCGCGCCGGCCTGGATCTGGTCGAGGCCAGCGCCCTGCCCAAGGGCGCTGCCGAGGAGATCGCGGCACGCCTGCATCTGCTCGCACCGCGCCTGCGCGACCTTCAACACTGGCGTCGCTGGGGTGCCGATCAGCATCGCGACGGCCTCTGCGAGGAGATGGAGCAGCTCATCGAAGCCGACCTGCCCCTGCAAGCCCTCGGCGAGCGACTCCACACCATGCGCATGGACTGGAAGGGCCTGGAGCAGACCGGACCGCGCGCCAGCCCGGCCCTCGCCGAGCGTTTCCATAAGGCGTGCGACGCCGTCCAAGAACGCTGTCGCCCCTTCATCGAGGCCCAAGCGGCCGAGCGCGAGGCCAACCGTGCCGCGCGCGAGTCCGTCTGCGACCAGATCGAAGACTTCCTCTCCAAGGTCGATTGGGAGCGTATCGACTGGAAACGCGTCCTGCGCGCCGAGCGCGAGACCCGCCACACCTGGGCCTCCATCGGACCGGTGGACCCGCGCCACTTCAAGGCGCTCGAAGGGCGCTTCCGCCAAGCGCTCAAGCAGCTCGATCGCCGCCTGGACGGGGAGCGCAAACGCAATCAGGCGATGAAGCACGCGCTGATCGCCAAGGTCGAAGCCCTGGTCGCGGAGCCCGATCTGGACGCGGCCATCGAGCAGACCAAGTCACTCCAGCGCGAGTGGCACACCACCGTTCCGGCTCGCCACAAGGACGAGAACAAGCTCTGGCAGACCTTCCGCAGCGCCTGCGACGCCATCTTCGAACGTCGCGCCGCCTTGCACCAGGCGCACGCCAACGAGATGAAGGAGCACCTCGCCACGCGCGAGACCATCTGCACCGACGGACGCGAACTCGCACGAACCGAGCAGAATCCGAAACGACTGCGCGCCGAGCTGCGCGAGCTCGAGCGGCGCTGGGAGGATGCCCAGTCCCTGCCCATCCCGCGCCAGAGCGCCGGCCCACTCAACGAACACTGGCGCGAGACCCGCGAGGCGCTCAGACAGCACCTGCACGCCTGCGAGGACCAACAGCGCCGAGGCGCATTCGATCTGCTGCAACGCCAAGCCGAGCTGTGCGAGCGTCTCGAGCTCGGACTCCTCGGAGAAACCGACGCACCGCTCGCCCCCGAAGCGGCCGAGCAGGCCTGGGCGGATCTCCCGGAGCAACAAGACAGCGAGATCCAGCAGGCCATCGCCGCGCGCTTCTCCTCCGCACTCGCCGCCGCACAAGACCCCGAGCAGCTCGCCGGACTGCGCCGCCGCTACGACGCCAACGCCGCGCACCTGAGCCAACTCTGTCTGCAGCTCGAAATCCTCGCCGGCGTCGAAACCCCGCCCGAGCTTGCCCAACAGCGCTTGGAGTACCAAGTCGCACGCCTGACCGAGCGTATGGTCGACGGCGAGGAGGATCCCCTGCAAGGCAGCGCCAGACTCCTCAAAGAGTGGTATCTCTGCGGCCCCGCGCTCCGTTCCGCCGGCCTGAACAGCCGCTTCGAGCGCATCCGCCAAGCCCTCGCACGAGAGCCCGGCGAAGCGACGGCCTGAAACGGCCGTGCATCGGCCACGACGCAGAACCCGCCCCGGATGCACTCGATGGTTGACTCCGACGCAAGACTCCGCAAACGCCGGCACCGCACCTGGAATCCGGCGCTCGACTTGCTTCTGACACGTGACTCAGGAACTCGTGACATCCGCTCCGCGGTGTCACGCATTCCCCGTGGCGCTCCGCGCCACCTACCGCGATTTCCGAAGTGAGGAACAAGGCATCAAGGTGTCATCGGAAGACGAAGCTCATGACGATGAAAAAGCCGATGTACGCGACAAGCGCCCAGAACGCCAGATTGATCAGATAGCGCAAACAACCCAACATTCGACGACCTCCTTTGTGTCGGCGTCCACGATGGCGCCGACGCCCGTCCTCATCAGACCACCCAGTCGGGTAGACGAGCGACAGCGAAGTCCACCGAACCCCACTCCGGCGCCGATGGACTGCACTGCACTCGCCGATCCGACCCGATCAGCGACCCGGCCGGTTCCGCGAGCAACCCCCGCGTCTTCTTCCACAGTCCCGACGACTCGCAACAGCAATCTCAACTTCGCCGATGCCGGAACCGCCTCGAACGCGCTCTAGCGCCGAGGGTCAGCGGTTTCTGAGCAGCCGTTGCTCCGAGCCGTAGTCGGGGGTGTTGGTGCCGGGAATGGCATTGTAGATCTTGCCGTCGCGGATGATCAGACGGTCGGACGCGCCGTAGTCCGGGGTGCGGGTGCCTTTGATCGCGGGATAGACGATGCCGTCGCGCTCGATGAGGAGCGGACCGCCGTAATCGGGGGTCCGGGTGCCGGGAATCGGCGTCCAGATCTCGGTGTCGGCGTGCGCAAGCGGGGTCAATGTGACGGCGATGATCGGCAGCGCCGTCCGCCATGCGGCTTTTGCGGTCCTGTGCATTTGGTCCCTCCAATCCACCCTGGCCTGATCGACCGAAAGGGGCGCGACGTCTGGCGATGCCGCGCGGAGCATCGGCTTGGTCGGCGCGACGACTCGTCCGTCGCCCCCGAGTCCTTGCCGGGATAGACGCCAAAGGCGTGATCGCGGACCCCCGGCAAGCTTGCGGCGGAACGGCGGCGAGCCGCCGCGCCGGACCTCTCCGATCGACTCAGCCGCCGGCCTCCGGGCGCATGTGCGGAAAGAGCAGGACATCCCGGATCGAGGGCGAGTCGGTGAAGAGCATGACCAGGCGGTCGATGCCGATGCCCTCGCCCGCCGTCGGCGGCATGCCGTGCTCCAAGGCGCGGATGTAGTCGGCGTCGAAATACATGGCCTCGAGATCCCCGGCCTCCTTCTCGGCGACCTGCTGGCGGAAACGCTCGGCCTGGTCCTCGGCGTCGTTCAGCTCGGAGAAGCCGTTGGCGATCTCGCGCCCGCCGACGAAGAACTCGAAGCGGTCGGTGACGAAGGGGTTCTCGTCGTTGCGCCGCGCCAGCGGGGAGACCTCGGTCGGGTATTGGGTGATGAAGGTCGGGGCCATCAGACGATGCTCGGCGGTGTGCTCGAACAGCTCGATCTGGAGCTTGCCGAGGCCCCAGCCGGGCTTCACCGCAATCCCCAGCCGGGCGGCGACCGCACGAGCGCGCTCGAGGTCGTCGACATCGGCCGCTCCGAGATCCGGGTTGAAGTGCAGGATCGCCTCGCGGACCGTCATGCGCGCGAAGGGCCGGCCGAAGTCGTAGTCCTCGCCTTGATACTGGATCAGCGTGCGGCCGAGGACCTGCTCGGCCATCTCGCGCAGCATGTTCTCGGTGAGGTCCATGAGGTCGCGATAGTCCGCGTACGCCTCGTAGAACTCGAGCATGGTGAACTCGGGGTTGTGGCGCGTGGAAAGCCCCTCGTTGCGGAAATTGCGGTTGATCTCGTAGACCTTCTCCAGACCGCCGACCACCAGACGCTTGAGAAACAGCTCGGGCGCGATGCGCAGAAAGAGCTGCATGTCCAGGGCGTTGTGGTGTGTGATGAAGGGACGCGCGACCGCACCGCCGGGGATGACCTGCATCATCGGGGTCTCGACCTCCAGGTATCCACGGGCGTTCAGATAGTCGCGGATGAACTGGATGACCCGGATGCGGATGCGGAAGGTCTCGCGGGTGCCGCCGTTCATGATGAGATCGAGATAGCGCTGGCGGTAGCGGCTCTCCATGTCGGTCAGACCATGAAACTTCTCGGGAAGCGGCCGCAACGCCTTGGTCAGCAAACGAATGTTGTCGCACTTGATCGACAGCTCGCCGGTCTTGGTCTTGAACAGTAGACCCTCCGCGCCGAGGATGTCGCCGAGATCGTAGTCGCGCTTGAAGACCGCGTAGGCGTCCTCGCCGATCAGATCGCGCTGGACGAAGAGCTGGATGCGCCCGGACATATCCTGCACATGCGCGAAGCTCGCCTTGCCCATGACGCGCCGACTCATCAGCCGGCCGGCGACCTTCACGCGCAGCCCGAGCGCCTCGATCGCCTCGGGCTCGTGCTCGCCGTATTCGGCCAGCAGCTCGCCCGCGATCACATCGCGCCGAAAATCGTTCGGAAACGCAGGGCCTTGGGCGCGCAACTGCGACAGCTTCTCGCGCCGCTGCGCGATCAGCTTGTGCTCGTCGACCGCGTCTTCGCTCGACGCCGCCGTCGTTGTGTGTTGTTCGGTTTGCTCGCTCATCGCCCTGCTCCTACTTAAACCGCTTCCGGCGCAACACGCCGACGTCGTCGAATCATTGAGTGCATCGCACGCCAACGCGCGTCGCAGTAGAAGCGGTTTAAGAATTTAAGTGTTGAATATCTTGAACCGCGTCAGCTCGGAGCCCCCTGGAGACCGCGACGCCGCGGCTGCCACCAAGGCTTCGGAACACACTTGAACGCGGTTCAATCTCGGACGCGGTTCAATTAGAGACCGCTTTTGAGACTGGCCTCGATAAAGGGATCCAGATTCCCGTCCAGCACCGACTGGGTGTTGGCGGTCTCCACGTTGGTCCGCAGATCCTTGATGCGTGACTGGTCAAGGACATAGGAGCGAATCTGGCTGCCCCACCCGATGTCGGACTTGGTGTCTTCGATCGCCTGTTGACTGGCGCGCCGGTTCTGCATCTCAAGCTCGTAGAGCTTGGCCTTGAGCTGCTTCATCGCGTGGTCTTTGTTCTTGTGCTGCGAGCGATCCGTCTGGCACTGCACCACGATCCCGGTCGGGTTGTGGGTGATGCGCACCGCCGACTCCGTTCGGTTGACATGCTGACCGCCGGCGCCGCTTGCGCGATAGACGTCGATGCGCAGGTCCGAAGGGTTGATCTCGATGTTGACGGTGTCGTCGACCTCGGGCGAGACGAAGACGGCGGCAAAGGAGGTGTGGCGCCGGTTGCCCGAGTCGAACGGCGATTTGCGCACCAAGCGATGCACACCGGTCTCGGTGCGCAGCCAACCAAAGGCGTAGTCGCCGGTGAACTGGATGGTCGCCGACTTGATGCCCGCGACCTCGCCGGGCGAGACCTCGAGCAGCTCGGTCTTGAAGCCGCGGCGCTCGCCCCAGCGCAGGTACATGCGCAGCAGTATCTCGGCCCAGTCCTGCGCTTCGGTCCCGCCCGAGCCGGCCTGGACGTCGACATAGGCGTTTTTCGCATCCATCTCACCGGCAAACATGCGGCGAAATTCCAGCTCGGCGACCTGCGATTCCTGACGCTCCAGATCCTTTGCGACCGCCGCGAGCGTGTCCTCGTCCTGCTCCTCGGCGGCCAGTGCCAGCAGATCGTCGGCATCGACGAGGCCGGTCGTGAGCTCGTCGATCGTCAGCACGATGGCCTCGAGCGTCGCGCGCTCGCGGCCGAGCGTCTGGGCGCGCTCAGGATCATTCCAGATCTTGGGGTCTTCCAGCTCGCGCAGGACTTCCGTCAAACGCTCTTTGCGTTCCGGGTAGTCAAAGATACCCCCTAAGGGACTCGACACGTCCCTTGAGGTCACTGATTTGGTAGGCGATCGGGTTGATGTCGAGCATCTTCGACTCCGTCCGGAAAAATCCGTAAGTATACGCCGGCGCCGAGTCGAGCGTGTCGCCATGTTCCGCCCGGCCCTCACCACCGACCGGTCAACGTCGGCATACGGGTTCCAGCTCGAACACCGCCGCCTCTCACGGAGACACTGGGGTCACGGAGAGTCGAAGTGACGAAGGACCCGCCGGTTACCTGTTCTCTTTTCGGATCGGTTCTATACTCACAGGCAGGTCAACCAACCGGCTCCGACCCTAACCATGGCACGCTTGCCCAGATTCGTCCTGCCCGGCTATCCGCAACACGTCATCCAGCGCGGCAACAATCACGAACGCATCCTGTACGAGGAAGAAGACTATTGGTTCCTCTGGGAAAAGATCGGGGCTGCCGCCGAGAAGTTCGGATGCGAGCTGCATGCCTACGTGCTGATGCCGAACCACTTCCACCTCTTGCTCACGCCGCACCTGGACAATGGTGTCGGCAAATTGATGCAGTACGTGGGGCGCTACTATGTCCAACACTTCAACGCCCGCTACCAGCGCACCGGCACCCTCTGGGAAGGACGCTACCGCGCGACACTGCTTGATCCGAAACACTTTCTGCTGCCGGTCAGCCACTACCTAGAGTCCAACCCGGTGCGTGCCGGGCTGGTGAGGAGCGTCGGCGATTACGGGTGGTCGAGCTACGGGGCCAACGCGCGGGGCGACGACGACCCCTTGGTCACGGTCCACGCGGAGTACGATCGCCTCGGGCGCAGTGCGAAGGCACGCCGTGCCGCCTATGCAGCACAGGCCGAGCAGCCCCTGGACGATGCCCTCCTGGCCCGGATTCGGGATGCCACCAACAAGGCATGGGTGCTGGGCGATGAAACCTTCTGCGGGGCGATCGAGACGGCGCTGAACCGGCGCGCCTTGCCGCGCCAACGCGGCGGCGACCGTCGCTCGGCGGCCTATCGGCGTGCGACGGGGCGCGGATGAGTCCGCCGCTCGGAGTGATCCACACGCCGCGCGAGGCCGACGAATTCTTCACGGACGAAGGCTGCTACATCCTCGAGACCTGGAATCGCACGGACGACCCGGCGGTCTCCGTCGCCCGCGCCAAGGTCGAGCCCGGCGTCACGACACGCCGGCATCGTCTCGCCGGGATCGCCGAGCGCTATCTGATCCTCTCGGGTGCGGGACGCGTCGAGGTGGAGGGCATCCCGCCGCAGTCCGTCGGGCCGGGTGATCTGGTCTACATCCCCGCCGATCGGAGTCAACGCATCGCCAACACCGGGGAGGGCGACCTTGTCTTCCTGGCCATCTGTACCCCGCGCTTCGTACCCGAGGCCTATCTGGACATCGAGACCGACCCGCCGGGGTGACCCGATCTGCTCGGTACACCTTGACCGGCTCCCGACACGGACCAACAATAGCGACATGACGGACATCTTCATCGAACGCGAGCATGCACTGGGCCTCGATCGGGCGCTTGACCGGATCGAGGCCCTCGCCTATTTGCTCGTCGAGGAGCTCGATGCCCAATGTGCATGGGACGGCAATCGGCTCGATTTTTCGCGGCCTGGCGCGAGCGGATGTGTCGAGGTGACCGAAACCCTGCTGATCCTCGAGGTCTCGCTCGGATTCCTGCTCAAACCCTTCAGAGAGCGGATCGAGCAGAGCATCACCGAGAAGCTCGACAGCCTGGTGCCGGGCCTTCCCTCGGTCTGACGCGTCCCGGTGCAGCGGCCGTCCGACCCGACATGAGCCCCGATATGCACGTCCAGAGCCCATCGGCGCTCAACGCCGTCAATGAGGTCTTCCATCTCTACGACCCACCCCTGTGGCTCGTCACGGCACGCGACGGGGCGCGCCGAGGCGGCTTCATCGCCACGGCCGCAACCCGCGCATCCATCGTCCACGAGATCCCGCGCATGCTCGTCGCGGTCGCCAAGCACCATCACACCTGGGGCCTGATCGAGGCGAGCGGATCCTTCGCACTGCATCTCATCGCAGCCGAGGATATCGCGAGCGTTCGGCGCTTCGGGCTCGCCTCCGGGCACCGTGCGAACAAGTTTGCCGACCTGCCGCCGCGCGAGACACCCGCCGGCGCGCCCTTGATCGAGGGGGCCATCTCCTGGTTGGACTGTCGGGTCGAAGCGCGCATGGACATCGGCGACCGCACCACCTATCTGGCCGAGGTCACTGCAGGCGCGGTCTTGCGGTGCGGCCCGATCCTCACGGTCGCGGGACTGCTGCGGGATGCGCCCGAGGCCGATCGGGCCGAGCTGAAACGCCTCTATGCGCACGATCAGGAGACCGACCGAGCGGCGATCCTGGCCTGGCGCCGGTCTCGTGACGAGGCGTAAGGCAGGGCCGTAGGTTGTGCCGAGCCATGCGAGGCACAACAAACCATCGGCGGACGTCGTGCTTCCTATCGTCAGCACGACCTACGGGTATCGAATTCTCCGGAAACCCCTAAACCGCGCCAGCTCCGACACATCACGCACACCGCACCGGGCGCGGTTTAGGACCAACCCACCGTCAGACCCAATGACACGCAAACATCACAGTGCGTCGGTATAACGACAACCGCCGCGTGCGATCGGGCGCCGGACCATCGGCGTCGCGCCCAGCCTGAATCACCCTGCGAGCAACCCGCACGCGAGCAGGCACTCCCGCCGGATCGCGATCTGACATCTGGCGCAAGTTGTGCTTAGATGACGACCAACCGGCCATGCTCGGCTCGGTCCCGCCCGCAGCCCCGACCGAACCATCCGAGCACCAAACCCTTCAGCAGTACGAGACCGAGACATGCAACTTCCCAACCACAAGACAAAGATCGTCGCGACAATCGGCCCGGCGTCGGATTCGCCGGAAATGCTTCGCGCCCTGATCGAGGCCGGCATGAACGTGGCCCGATTGAACTTCTCGCACGGCGATCCGCACTATCACGGGGCGCTGATCGGGCGTATCCGCGAGGCCGCGACAGCCACCGGGCGCCGTGTCGCCATCATGGGCGACCTGCCCGGCCCCAAGATGCGCATCGGCGATCTGGCCGAAGAGCCGGTCGAGCTGCTGCGCGACGATATCCTCACCCTGACGACCGAGGACATCATCGGCAACAAGTCGCGGGTCTCCATGAGCTTTCTCGACCTCCCTGCGGCCGTGCAACCGGGTGACAGACTCTTCCTCAACGACGGCTTCATCCTGCTGAAGGTGCTCGAGGTCGAGGGCTCCGAGATCCGCTGCAGCGTGCGCGTCGGCGGTGAGCTGCGCTCGCGCAAGGGGCTCAACTTTCCGGGCATCAATCTCGGCATCAGTGCCTTCACCGCCGACGACCACGGTTGGCTGCACTTTGCCGCCGAGCACGGCCTGGATGCCGTCAGTCAATCCTTCGTCGCCACGGACGACGATATCCTTGCCGTGCGCCGTGCGGCCGACGCCATCGGCTATGCCCCCTTCATCATCGCCAAGATCGAGCGCGCCGATGCGCTCGACAATCTCGAGGCCATCCTACGCGCCGCCGACGGCATCATGGTCGCGCGGGGGGATCTCGGCGTGGAGATCCCCATCGAGCGGATCGCCGTGGTGCAGAAGCACATCACGGAGCTCGCCAATCGCTTCGGCAAGCCCGTGATCACCGCCACTCAGATGCTCGAATCCATGGTGACCTTCCGCCGCCCGACCCGCGCCGAGGCGACCGATGTCGCCAACGCCATCCTGGGCGGGACCGACTGCGTCATGCTCTCCGCCGAATCGGCAATGGGGCGCTACCCGATCGAGTCCGTCGCCATGCTGGCGAGTATCGCCACCCATGTGGAGCCCGAGCGCAGCAAGCAGCCCTTCGTGCGCACCATGGACGGGTTCCACGGCTCGGGGCGAATGCGTGCCGTCGACCTCATCGCCGCGAGCGTCTATCACACCATCAAGGACAGCGCCCCGCAGGCGGTCGTCGTCCCCACCCAGACGGGCAGCACGCCCCGCAACGTCGCGCGCTTCCGGCTCCCGGTCTGGATCATCGCCTTCAGCCCGAATAAGGCCACCTGTCAGGCTCTGCAGTTCTCCTACGGCATCCATCCGATCCAGGTCGAGGCCGACCGCTCCGATTGGTCGAGCTTCGTGCGCCACTGGCTCTTCGAGCGCGGGATCCGCGAGGGCCTGGTCTTGCTGACCCAGGGTCCGACCGTGGAGAACCCCTCCGGCAACTATCGGATGGAGATCCTGGCGCTGGAGCCGCCGTCCGGACAGCGCTGAGTTTGAGCCCGACCGGGAACCAGCGACAACAAGGTCGTCGAGAGAGTGGTTTCCGGAAAAAGATCTCCAGGGATGTAGGGGCCGTAGGGGCGACTTAAGTCGCCCCCTCATCCTCGCCCCCTCACGCCATCAAGACCGAGCCCGCCCCGCTCAGCCCTATACCCCAGCGCAAACAAAGTCACTCCGAGACCCGGTTCAGCGCCCCAGCTGATTGAGATGAAACCGGCTTCTCAGAAACCCCTGGAAGTGTCCAACCTCTTCGAGCGCGAGCTTCAAACGCCCCTCCTCGATCCGATTCAGCCGCTCGAGCGGTAGATAATTGTTCGGCTCGCGGTCCTCCTCGAGCGCGAGCAACTGCGCGCGCAGTCGCAGGGTCACCAGAAAATCCAGGGCCGCGATCAGACTCTCCGCCTGCTCCGCGCGCAGGACCCCGGACTCCTGTAAACCGAGCACCCGGCCGCGGGTACTGCCGTCGCCGACACCCGCCTGTAAAGCCATCGCTTTGACCCCCTCGGTGATCGGAAAGATGCCGGCCTTCTTCAGCTCGATGCTGCCGCGGTGAGGTCCATGCCGCTCCGGCTTGATCCCCCCGAAGAACCCCAACGGCGGCTTGAAGCTGACCGCATTGGCGGCGCTATAGGCCAGAAACAGGTTATTGGCACGCAACTGCGCCGTGATGTGGGCCTTCAAGTCGGCCTCGAAGCTCGCGTCTCCGTAAAGGGTACGAAGATCGAAAAACATGCTGCCCGAGAGGATGTTCTCGGGCGACGGGGTCCTCAGCCATTTATCGAGAACACGCTTCCAGTCGGAGAGACTGCGCCTCCAAGCCTCGTTCTTCGCCATAATGCCGCCGGGGCACGCCGGCACGCCGATCCCGATAAGCTGATCGATCAGGTCCACGCTGAAGGCCGCCAGACGCTCGCGCTCGTCCGACGTCAGATCGTCCGCGTAGACGATCGCATTGTCCTGATCGGTGGAGAGCGTCTGCTCTCTGCGGCCTTCGCTCCCCAGCGCCAGGAAGGCAAAGCGGTCCGTGAGATCCGGGTAGCGGTCGGCGCGCACCAGCTCGATCAGACGCACCAGGATACGGTCGTTCAGATGCGCGACCGTCTGCACCAGATCCTTGGTCGCCACGCCCGTGCCCGACAGGTGCACGACGAGCTTCTCCAACTTCTCATGCAGGATCTTCAGATCATCGACGTCGGTCGCCTCCTCGATCTCCTTCACCAACTGTTGGGGCGAGCGACTTTGCAACCGCAGTGCGTCGGAATCGGTCACGATCCCGCAGAGCGCACCGCTCGTATCCACCACGCACAGCCGGTGGATTCGCCGCCGACTCATGAGATGAAGCGCCTCGAACAGATAGTCGTCCTCGCCGATCGTCACCAGCGGGCTGTTCATGATGTCGCCCACGCGCAGCTCGCCGGGATCCTGCCCCCGTGCCACGACCTTGTTGCGCAGGTCGCGGTCCGTCACCATCCCGACCGGAACTTGATCCGAGCAGACAACGATGCTCGAAATATTCCGCTCGCTCATCATCTCGGCGGCGGCGACCAGCGACTCATCCTGATCGCAGGTCACGACCTCGCGTTGACACAGATCCCTGACGGGAACGAAAAACACATTATCAGCGGACATTGGGCCTCGATTGCGACTGATTTTGACGACTGCATCGACGGTTGGCGCGCGTGTTGAACCGAAAGTTCCCATCCGCGATCCGGTGCATTCGTGAGATGGATCGATCCAACCGGACTGGACCGAATCCGCACAGGCCACTTTAGCCCGGGGAACCCGATCACGCGAGACCGAGCGAGCAATACCGGCGACTCGCGCCGCCTCGCCGGCGTTGACCGCGCCAACCTTGCCTGGTACATTGCGCCGCTGAGTCGGGCGCATAGCTCAGCGGGAGAGCACTGTCTTCACACGGCAGGGGTCGGTGGTTCGATCCCACCTGCGCCCACCAACAAAATAAGAGCTTACGAAGAACCGGCCTAGCGCCGGTTTTTTTGTTGGAGTTGTGGAAGTGCACCGCGGGATCGGCGCCGACACAATCTCCTCGAGCGCGATTGCGGCCCCGCGGACGCACGACAGCGTAGCTCAAGCGCGGAAACAGATGCGCCAGGCTCAGCGCGGCGATGCGCGCCTGGCGCAGATAATCCCAGGGCAGAACGGCGCACTCGGCGGAGCGCCGATGCAGGACCAGTGCCGGGCGAGCGCCGGACTCGCCGCGGTCCCACGGCATGCGATAGCGTTGGACTCTGGTGACGAAGCTCCGGCTTCGTCACCCGCGAGAAGAAGCTCCGCTTCGCGAATCGGCCGTCCGTGCCGACGCCTCATGAAGCTTGTGACGGGGGAGCCCATGAAACCTTCAGAAGCATTGGACTCGAACCGAGCCGCAATGCGGTCTGTGGTCGAGTCCCACCGCGCCCGCAACGCTCGGGTGTTCGGCTCCGTGCTGCACGGCCAGGACACCGACAGCAGCGACTTGGACATCCTCATCGACCTTGGGGTGGCCGAGCAAAGGTGTGTAGGCCGCGTTCTCCGCGACCAGCGAGACCACCGACATGAGGTGCGATTTGCCGATGCCGTAGTTGCCGACCACGAGGATGCCTTTATGGTCGACGCCCGGATCGAACGAGAGCTGCGGGATGATGACCTCGGCGATGCGCGTGGCCATCTCGTCGGAGATCACATAGGTCGAAACGAGCTTTTGCGCCTCATCCGGCCGGTTGGCGTCGAGCAGTTTGAGGTGGATGGGCCGAGGACTTCGAAGATCAGCTCCGGAGTCTTGGCGTCGTCGCGCCGGTCGGGCGGGCCAGGGCATGCGCTCGAGCACCTGCTCGAACAAAGATGGGTGGGGCTGAGCGAAGAAGCGCTCGGCGGCCGTGGTGCCGTCGGGCCGCTTGATCGCAACGTTGTGCAGGGCGGTCAAGACCTGCTGCTTGCGCGGGCCGAGTCGGTGATGCCCATGCTGATCGAGCGCGAGGAAGCCGTTGCGTCCCTCGACACAAGAGCTGCTGCGCTGGAACAGATCGGCACACTCCCCGGCGACCTGCTTTGGCTTCGACGCGGTGCGCGTGGGCCTGCTCGAGCAGGATGAAGTTCGAGATCGCATCGATGCACACCAAGCGCATGCTTGTTTCCGCAGCGGCCGGTCCAGGAAACCCGCGCCGGGGGCCGCACCTGAGATCAGGCATTCAAGTCCGCTCGGCCTTGAGCAGACGCCGATCCATGACCAATTTCCGCGGTTCGCCGATCACCACGGCGGCGGCGAAGCCGGGATGGGCTGGATTCAGGATCAGGTTGCGCTCGCCGGGTGTCACGGCGCTGGGCACAGTCAGCCCCACCGAGACGCCTGATGCGGCCCAGGCGTCGCCGATCGATCGCGTCGATGCCGGAGCCGGCCAGGCGGCGTCATCGGCGGGCAGCTCGGCCACGAGCTCGCACGCCAAGACGGCCTCGGGCACCACCTCGAGCTCAATGTATCGCCAGTGTCCGCGCAGGACGTCTTCAGCCTCCAAGTGGACGAGCAGCTCGAGCTGCGCAAGCGACAGCGACTGGGCCGCATACACCATCGAAACACCGGGTGAATTCCAACGCCCGCCGAAGAGCCGGGCACCTTCGCCGGTGAAGGCCGTTTCCAGATACGCCTCGTCGAGCAGACGAAACCACCTCAAGAAAAGACCCCATGGCGTAATCGGCCGATCAGTTGCTCGACTTCACGCGCACCGATTTCCGTGTCCGCGTAGTCGAGCGGACGCAAACCTGCGAGCGCGGTCTTCGGCGACGTGAGCCAGTCCCGGGCGCGCGCGACGTCGCGCAGCATCTCGGTTGCCAGGGCCAAGAGTCGTTCGATACGCAGCACGCGCTCGGACTCGGCCGGGTCCAGACGACCGGCTTGACGGCGCCGCACCAGGGTACGGCTCGGAATGCCGGCATAGGCGGCCAGCTCCTGCAGCGACAGACCCAAGGGTTCGCGCAGGGCCTCCAGCTCGGTGAAGGGCAGGCCGCGGCGCACCCGCTCGACCAGCTGGGGTGCTGGGGTCTGCAAGACCTTCAAGAGATCGGCTGCTTGCGGATGCGTCGGGACCGTAATCCCGGTCGCCGTATTCGTCATGACCAGATGCTCCACCAGTAACGCCACTTGGCTCCACTCTATACGCCATTTGCTATGACAACAAGAACGTCTCTTCGACGCAGCACCCAGACCCAACCGCTGGTGAGACGTCGAGGTGCTTCGGGTCGGTTAAGGCGCACGAGCAGGCTTCGCGCATCGGTCCCGTCGGGCGGTGCCGGGGGCAAAAGCTTTGCTCTATTGTCAACACGCCTAATGTTGCTACGATAGCAACATGACGGCGCAACTCCTGATTCACGAAAGACAGCCCCTCGCCGTCGGCCTGTTCAAGGAGGTCAAGGTGTGGCGCTTGCCGGAGCCGGTCGCGGGGTGCGCCCACCTGTACAAGTACCGACTGGCCCTGGTCGCAAACGATCGATGCGTGTTGCGCTACGGCAACGAGCGCGGGAAGGGGGACCACAAGCACATCGGCGACGCCGAAGCGCCGATGACGTTTACCGATCTTGCAACCCTGCTCGCGGACTTTCACCGTGATATCCGGCTTTGGAGGCGATCGCATGAACAGGCTGATGATTCGTGTTGAGGCAGAGGACGAATGGAGCCGACGGATCGTGCAGGCTGTTGAGCGCGGCAAGCCCCAGCCTCCGGGATATTCATTCACGACCGAGGAGGATCTGCTCGACACCCTCACCGCCAACCGTTTCGCCATCCTCAAGGCACTTACCGGCGCCGGTCCGCTCGGGGTGCGCGAGCTTGCACGCCGAGTGGGGCGCGACGTGCGCGCGGTGCATGCCGACGCCGGGCGGCTTGCGTCGATCGGCCTGATCGACAAGACCTCCGATGGCAAGCTGCATTTCCCGTACGACGAGGTGCGTATCGAGATGGCTTGGCACGCGGCGGCTTGAAGGGCGGCGCAAGAGTGTTCGAGGGCGTCCCGACCTAAACCGCGCCCGGTGCGGTATGCGTCATTGGTTGGAGTGGATCGGCCGCGCCAGCTCCGACGACTGTCGGAGCTGGCGCGGTTTAAACCGCGTCTCCAAAAAGGTCGGAAAAATCCTTGAGCCCTTCGCGAAGGGCCTGGAACGGCGCGAGCGGCGCAATCTGACCGGCCTCACCGGCACCCTGCTGGAGCGCGGCGGCGAGGTGCACGACGTGCTTTATCAGTTTGCCCGCGGCCTGAAGCCGTTCGTGCCAACTTGCGCCGACGGTGAGTTGTGCCTCGCACGGCTCGGCACAACCTACGGCGCTGCCGGTAGGTCATCGGTCGGCTTCGCTTGAGAGGAGTCCGACACATGCCGCGCGGCCGCCGCGCTCGCCACGGCCAGGGTGGTCATGTTCAGGGTGCGTCGCACGGTGGCGGCAGGGGTGAGGATGCAGGCCGTCGCGGCCGCCCCCATCAGGATCGGACCCACGGTGACACCGCCGCTGGTGGTGGTCTTGAGCACGGTGTACAGGATGTTGGCGGCATCGAGGTTCGGGCAGATCAGCAGGTTCGCCGAGCCGCCGAGGGTGGTCTCGGCCAGGTAACGGCTGCGGATGTCTTCCTCCAGCGCGGCGTCGCCGTGTAATTCGCCGTCGCATTCGATCTCGGGGTGGCTGGCGACGAAGAGGTCCCGCGCCAGACGCATCTTCTTGGCCGAAGCACGCTTGGACGAGCCGAAGCTCGAGTGCGACAGAAAGGCCACCTTCGGCGGCAGTCCGAAGCGCTGAATCTCCTGCACGGCCATCCAGGCAATCTCGGCCAGCTGTTCCGCGCCGGGGTCTTCGTTCACGTAGGTATCGGCAATGAAGAGCGGTCCGCCGCGCTCCGTCATCAGCGCGTTGAGTGCCGCGTAATTGCTCACGCCGGGCTGCAGGCCGATGATGCTGTGGATGCGCTCGAGATGGGTCTCGTAGCTGCCGGCCAGGCCGCAGATCATGGCGTCGGCGTGGCCCAGCGCGACCATCAGCGAGCCGATGATGGTGTTGGAGCGACGCACCGCCGCTGCGGCCACCTCGGGCGTGACGCCGTTGCGGCCCATGAGTCGGTGGTAATGATCGCGGTACTGGTCGATGCGCGGGTCCTGCTCGGGGTTGACGTTCTCGACATCTTCCCCGAGACGCATGCGCAGGCCGGCCTTCTCGATCCGGGCCTGGATCACGGCAGGACGTCCGATCAGGATGGGCCGAGCCAGACGATCGTCGAGCGCGATCTGGGCGGCCCGCAGGGCGCGTTCGTCCTCGCCGTCGGCAAAGGCCACACGCTTCCGCGTATCGGGCAAGGCCCTGGCGGCATTGATGACCGGGCGCATCAGGATGCCGGTCTGGGAGACGAAGAGCATCAGGCTCTCTCGGTAGGCCGGCATGTCGGTAATGGGCCGCGTGGCCACTCCCGAGTCGGCGGCGGCCCGGGCCACGGCGGGCGCAATGCGCAGGATCAGGCGCGTGTCGAAGGGCTTGGGGATAAGGTATTCGGGGCCGAAGACCAGGTCCTGCCCGGCGTATGCCGTCGCCACCTCGGCACTGCTCTCGCTCTTGGCCAGATCGGCGATCTCGCGAACACAGGCAAGCTTCATCTCCGCCGTGATCTTGGTGGCGCCGCAGTCGAGTGCGCCCCGAAAGATATAGGGGAAGCACAGGACATTATTGACCTGATTGGGGTAGTCCGAGCGGCCGGTGGCGATGATGCAATCGGGCCGCGCGAGCTTGGCCAGCTCCGGGCGGATCTCCGGCTCCGGGTTGGCCAGGGCCAGAATGATGGGCCGATCGGCCATGGTCTTCACCATCTCCACGGTCAGTACGCCGGGTGCGGAGCACCCCAGAAAGACATCGGCGCCGTCGACCACGTCGGCCAGGGTGCGCGCCTCCGTCTGCTGCGCATAGCGGGCCTTGGATTCGTCGTACCCGCCCGGACGGCCCTCGTAGATCACGCCCTTGGAATCGACCATGAAGACATGCTCGCGCCGGATGCCCAGACCGACCATCACGTCGACGCAGGCGATCGCCGCCGCACCGGCACCCGAGACGGCCATCTTCACGGTATCGAGGGTCTTGCCGACCAGTTCCAATGCGTTCAGCAGCGCGGCGCCGGAGATGATGGCCGTACCGTGCTGATCGTCATGGAACACCGGGATGTTCATACGCTTGCTGAGCTCGCGCTCGATGTAGAAGCATTCCGGGGCCTTGATGTCCTCCAAGTTGATGCCGCCCAGCGTCGGTTCGAGCGCAGCGATGATCTCCACCAGCTTGTCCGGATCCCGTTCGGCGAGCTCGATGTCGAACACATCGATGCCCGCGAATTTCTTGAACAGGCAACCCTTGCCCTCCATCACGGGTTTTGCAGCCAACGGCCCGATGTCGCCCAAGCCGAGCACGGCCGTGCCGTTGGTCACCACGCCCACCAGATTTCCGCGCGACGTATACTCCGCCGCGAGCGCCGGGTTCGCCTGGATGTCGAGACAGGGATAGGCCACGCCGGGCGAGTAGGCCAGCGAGAGATCGCGCTGGTTCGACAGCGGCTTGGAGGGCGTGACGGCGATCTTGCCGCGAGTGGGGCTACGGTGATATTCCCGAGCGGCGTCACGTAATGCCTGCTCGGCGGTGGACAGATTCGATGTCATTGGAGTGCAAACGTTCCGTGGTTGATGATTGACGCTCGGCAGACGATGTCGTCGGAGGCGGGTGTGCCCGGGGGATGCCTCGTTCACAAGATCGGCAGGTGGACAATCGTAGCGCAGTCCACCGGCGCGGGTGCAGGGTTCGGTGAACGTCGCTCTCGCTCGTCCACACTACCGTTACCTAAACCGCGCCGGCTCGAACGGTCGTCAAGTCTGCCGGGGCCGATCCCATCCAGAAACATCGCATCCCGCGCCGGGCGCGGTTTAAGCCGGCAAGAAATCATCCGCGAGGATCTGCTCGATCGTCCACGGGCAGTCGTCCGGGAAAGCACCCATTCCCGTTTCGTCGATCGCGAGCGTGACCGCATCGGCCCAGATCGCCCCCTGCCACTCGGCGTCGGCGAGTCTCGGCTTCAAGCTCGGCACCTGTTTGAGATGAAATGCCAGGGCCTTGCGTTGCTCCTTGATCGTTCGCCGCCAACTGTTGCTTTGACGCTCAGGCTGGTACTGCCATTTGATGAGATGCGCCATCAGCACGGCCATGCGGCTCGCCAACTCGCGTTGTTCGCTTTTGCCCACGTCTTCGATTTCCTCGGCGATGTGTTCCAGATCAAGCTGATCCAACCGACCCGCGCGGATCAGGCGCGCTTGCTCGTTCGCCCAGGCAACAACGTCTGCGTCATAGCTAATGGTCGTCATCGTGCTCTCCACTCGGAACCCTGTGGTCCAGTATATAACGAGGCATCCACCCGGCCTCGTACACACCATCCGCACCCGCCGGTATCGCACCGGATCGCGCCCGGCGATCAGGTTCGGGGCGGGACCTCTCCGAACTCATGGCCGGAAACCGGGGCGGGAGCTACTCGCCGATGCCGTGATCGCCTATCCTTGCGTGCTCGGTAGATGCCTCGGAGTGATGCACGGCATGGACAGAAACCGATTCGACATCCAATTCAGCGGAGACCTCGTTCCGGGGACCGACGTGCTCGCGGCTCGGCGGCAGATTCAGCGGGCGTCTTCGGCATGTTCTTGATACGGAACGACTCCAACGACGGATTCAGTGCACGAGCGACCGCCGGTTCGCGCGCGCTTCAGAAGTCGGTCTCGAATGAACTTGCGCTATTCTGCCCAGGAACCACCTGGGCCAACACCCCTGAACCGCCCTCGCCTTTTCCCTCTTGACTGCGCCGGGATCGGACCGACCCCGGGCACACACAGGACTGATTCGATGCTCAGCTGGACCGACCGCTTTCCGCTCTATCTCTTCATCATCGCCGCCTTGACCCTGGGTCTATCGCCCTTCGCCCCGGAGCCGCATCTTTGGGAAAAGCTCAAGATGCTGGCCGACGGGACCTTGGTGAAGCCGATCGACATCTTCGACCTGCTCCTGCATGCAACGCCTTGGGTCCTGCTCATCCTGAAACTGTGGCGTCTCCTGACGCGTCCGCGGGACGCGACCCCGCGCTGAGCGGAGACCAAACGCGAAAGACCGCCGCGAGGATCCGCTGCGCCTCCAGACCGATCCCGGCTGCACCGGATTCCCGAGGTCCGGCACAGTTGAGGATCCGGACGTGGTTCGCGACCAGCCAGTCGGCGATCGCCCGGACATCGATCGGCGCCGCGAGGTCGCGCGCCAGCAGGGGTTTGCCGAGTCGACGCGCCCGCTCCGCGGTCAGGCGCGTGCCGCCGCTCATGGGGCCGCGATGCAGGATCAGGGTCGCGTCGCTGTCGCGGACGTTCCACTCGGTGCGTTCCGCATAGTTAGTGCTCGGGGTCTCGCGCAGGGCATAGCGCTCCGGGATGGGACCGTCCTCGCCGCGACGCCCGCGCGGGCACCAACCGCCGATCGGCAGACCGAGTGCTATGGCGGCATCCAACGCCGCGCGATCGACCCCGGTTTGACCTCCCGAGACCACCCGGATGCCCGTCGCGGGCACCGGCAGATCACCCCTCGACGGACCTGCGTGCAGCCAAGAGCTCCGCGTCCCGTCGGGCGAAATAGAGATCTTCCTCGGCCTTCTCCTTGAGCTTGAGCTTATCGACGAATCCGGTCATGGGATAGACTCCGGTCGGTTCGCGATCAGGACGGCGCGCACGGGCGCCGGGTGTCCCTCGATGGTGCGGCTCGGATCCTTCGGATCCAGATGATCGGGCAGCGACCGGAAGCGCATCCAGTCGGTCGCGCGTTGTTCTTCCGGGCCGGTGCGGGTGACATCGACGACACGGATCCCGGTGAATCCGCAGCGACCCAGCCAGAGCGCGAGCGCAGCGACCGTCGGGATGAACCAGACATTGCGCATGGCGGCATAGCGTCCCGGCGGGACCAGCAGGCGCTCGCCCTCGCCTTCCAGCACCAGTGTTTCCAGGACCAGCTCGCCGCCGGGGCGCAGCAGTCGATGCAGGTCCATCAGGTGATCGATCGGCGAGCGTCGGTGATAAAGAACCCCCATCGAGAAGACCGTATCGAAGCCGGTGAGATCCCGGGGCAGGTCTTCGATGCCGAGCGGCAGCACCGCCAGATCGTCGCGTACCAGATAACGGTTGATCGCCGACCACTGGAGTACGAACAGGAGCGTCGGATCGATCCCGAGCACCAATTGGGCACCGGCCCCGAGCATGCGCCAGCCGTAATAGCCGTTGCCGCAACCCACGTCGAGCACCAGGCGATCGGCGAGCGGAGCGATGGCGCCGGCCACGCGTTCCCACTTGAGATCCGAGCGCCACTCGGTGTCGATGTGCACGCCCTGGATGCAGAAGGGGCCTTTGCGCCAGGGCTGCAGGACCATCAGCGCCTCGGTCAGAGACCGCGAGAGATCGGCGTCGAGCGGCCCGGCGCCTTCGATCCCGACACATGGGCCATCCAAACGAGCCCACCCGCTCGGCAGATCCGGCAGCCGCGCCAACGCCTGCTCCCACTTCGGCGCATCCCCGTGGGCCTGCGCGCCCAGCCTGAGCGCGGTGCCTTCGGCCAGCCTCTCGCGCCAGGCGCCCAAACCGGTCCGTGCGAGGCGATCGAGAAAGGGCTCGAAGGGCGTCAGGTCCATGCGATCCAGGCCACGAAGTTGAGATTCCGGAACCAGCGCAGATGGCCGGCGAAACCGGCAGCGCAGAGACGCCGCTCATGGGTCTCGACGGTTTCCGGGACGAGTACGCGCTCGAGTGCGGCACGCTTGCGGCTGATCGCCAGCTCGCTGTAGCCGTTCGCCCGCTTGAAGTCCTCGTGGAGGGTGCGCATCAGGCGCCCGCCCTGCGCATCCGGGATCTCGACCTTCTCGGCCAGCACCAGCATGCCGCCCGGGACCAGACCGGCGCGCAGACGGGCCATCAGTGCGTCCCGCCGCTCGGGCGGGATGAACTGAAGCGTCAGATTCAAGACGACCAAGCCGGCGCCGCCGACCTCGACCGCTTCGAGATCTGCGCGCAGCGGCACGAGTCGCTCGATCCCGGGGACATCGGCAAGCCGCGTCAACATGCCCTCGATCATGGCCTCAGAGGCATCGACGGCGATCACGGGCACATCCGCCGGGGTCTGCAGCAGCAGCTCGCGGGTGACCGCGCCCAAGGAGCATCCCAAGTCGTAACAGCACGTTCCCGGCCGCACCACGCGCCGGGCGATGAGTCCGGTGAGGCCCACGAGCTCGGCATAACCCGGAACCGAACGACGCACCATATCCGGGAAGACCCGGGCGACATCGGCATCGAACTCGAACGGCTTCACCGGCGCGCTCGGCCGGTCGAATAGGTCATCGGGCTCGTTCATCGTCACACTTCGCATCCTCGATCACAGTCCTAATGGGCTTGCAGCGGCACCCAATGCAAGGCAGAGTCACGTTATGAAACCGCCATCGCCGACCGGTGCGCGGTTATATACCGAGCGCACGTGGGTTTTTCGGTCAGCAGGGTGCGTCCCGCGCGCGTCGAGACAAGGCGCGCCGACGAGGCGTAGCGGCCCCTACGGCGAGGAGGCGCAATGCCGGCCCGACGTGCGCGGGGCGTGCAATGCGGCGGAAAACCCACGTGCGCTCGGTATAGAATACTTGCCCCGCCCACACCACTGCCGACCTGCCGTCCAAGGGAACGCAACATGATGAACAAGAACGAGATCCAACAAGCCATCGACGAGGATTCCGATTTCGTACAGGACGTCGACCCGGGCCCGGGCACCGCCCCGAGCATCCCGGACGAGATCGATTTAGGCGACCCCTCACTCTATCTGAATCGCGAGCTCACTTGGCTGGCGTTCAACCGTCGCGTCCTCAACGAGGCGGACGACAGCCGCACACCGTTGCTCGAGCGGGTGAAGTTCCTGGCGATCGTCAGCAACAACCTCGATGAATTCTTCATGAAACGCATCGGCGGGCTCAAGCAGCAGATCGCCGCCGGCGTGCATACCCCGAGCGTGGACGGCCGCACCCCCGCGCAGCAGCTCAAGGAATGCCAGGCCGCGGTCCGCGAGTTTCAGACCGAGATGCAGCGGATCTACTCGATTCTCATGTCCGAGCTCGCACAGCACGACATCCGCATCGTCCTGCATGACGATCTGCCGCCCGATGCACGCGAGCGGCTGCGCGACTATTTCCGCGCCAACATCTTTCCGATGCTCACCCCGTTGGCGATGGATCCGGCGCATCCCTTCCCCTTCATCTCCAATCTGACGCTGAACCTGCTGGTCACCCTGCGTTTCCCGGGCGGCAGCGAGGTCTACATGGCCCGTGTGAAGGTGCCGGTGAGCAAGGACGTGTCGCGGCGTCTGATCGCCATCGACGGCACCACCACCTTCGTCACCCTCGAAGACCTGATGGTGAAGAACCTCGACATGCTCTTCCCGGGCATGGAGATCGACTCCTGCGCCCTCTTCCGGATCACCCGCAACGCCATCGTCGAGCCGGACGCCGAGGCGGCGAACGATCTGCTCGAGATGATCGAAACCGAGCTGCGCGAGCGCCACTTCGCACCCATCGTACGTCTGGAGGTGCAGCCCGGCATGGAACGGATCCATCGCGGCATGCTCGCCGCCGAGCTGGGTCTGAACGAGGACGAGGACGTCTTCGAGGTCGAGGGCATGATGGGCCTGCGCGACCTCTTCGAGGTCGCCGGGATCGAGAAGCCCGAGCTGCACGACAAGACCCACCGCGCGGTCGACCATCCGCTCCTGGCCAACGATCGACGCAACATCTTCCACATCATCCGCGAGAACGGGCCGCTCCTGCTCCAGCACCCGTATCAGGCCTTCAGCACCTCGGTCGAGCGCTTTCTGCGCACCGCCGCCGAAGACCCCAAGGTGCTCGCCATCAAGATGACGTTGTATCGCACCTCGGCCGGACCGATCCTCGATTCACTCATGCAGGCCGCGCGCAACGGCAAACAGGTCGCGGTGCTGGTCGAGCTCAAGGCGCGCTTCGACGAGGCCGCCAACATCGTCTGGGCACGGCGCCTGGAGGCCGAAGGCATCCACGTCAACTACGGCGTCATGGGCCTCAAAACCCATAGCAAGCTCATCTTCGTCGTGCGGCGCGACTACTCGCAACTGCGCCGTTACTACCACATCGGCACCGGCAACTATCACTCGGGTACGGCCAAGCTCTATACGGATCTGGGCATGCTCGGCTGCGACGAGGATATCGGCCAGGACCTCACCGAGCTTTTTAACTATCTCACCGGCTATTCACCGCCCCCGAGCTATCGCAAGATCCTCGCCGCGCCCTATACGCTCAAGCGCGGGATCATCGAGAAGATCAACCGCGAGATCGAACATCACAAGCGCCACGGCGACGGGCTCATCCAGATGAAGATGAATGCGCTCGAAGACGCGGAGATCACGCGCGCACTCTACAAGGCCAGCCGCGCCGGCGTGAAGGTCGACCTCATCATCCGCGACACCTGCCGCTACCGACCCGGACTGCCCGGGATCAGCGAGACCGGGCGCGTCGTCAGCATCGTCGGGCGCTTCCTCGAGCACGCACGCATCATGTACTTCCGGAACGGGGGCGCGGAAGAGTACTACATCGGCTCGGCCGACATGATGGGCCGTAACCTCGACAGCCGCGTCGAGGTCCACGCGCCGGTCGAGAACCCGGAGCTGCGCCAAGAGCTGCGACTCATCCTGGACGTGCAGTTCGCCGACACCCGTTCCGCTTGGGACATGGATTCGGACGGCAACTACACCCAGCGCATCCCGGAAGACGAAAACGCCAAGGGTGCCCAGGAGACCCTGATCGGTGTCGCCGAGAAGCGTCTCGCCGCAGCGGCCAAGCACAAGGAGAAGAAGGTGCGCTCCAAACTGCTGAGCCATTTCCAATGGCGGTTGCGGGAGAAG
This sequence comes from Thiocapsa sp., assembly GCF_018399035.1. Taxonomy (GTDB): domain Bacteria; phylum Pseudomonadota; class Gammaproteobacteria; order Chromatiales; family Chromatiaceae; genus Thiocapsa. The sequence continues at coordinate 1,265,581 of NZ_CP073760.1, forward strand.
AATCTCAAATAAACCGCGCCCGATGCGGTATGCGTCGTGTGTTGGATGGGCTTGGCCGCGCCAGCTTCGACAGTCGCTGGAGCTGGCGCGGTTTAAAGTATTAAAAAGATTAAATTTTAAACCGCGTCTCACCGAGATCGAGGATATCCCCAAAGCCAAACGCAAAGTGAAAACGACGCATGTCGCACTGGGCGCGGTTTAGCAGAGTGCGCTCGGAGTGGCCGCGCCGCGTCCGATCCAACCGCAGTCGCTCAGAGGCGTTTCGGCGTCGAACGATGGCCTTCCAAGTGTGCCAAGCGGGCCTCCAGTGCCTCCATCGGAATAGAGTGCGCGCAGACAGTCCGCGTCACCGCAGGAGGCGCGCTCGTTTCTGAGCCAGGCTTTCTGCATCCGCTCGGGCGACAGGCCGAGCGCCTGCAACTCGGTATAAAGGATGCCCATTCTCGCATCCCGGGCACGGATATCGGGGTTGGCGCAGATCAAGCGCTCCACCGCGGTTCTGGCCTTGGCGCAGTCCCAGACGGCAACGGGATCCCCCGGAGCGGACCTGACCCGCGCGCGTGCCGGCGTTTCCGCTTGCGTGAGCTGACCTTCGTCGACGCAACCGTCCTTGTAGGCGTAAAGATTGGCGCCATCGTTGCGGGCGCACCAGGCGTCGCCCGCCGGATAGCGACACGGACTGGATGCGGCGTCGATATCCAGACAGGCCGCATCCGCGAAGGTACCGAACAGGACAAAGGCGAGCGCGGTTGCGAGCTGTCCGAAACGTCGAATCGTCATACGATCATTCACCCGCGCTCGGAGCAGAGACCAGCATCGCCCCGCGGAGCAAGCACTGCGCCGACTTGTGCTGCCGAACAGGCCCTGTTCGGCAGCACAGGCGCTGCGCCCGGCGCGAATCAGAACTCCTCGAAGGACTCGAAGTCGCCGCCGTCATCCGCGAAGCCTTCCTCGGACTCGAAAGGCGCCTCCTCGGGCTGCGCCGGTGTCTCCGACGCCTCGGCCTCATTACCGCCGAACATGCCGGTCAGGGCATTGGCCATCATGATGCCGCCCGCGACGCCGGCGGCGGTTGTCAGGGCCGATGCCATGAAACCGCCCCCGGCGGGCTGGGTCGGCTGCGACCATCCTCGGCTCGGAGCTGCGGTGGCCGTTGATTTCCCGAACCCCATGCCCGGAGCGGTGCCCGGAGCCGTCCCCGGCGTGCTCCCCGGAGTCATGGCCGGCGTGCGCTCGGCCGCGGGCCGCGCGGCGTTCGCACCCGAAACCGCCCCGCCCCCGAAGAGGCCGCCGAGGAAGCCACCACCCGCTGCAGGACGCTCGGCAAGCTGCTTCTCCAACTCCTGAATCCGTTGGTTCTGCGCCTGCACCGTCTGCTCTTGAACCAAGATGACCTGAGACATGTAGTAGGGAGCGGCCGGCTGGCGGCTCACGGCAGCGGCGATCTCCTGCTCCGCACCTGAGTCGCGGGGGCCTGCCTGTTGCTCGGCCTGCTTCAGCTTGGCGAAGAGGTCGCCGATCATGCTCTGCTCGTTGTGATCCACTGAAAATTCTCCTTCCGGTCAAAAGGGTTGGGCTTGAAAAGGGGTGAACGGACGCAGCATAGAGTCCCCGTCGGTTCCGAAGGTTCCTCGAGTCCGCTGCCGTGCGCGATGCATTGGGCCGCACGGGGCGCCCGACTGTCAATCGACTCAGCCGAACCGCGGGGCACCGAGTCCCATTATGTGGATCCCGTGACTGCACTGGATCGTGACCGGTCCGTCGGTCGCCGGACGGCGGGTGACCGGTTCGCCCCGGCCGCGCTCGAAGGCGGCATAGGCGATGTTGATCTGCTCGGTGCGCTCGTTGTGTAGGAGGACCCGCGCGGGATGACGATCCGGGTGGTAGGCATGGATCAGGCATCGGTAGCGCTGCTTCGCGGCCGCGACGTCGGTCGTGTCGCGCAGGCCGAGGATGTGCTCGGGAGAGCCGTTCGGCCCGGCGAAGAGAAGACGATCCAGGATGTCGTAGGCAAGGCCCGCGGCGTCCAAACGCGTCAGACCCGCGCGTGCGATCGCCTCGTCGAGGACAGCGACGTTCGGATTGTCCGGGTTGCCCAGCCAGATGAGGAGCGCATCGAGTTGCTGCTCGAGCGTGGCGGTGGCCATACCGGACTCCAGGGTCCGCGCCAGCTGTCGTGGCCAGTCGTCGATCATCCGCTGATCACTGGCCAAGGGGCAGGAATTCGAGCGTATCCAGCCGAAGAGTCCCGCTCAAGAGTCGGTCCAGGGCGGTGGTCGCGGCCCTGCGAACCCGCATGCCGACAAGCAGACCGTCCTCCGGAACCTGGATCTCGAGCTCGAAGGGTTCGCGGGTCCAGCTTCCCCAGCGCGGCGGGGTCTGCACCCGGACCCCCGGGCTTGTCGCGATGGTGTAAAGCTCCACGAAGACCCCCGAGCGCGTCGTGATGCCGTCGCCCGACCAGTAGCCGTGGAGACGGTAGGATGTGCCCGGCCGCACGCGCATGATTTGGCTGGGTTGGCCGAGAGCCACATTTGCGGTCCCGAGGAAATCGATGCGCAGACTCTGGTGTGTTGCATCGCCGTTCGGCCCTTCAACGCCGATCCTGAAACCGTCTCCGGTGGCGTGATAGCGCCAGCCGGGCGTGGCCCAACCGGGCCTGAAGTCGGGACCGAGCGGGACAAGCGGCTCCTCGAAGCGGCCGTTGACGAGCCCCGGCGGTTCACCGAGCGCCTGCTCCCAAACCGCATCGGCCTCCGCATGACGTCCTTGAGCCGCGAGCATTTGAAGATAGGGAAACAAGAGATCCTCCAGGGCGCGGCTCTTGTCGTCGAGCCGAGCCCAGAGGGCCTGTGCCAACGCCGGATCGCCGGCACGGCGGGCGAGGTCGAGGAGACCACGCTGATACACCAAGGCATCGTTCGGCCCGCTCGACCAAACCTGCGCCGCAGCATCGACCAGGGCCTCGGGCGCCGGCTCGAGACGGCGTGCAAGACCCAAGGTCCGAAGCCCATCCTGTGGCGCGATCGCCCAGTAGTGCATGAGTGCGGCAAAGGCCGCATCGGGCGGTCCCAAGGCGACCTGCATCCAGGCTGCGCGCTGCTGCAGGGTCGCGCGCTCGGGCCACAATGCGCGAGCAACGCGGATGCTCCGTGCGGCACCCTCCCGATCACCCGATGACGCGAGCAGCTCGCCCAGGTCCAGCCAGGTCGGGGCGTAGAGGGGGCGTTCGCGCAGACTGATCTCCAGCAGATTGCGAGGCTCGGACGCGTCGCCGGACAGGGGCAAGAGACGGCGCGCCCATTGGCGTGCGGCCTCGCCGCCGCTCCAGGGCAGACGCGGCGGGATCGGCAGGCGCCGGCCAAAGCCCCAGGACCGTTTCGAATCGACCCACATGGGCAACGACGCCATAGAGGGCCTCGGCGAAGACCAGCGCGACCAGAATCCCGACCAAGACCGCCAGCTGCCGCCGCGGCAGCTCCGCCACCAAGGCGGCCGCCGCCCAATAGGTCGTAAAGATCCCCCAGTATCCGAGTGTGGCGGCAACGTTGGGTGAAAGACGGGTGATCGGCAGCTCGGGGTACTGCGCAAGCAGATCCAGCGGATAGTCACCGATCCAATCGAAGAGCGCCCGCGGCAAAGGCAGAAGCTGCAACCCGATCCACCCCGAGACCGCCAGCCAGACCCACAACCAACCGCGATCCCGCGCATCCGCCCCCGTCCCGCGAGCGAGGCGCCAGGACCAAGTCAAAAAGAACAGCCCCGCAATCGTCGCCCGGCCAAGGCACGCGGCCCCGGGTGCACGCCGCCCATCATGACCATCAAGACCGCCGCGACCGCGCCGATCACCCAGACCTGCAACCAGGCCAAGGCATTCGGGACAGCGGTCGAGTCGATTGGAACCGCGGTTGCAACGGACATCGCGTCGCGTCGTCTCGTCATCGAATTCTTCGCAAGAAACCCAGTCTCTTCAGGGCGGGGCGTTGACGGGGATGAGCTTCCCCATCAAATCATCCGGTGAGCCTCCAAGCTTACCATCCGAATCCTTCCCGACCATACGCCGAACCTTGCACCGCCATCGTCGATCCGGCAACACCGTCGACCAGACTAAGCGGATGAGCTCAGCCGCCGTTCTCGGCCCAAAGCCCGACCCTCCTCCCCATCATCCCCGCCGAAAAAACTGCGGCACCTTCGACAGATTCTTCCACGCCAGCGCCACCGGCCTGCCGACCCGGTTCGCTCACCAGCACCGCAAGCCGGGCGCGATGGGGCTGCAGCGCATCCAGCGTCCCGTCCCGGCTCCCGCCGTCGATCAGGATATGCTCCAGGTCCGGATAGGACTGCCCGGCCACCGAGGCCAAGCAGTCGCCGACCGTCTCGACGCAGTTCCAGGTGGCCGTGATGACCGAAATCTTCATAAGCGCAGACCAAACACCGAAGCCAACAACAAAAAAACCGAGCCTAAGCCCGGTTCAGTGACCTCACGCCCCGCGCCGGCGACGAGAGCGCCGGCAACCGGGTCAGACGAGCTCACTCCCACGCGGAGAGACTGCCGATGCGCTCCCACCCATCCACATCGCGTTCTCAAGACCGGGTAGGGGCGACTCAAGACCGGGTAGCGGCGACTTCAGTCGCCCAGAGGTAGCGGCGACTTCAGTCGCCCATGGGTAGGGGCGACTTCAGTCGCCCATGGGTAGCGGCGACTTCAGTCGCCCATGGGGGCGACTTCAGTCGCCCGGAAACCAAGCCGCAGGAGCGAGAGGGCGACTGAAGTCGCCCCTACACTTGTCCCGCAACCGCGCCCCGTTGGCGCGCCCGGCACGGCGGGGCGTCGGCGCCGACATCGGATCTGGGCCATGACGACCAGGGCAAACGGGTTGTTGCTGGCCTCCAGCGCGGGCCAGGCTTCGGGGGTGTCCCAGTCGATGAGCTTGACCATCGGGAAGCGGAAGTTGATGGAACAGCCCCAGAGGTCGTCGGAGTAGTGCTCGGGGCGGAAGCGCGGATCGGTGTCGGCGAGCACGGCGAGGCTGGCGACGGGAACGCCGTGGGCGTCGCGGATCTTGTGGTTGCCTGCAATTTCGCCTGTCTCGTTGCGCTAAAATCTCATCAGACCTAAAATTAGAGCCTATCTTGTAGCTTATTCAGGAGCCGACGATGGACACGATCTACGCCGACCAAACCATCAGCATGTCCGAGTTCAAGAAGAATCCGGCACAAGTGCTGCGCACGGCAGGCGATAAGCCCGTGGCGGTGCTCAGCCACAACCGCCCCGCCTTCTACATGGTGACACCCAAGTTGTTCCAGTTGCTCGTCGAGGAACTGGCCGACCACGACTTGGTGGAGATTGCCCGGGAGCGCTTGACGCGCAGGCACACGGCCATTGATGTCGAGATCGACCAGATCTGAAGCCGTTGTGACTTACCGACTTCAGTTCTTACCAGAGGCGCTCGAGGAGTGGCAAACGCTTGATGGAAGCGTCAAGACCTTGCTGCGCAAGGCCCTCAAAAAACGGCTGGAGCAACCACGTGTGCCAGGTTCAGAACTTCACGCAGAGCTACGCGACTGTTACAAGATCAAACTGCGCAAGATCGGTTACCGGCTCATCTACGCCGTTGAGGATGATGTGCTGGTCGTGCTGGTACTCTCGGTCGGCAAGCGAGAGGAGATGGCGGCCTACCTGCAAGCCATTGATCGGCTTCTGACCAAGAACAGAACTGATCGCTCCTCGTCGTGTCGGCTCCCCTCGTTCCCCTGCGCCACCTCGGCAGGCATCGCTCAGGCACGAGAAGCAGAGCTTCACGGACCGGGTTCCCGAGCAGAGCTTGGGAACCAGTACAAACTATCCCCGTATCCCGCCGTATCAGCAAACAAACTTGACTCGACGGGCGCGCCCGGCCAAGCTTGACAAACCGAATCCAGTCCGAAAATGGTCCGTTTCGATGCGTGAATCCATCCTCAGCCTGAGTGACTTCAAGGCCGACGCGAGCCGGCTGCTCGATCAGATCCGCGACGAGCCGACCCGGATCGTCCTGACCCAAAACGGCCGCGCACGAGCGGTCGTCGAAGACTACGCAGCGTATCAGCGTCGTGAGCAAGCGCTTGTGATGCTCAGGCTCATGGCGCAAGGGGAGGCAGATGCACGCGCGGGAAGGCTGACCGATCAAGAGAACGTTTTCGCGACGCTGCGCGAGCGATTGCAGGGCACGTCGTCGTCCGATGCATGAGCGTCGAGTCCGCTGGACCGAGGCCGCCCGTGTTGACCTGGAGCTCATTGTCGATTTCATCGCCGAGGATTCCGTTGAAAACGCCGTCGGGGTGCTCGACCGCCTAGAGGAGCGGGCCCGGGCGCTTCGCCTTGCCGCCGAGCGTGGTCGCGGCGTGCCGGAGCTGCAAGTCGTGGATGTCCTCCAGTACCGCGAACTCATCGAGCGGCCCTGGCGGATCATCTATCGGATCGAGCCGGACCAGGTCGTCGTGCTGGCGGTGCTCGACGGCCGACGCGACCTGGGCTCGCTACTTTTGGAGCGGCTGGTCCGTGACTAGCAAACGCTCCGAGCTAACTCGCTCCCACGCTCCGCGTGGGAGTGTAGCCCCGACGCTCCGCGTCGGACCTCGCAGGCAGGGCAACCGGACCCGATCGAGACGCCCACGCACCCATCGGGCATCGAACGCGGAGCGTCCACAAGACACTCCCACGCAGAGCGTGGGAGCGAGTCAGGCTTCGGGGGTGTCCCAGTCGATGAGCTTGACCGGTGAGGAGACCGAGGATGGCTGTCGTGTCTCAGGCGGCTTGCTCGGTCTTCTCCGTCAGGTGCAGATCGACATGGATCTCGTTGAACGGGCAGCAGACACCACCACTGGTCGTGCGCTCCAAGAGTCCCAGGTTCACCAGCGCGTCCACATCCTCGGACACCCGCTTGACGTCGCGACCGGCGCGCCGAGCGGTCTCGCGCAAGCCGAGCTCGCCGGCCCCGATGAGCAACTGCAACAATGCCCACCGACGCTCCGTCAGTTGGCTGAAAAAGGCCGCCGGGCTCTCGAAATTGAGCGTTTCGCCTCGGTAGCCGGACGCACTGAAGGCGCCTGCCCGGGCGCGTAGCAGATCCTTCCAGTGCGGGGACATTGTGATCGTCAGTCTGCGTTGCGGCATCGTTGGACCTCCTCGATGAAGTCTTCGATCAGTTGCTCGGGGCCGCTGAACCGGTATGGGTGTTCCTTGCCGCCGATGCGGCAGTGGTCACCTTTGCCACGCTCGTTGTCGAAACCAACCAGCCGTCGTCCATTGCGCACATAGACCAGACGGTTTTTGTAACAATGTCCGGACGGTGGTACTGGCTCCGGGAGTCGCCAGACCACCAGCTCAATGATGTCATCCTCCAGGGTGACGTCCTTGAGGCGTGTGATCAGTTCAGCAGACATGCCGGAGAATGCGCCTATCAGGTCGAGCGTTGTCAATCATGCCAACGCTGGCTGGCTCGGGGTGGATGCGCAGCTGTTGCAAGCTACAGGGATCTATGCACTCGGTATGCTCTGGCCGGGGCTTTGTCTTTCCTGCCCGGCGGGCTCGGCGGGGCGTCGGCGCCGACATCACTTCAGTCGCCCATGGGTAGGGGCGACTTCAGTCGCCCGGAAACCAAGCCGCAGGAGCGAGGGGCGACTAAAGTCGCCCCTACCCCCGACCCGCCCCGGCACCCTGGATGGTGCACCATCTCCCCATCCAACCACATCGCGTTCTCGGGACCGTGCGCGATGACCGTGGTACGTCCCCGGTTTCTCCGGTTTCTCCCGATGACCGTGCTACGTCCCCGGTTTCTCCCGGGCTGAAGCACGCACATACCAAATGTTCCGTGTGTCCCCGAACCGTGACTAACTGGATCGGATCTGCGCCAACAGGTCAATGGAGACTCGGTAGCCGACATCCGACATCTGCCGAATGCACCCTTCCGCGCTCGGGATCAGCCCTCTGCGTTCCGCCATATCGAGCAGCCGTACCGATCCGACGATGTTCAGCCCCTTGCGTAAGGCATAGCGCCTCGCCAATCGGTCATCCATGATCAACAATGAATTCTCGGGGTCCTCCAGAGCCAGTCGGATCGAATCGCTTTCACCGATCCCTAAGCTGGGGGTCAGGGGAACTGATTCCGTTCCATGCGCCTCGACGACCAGCCAGCCCTCCCGGAGAGCGGCTGCGATCCGTTGCGCGTCCACTCCCTCGGTCACCAAGCACTCGTTCCGTACCGAACCGGTGATCTGGATTTGCGAAAACAACGCCCGCAGGACGACAAGCCCGTCGATGCCGGCAAAGGCGATCAGTGGCCCCGCGTCGGCGATTACGACGCGAGCCATCGATCCAGGTCAGCGGCATCGTGCTCGGTGGTTTCGTCGCAGCGGACGACGTCGATACCCAGATCTCCCAGATACTGGAGAAACGCCTGCAGAACCATACCGCTCAGCCGGACCGCCCCGCCCAGAGAGAGTGTCCCGTCTTGGAACAGCGTCGCGGCCAAGGCCGGTCTCACCGACTGTTCCCCCTCGGCAATCGTCTTGTCGAGGTGCACGATCAGCGCGTTCGGCTCATCGCCTTTGAGTACCAGCACGGGCGACTCTTCCGCCTGGCGCAGCGCGAGGGATGGATTCTTCTTCAGGTTTCTGACATTCGTGGCGTGCATATTTCACCTACGGGGACCGCCTGTTCAGACTCTTACTGTAGTCTACGCCGTGTAGTCCACGATGTCGCCGAGGCGTCGCGATGCTGCGCCATCTTGACGCAGTGCCGACTCGCCTCGAACCTGCCTGGACGGCTAAGGGGCGATTTCGGATTCCAGTCCGCTGTTTCCCGGGGACGCTGTCGGGGCGAATTCATTTAGCGCCCCGATACGCCGGTCCATCCTTTCCCGGACATCACCCCCGCCGAAAAAACTGCGGCAGCTTGGACAGATTCTTCCACGCCAGCGCCCCCAGCCCGCCGACCCGGTTCGCCCGCAGCGCCCGATAATCCTCCCGAGACTTCTGCAGGATCTTCCCCGGGGAGCGGTTGCTCACCCCGCCCACGCGCATGCACACCAGCACCTCCGGCACATACGCCACCCGTCCCGACATCTGCGTGAGCATCCGCAGCATCAGATCGTAGTCCGCCGCGATGCGATAGCGGGTATCGAAGACACCGAAGCGCGCATAGAGCGAGTGACGCAGATACAGCGTCGGATGCGGCGGCATCAGCCCCGACGCAGCCGCGCCGGCCGAAACGCCCCGGAGCGCCAATAGCGGATCACCCGCCCGGTGTCTTCGCGCGCCACATACACCAGGTCGCCGTAGACCGCCTCCACCGCCGGATCCGCAAAGGCCCCGGCCACCCGCGCGAGCACGTCCGCATCGGCATAGACATCATCCGCATGCAGCAGACCCACCACCTCCCCGGTCGCCCGCGCGAGGCCCTTGTTCAACGCATCGTAGATCCCCCCGTCCGGCTCGCTCACCAGCACCGCAAGCCGGGCGCGATGGGGCTGCAGCGCATCCAGCGTCCCGTCCCGGCTCCCGCCGTCGATCAGGATGTGCTCGAGGTCCGGATAGGACTGCCCGGCGACCGAGGCCAAGCAGTCGCCGACCGTCTCGACGCAGTTCCAGGTGGCCGTGATGACCGAAATCTTCATAAGCGCAGACCAAACACCGAAGCCAACAACAAAAAACCGAGCCCAAGCCCGGTTCCGGTCAGTGACCTCACGCCCCGCGCCGGCAACCGGGTCAGACGCGCTCACTCCCACGCGTAGAGACTGCCAATGCACTCCCACCCATCCACACCGCGCCCTCAAAACCGGGTAGGGTAGCGGCGACTTCAGTCGCCCAGAGGTAGCGGCGACTTCAGTCGCCCATGGGTAGCGGCGACTTCAGTCGCCCGGAAACCAAGCCGCAGGAGCCAACGCCAGCACAAAGAACAATCCCAGCGGATACACCAACTGTTGTTTCCCATCCTGATCCGCAAACCACCGGCCATTTTTGCAGGGAATCTTCCACCGGTGATGTCGTTTTCCGGTGAGGTAATGCGGTAAGCGCGGAGCGCGGATGTCCCGCACGCTTCACCGGCGTGCACTCTCGCGGTCGCCCCGGCACAATCGCCTCACCCTCCTCCAAATGAGAAGGCCCGCCACGGGTGCAACCGTGCGGGCCGATGGCCGGTGCAACTACGCTTCGAGTGTCATCTCACCGGCGCGGACTACGTTATCCAGCAAGCCTGGTTGGATGCAAGTCTTCCGCGCTGTCCGCTGCATCCGCAAGGCGGGTGTCACTTCGCTCGGCACGGGACCTATGCGCGGGTCTCCCCGCCCGGCACGCGCGTGGCGCGCTGGTACTGTCCCGAGGGGCATCGCACCTTCAGTCTGCTCCCCGACTGTCTGGCGGCGCGCCTCTCGGGCACGCTCGCGGAGGTCGAGGCGGTGGTCAGTGCGGCCGAGCAGGCCCCGAGTCTGGAAGCGCTGTGCAAGCAGCACCGTCTGGACATCGAGCTACCCGGGGCGTTGCGCTGGGTGCGACGGCGCGTGCAGGACGTGCACAGCGCGTTGCATCGGATCAAGGGCATCCTGGGCGAGCCTTTCGCGCTGGTCGAGCCGACCCTCACGGCGTTTGCCGACCACCTGGAGGTGGAGCAGGTTTTGGTGGCGCTGCGCGGGATCGCCGCGGCGTGGTTGGACGCGCTGCCCAGCCGCTCGGATTCGCGCCCCGGCGCCACCCGGGCGGCGGTGCGCTCCCCCGCGTCCAACACCGTGCGGGGCCTGACCCGCCGGGATGCCAGGCGTAGGGTCTCCCGCGCAGGCAAACCGCCTGCGTCAGCCGCGGAGTGCGTCCATGAGTGACCCGCAAACCGATGTTCAGCACGACATCGCCCTGTTTCGCTACGGGGTGATCGCCGAGTTCGTGCCGTGGCCCAAAGAACGGAAGGGCCTGTATGAGGCGATCCAGGCGAAAGCCGAGCGTGAGCACACCATCCCCGGCAGCGCCCGCACCCGGGTGGCCGCCGAGACCATCCGCGATTGGCTCAAGGCCTATCGGCGCGGCGGCTTCGACGCACTCCTGCCCAAACCGCGCGCCGATCGCGGCCAGGCGCGCCGGCTGCCGCCCGGCGTGGTCGAGGCGCTGCTCGCCGCCAAGGAGGCCAACCCGCAGCTGTCGGTGCAGTTGGTGATCCGCGCGGTGCGCCAACGCCCCGAGGTCCCGCCCGACCTGCCGTTGCCGCCCTCGACCGTGCATCGGTTGCTTGCCCGTCACGGCCTGATGGACGCGGCCAAGACGGCGAGTCAGACGCAGGACCGGCGCCGGTTTGCTTTCGAGCAGGCCGGGGAGCTGTGGATGAGCGACGTCATGCACGGTCCGGCCGTGGTGGTCGGGGAGCGCGTCAAACGCAAGACCTACCTGATCGCCTTCATCGACGATGCGACCCGCGTGATCCCGTACGCGCGCTTTGCCCTCTCGGAGAACACCCGGACCTTTCTGCCGGTGCTCGCGCAGGCGATCCTGCGCCGTGGCTTGCCGCAGAAGCTCTATGTGGACAACGGCGCCAATTACCGCTCCAAGCAGCTCGCCCTGGTCTGCGCCAAGCTCGGCATCGCGTTGATCCACGCCCGACCCTATCAACCGCAAGGCAAGGGCAAGATCGAGCGCTGGTTCAAGACCGTGCGCGCCCAGCTGCTGACCCGCCTGACCGAGGCGGATCTGGCCAGCCTCGCGGCGCTCAATCGTCGCCTCGCCGGCTGGATCGAGGGCGAGTATCACCACACCCCGCATCGCGGCCTGGACGGTGCTACCCCGCTCGAGCAGTGGGCGCGCACCGGCGCGGGCGTGCGCTTTCCCGAACCCGGCCTGGATCTGGCCGATCTGTTCCTGCACGAGGCGGTGCGCAAGGTGCAGAAGGATCGCACGGTCAGCCTCCACGGGGTCGTCTACGAGGTCGACGCCGCCCTGGTCGGGGAGAACATTACCCTGCGCTACGATCCGGACGCACCGCCCGAACGGCCGATTCAGGTCTGCTTCGAGGGCCGGGAGCACGACCCGGCACGTCCGGTCCAGACGTATGCGAACTGCTTCGTCAAACGCGATCGCCCCTCGCGCACCTTGGCCGTGGACGGCCCGGCCCCCGAGCCCGCACCCTCGACGCTGCGCCTGCGCGCGCTGCCCGAGACGGATGCCGACACCCTGGAGGGGCGCTGATGTACCGCAAACACTTCGCCCTCACGGCCTTTCCCTTCGATCTGACTCCGCCGCCGGATGCGCTGTTTGCCGCCGCCAGCCTCACCGAGGCCGAGGCGCGCCTGAAACATCTGCTGGAGCTGCGTGCCATCGGCCTGATCACCGGCGAGGCCGGCTCGGGCAAGACGACGGTCTGCCGCAAGGTCGCCGCCGATCTGCATCCGGGACTCTATCGGGTGTTCTATATCCCGCTCTCCACCGGCAACGTGATGGACATGTACAAGACCATCGGTTGGGAGCTGGGACTCCCGGTGGAGCGCAACCGTGCGGCGGCCTTCCGCACCATCCGCACCGAGATCACCCGCTTGAGCCTGGAGGCCAAGCAACGCCCCGTCCTGATCGTCGACGAGGCCCATCATCTGCGCAACGAGGTGCTCGAGGATCTGCGCCTGCTCACCAACTACCAAATGGATTCGGAGAATCGCCTCTGTCTGCTGTTGGTCGGGCTCACGGAGCTGCGCCGCCGTCTGAGCATGGCGGTGCACGAGTCGCTCGCCCAGCGCATCGTGGTACGTCATCACGTGACCGGGCTGACCCGCGAGGAGTTGCCGGCCTATCTGACCCATCGTCTGCGCCTGGCCGGCTGCGAGCTGCCGCTGTTCGAACCGCCCGCCGTGGAGGCGTTGTTCCAGGCCACCCGCGGCATGCCCCGCAAGGTCAATCGTCTGGCCCACTACGCGCTGACCGGCGCCGCCCTGGAGCAGGCCCGTCAGGTCACCGCCGAGCACGTGCAGACTGCCCGCGAGGAGGTCGCCCCATGAGTCGGCTTCCCGAACCCTTCACCATCCTCCTGCCCGAGGACTGGACGCCCGAGCAGGCCTGGGCCGTCCAGGATTGTTTGGATGAACTGCTCGTGCAGATCCAGGCGCGCTACGGAGCGGCCGTGCAGCAGTGGCTCGACGGCGAGGACACCGATCCGGACCCGGACCCGCCGCCCGACGCCGTCACCCAACTGGACCTCTTCGGCACCGACTTCGACGATCCGTTGCCCTTCTGACCGACCCGCGCCCGGCGGGTCGCCACCCGCCGGGCACCCTCCCCACAGGCGCCCGACCCGGGCGCGTCGATCACCGCCGCGACGCACTCCACACGTCGCCTTCGCGCTCCTCGGGCTCCTCGCACTCCTCCACCTGCCGACACTGCACCACCGGGGTGATCAGTGCGGGAAAACCGCGAGCATTCCGCGCGAAATAATTCGGGAATTGGGCGGTGAAACTAAGTGAGCAACAACACCAACAAGGAAGCGGCCTTGATCAACTCGTACATGACTCAAACCATCCTTCGGTCGATGCACCGTTTCGAACAGGTACCGCAGTTCCTTTCCAAAGGCCTTGCTCGTAACTCCGGCCATCGTGGCACGTGGCGCGGAGCGCCAGGGGCATGCGTGACACCGCAGAGCGGGTGTCACGAGCGACTGATGTTTTGGGTGGCCGGTCGTACGAGCGAGGCCTTTCCAAACGACCCGTTCTGCACGTAATCCCGATTGATCTGCACCGAGTCCGGACACATGACCCTGCGGTTGGAGTCGGGATGCCTCCGCCCGGGAATCGCCTCAGGACGAGAAATGGCTCGTGCCGCTCATGTTTGCCCAGGTCGCCGCCATCGCCGCCTTGGTCAAGCTGCTCTAACCTCATGCCAGCCACCACGCTCTACGACGACGTGTCGCAGGACTTCAACGCTTGGTGTGCAACGTGAGACTGACCTCGGAGCCCGCGCTTGGCATGAAATGGCTGCGATGCTTGTGCCTCGACTTTGGCCATTTTGGCAGGCCCCCATGGAGCTAACCGACTGAGTTATCGTTGGGGCAGAAAATTAGAGGGGGTCGGGATGCACCCGCGCCTGATCGTAACCCCTCGCTAATTTTTTGGAGCGTCATAACGCATTGATCTTAAATAAGATGCTAGCCAGGAAAAATGGCCAAAGTCGAGTGTGCATGACCGATCCGATTCCGGGCAACCGACAAGCAATTGTCACATATCAAGACCCCGTGACCCCAATAACCGTCGCCGCGTCGCAGCAACCGGCAATAGCGGTGTGTAATCCCTTGGGCGGTCCCAGTCGGGGTCAGGATATTGCAGTTCCCCGAGGCGCGCACGGCCGCGCGTCCGAGGTGGAATTTGGTCCGCCCGCCTGAGCCGGTGTCGACGGGCTCGACGCGCGATACAGGGGTACGTTCCCTGTTTCCCCTTTTCCTGCCCCGGATTGTAGCGCGAAAGCCAGCGAGCCCCATCGGTCGCCGATCACGATGACCGTGGTACGTCCCCGGTTGCCCGCATGCCCGGGTAGGGGTAGCGGCGACTTCAGTCGCCCGGAAACCAAGCCGCAGGAGCGAGAGGGCGACTGAAGTCGCCCCTACACTTGTCCCGCAACCGCGCCCCGTTGGCGCGCCCGGCACGGCGGGGCGTCGGCGCCGACATCGGATCGGGGATGCGCCGGCCCCAAGCAGATCGCTCGGAAGCAGGCGAGGCCGATCGGTCGCCGATCGCGTTTACCGTGGTACGTCCCCGGTTTCCCGCAAGACCGGGTAGGTGTAGCGGCGACTTCAGTCGCCCCTACCTCTGGGCGACTTCAGTCGCCCCTACCTCTGGGCGACTTCAGTCGCCCCTACCCATGGGCGACTAAAGTCGCCGCTACACTTGTCCCGCAACCGCGCCCCGTTGGCGCGCCAGGCACGGCGGGGCGTCGGCGCCGACATCGGATCGGGGATGCGCCGGCCCCAAGCAGATCGCTCGGAAGCAAGCGAGGCCGATTCGTCGCCGATCGCGATGACCGTGGTACGTCCCCGGTTTCCCGTTGCTCCGAGGGACGGGACGCAGAGCGTGGGAGCGAGTCCCGGTGGCTGGCCGCGCGGGCAACCGCGTGGACATCGCCGAGTCCGAGGCTGGTCAGCGGCTCACTGAAAGAGCGCATCCGGGGTCTCGGCTGTAAGGATGCGTTCGGACCAGAGACGCAAGGTGTCGCTGTCGGCGGATTCGACGCGCTCGCGCAGGGCATTGGCGGAGGTCTCGCCGAATTTCTTTTCGATCAGCCAGAGCAGGAGGTCGGCCTCGCCCTTCTGATAGCCAATGCGTTGGCCTTTCTCGATCCCGGCACGCTCGACGGTGGTGACGTACGGCATCTGTTTGCTCTCCTCGTAGGTGAAGATCTCTTGGCGGAAGGCGGTTTCCAGTGTGCCGGGCAATTGGATCATCCAGTCGATGACGCGGAACAGCTCCAGGATGTCCTTGCGCGCGTAACCGCGATCATACATCAGGCGAATGAGTCGAAACTTCCAGGCCTTGCGGGTTTCGGGATCCTTGGTGGCCTTGGCGCGGATCTGGGCCATGACGACCAGGGCGAAGGGGTTCTCGCTGACCTCGAGCGCGGACCAGCGCTCGGGGGTGTCCCAGTCGATAAGCTTGACCATCGGGAAGCGAAAGTCGACCGAACAACCCCAGAGGTCGTCGTGATGGTGCTCGGGACGAAAGCGCGGATCGGTGTCGGCGAGCACGGCGAGGCTGGCGACGGGCACGCCGTGGGCGTCGCGGATCTTGTGGTTGTAGACGAACATGCGCTCGGCGAAGGCCGTCTCGGGCTCGCCCTGCACCTCGACATGGACCAACACCCGGGTGGGCTGGCCGTCGAGCCTGTGCAGACCGACGAGCTTGTCGGCGTAGCGGCGACCGATGTCGGCGTCGCGAACGATCTGCTGGAACTCCTTGTCGAGGAATCGGTAGCCGAGGGACCAGTCGATGCCGGCATGGATGCGTGGAAGAGCAGCGCGAGGAACTCCGGGAAATAGCCCTCCAGCGCCTCCTTCCAAGGGCTGTCGTGGTCGCTGCGCGGGGTGGACTCGGCGGTGTCGGTCATGCGGGGCTCCGGTGACGGGCGATGGTCGGAGTTTAGTCCCCCGCAGGGTTCGATGAACACGCGACGCGTCGTCCCGGGGCGCTCGAGTGGATTTCGGTTGATGTAGGGTCCGCTGTGCGGACCGATGGCCGGTGCGGACCCGTACTCGCGGGCTCGGAAGCAGGCGAGGCCGATTCATCGCCGATCGCGATGACCGTGGTACGTCCCCGATTTCCCCCAAGACCGGGTAGGTGGGCGACTTCAGTCGCCCAGAGGTAGCGGCGACTTCAGTCGCCCGGAAACCAAGCCGCAGGAGCGAGAGGGCGACTAAAGTCGCCGCTACACTTGTCCCGCAACCGCGCCCCGTTGGCGCGCCGGGCACGGCGGGGCGTCGGCGCCGACATCGGATCGGGGATGCGCCGGCCCCAAGCAGATCGCTCGGAAGCAGGCGAGGCCGATCGGTCGCCGATCGCGTTTACCGTGGTACGTCCCCGGTTTCCCGCTCCGCGTCGGACCCCGCAGGAGGGGAAACCGGACCCGATCCACACGCCCACGCAACCAGCGGGCGTCGGACGCGGAGCGTCCACGAGACACTCCCACGCAGAGCGTGGGAGCGAGCTACCGGCGCTGTCGTCGGACTCACTATTCGTCCTCGATCGAATACAATGCAGCCATGTACTCCATCAAGCGGGGCACACGCCTGATCGTCATGCTCGGCGGTGGCGACAAGAACAGCCAGGCTGCCGATATCGTGGCGGCGAAAACCTTGGTGACCAACTTAGGGGAGTGAGATCCGATGACCAAGACGATCAAAGTAGCCGATCTGCCGGACTTCGACATGGCCCAGTACCTCGGCACCGATGAGGATGTCGCGGAGTATCTGCGTCAGGTGCTCGAAGACGGCGAGCCGGGAGAGCTTGCCGCGGCGCTCGGGCACATCGCCAAAGCCCGCGGCATGACGGAAATCGCCAAAGCCTCCGGCATCAAGCGCGAAGCCCTCTACAAGGCCCTGCGCCCGAATGCTCAGCCGCGGCTGGACACCGTCCAGCGGGTCTGCAGAGCACTCGGGGTCACGCTCACGGCGAAGGTCATTGATCCACGCGAGGCTGTACCTTCCCGTTGCGAGGGATCGCGACCCTAAACCCGACCCGGTCGATCCGACCGCCACCGCCGGAGTCACGAGCGCGCTCCCGCATATCGCCATAGTCACCGGAGGTGCGTGCCGGGCATGGGCCAAGACTTGCGACCTGAGAACGAGGTCGCCGGAGAGGGTTTCGTCGCCGATCGCGATGACCGTGGTACCTCCCCGGTTTCCCGCATGCCCGGGTAGGGGTAGCGGCGACTTCAGTCGCCCGGAAACCAAGCCGCAGGAGCGAGAGGGCGACTAAAGTCGCCGCTACACTTGTCCCGCAACCGCGCCCCGTTGGCGCGCCAGGCACGGCGTGGCGTCGGCGCCGACATCGGATCGGGGATGCGCCGGCCCCAAGCAGATCGCTCGGAAGCAGGCGAGGTCGATTCGTCGCCGATCGCGATGACCGTGGTACGTCCCCGGTTTCCCGCAAGACCGGGTAGGTGTAGCGGCGACTTCAGTCGCCCCTACCCATGGGCGACTGAAGTCGCCGCTACACTTGTCCCGCAACCGCTCCCCGTTGGCGCACCCGGCGCGACGGGGCGTCGGCGCCGACATCGGATCGGGGATGCGCCGGCCCCAAGCAGATCGCTCGGAAGCAGGCGAGGTCGATTCGTCGCCGATCGCGATGACCGTGGTACGTCCCCGGTTTCCCGTTGCTCCGAGGGACGGGACGCAGAGCGTGGGAGCGAGTCCCGGTGGCTGGCCGCGCGGGCAACCGCGTGGACATCGCCGAGTCCGAGGCTGGTCAGCGGCTCACTGAAAGAGCGCATCCGGGGTCTCGGCTGTAAGGATGCGTTCGGACCAGAGACGCAAGGTGTCGCTGTCGGCGGATTCGACACGCTCGCGCAGGGCATTGGCGGAGGTCTCGCCGAACTTCTTTTCGATCAGCCAGAGCAGGAGGTCGGCCTCGCCTCTGTGGTAACCGGCACGCTCGACGGTGGTGACGTACGGCATCTGTTTGCTCTCCTCGTAGGTGAAGATCTCTTGGCGGAAGGCGGTTTCCAGTGTGCCGGGCAATTGGATCATCCAGTCGATGACGCGGAACAGCTCCAGGATGTCCTTGCGCGCGTAACCGCGATCATACATCAGGCGAATGAGTCGAAACTTCCAGGCCTTGCGGGTTTCGGCATCCTTGGTGGCCTTGGCGCGGATCTGGGCCATGACGACCAGGGCGAAGGGGTTGTCGCTGGCCTCCAGCGCGGGCCAGCGTTCGGGGGTGTCCCAGTCGATGAGCTTGACCATCGGGAAGCGGAAGTCGACCGCACAGCCCCAGAGGTCGTCGTGATAGTGCTCGGGGCGGAAGCGCGGATCGGTGTCGGCGAGTACGGCGAGGCTGGCGACGGGCACGCCGTGGGCGTCGCGGATCTTGTGGTTGTAGACGAACATGCGCTCGGCGAAAGCCGTTTCGGGCTCACCCTGCACCTCCACGTGCACCAGCACCCAGGCCGGCTGACCGTCGAGTCGGTGCAGACCGACGAGCTTGTCGGCGTAGCGGCGACCGATGTCGGCGTCGCGGACGATCTGCTGGAACTCCTTGTCGAGGAACCGGTGGCCGCGTGACCAGTCGATGCCGGCATGGATGCGCGGAAAGAGCAGCGCGAGGAACTCCGGGAAGTAGCCCTCCAGCGCCTCCTTCCAAGGGCTGTCGTGGTCGCTGCGGGGCGTGGACTCGGCGGTGTCGGTCATGCGGGGCTCCTTCTGACAGGCGATGGTCGGAGTTTAGTCCCCTGCAGGGTTCGATGAACACGCGACGCGTCGTCCCGGTGCGCTCGAGTGGATTTCGGTTGATGTAGGGTCCGCTGTGCGGACCGATGGCCGATACGGACCCGTACTCGCGGGCTCGGAAGCAGGCGAGGCCGATTCATCGCCGATCGCGATGACCGTGGTACGTCCCCGATTTCCCCCAAGACCGGGTAGGTGGGGCGACTTCAGTCGCCCAGAGGTAGCGGCGACTTCAGTCGCCCGGAAACCAAGCCGCAGGAGCGAGAGGGCGACTGAAGTCGCCCCTACACTTGTCCCGCAACCGCGCCCCGTTGGCGCGCCGGGCACGGCGGGGCGTCGGCGCCGACATCGGATCGGGGATGCGCCGGCCCCAAGCAGATCGCTCGGAAGCAGGCGAGGCCGATCGGTCGCCGATCGCGTTTACCGTGGTACGTCCCCGGTTTCCCGCGGGGTCGGCGACCCTCACCCGAACCTCATGCTTGGCTTTGCGTAATAAGGCATGGTCTGTGGTCAAAAACCAGGTCGATGCCATCCGAGACCGTGGTCGTCACCTCCACGACAATGGCCCGAGCGCGAAACCCCGCCGCGAAATCGTCCCGTTGCCGTGGCGGCACATCGCGATCGAACGTCGGCCGACTCAGCACGGTCACACGCTCGGCGAGTGTCTCCCGGCTGACGCACACGTCAAAATTGAGCAGGGCCTTCTCCAAGGCCAAGGCCGGGACGGAATCCGGGCGAATCGCGGCGCTCACCGGAACGCCCGTGCCCGGGACGATCCGCCTAGCGAAGCTCATGGACGAGTCGATCGATGTCCTCGTCGGTCAGGGCCGCTGCCTCGGATGAGGCGGCGGTGGCTCGCCGATAGCTTGCCCCGACGCTCCGCGTCGAACCCCGCAGGCAGGGAAACCGGACCCGATCGAGACGCCCACGCCTTCATCAAGCCTCGGACGCGGAGCGTCCACACCACACTCCCACGCAGAGCGTGGGAGCGAGCTAAGACCGCCCAGGGGTAGGGGCGACTTCAGTCGCCCATGGGTAGCGGCGACTTCAGTCGCCCGGAAACCAAGCCGCAGGAGCGAGGGGGCGACTAAAGTCGCCCCTACACGCCCCTACACGCCCCTAAACGTCTCTATGAGGTTCCCCCGGAATTGACGTCGACGGAACCTTGTCCCGCAACCGCTCCCCGTTGGCGCACCAGGCACGGCGGGGCGTCGGCGCCGACATCGGATCGGGGATGCGCCGGCCCCAAGCAGATCGCTCGGAAGCAGGCGAGGTCGATTCGTCGCCGATCGCGATGACCGTGGTACGTCCCCGGTTTCCCGTTGCTCCGAGGGACGGGACGCAGAGCGTGGGAGCGAGTCCCGGTGGCTGGCCGCGCGGGCAACCGCGTGGACATCGCCGAGTCCGAGGCTGGTCAGCGGCTCAATGAAAGAGCGCATCCGGGGTGTCGGCGGTGAGGATGCGTTCGGACCAAAGACGCAAGGTGTCGCTGTCGGCGGACGCGACGCGCTCGCGCAAGGCATTGGCAGAGGTCTCGCCGAACTTCTTTTCGATCTGCCAGAGCAGGAGGTCGGCCTCGCCTCTGTGGTAACCGGCACGCTCGACGGTGGTGACGTACGGCATCTGTTTGCTCTCCTCGTAGGTGAAGATCTCTTGGCGGAAGGTGGTTTCCAGTGTCCCGGGTAATTGGATCATCCAGTCGATGACGCGGAACAGCTCCAGGATGTCCTTGCGTGCGTAGCCGCGATCATACATCAGGCGGATGAGTCGAAACTTCCAGGCCTTGCGGGTTTCGGGATCCTTGGTGGCCTTGGCGCGGATCTGGGCCATGACGACCAGGGCAAACGGGTTGTCGCTGGCCTCCAGCGCGGGCCAGGCTTCGGGGGTGTCCCAGTCGATGAGCTTGACCATCGGGAAGCGGAAGTCGACCGCACAGCCCCAGAGGTCGTCGTGATAGTGCTCGGGGCGGAAGCGCGGATCGGTGTCGGCGAGTACGGCGAGGCTGGCGACGGGCACGCCGTGGGCGTCGCGGATCTTGTGGTTGTAGACGAACATGCGCTCGGCGAAAGCCGTTTCGGGCTCGCCCTGCACCTCCACGTGCACCAGCACCCAGGCCGGCTGGCCGTCGAGTCGGTGCAGACCGACGAGCTTGTCGGCGTAGCGGCGACCGATGTCGGCGTCGCGGACGATCTGCTGGAACTCCTTGTCGAGGAACCGGTGGCCGCGTGACCAGTCGATGCCGGCGTGGATGCGTGGAAAGAGCAGCGCGAGGAACTCCGGGAAGTAGCCCTCCAGCGCCTCCTTCCAAGGGCTGTCGTGGTCGCTGCGGGGCGTGGACTCGGCGGTGTCGGTCATGCGGGGCTCCTTCTGACAGGCGATGGTCGGAGTTTAGTCCCCTGCAGGGTTCGATGAACACGCGACGCGTCGTCCCGGTGCGCTCGAGTGGATTTCGGTTGATGTAGGGTCCGCTGTGCGGACCGATGGCCGATACGGACCCGTACTCGCGGGCTCGGAAGCAGGCGAGGCCGATTCATCGCCGATCGCGATGACCGTGGTACGTCCCCGATTTCCCCAAGACCGGGTAGGTGTAGGGGCGACTTCAGTCGCCCAGAGGTAGCGGCGACTTCAGTCGCCCGGAAACCAAGCCGCAGGAGCGAGGGGGCGACTGAAGTCGCCCCTACACTTGTCCCGCAACCGCGCCCCGTTGGCGCACCAGGCACGGCGGGGCGTCGGCGCCGACATCGGATCGGGGATGCGCCGGCCCCAAGCAGATCGCTCGGAAGCAGGCGAGGTCGATTCGTCGCCGATCGCGATGACCGTGGTACGTCCCCGATTCTCCCCAAGACCGGGTAGGTGTAGGGGCGACTTCAGTCGCCCATGGGTAGGGGCGACTTCAGTCGCCCGGAAACCAAGCCGCAGGAGCGAGAGGGCGACTGAAGTCGCCCCTACACTTGTCCCGCAACCGCGCCCCGTTGGCGCGCCGGGCACGGCGGGGCGTCGGCGCCGACATCGGATCGGGGATGCGCCGGCCCCAAGCAGATCGCTCGGAAGCAGGCGAGGTCGATTCGTCGCCGATCGCGATGACCGTGGTACGTCCCCGGTTTCCCGTTGCTCCGAGGGACGGGACGCAGAGCGTGGGAGCGAGTCCCGGTGGCTGACCGCGCGGGCAACCGCGTGGACATCGCCGAGTCCGAGGCTGGTCAGCGGCTCACTGAAAGAGCGCATCCGGGGTGTCGGCGGTGAGGATGCGTTCGGACCAAAGACGCAAGGTGTCGCTGTCGGCGGACGCGACACGCTCGCGCAGGGCATTGGCAGAGGTCTCGCCGAACTTCTTTTCGATCTGCCAGAGCAGGAGGTCGGCCTCGCCCTTCTGGTAGCCAATGCGTTGGCCTTTCTCAATCCCTGCGCGCTCGACGGTGGTGACGTACGGCATCTGTTTGCTCTCCTCGTAGGTGAAGATCTCTTGGCGGAAGGCCGTTTCCAGGGTCCCGGGCAATTGGATCATCCAGTCGATGACGCGGAACAGCTCCAGGATGTCCTTGCGCGCGTAACCGCGATCATACATCAGGCGGATGAGTCGAAACTTCCAGGCCTTGCGGGTTTCGGGATCCTTGGTGGCCTTGGCGCGGATCTGGGCCATGACGACCAGGGCGAAGGGGTTGTCGCTGGCCTCCAGCGCGGGCCAGGCTTCGGGGGTGTCCCAGTCGATGAGCTTGACCATCGGGAAGCGGAAGTCGACCGCACAGCCCCAGAGGTCGTCGTGATAGTGCTCGGGGCGGAAGCGCGGATCGGTGTCGGCGAGTACGGCGAGGCTGGCGACGGGCACGCCGTGGGCGTCGCGGATCTTGTGGTTGTAGACGAACATGCGCTCGGCGAAAGCCGTTTCGGGCTCACCCTGCACCTCCACGTGCACCAGCACCCAGGCCGGCTGACCGTCGAGTCGGTGCAGACCGACGAGCTTGTCGGCGTAGCGGCGACCGATGTCGGCGTCGCGGACGATCTGCTGGAACTCCTTGTCGAGGAACCGGTGGCCGCGTGACCAGTCGATGCCGGCATGGATGCGCGGAAAGAGCAGCGCGAGGAACTCCGGGAAGTAGCCCTCCAGCGCCTCCTTCCAAGGGCTGTCGTGGTCGCTGCGGGGCGTGGACTCGGCGGTGTCGGTCATGCGGGGCTCCTTCTGACAGGCGATGGTCGGAGTTTAGTCCCCTGCAGGGTTCGATGAACACGCGACGCGTCGTCCCGGTGCGCTCGAGTGGATTTCGGTTGATGTAGGGTCCGCTGTGCGGACCGATGGCCGATACGGACCCGTACTCGCGGGCTCGGAAGCAGGCGAGGCCGATTCATCGCCGATCGCGATGACCGTGGTACGTCCCCGATTTCCCCAAGACCGGGTAGGTGTAGGGGCGACTTCAGTCGCCCAGAGGTAGCGGCGACTTCAGTCGCCCGGAAACCAAGCCGCAGGAGCGAGGGGGCGACTGAAGTCGCCCCTACACTTGTCCCGCAACCGCGCCCCGTTGGCGCGCCAGGCACGGCGGGGCGTCGGCGCCGACATCGGATCGGGGATGCGCCGGCCCCAAGCAGATCGCTCGGAAGCAGGCGAGGCCGATTCGTCGCCGATCGCGATGACCGTGGTACGTCCCCGATTTCCCCCAAGACCGGGTAGGTGTGGGGCGACTTCAGTCGCCCCTACCCATGGGCGACTAAAGTCGCCGCTACACTTGTCCCGCAACCGCGCCCCGTTAGCGCGCCAGGCACGGCGGGGCGTCGGCGCCGACATCGGATCGGGGATGCGCCGGCCCCAAGCAGATCGCTCGGAAGCAGGCGAGGTTGTTGTTTCCCATCCTGATCCGCAAACCACCGGCCATTTTTGCAGGGAATCTTCCACCGGTGATGTCGTTTTCCGGTGAGGTAATGCGGTAAGCGCGGAGCGCGGATGTCCCGCACGCTTCACCGGCGTGCACTCGCGGTCGCCCCGGCACAATCGCCTCACCCTCCTCCAAATGAGAAGGCCCGCCACGGGTGCAACCGTGCGGGCCGATGGCCGGTGCAACTACGCTTCGAGTGTCATCTCACCGGCGCGGACTACGTTATCCAGCAAGCCTGGTTGGATGCAAGTCTTCCGCGCTGTCCGCTGCATCCGCAAGGCGGGTGTCACTTCGCTCGGCACGGGACCTATGCGCGGGTCTCCCCGCCCGGCACGCGCGTGGCGCGCTGGTACTGTCCCGAGGGGCATCGCACCTTCAGTCTGCTCCCCGACTGTCTGGCGGCGCGCCTCTCGGGCACGCTCGCGGAGGTCGAGGCGGTGGTCAGTGCGGCCGAGCAGGCCCCGAGTCTGGAAGCGCTGTGCAAGCAGCACCGTCTGGACATCGAGCTACCCGGGCGTTGCGCTGGGTGCGACGGCGCGTGCAGGACGTGCACAGCGCGTTGCATCGGATCAAGGGCATCCTGGGCGAGCCTTTCGCGCTGGTCGAGCCGACCCTCACGGCGTTTGCCGACCACCTGGAGGTGGAGCAGGTTTTGGTGGCGCTGCGCGGGATCGCCGCGGCGTGGTTGGACGCGCTGCCCAAGCCGCTCGGATTCGCGCCCCGGCGCCACCCGGGCGGCGGTGCGCTCCCCCGCGTCCAACACCGTGCGGGGCCTGACCCGCCGGGATGCCAGGCGTAGGGTCTCCCGCGCAGGCAAACCGCCTGCGTCAGCCGCGGAGTGCGTCCATGAGTGACCCGCAAACCGATGTTCAGCACGACATCGCCCTGTTTCGCTACGGGGTGATCGCCGAGTTCGTGCCGTGGCCCAAAGAACGGAAGGGCCTGTATGAGGCGATCCAGGCGAAAGCCGAGCGTGAGCACACCATCCCCGGCAGCGCCCGCACCCGGGTGGCCGCCGAGACCATCCGCGATTGGCTCAAGGCCTATCGGCGCGGCGGCTTCGACGCACTCCTGCCCAAACCGCGCGCCGATCGCGGCCAGGCGCGCCGGCTGCCGCCCGGCGTGGTCGAGGCGCTGCTCGCCGCCAAGGAGGCCAACCCGCAGCTGTCGGTGCAGTTGGTGATCCGCGCGGTGCGCCAACGCCCCGAGGTCCCGCCCGACCTGCCGTTGCCGCCCTCGACCGTGCATCGGTTGCTTGCCCGTCACGGCCTGATGGACGCGGCCAAGACGGCGAGTCAGACGCAGGACCGGCGCCGGTTTGCTTTCGAGCAGGCCGGGGAGCTGTGGATGAGCGACGTCATGCACGGTCCGGCCGTGGTGGTCGGGGAGCGCGTCAAACGCAAGACCTACCTGATCGCCTTCATCGACGATGCGACCCGCGTGATCCCGTACGCGCGCTTTGCCCTCTCGGAGAACACCCGGACCTTTCTGCCGGTGCTCGCGCAGGCGATCCTGCGCCGTGGCTTGCCGCAGAAGCTCTATGTGGACAACGGCGCCAATTACCGCTCCAAGCAGCTCGCCCTGGTCTGCGCCAAGCTCGGCATCGCGTTGATCCACGCCCGACCCTATCAACCGCAAGGCAAGGGCAAGATCGAGCGCTGGTTCAAGACCGTGCGCGCCCAGCTGCTGACCCGCCTGACCGAGGCGGATCTGGCCAGCCTCGCGGCGCTCAATCGTCGCCTCGCCGGCTGGATCGAGGGCGAGTATCACCACACCCCGCATCGCGGCCTGGACGGTGCTACCCCGCTCGAGCAGTGGGCGCGCACCGGCGCGGGCGTGCGCTTTCCCGAACCCGGCCTGGATCTGGCCGATCTGTTCCTGCACGAGGCGGTGCGCAAGGTGCAGAAGGATCGCACGGTCAGCCTCCACGGGGTCGTCTACGAGGTCGACGCCGCCCTGGTCGGGGAGAACATTACCCTGCGCTACGATCCGGACGCACCGCCCGAACGGCCGATTCAGGTCTGCTTCGAGGGCCGGGAGCACGACCCGGCACGTCCGGTCCAGACGTATGCGAACTGCTTCGTCAAACGCGATCGCCCCTCGCGCACCTTGGCCGTGGACGGCCCGGCCCCCGAGCCCGCACCCTCGACGCTGCGCCTGCGCGCGCTGCCCGAGACGGATGCCGACACCCTGGAGGGGCGCTGATGTACCGCAAACACTTCGCCCTCACGGCCTTTCCCTTCGATCTGACTCCGCCGCCGGATGCGCTGTTTGCCGCCGCCAGCCTCACCGAGGCCGAGGCGCGCCTGAAACATCTGCTGGAGCTGCGTGCCATCGGCCTGATCACCGGCGAGGCCGGCTCGGGCAAGACGACGGTCTGCCGCAAGGTCGCCGCCGATCTGCATCCGGGACTCTATCGGGTGTTCTATATCCCGCTCTCCACCGGCAACGTGATGGACATGTACAAGACCATCGGTTGGGAGCTGGGACTCCCGGTGGAGCGCAACCGTGCGGCGGCCTTCCGCACCATCCGCACCGAGATCACCCGCTTGAGCCTGGAGGCCAAGCAACGCCCCGTCCTGATCGTCGACGAGGCCCATCATCTGCGCAACGAGGTGCTCGAGGATCTGCGCCTGCTCACCAACTACCAAATGGATTCGGAGAATCGCCTCTGTCTGCTGTTGGTCGGGCTCACGGAGCTGCGCCGCCGTCTGAGCATGGCGGTGCACGAGTCGCTCGCCCAGCGCATCGTGGTACGTCATCACGTGACCGGGCTGACCCGCGAGGAGTTGCCGGCCTATCTGACCCATCGTCTGCGCCTGGCCGGCTGCGAGCTGCCGCTGTTCGAACCGCCCGCCGTGGAGGCGTTGTTCCAGGCCACCCGCGGCATGCCCCGCAAGGTCAATCGTCTGGCCCACTACGCGCTGACCGGCGCCGCCCTGGAGCAGGCCCGTCAGGTCACCGCCGAGCACGTGCAGACTGCCCGCGAGGAGGTCGCCCCATGAGTCGGCTTCCCGAACCCTTCACCATCCTCCTGCCCGAGGACTGGACGCCCGAGCAGGCCTGGGCCGTCCAGGATTGTTTGGATGAACTGCTCGTGCAGATCCAGGCGCGCTACGGAGCGGCCGTGCAGCAGTGGCTCGACGGCGAGGACACCGATCCGGACCCGGACCCGCCGCCCGACGCCGTCACCCAACTGGACCTCTTCGGCACCGACTTCGACGATCCGTTGCCCTTCTGACCGACCCGCGCCCGGCGGGTCGCCACCCGCCGGGCACCCTCCCCACAGGCGCCCGACCCGGGCGCGTCGATCACCGCCGCGACGCACTCCACACGTCGCCTTCGCGCTCCTCGGGCTCCTCGCACTCCTCCACCTGCCGACACTGCACCACCGGGGTGATCAGTGCGGGAAAACCGCGAGCATTCCGCGCGAAATAATTCGGGAATTGGGCGGTGAAACTAAGTGAGCAACAACAGAGGTCGATTCGTCGCCGATCGCGATGACCGTGGTACGTCCCCGGTTTCCCGCCGCCATCGTCCCCACAATACATCCCACACGGTGCAGTTCCGGTTCGTCCTGCACCGCGTCCTATTGCCCTCGACACCTGTCAGCACGAGCAGGACAATGATGCTTGCTCGCCAAATACGCCAGGAGCCAAAGATGGCCTCAGCTCAGATCGATATTCCGCAAGACATTTTGGACTCCGCCAGGTTGTCGCCGGAGGCGCTCAAGCAGGAACTTGCCATCAGCCTCTACGCGCAACGGCGGCTTTCGATCGGTAAGGCGCGAGAACTCGCAGGGATGTCCCTGTGGCAGTTTCGCCAGTTGCTGTCGTCGCGGGAGGTACCCGCTCACTATGACGAGAAGGAACTATTAGAGGATCTGGACACTGTATCCAATTGGGATCGTTCGGCGTCATGAGGCGAATTGTCAGCAACACGTCCCCACTGACCAATCTCGCCGCGATCGGCCAACTCAACCTGCTGCATCGGCTTTTCGGCCGTGTTGACATTGCCCACGCGGTCCGGGACGAGCTGAACGCCAACGGGCGCTCCTGGCCTGGTCGCGACGAAGTTGCCCGGGCATCCTGGATCGTTCGCCAAATACCCAAAACGGCGCGCTGATTCGTGCCTTGCAACGGGATCTCGACCGGGGCGAATCCGGGAGCATTGCGCTCGCGGTCGAGCTGGGAGCAGATCTCATCCTGCTGGATGAGCAGGACGGGCGTCGTATTGCCCAGCAGCAGGGCTTGAAGCCCATGGGAGTGGTGGGTGTTCTGCTGCTGGCGAAGCAATGCGGTCTGTTACCGGCAATCCGGCCTGAACTCGACGCCTTGCGAACCGATGCCGGCTTCTGGCTTGGGGATTCGGTTTATCAGCTCGCGCTTCAGAAGGCGCGTGAATCATCCTGAATCGGGCGACATGGTCCAATCGTGGTGCATCTCCTATGCTCGCGCGTGCAGACACCGGCCAGAAGGATCTGTGTCAGTGCGCAGGTCAGTGCGCAGGTGCGTGCGCTGACCTCAGAGATGCACGGGACGACTCTCGCGGTGTCCGCTCTGGGTCGCATTGCCGCCGCCGTTGTTCGCAGCGCCAATGTCTCCAATGGGCCGAGAACGGACCCTTCCGCCGCCTCTCGGCCGGTGCCGCAGTGCGGAAAGATCGGCGGAAGTCAGGTGAGCTCATCTTAGGAATCCGTGACGAGATAATGTTCGAAACAACAAGGGTCGATGCCATCCGAGACCGTGGTCGTCACCTCCACGACAATGGCCCGAGCGCGAAACCCCGCCGCGAAATCGTCCCGTTGCCGTGGCGGCACATCGCGATCGAACGTCGGCCGACTCAGCACGGTCACACGCTCGGCGAGGGTCTCCCGGCTGACGCACACGTCAAAATTGAGCAGGGCCTTCTCCAAGGCCAAGGCCGGAACGGAATCCGGGCGAATCGCGGCGCTCACCGGAACGCCCGTGCCCGGGACGATCCGCCTAGCGAAGCTCATGGACGAGTCGATCGATGTCCTCGTCGGTCAGGGCCGCTGCCTCGGGTGAGGCGGCGGTGGCTCGCCGATAGCTTGCCCCGACGCTCCGCGTCGAACCCCGCAGGCAGGGAAACCGGACCCGATCGAGACGCCCACGCCTTCATCGAACGTCGGACGCGGAGCGTCCACACCACACTCCCACGCAGAGCGTGGGAGCGAGCTAAGACCGCCCAGGGGTAGGGGCGACTTCAGTCGCCCAGAGGTAGCGGCGACTTCAGTCGCCCATGGGTAGCGGCGACTTCAGTCGCCCATGGGTAGCGGCGACTTCAGTCGCCCATGGGTAGCGGCGACTTCAGTCGCCCATGGGTAGCGGCGACTTCAGTCGCCCATGGGTAGCGGCGACTTCAGTCGCCCGGAAACCAAGCCGCAGGAGCGAGGGGCGACTAAAGTCGCCCCTACACGCCCCTACACGCCCCTACACGTCTCTATGAGGTTCCCCCGGAATTGACGTCGACGGAACCTTGTCCCGCAACCGCGCCCCGTTGGCGCGCCGGGCACGGCGAGGCGTCGGCGCCGACATCGGATCGGGGATGCGCCGGCCCCAAGCAGATCGCTCGGAAGCAGGCGAGGTCGATTCGTCGCCGATCGCGATGACCGTGGTACGTCCCCGGTTTCCCGCAAGACCGGGTAGGTGTAGCGGCGACTTCAGTCGCCCCTACCCATGGGCGACTAAAGTCGCCCCTACACTTGTCCCGCAACCGCTCCCCGTTGGCGCACCCGGCACGGCGAGGCGTCGGCGCCGACATCGGATCGGGGATGCGCCGGCCCCAAGCAGATCGCTCGGAAGCAGGCGAGGCCGATTCGTCGCCGATCGCGATGACCGTGGTACGTCCCCGGTTTCCCCTGACGCCTTGCTCCGCGCTCGAACTGACCTGTAATCGAAGTGAATTAAGTAAACGGAGAGTAGGCCGGGTTCTCACCGTCGTGTAGACAGAAGTTCGTGTTCTCTGTTGCCGCCTGGTTTCCCGGCGGTGCCACAATATCTCTGCCATGCGACGGCTCGTTCCCGGCCCCTCGCAGAACCGGACTTGGAGTGTTACACCATCCGGCTCCCAGCCCGAGTCTTTCACAGTGGAACAGGGGAGCGATCCGGCGCCCTGTCGACTCCGCATTGACGGCACCCGCCGCAGCGCAGGGCTTCGCACGCACCGCCCAAGGACGGGGCACGCCGACTGTGTGAAACGCGCGAGCGTCGTTGCCACGGACAGAGTCCTCACGGTGTAGGGCCGTGTTTCACCCTCGCGTTGTCTCAGGCCGCCACCCCTTTGCTCGACCCGCGTTACCGGGCGTCAACGCTCGTATGGATGGCTCCGACTTCCACGCAACGCCGCCCACGTCCTCGCTTTTAACTTGTTCGCGGGTGCCCGCCTCCAGCGGACCGATGCGTGGATCTCCCTGGTTACCGCATGCTCTCGATGTCAGGCTCGATACGGCCTCGGACCCCGAGGAGTACCCGCATCGCACGCCATACCGCGACACGGATTGTTGCCTGCCGGAGGGACAAACCCGTCGGCACTCCCGACTGTTCTTTACGGGGCTCAACACCTTCAAGGTCGGCTCCACCCGTTACCTTTGCACCTCGCCTGCTTTCGTGCCTACGCATCGACGTGTCCGTTGCCGTCCACGCCGCAAGGCTCGATACTGGGCTCGCGGCGCACGATTACCCAGGCGGGATTCCCACCCGCTAGAACACGCGGCCTTGCCAGGCCGCACTGTCCCCGGAATTGACCTATTTGCGCGAGCGATCCGGAAGGCATCCAAAGCGGACACTCTCTCCGGCTATCATTGAGAGGACGGAGGGTTTTTCAGGCGACCTGGTCGAGAAACAGTTCGCGAAGAACCTCCGGGCGTTCCTGTGCCACACGAATGAGTGATCGCGCCGCACCGCTCGGCTCGCGTCGACCCTGCTCCCATTCCTGCAGCGTTCTGACCGACACGCCCAGGAGCCTCGCGAACTCGCTTTGGGACATCTTGACGCGATAGCGTGCGAGCGCCACCGGACCGTGGATTGCGCCCACCTTCTCAGAGTTCATCTCGCGGATGGACTCGAGCAATTCAGCGCCGATATCACGATCGGCGTCTCTTGCGAGCAGCTCTTGTTCAGTCTTCGGCATGATCCAGCATCTCCCGCGCAGCATTGAGCACATGCGCCGGCAAGTTGTCTCGCGCGCTCTTGGCGTAAATCAAGAGGAGCCAGATGCGCCCGTCTGCCAGCCGGTTGTAATAAACGACCCGAACGCCGCCTTGTTTTCCGCTACCGGACCGGGACCAACGGACCTTGCGCACGCCACCAGTCCTCGGCACCACATCGCCAGCAAGCGGGCTGCCCGCAATCCAGGCGCAGAACTCTCCACGCTCGTCCTCCGTCCAGTAGTCGGGCCAAAGGCGCGTAAAGGAGGGTGTTTCCACGACGGTTAGCATGGCATGATTATACGTCAATGCCGCATAAAGCGCTTGAGTGCCTGCTCTGCGTCGCTGGGCAGACAGTCATCGAGACTACAGCCGTCACCGCTATTGGCCGAACTGAGCGATCCAGAAGGCCGTCCGCGAGCTACCGCAAGGCGTCCGGACGATGCTCATCCAGAACCGGCTCGATCGAGATCAGGATGTTGCCCAGCACACGCCCGAGCGAGGAGGCATCGACATTGAGAAACACATCCGGCTTGCGCAGTCCGAGATCCTTGAAGAAGATCTCGTTGGGCCACCGCGTCACCACCATCTCATCCTCGCCGATGACGGTGATGTCGTGCACCAGCCCGGGGTGTCTCGACGATGGTCGGCGGAGTCCGGCGTCTTCAGCATCTCGAAAAAGCACCAGTTTCGTAGGGTAATGGGACAAGCGAAGCACATTCACCACAACGTCTTAGGCGTGATGGAGGGGTTGTACGGCAAGGCGCAGGCCCAGTGCCTTGAGGATCGCCGTCAGGCTGCGGAGCTCGGGGTTTCCTTCGGGCGAAAGCGTGCGGTAGAGCTGGTTTGGGTGTAGATGGGCCTGCTCGGCAATCCGGGCAACGCCGCCGAATGCCTTGGACATCTGGCGCAGCGCAATCAACAGGTCGGCTTGATCTCCGTCTGCCAGAATGTCATTGAGATATTGGGTCGCGAAGGCCGCATCCTCCCTGAAGAGCTCGGCCATGGCTTCATCATGGGTTCTATCTTTCATTGTCGGGCCTCTGTTGCCAGACTCGCCAGTACTCGCTCCCACCCTCCGAGCTAACTCACTCCCGCGCTCCCAGCTAACTCGCTCCCACGCTCCGCGTGGGAGTGTAGCCCCGACGCTCCGCGTCGAACCCCGCAGGCAGGGAAACCGGACCCGATCGAGACGCCCACGCCTTCATCAAGCCTCGGACGCGGAGCGTCCACACCACACTCCCACGCAGAGCGTGGGAGCGAGCTAAGACCGCCCGGGGTAGGGGCGACTTCAGTCGCCCATGGGTAGCGGCGACTTCAGTCGCCCGGAAACCAAGCCGCAGGAGCGAGGGGCGACTAAAGTCGCCCCTACACGCCCCTACACGCCCCTAAACATCTCTATGAGGTTCCCCCGGAATTGACGTCGACGGAACCTTGTCCCGCAACCGCGCCCCGTTGGCGCGCCGGGCACGGCGGGGCGTCGGCGCCGACATCGGATCGGGGATGCGCCGGCCCCAAGCAGATCGCTCGGAAGCAGGCGAGGCCGATCGGTCGCCGATCGCGTTTACCGTGGTACGTCCCCGGTTTCCCCTGACGCCTTGCTCCGCGCTCGAACTGACCTGTAATCGAAGTGAATTAAGTAAACTGTCCCCGAAATTGGAGGCGTCATCAACCGAAACAGTCGTAACGGTTCCACCCGAGACTCAAGGTTGCAAATCCACTTCCGCAATCCGATCTTTCAGAAACATATTGACCAGTGTCTCGTCGCTGATGCCGCGGCGCTCGGCCAAGATTCGAATCTTCGCGCACAGCTCATCATCAATTGCGAAATAGTGACGTCGCGAAAGAATCCGGACATCGAAGTCGGCCTGCTCCTGCCCACCGCTTTCGGTAGCATCGTGTTGATCCCAATAATCGCCAATATCCTGATAGCTATCGGCGTTGGAAACGGACGATCGGCTAGCCATATCGTTTCACCTCGTTTTGCGTCATATCGCGCGCCGAAACGATGATGGCTCGCTTATCCTTCGTATAGACAAAGAACACGCTGAGCGGTCGGCCGGCATTGGTTCGACCAAAAGCGCCGAACACATCTTCTCCATCCACATGACCTGACTCCTTGCGACGGAATCGAGGCCGGTTTTCCAGCATTTCAAGCACCTCGTACTCTTCTACAAGGATTTAGCGCCATTCTGACGTGGTCTAGAATCCGTTTGGCGCAGTCGATGGCTTCCAACGCATCCGACAAGTGCGGCTCCGTCGCGGCACCCGGATAGCGAAAAGTCGTTCCGTAAGGGGTGAGGATTTCAGCTGCCTCCGCCAGTTGGCTGAAGGATTCATCCAACCCGACACAGGTGTCGATCAGCAGAACCAAGTCATGGACACGGCGAATGGGCCACCCATGGGCAGCAAGAAAAGCCTTGAGTGCCTTTTCGCCCGCTTGCTGGCAGTGATAGACCGCTGTATCGGGATACGGGGGCGTACCGTCCAACAGTCATGAGGCCGAAGCAAGGTCTCGCTCAGCCTTTGCGATCCAAGCACCAACCAAGACGGCTGCGGCGTCAGCCATACAAGACGATCCCACGGGACAGCACGTCGCGATCGAACGACGACGCCACACCGGCCTGACGGTCCGATTCCGTGCGGGTACGCACAACCACATCCACGGGGACATTCACGCCATGCAAGGCATGGTAAGCCCGCCGCGCCAGCCGATAGGACGGCTCCGCCTGGTCAGGCACAATCACATACAAATCCAGGTCACTGTCGCTGTCGGGTTCTCCCCAGACATAGGAACCAAACAACACGACCCGGACCGGGGCGAGCGCCGTGACGATCCGATCAGTGACTTCCCGGATCTTCCTGTCGTCAATGAGTTGCATCACGAAACCGTCGGAGAATACGCCCAGAGCCAAGTCTGCAAACCGATCGACTGAGTGTCAACCATCTGAACAAGCGAACGCACCCTCACACTGACCCGCGCCGGCGTCGTTCCCTCGCACTCTCCCGCTCCCCTAACTCACTCCCACGCGGAGCGTGGGAGTGAGCTAAGACCGCCCAGGGGTTGGGGCGACTTCAGTCGCCCAGAGGTAGCGGCGACTTCAGTCGCCCATGGGTAGCGGCGACTTCAGTCGCCCATGGGTAGCGGCGACTTCAGTCGCCCGGAAACCAAGCCGCAGGAGCGAGGGGCGACTAAAGTCGCCCCTACACGCCCCTACACGCCCCTAAACATCTCTATGAGGTTCCCCCGGAATTGACGTCGACGGAACCTTGTCCCGCAACCGCGCCCCGTTGGCGCGCCGGGCACGGCGGGGCGTCGGCGCCGACATCGGATCGGGGATGCGCCGGCCCCAAGCAGATCGCTCGGAAGCAGGCGAGGCCGATCGGTCGCCGATCGCGTTTACCGTGGTACGTCCCCGGTTTCCCCTCCGCGAAACGAAAGGCGCGGAAACAGATAAGCCACGGCTACCGTAATCGGCGACCTGCTCTCTACTCTACCCGGAATTCACCCGCCCCCGGGGTACAGACCACGGTTGTTTCTGATTGACTCGGGAAACTGCGTTCTGTGCTTATGTCAGTCTCAAGAAACCGTGGTCTGTTCCTGATTAGCTCGACCGTGCCCCGACCCTTGTCGCGTCGGCCGTGCACGTTTATCCTCCGATTAGCTAACCGGAGACTAACCATGCAAACCCAGTTCAACATCCACGAGGCCAAGTCACACTTGTCCCGGCTCATCGAACAGGTGGAGGCCGGTGGCGAGGCCGTCATCGCCCGCGCCGGCAAGCCGGTCGTGCGCCTGGTGTTGGTCGGTGAGGCACCGCAGCGGCGCGTGCTCGGTCGGCTGGAAGGCTGCTTCAAGCTGCCTGACGAACAGGCACCGCCGATCCCGGAGACCCCGGTTGACTTCATCGACGCCGTCGAGGGCCGCTGATGCAGGTGCTGACCGACACCCACATCCTGCTGTGGGCCTTGTTGCGGCCTGCGCAACTTGATGCAGCGTGCAGGGACGTGCTCGAATCACCCGAGCATCGGATCTTCTTCAGCGCTGTCAATATCTGGGAGATCGCGATTAAACGTGCCCTCGACCGCCCGGATTTCGACGTGGAGCCTGATGCGATCCATCGCGCGGCACTTGAAACCGGCTTTCGCGAGCTGCCGATTTCCGCCGTCCATGCCGCTGCCGTCCGTCACTTGCCGGTTCACCATCGCGATCCGTTTGACCGCCTGCTGATCGTCCAAGCGCAAACCGAGCCGCTGCTGTTGATGACCGATGACCCGCTGATCAGCCTCTACTCGGTTCAGCGGCTTGGCGGGGTCGCAGCCGGCAAGAAGGCGTAGGCAAAGGATCAGGTCTCACCTCCGGGGCCTTGCCCGTCACTCCGGCCATCGTGGCACGTGGCGCAGAGCGCCAGGGGCATGCCTGAACGCTTCCCCCCAACTCGCTCCCACGCTCCGCGTGGGAGTGTCGAGTGGACGCTCCGCGTCCCTGCCACCGACACCGCGGATCCCGCCATGCGGCGAGGCGCCTGCTCCGGCCTCGCGACGCGGAGCGTCGGGGCGACACTCCCACGCAGAGCGTGGGAGCGAGCTAGAGCCAAGTCTGCAAACCGATCGACTGAGTGTTGCTGGAGTACAATCTCACGCCATGGCGACCTGGGACACATGATTCGGCATGAGGCAGTAGACCAGCACCTGCGTGCCGCATGCTCGACAGGACGTCGACAGCAATCGCCGATACTCGGCGTCGTCCTCGTCACCAAAAAAGGTTCGCTGGCGTCGCTTACCGCGCTGTGTCACATGATGTGGAAGTCCCGGGACAACCACCCTCGGAAGTCTGGCCATCGGTCGTCCAATCCCTCGCCACGGAAACGTCACTTCGTGTTCTAACCGATCCGAAGCATCTCGTCTAGGAGGCTGTCCGACTTATAACTCATTGAAAGATAATGGCTGTCAATGTTCGAAAGTCAGATTATGGCTATTTTTAGGTGAAATTGACCGAAATGGGGCGACTTACAAACGATAAGCGATTGTTTATAAAATCGCCTTAAGGCGATTTCCGGGAATGATCATCCCGGCCGTGCGTGTTGCCAATGCTTACCGGGCGACTAAAGTCGCCCCTACATGTTGGTCGATGCTTTCCCGGAAATCACCTAAACCGCGTCCAGAGCGACATGCGTCATTTTCATTTTGCGTTTAGCTTCGGAGATGTCCTCGATCTCGGTGAGACGCGGTTTAAAATTTGATATTTTTTAATACTTTAAACCGCGCCGGCTCCAGCGGTTCTGAAATCCGCCGGGGCCGATCCCATCCAAAAACATCGCATACCGCACTGGGCGCGGTTTAAGTCGGACAGACTCCTAGGGAAATAAGTAAACTGTTCCCGGAACCAGGTGGTCCCCGGAACCAGGTGGGCTCGTCGATCAGGCGGCGGACGGCGTCCTTGAACAGTGCCGTGGAGGGCTCGAACTGGGCGCGCAGCGTCTCGGCGACACCGCGTCGAACCTCGTCGACGACCAGCGATGGAAGCATAACCGGATCCCTGTTGCGCTCGATGCGCGAACCTTTGCTTTGAAGTGAACAGACACTTGTCTTGGAACCAGACCGCTTCATGAAAAGCGAGTCATTCGCCCTCTTGCCCCGTCTCCCCGGCCAGGCGCAAGACCTCTTCGAGCAACGCATCCGAGAGCCGATAGCCCTGTCGCGACAGCGCTGCCAACACCGACTCGACAGACTCCAGGAGGCCCCGCTGCTTAGCGGCCAACAGCACGCCGGCAAGTCCGACGACGGGGATTCCGCGACGCCGGGCAATCTGTCGTCCGCGGCGCTCATCAATCAGGAGGAAGCGACACTGCGTTTCCTGCGCCAACAGAATGGCCGCTGATTCCCCGGCGTCGAGCAATAGACCGAGACTGGCCATGTCCGCCTCGCAGCCCCCGGGAAGTGCCCGCGGCTCGATGAAACCGTCGGCGACTGCGGCCGACAAGACCCGCGCTCCGGGCCGATCGGAACCCACGCACAACTCGGCAAGTACGGCCTCGGGAATCACCACGGATCCGTATAGCGCGAACAGCAGCCCCAGGCGGTCGATCCGGGCAAGGGCGATCAGTGGCCCGGCGTCCGCGACGACGACCCTATTCATCGCGACCCGCGCGTCAAGCCGCCTTCACAAGGCGGCGCCCAACTCATCCGCCAACTCCTCCGCCGGATAATCCACCGCAGACAAACCGAGCGATCCAAGCAGGTCGATGAACCCATCCAGCGAGAGCCCCGCAACCTTCGCGGCCTGAGCGAGCGTCAGGTGCCGGTTTTCGAACAGCGTCAGTGCCAAGGCGCGGTGCACGCCTTGGTCGAGCAACCGTCGGTCGAACGGCACGGCGAGAATCGCGGGTCGGCCGTGCTTCGTGATGAGCGCGAGTTGTCCGAGCTCCGCGTCCCTCAGCAAATCGCCCGAGCGGGTACGCAGATCCCGAACCGAGAAGACATCGAGCGTTTCCATCAGGTGCCTCGCGTGATTGTGCCCACGAAAAGTAGCACAAAAAACCGTCGAGAAAAGCGTGTCGATCCTCGCCGGCAAAGGTATCATGCGGCCGACTGACGGCCGACTCCGGCGCGCAAAGGTCTCGGACTCCAAGGGCACCACCGGACCCCGCGAGCCTCAGATCCTCGCTTCTTGCGCAGAATGAGGAGCGCCCCGCCCCCCAGACTGGTCGCCGACAGTCAATCCGTGGTAGGAGAGTAAGCCGGGGCCTTGCCGTCGTTTAGGCAGATGTTTGCTTTATCTGTTTGCCGCCTGGTTTCCCGGCGGTGCCGCGATATCTCCGCCATGCGACGATTCGGCGCCCGACTCCTCGCAGAACCGGACTTGGAGTGTTCCACCATCCGGCTCCCGGCCCGAGTCTTCCGCCGTGGAACAGGGGAGCGAATCCAGCGCCCTGTCGACTCCGCGCGAGCGGCTCCCGCCGCAGCGCCGAGCGTTCCGCGCACCGCCACAAGGGCGGGCACGCCGACGGCGTGAAACGCGCAAGCATGATTGTCACGGACAGAATCCTCTCGGTGTAGGGCCGTGCTTTACCCGCGCATTGTCTCGGGCCGCCACCCCTTTGCTCGACCCGCATGACCGGGCGTCACAGCTCGTATGGGTGGCTCCGACTTCCACGCATCACCGCCCGCGTCCTCGCTTTTGACACTTGTTCGCGGGTGCCCGCTTCCTGCGGACCGATGCGCGGATCTCCCTGGTTACCGCGTATTCTCAATGTCAGGCTCGATACGGTCTCTGACCCGGGGAGTATCCGTGCCGCTCGCCAGAGCGCGACACGGATTGTTGCCTACCGGCGGGACGAAGCCGTCGGCACTCACCAACCAAAATTTTCGGGGCTCAACACCTTCAGGGTCGGCATCACCCGTTACCTTTGCACCTCGCCTGCTGTCGTGCCTACGCATCGACGCGCCTGTTGCCAGTCGCGCCGCAAGGCTCGATACCGGGCTCGCGGCGCACGATTACCCGGGCGGGACTCGCACCCGCTAGAACACGCGACCTTGCCAGGCCGCACCGTCCCCGGTTTCCCCTGACGCCTTGCTCCGCGCTCGAACTGACCTGTAATCGAAGTGAATTAAGTAAACGGAGAGTAGGCCGGGTTCTCACCGTCGTGTAGACAGAAGTTCGTGTTCTCTGTTGCCGCCTGGTTTCCCGGCGGTGCCACAATATCTCTGCCATGCGACGGCTCGTTCCCGGCCCCTCGCAGAACCGGACTTGGAGTGTTACACCATCCGGCTCCCAGCCCGAGTCTTTCACAGTGGAACAGGGGAGCGATCCGGCGCCCTGTCGACTCCGCATTGACGGCACCCGCCGCAGCGCAGGGCTTCGCACGCACCGCCCAAGGACGGGGCACGCCGACTGTGTGAAACGCGCGAGCGTCGTTGCCACGGACAGAGTCCTCACGGTGTAGGGCCGTGTTTCACCCTCGCGTTGTCTCAGGCCGCCACCCCTTTGCTCGACCCGCGTTACCGGGCGTCAACGCTCGTATGGATGGCTCCGACTTCCACGCAACGCCGCCCACGTCCTCGCTTTTAACTTGTTCGCGGGTGCCCGCCTCCAGCGGACCGATGCGTGGATCTCCCTGGTTACCGCATGCTCTCGATGTCAGGCTCGATACGGCCTCGGACCCCGAGGAGTACCCGCATCGCACGCCATACCGCGACACGGATTGTTGCCTGCCGGAGGGACAAACCCGTCGGCACTCCTGACTGTTCTTTACGGGGCTCAACACCTTCAAGGTCGGCTCCACCCGTTACCTTTGCACCTCGCCTGCTTTCGTGCCTACGCATCGACGTGTCCGTTGCCGTCCACGCCGCAAGGCTCGATACTGGGCTCGCGGCGCACGATTACCCAGGCGGGATTCCCACCCGCTAGAACACGCGGCCTTGCCAGGCCGCACTGTCCCCGGAATTGCGCGGAATTGCGCGGTATTTGTTCAATGTTGCGCGGATCGCCGGCAGCTCGGTGATACTGAGGTCATGCAGGATGATTCCGTAGCATTCCAGCCAACTCAGGAGCGCGATCTTGCCGGATGCATCGAGGAAAAAACCCGTCTCGGTGACTACGGGCCAGAGAGAATGCAGGCTCAGGCGTTGATGATTGGCCAGGAACTCGACAGCGGAGGTGTGATGCGGGTCATTGCGAGCGAACAGGGCGACAAGAAAGCCGGTATCAACCCAGGCGGCGATGTTTGGCATGCAAGGCCTCCCAGATTTGGCGTTTTGCGGGATCCGTGGGTGGCTCGGCGAGTTGTCCAGTGCCGAACAGATCGCGTCCTGATTCATAAGGAGTTGGCCCCGTTTGTTCCAACAGACGCTGACAGAGCTCACGAACCCCCTGGCGGACCAGGTCATCCTGGCTACGCGCAGATTGACGGCTGACGCGTTCCAATAAGGCTTGTTCCTCGGGGGTCAGGCACACGGTAAATGACATGGTATCGTCCTCGCATCAGTGATCACGACATTCCGCTGTTGACATAGCGCATCACAAAGGGCTTGACAACACACCCGTCGCTCTGTTGCGGGAGGAGTGGCCTATGATTCGCGCAATAGCCGTTCCAAGGCGGCGACGATCCGCTCGCCCGTGTGTCCGCCCCCGGGGCGATGGTGCCGGTCGGCCAGTCGCCGGCGAACAGGGCTCGTTCCAGGGGCAGTTTAGCGAATGAAGTGACGAAGGAACCGTATCGATCGCGTGGTACGTCCCCGGTATCCTCCCGGGATCGACGACGTGCAGTCGTCCTCTTCCACCGGCCGGACGGTCCGAGGGGTCGACCTCAACGCGACGATCTCGGGAACCGCTCAGAAAGCGCGTTGGCCGGACCCATCAGCGAGGCCGGTTGGTCGCCGATCGCGAGAACCGTGGTACGTCCCCGGTTTCCTGATGATAGCGGACTTGGCAGGGCGCTGACGCCTTGCTCCGCGCTCGAACTGACCTGTAATCGAAGTGAATTAAGTAAACGGAGAGTAGGCCGGGTTCTCACCGTCGTGTAGACAGAAGTTCGTGTTCTCTGTTGCCGCCTGGTTTCCCGGCGGTGCCACAATATCTCTGCCATGCGACGGCTCGTTCCCGGCCCCTCGCAGAACCGGACTTGGAGTGTTACACCATCCGGCTCCCAGCCCGAGTCTTTCACAGTGGAACAGGGGAGCGATCCGGCGCCCTGTCGACTCCGCATTGACGGCACCCGCCGCAGCGCAGGGCTTCGCACGCACCGCCCAAGGACGGGGCACGCCGACTGTGTGAAACGCGCGAGCGTCGTTGCCACGGACAGAGTCCTCACGGTGTAGGGCCGTGTTTCACCCTCGCGTTGTCTCAGGCCGCCACCCCTTTGCTCGACCCGCGTTACCGGGCGTCAACGCTCGTATGGATGGCTCCGACTTCCACGCAACGCCGCCCACGTCCTCGCTTTTAACTTGTTCGCGGGTGCCCGCCTCCAGCGGACCGATGCGTGGATCTCCCTGGTTACCGCATGCTCTCGATGTCAGGCTCGATACGGCCTCGGACCCCGAGGAGTACCCGCATCGCACGCCATACCGCGACACGGATTGTTGCCTGCCGGAGGGACAAACCCGTCGGCACTCCCGACTGTTCTTTACGGGGCTCAACACCTTCAAGGTCGGCTCCACCCGTTACCTTTGCACCTCGCCTGCTTTCGTGCCTACGCATCGACGTGTCCGTTGCCGTCCACGCCGCAAGGCTCGATACTGGGCTCGCGGCGCACGATTACCCAGGCGGGATTCCCACCCGCTAGAACACGCGGCCTTGCCAGGCCGCACGGAGAGTAGGCCGGGTTCTCACCGTCGTGTAGACAGAAGTTCGTGTTCTCTGTTGCCGCCTGGTTTCCCGGCGGTGCCACAATATCTCTGCCATGCGACGGCTCGTTCCCGGCCCCTCGCAGAACCGGACTTGGAGTGTTACACCATCCGGCTCCCAGCCCGAGTCTTTCACAGTGGAACAGGGGAGCGATCCGGCGCCCTGTCGACTCCGCATTGACGGCACCCGCCGCAGCGCAGGGCTTCGCACGCACCGCCCAGGACGGGGCACGCCGACTGTGTGAAACGCGCGAGCGTCGTTGCCACGGACAGAGTCCTCACGGTGTAGGGCCGTGTTTCACCCTCGCGTTGTCTCAGGCCGCCACCCCTTTGCTCGACCCGCGTTACCGGGCGTCAACGCTCGTATGGATGGCTCCGACTTCCACGCAACGCCGCCCACGTCCTCGCTTTTAACTTGTTCGCGGGTGCCCGCCTCCAGCGGACCGATGCGTGGATCTCCCTGGTTACCGCATGCTCTCGATGTCAGGCTCGATACGGCCTCGGACCCCGAGGAGTACCCGCATCGCACGCCATACCGCGACACGGATTGTTGCCTGCCGGAGGGACAAACCCGTCGGCACTCCCGACTGTTCTTTACGGGGCTCAACACCTTCAAGGTCGGCTCCACCCGTTACCTTTGCACCTCGCCTGCTTTCGTGCCTACGCATCGACGTGTCCGTTGCCGTCCACGCCGCAAGGCTCGATACTGGGCTCGCGGCGCACGATTACCCAGGCGGGATTCCCACCCGCTAGTTCACGCGGCCTTGCCAGGCCGCACTGTCCCCGGAATTGTGCCGGTCGTGCTGGTACTCTCGGTCGGCAAGCGAGAGGAGATGGCGGCCTACCTGCAAGCCATCGAGCGGCTTCTGACTCAGAGCAGAGGTGATCTGTCGTCAATCTGCCAGCCAACGCTCCAAGTCCTCAAGCTTCTGCAGATCGTCACTGAAATGTGCTCGAAGCCTTGGATTCAAGATATAGGGCAGCTGTCGGCTAACCAGACCCCATATGTGCGGCAGATAGAACAGGAACACCCGTGCCGACTTTGCACGAACGGGATAAGCCGCTGCGATCGTGGTTCGCGTCGGAAATACCCGACGCAAGAGCAAGCCCAGCTTGGCGAGTACAGATGCCTGCTGTTGACCGATACGTGCGAGAGCCGCAATGCTTGGCGTCCTGTAATCGCGCAGCATCAGCGCAGCGGCCGTTTCCAGTGCCTGCGCGCTCTCGCGGTCACTCGGGCATTGTTGCGGCCAGTCGATCGCCAGCGTTCCCCAATACCGTTCCACCAGTCCCAGCGTCAGCCAACAAGACCGCACGCAATACTGTTGACTCGCTCGTTGCCAGAACGAAGTCCAGTCGATGGTCTCGCTCTGCACCAGATAACCGATGTCGCTCAGCGTGAGTGGACCATTGTTGAAGCGGTGGTCGAGCGCGTGCAGGATCAGGTGCAGCAGCAGATCCGTCGGGTCTGGAAAGGCGATCCGCTCGCCGGCGGTCCGTCGCCGAATGGTGCGCTGCCAATACTCGGCGGTCTCACTCAGATCCACGGCATCCGCAACCAACACGTCGGGGTTTTGCAGACGGGCATGGACTTCGACCGTGACCCTTCCGGATGCCGCATGCAGCGGTGGCAGATGGTTGCGAATCTCGATCTGCGCTTCAGGTGAACCCTGGTACATGGCGGGTCTGACCAGGCCACCCGCGAGCAGCACATCGAAGGCCCGCAAGGCCTGCTCACGCGGCACCAGGATATCCAGATCCCGCATCGGGCGTGTGCCGGCATTCGGATAGACGTGGAAGGCCAAAAAGGCCCCCTTCAGCGCCTGATACGGGATGCCGGCCTCGGTCAGCAGGCGATGGATGAGAATCAGCTCCCGCTGCAGCCGAAGTGAACGCACTGTGGATCGCCTGAGACTTTGGGCCAGCTCATCGCGGATCCCTGCCGGGATCGGCAGATCGGGCCGGGTCCGCGTCAACTGCCAGTGCAGCAACGGCCCCAGACGGTGCTGACGAACGATGCCGCGAACCGCATCCCAGTCATCACCGTCAAATCCCGCGCGCGTCGCACCGTTTAACGGCGGTGTCGGCGAGAGTAATCGGAGCAGCAGGGTTTCGCGTTCCGGCAGGCTATACATCATGCAGCCTCTCCGAGATGATAGAGAACCGCTCCCCAACTGCCAGCAGCCGCAACCCGGCGTGCGGCCGGAGCAGGATGTTGCGGATCGAGTCGTTGAACAGGAAGACCTCCTGCGGCACATCGGCCACGGAGCGGCACCAAGCTCGCCGGCGCGCGGCGGTCCAGCACCATGCCATTCCGAGCAGACGCCCGCGCAGCGCCTGGACCCGCAGGCGCAGGAAAAATCGCAGCGCATTCACCGCATCGACACAGCGGTCAGCCGCGGCGAGACGAAGCAGCCGACCACGGTGAACTGACCGAAGCTGTGCCCCCCGGTCACCCGCACCCGCCCGGCCGCGACCCAGGCATGGGCCTTCATGCCGGCGGGATTGCCCGGATCGCGCATGAGCCCAAAGTAGAGCGTGTAGGGCAGTCCATAGAGTCCGAGCAACACCCGCGCGGCGATGGCCTGCGGAAAGCAGTTGGAAACCCAGGGGGTGTATCGGGCCGCGAGGCGGACGGCCCGGCCGATCAGGAGCGCGCGCGCCTCTTGCGTGGGGTCGAGAACCGGCACCCAGGGCGCGATGCCGGCCTGGCGCCCGAGCCGTGGCGCCAGGCGGCGAAAGGAGATCGTGAAGATGAGCACCTTGCCGATTCCGAGGATGAACCAGAGCGGGACGAGCCAGAG
This sequence comes from Thiocapsa sp., assembly GCF_018399035.1. Lineage (GTDB taxonomy): Bacteria > Pseudomonadota > Gammaproteobacteria > Chromatiales > Chromatiaceae > Thiocapsa. The sequence goes on from NZ_CP073760.1 coordinate 1,309,684, forward strand.
CTGGATGAACCGGGGTTGGCGCAGAAAGGTGCGTGCCTTGCGGCGCAGCGCGCTCGCTAGGCGCGTCATGCGCCGGGATCGCCGTCGGTCTTGGCGGCGATCGGGTCGGGGTGTTGACGCATCAGGGTATCGAGGGTCGGCGTGGGCATGGCGGTCGGGCGAAGGATTCGGGTGGATGGGAGACCGGGGGTTGGGGCGCAGTGGTCGACCGGTCGGTGATCCGTCGATATCGGGTAAGCTAACGTTCGGCATGATACTGCATCCGTCGAACATTGCATCCCGGTGTGGTCGCACAAGTGGCGCCGAATGCGCTATCGCCACCAATATTCCCGAGCCTGAAGCAACGAATGGTCCGCACAACGGACACGACGCTGATTGCGGGGTTCTTGGCGGGCGGACCGAGCGCAGCGCCGGTAGGGTTCGCTGAGCGGACCGATGGTCTCGGGCGAGCGCGCCCATCATCAATCGTACGAATCCCATGACCGATCAAACGCTCCTCGATCCGAAGAACGACTACGTCTTGATCGAATTGAAGAAAGCCGACCGGCTGGGACTCACGGCCGGTCCGCTGGGCGCATGGGTGACGTTTTTCGAACATTGGTCAGAGGAGGCCATCATGGCACAGGTCGAGCATCCCCCGATCCGGGAGGCGATGAGCCGCGTCCGGGCGCTGAGCGCGGATGAGCAGGCACGGCGCTTGGAGTTCGTGCGCGAGCGGGCGCTGCACGACGAGGTCACGCTGCTGAACGAGGCGCAGCGCCGAGGCGAGCAGATCGGGTTGGAGAAAGGCCGCCGGGAAGCCGCGAGGCAGACCGCCCGCAGCCTTATCCAGCTCGGCGTGCTCGGCGACGAGCAGATCGCGCAGGTCACCGGCCTGAGTCTCGAACAGGTCGAGGCCCTGCGCGCGGGCGATCGGGACTGAACCGACGCGCGGCGCAATGACGCCGCCATCGATCAGGTTAAGCATCGAAAAGGGCTCTGACCCTCTTCTGCCTTTTCGGAGTAACGATTTAGCAACTTAATTGGGTAATAGAACATGAATCTGCGCGAGATCGAACGTGAGGCCATGCATCTCACCGAGGACGAACGGGCAGAGTTGGCACAGAATCTCCTGTTGAGCCTGGACGCGCCAACGGACGATGACATCGCCGGGGATTGGCTGATGGAGGCTTCTCGCAGGGCGTGCGAACTCGACGAGGAACGGGTTCAGCCGATACCTGCGGAGGACGTGAGGCGAAAGGCGATGTCGCTGCTCAGATGAGCTATTCATTCCACCCGGCCGCCGAAGCGGAGTACTTGGAGGCCATCCGCTATTACGAATCGAAGCGTCCCGGACTCGGCGCTGCATTGCTGGCGGACTTCGAGAGCGTCATCGACACGGTTTGCGCCGCCCCCCGCAGAAACCCCGTCGAGCAATCACCGGATGTCAGGCGCAAGAGCCTGAGGCGATTTCCGTATACGGTTCTGTATCGCGAGCGTTCAGGATTGGTGGAGGTACTGGCAATCGCGCATCATCGCCGGCGACCTGAGTACTGGGTTGGACGGCTTTGACGGGCGTGCTTGCCCGCGATGCCGCCGGGACCTGCTACAACATCGAGATCCAGGTGCGCCGTTATGACGCCTGGGGGCGGCGCGGGCTGTACTATTTGACGCGCGTGCTCGTGCAGCAGTTGGGTGCGGGGGAGGACTACGAGGAATTGGGCACGGTCGTCGGGATTCACCTGCTGGATTTCGACCTGTTCGAGGACGGTGCGGCGCAGCAGAACCAGGCGCTGTGGCGCTTCGAGATGCGCGACGCCACCCAACCCGAGGTGACGCTCGGGAACGTCCTGCAACTGAACCTGATCGAATTGAAGAAAGCCGACCGGCTGGGACTCACGGCCGGTCCATTATGCGCGTGGGTGACGTTTTTCGAGCATTGGCGAGAGGAGGCCATCATGGCACAGGTCGAGCATCCCCCGATCCAGGAGGCGATGAACCGCGTGCGGGCGCTGAGCGCGGATGAGCAAGCGCGGCGCTTGGCGTTCGTGCGCGAGCGGGCGCTGCACGACGAGGTCACGCTGCTGAACGAGGCGCAGCGCCGAGGCGAGCAGATCGGTCTGGAGAAAGGCCAACAGATCGGGTTGGAGAAAGGCCGCCGGGAAGCCGCGAGGCAGACCGCCCGCAGCCTTATCCAGCTCGGCGTGCTCGGCGACGAGCAGATCGCGCAGGTCACCGGCCTGAGTCTCGAACAGGTCGAGGCCCTGCGCGCGGGCGATCGGCGCTGAACGACGTGCGGCGCAATGACGCCGCTATCGATCAGGTTAAGCATCGGAAAGGGCTCTGACTCCTTTTCAGACCGGGAAAACTGATCGGTGGCAAGTTGCCGGGTCCGGTGAGCCTGGACCGGAGAACGGCTTTGCGGCACACTAGGTCGGCAGGACGCGCACTTCGGCGGCCCGAGGCGCCGCCCCCAGTCCGGAACGTCGGAAAGGCATGGGAAAGGCGTTGCCGATCGGTGTATCATCCGGCGGCCGGGCGGCGGCGTAGACGGACAGCCCGACGGCGACGAGCGGTATGTCATGGGACCAGGTTTTAGGCGTAACAACCCATTTCACAGGAGAATTCATCATGTCGTTGACGAACGAGCATGAGCAGGTAGAGCGTAGCGATGATGGTCACGGGATCGACGAACGCAAAGCATACGGACCTCCGCGGGTGGAGCGTATAAACACCAAAGACACCGAGTCGGGAGGTCGACCCGCTTACATCGAAGATGGCTTTGGTATTTACCAGTCCTGAGGGGTCGAAAAAGGCTCGCCCATCGCCGTGCGCAAGCCACTTAGGCCGGATAGGGAGGAAGTGCGCGCAGACCGGCGCTATACCACCTCGGATATCGCGCTCGAACCTCAGCTAGACGTGCTTAATTGCGTTTATGCATAAAACCGGCGACTGTTTTCAATAAAGCGCTTCCGGGTGGCATGAGCGGGTGAAAGCCTGATGGGTGGTCCCGTCGCAGGGTTGTGCCGAGACTCTCAAGAGATGTCGGCGACCTGAGTAGGGCGCTTGTGCTTCGTACCGAGCGTATGTATCGGGTCTCCCTCGTCACTCGCGGTCAGGGAGTGCATCCGTTTTCTTCTGGCATCATCGCCTCGTCCAAACACCGCTCCTCCTCCCCCGTAAGGCCGCCTGCCTTTTCACAACCGGACCCACCATTTACCGCGACCTTTGCGGCCGTTTGATCAAGATGCTGCTCCGGGTAAGCGTTGAATGCTTCACGGTTGATTTAATTCAGAGAGCCGTGCGCGGTGTTTTGCCCGGAAACCGGTTCCATACCGTTGGCGATATGGAGGTGGTTTTGTGCGGACTTGACAGGGGTTGTTCCTCGGACGTTGCCTGGGCCATGAAGGAGACATGCACAGGAGGGCACAGTGCGTGCCGATGGGGAGCGAGGGGAGATCAAACCGCTGTTTATTGGGGAGGGCGAGTCGTTGCATGGATTGGCGCGGCTTGCCGGGCGCACGCCTGACGGCATGTGCAGAATCTATCGCGGGTCGTCGGTTGATTGCTTCCGTCGAAGTTTAGCAGCGAAAAGGGCTCTGACCCCTTTTCGCTTCTAGGGCATGCATGGGGACCCTCCGCAGGTTTGGTCGCCCGTTGTGGACCATCAAACCCCATGCATGTTCTATTCTGACTGAATATGTGACGATAACCGATTGTCTTATAAGATGTTTTAGTGGGGATACCTCAGGCTCCGAGCCCTTTTAACTGACCGACCCCTTTGACCGCGTGCTCGGTCGCGCCGCCCCGCGTTAGGGATTTCGAGGCCCTCGGCATTACCCGCACTTCAGGCACGCTGCAACACCCTAGGTGCCGTCGTCGAGTATCTGCAGGCTCGTTTCATCGCTCAAATCCCCGTAACCGACCCATGAGACCTCTCTGGCTCTAAATTTCACTGTTTGGCCCACCGCGCCCGTCGGCGTCCAGCGATTAAAACCATCGGGTGCCGTAACGCCTCCAACCTGCACTCTGACCCCATAAGTGGCAGCAGTGTCAGACCCCACCATGTCGGAAGGGGGACTGATTACGCCCGCCAGTCGGCATTTCACTGATAAGGTAACTGCAGTGGTGCCATTATTCGCTCCACACTGAACAAAGAATCCATCAGTACGATAGCCGCCATAAGGGGAACTCCCACCAACGCCCGCGTCCAATGGGAGAGCCTGGATTCGTTTCGCGCCGACAATCCCAGAGGAGGGGTCACGAGCATCCATCTTCTGACGCTGCTGGTATAGACCTGCTCCGCCACTCCCTAAAGCGACGCTCGTCGTGCCCGCATCTGCCTGAACCTGCCTCATAACACTTGAACCAAAGTCGGATACGCTGCCGTAGCCTATCCTGCCAGTGTTCGTCTTTCCTGGCGTCGTTCCGAGGAATGACGGTCCTGTTGGGGGTTTGCACGGCCGGGTTGCAGGCAGATAGACGGACATTTGCCAATTGTCCACAGTAGCATCGACATCGCTCGCTGAGAACACTCCGCTCGTGCCACCCTTTATCGCCCTGTAGGCCTTAAGACCGCCAATTGGATCTACTCCGTTGTTGATGAATTCAGCCAAATAGAGAAAATCCTCGGGGTTGGGCACGTCCTTTGTGACTGGGTAGCTTCCCGCCTCCAGTTGGCCGGCTCGTCCGCTAACCAAACACGAGTTAGCATTCATGTTGACGGTCAGTGTCAACGTGCTTAATCCTGAGGCCGCCCCATCGCAGAGTTTCCCCTTCACCGCTCCTATTTTGTACTGGTAGCCGAGAGCTCCTAAGAACTCGATCTGAGTCAGTAGCTTGGGTTGATTGTGGTCGGGATCACCCGTATTCGTACATTGTGGTGTGACCACAAATTCATTGTCGTTGGCAGTTAGTCCCCCCATTGCAATCATGGTAGGTTGGTTAGCGAAAATAAATCCCTCACCGAGGTTGGTCGAACCTTGAAATGTGGCGAAAGGCTCGGGAACTGGCGAATATGGATCGCCAACAACAAGCAGGTCAAGCCCGACGCCATCGCCCGCCGCCGGCCCGATTGCCGCAAGACTCGCTATCAGCAAGACACCCGGGCCCCACCCGCCGATCACGCGTTGTCGTGTGCTGCTCATGACGCTCCTCCAGTCGCTACCAGCTTACCCTTGACCGTGTTCAGCCTGATCCTGTTGAGGCCGGCGGACCGGAGCTCAGACGTGAACTCGTACCTTGACCCGTCGGTGGTGGTCACCGCGATACGCACCGGGCTCACGGCCAAGCCCACGAGCGCCACTGTGCCTCTGGCGTTCGAGGTGGCCGCCTGGCAGTCGTGGTAGCTCTCGCCACACACCTGGACCGTCGCCCCAGTCACCGGCTTGCGTTTTTCCACCACGGTCAAGAACAGGCGCGCACCGCGCTGTACCGTCACATCGGCAGTCGTCCCGGCACCCGTCACCTCAAGCACCTCAGCCCGTAGGAAGCTGCGGTTGGCGGGGTACCAGGTGCGCGCCCATCGGGCTGCATCGCGGGCCGACGGAAGCACCTGCATGACATACGGTCCTTCCTGCAACGAGGCGACCTCGTACCAACCCGAGACGTCGGTGTGTCCCTGGGCCATGAGGTTGCCGTTGGTGTCCATGAGGACGACGGCGGCGTCGGCCATCGGCCTGCCATTCGCCATCATGACTCTGCCTGCGACCGTGGCATCAGGGTCGGTGTTTGGGAAGCCGAGGTTTTCGGCGATGGTTGCAGCGGCCGTGGCATATGAATCGGTGCTCGAGAAGCCGAGGTTCTCGGCCATGGTTGCCGTTTTATGATCCAGAAACTGGCGCTTGGACGCTGCCCTTTCTTCTGCGGCGCGCAGACCCGCCAGCACCTCGGGCTCGACCTGAGTGGGACGCGGCTTCTTGGTGACCGGTTGTGACTCTTGGATGACGGCCATGCCATCGCGGAGCACCACCACGGCGGGTTCCGGCTCCATTGTTACCGGCTCAGGGGCGCCCATGACTGAGTCGAACTGCGCCATGGCTGCAGTCGACAACAGACAGGCACATGCGCCTATTAAAACTCCGAACCTCATCATGTTGGTGTCTCCTTAGTTCCGCAAGATACATCGCCTCGGCTTCTAAACTTTAGCACTTATCGGCGAGCGCGGTGAGGTTGAGAGTCATTGTTTTGATCGATCGCAACGTGTTAAACCGCGTTCGGAGCGCCATGCGTTCGCCACACGAGAGAAGGCATTCGGTGTGCGGCATACCCCGGCAAGCGTCTTGCCCGCCGGGCCGCAAGGCTTGGGGATCAGGCCGGTACGATCAGGTCAAGCTCGCGCAACTGTTGCAGGAAGACGCGCATGTCTGCCTCGCACGTCGCCGCATCAACCCTGAATTCGGCACACAAGGTGGCCACGATGTCGGCCAGTGTCACCGGGTTTTCCAAGAGTTCCCAGACGCGTGGTCCGACTGCCCCGCAGATACCGAAATAATCGCCCCGCTCGATGCTCATCATCACGGTGTCGCCGTCCATGTCGACAGCGATCAGATCGGGATGACGTTGCAGGGGGCTGTTGAGGGAGAATGGTGTCATGGCGTCGTTTTTGGCAGGATCTCCAAGGTTTGGATCTTAAACCGCGTTTAGAGCGAGATGCCAGCTTTCGAGTGTTTCGACGTTTGGTGCATCCACAGCCCTTCGCGGAGACGCGGTTTAATCGCGATCAGTCGTAGGTTGGGCAAAGCGCAGCGTGCCCAACAGCTTCCAGTGACGCCGGCGCGGGTTGGGCACGCTGCGCTTTGCCCAACCTACTGTTCTTATTGATGTTAAATCGTTCCCAAGGCCCGATCGCGAGGCGCAGTGACATGGGTGTTTTTTTTGGTGAGTTCGGGTTTTCCGGCGACGGGTTGCCACGCAGGGACGACATTGACCTGATGAGTCGGGCGATCGCCCACTGGGGAACGGACCATCAGGGGTGTTGGGCGGAGGGATGGGTCGTTCTCGGTGCGCGTGACCGGTATCTCTGCGAGCATGGCCGCCAACCTGCGCAGCTATTGATCGCGCCCGATCTGATCCTGGTCGGGCACGTCCGTCTCGATGATCGGGAGCCGCTCTGTCGGACCTTGGGTGTGCCGGTCGATCTGGCCGATCTCCAGCTCTTCGCCCGGGCGTGGCGCCGCTGGGGCAGCGACTGCGCGGCGCACGTCCTGGGTGACTGGGTGTGCGCTGTTTGGGACCGCCAGGCCCGCCGCCTCTGGATTGGGCGCGACGCGGCGGGCAATACCGGGCTCTATTATTGGCATGACAGCCGCCGGCTGATTTTTGCGACCGCGCTGAAGGCCCTGCTTGCCCATCCCGAGGTGCCCCGGCACCCCAATGCCTACGCCATCGCCCGCCAGTTGACCCTGGTGATCGACCCCGGTGAGGACGCCGCCACCGAGTACCGGGACATCCGGCGGCTGCCCGGCGGCCATGCCTTGCGCTGTGACGGTCGGGGCGTACAGGTGTATCCCTGGTGGCAGCCCGAGCAGTTGTCGGAGCTCGGCTGGACACGCGAGGCGGATTATTTCGATGCCTTTCGTGAGGTCTACGCCGCTGCGGTCCGGGATCGACTGCGCCGTGACGAGGGCCCGGTCGCCTTGATGCTCAGCGCCGGACTTGATTCGGGCTCGGTGGCGGCGCTCGCCGCGCCCATGCTGGCCGATGCCGGTGGCCCGCTGCTGGCCTACGTGGCCGTACCTCGCTTCGTGCCTGATGGCGCCCCAGCCGGCTGTTTGGGCGATGAGGGTCCGGTGGCCCGTTCGCTGGCCGAGCACATCGGCAACATCGTTTACCACAGCGTGGCCTCCGAGGATATGGGCATCGCCCGATCGCTGGAACGCATGCTGGAGATCCACGACCTTCCCAGTCATGCCGCCGCCAATCAATTCTGGATCCAGGACATCCTGCAGCAGTGCCACGCCGCCGGCGCACGGGTGGTGCTGACCGGTCAAGGCGGCAATGGCACGGTCTCGTGGGCCGGCGCCGGGAATCTCCGGCAGGAGCTGACGACGCTGGGCGTCGGGGCGGCGTTCGTGGATCTGTTGCGTGGAGGGCGCGGCCAATTCTGGCCGCTGATCAAGACCCGGGCCCTGAAACCCCTGCTGTCTCCGCTGTATCGGCAGGTCGGGCTGCGACGGCGTCAGCCGCGCCCGACTTGGGAGTATTCCGCCATCCATGCCAATCTGGTTGCCGAGTCTGACCTGCTGGCGCGCATGGGCGCTGCCGGCGCTGACCCGGCCGATCCAGGTTCGCCGTCGGATGACGCTCAGATGGTTCGCTTCCGCCTGGGCCGGCTTGGTTCGGCATCGCTGGGCGCACTCTGGATGGATGCCGGCGCGGCTTATGGACTGGAGGTGCTTGACCCCACCCGTGATCGTCGCGTGATCGAATTCTGCTGGCGCGTGCCACCCGCGATCTTCTGGGCCCATGGCACCCGGCGGGGTCTGATCCGCAAGGGGATGGCGGATGTCCTGCCGGCGTCCGTGCTGACGGCGCGTGTCAGAGGCCGGCAGGCCGCGGACATCGGCTACCGTGTGCTGGCCGACCGGGAGGCCATCGGGGACGCGCTGGACCGCGTCGAGCGGCATGCCCTGGCCAACGCCTGGTTGGATGTCCCCAAGATGCGCGCCGTGCTGGTGGCTTTGGAGCACGGCGTTACGCCGCACACGAGCCTGCAGGCGGGGTCTATCCTGCTGCGCGGCTTGGGAGTTGGTTTGTTTCTGACTCGATTTTAAGGGTCCGCGATGCCCTGCGGGTCGGACTTTAGTCCGACCGGTGGGTTTCGGCTTGCCTTGATGCGGTTTTGTCGGACTGAAGTCCGACCCACAGGGGTATGCGGTTTTGTCGGACTGAAGTCCGACCCACAGGCTTGATGCGGTTTTGTCGGACTGAAGTCCGACCCACTGGGGTATGCGGTTTTGTCGGACTGAAGTCCGACCCACAGGGGGGCTTAGAGCGGTTCGCCGGCGGTGTTGAGATAGCCGAAACGGCGCATCACCTTACCGTGCTCGGCGACGATGCGGGCAATTTGTTCGGGGGTCAGCTTGTCGCGCCAGTCACCGCTTTTGCCTTGGCGGAAAAAACGCTCGGTCTTGGGTGCTTTTTCCCGAAACCCGTTCTGTTCTTCCTGACGGGACAGGACTTTGAAGTCGCTGAAGCGGATGGCTTTGGCAATGCGGGCCGTGTCGTGCGGCAGTTGGAGAAAGCGGGCAGCCCGGGTAAAGGCGGCGAGTGGATCCTCGAGCATGTCTTCGTAGCGGATGACCCGGCAATTCAGATCGGGGGCATCCACCCAGCTCAGGACGTGCTCGGACCAAGTCAGCAGCTGCTGTCGAACCTGATTCGGCAGGCCCTTGCGTGACTTGCACAAGGCGTGATCATGTTCGCTCATTCGCGTAATGGCGTCGTCGATGCTGCTGTGGTTATGGTTCGCATACGAGGGCGCCACGTCGAGCGGGTTGCGCAGGATGTAGAGTGCGCCAAGCGTGGCTTCGCGGCCGACCAGCGGTTCGCCGTTCAGCGTGCTCGTGTAGGCGTCATGGATCTTGTGATAGGCGATCGCGTCGTCGCGCAGCGACCAGCGGTAGACCTCGGGGCGCAAACGGTCCACCTCATCGGGGTCGAGCTCGGCGGTGTCGAAACCCAGCACCTCGTCCAGCCAGGCGCGGCTGCTGGCGACGTTGCCGATACTGAGATCGTTGATGTCGGCGGGCTCGTCGCCGTCCTCGATCAGGTTTTTCAGGAAGGTGCGAAACCAGGTATTGCCGGACTTGGGATAGGAGGCCAGCCAGTAGATGCCGCCCATGGTTCAGGGGTGCTCGGCGATGTCGGCCAGGATGCGGTCGATCATCGGCTCCAGATTGAACCCTTTCCGTGGCCGGGTGAGGCGTGCCAGGCGAATCCGCCCGGCGAGTTGGCCGCAGAGCTTGAGGTGTTCGGGTTTCAGGGCCATGCCTTGTAGAAACTGGACGCGGTAGGTGTTGTTGTGCAGGGGCTGAAAGCGTTGCATGCCGGGGATCGGCTCGATTTTCAGGGCTTCGAGATGGTCGCTGTCGAGGATGTAGATCCAGCGAATCGGGAGGGGCTCAGCGGCCCCTTCAATGCCGACCGGAAGATTGAACTTTTCGGTGTTGGGGCGGATGCGGCGCAAATCGGTGGCGTCGATCGCCAACTTCTCGGTCACGTCCTGCCAGAGCTTGATGCGCGGAAAACCCGGTATGGCCCGGCATTGACTGTCCACCGGCACCACGTCGTCGGCAAGGATGGGATAGCCTCGCCGCATGAACCCCGCCGCCAGGGTCGACTTACCCGCTCCTGACGGGCCTACGCAGACCATGCACCGATCCCCGATGCGGATGGCGTTGCCGTGCAGGACCAGATGCCCGCGCTGGAACAACAACGCCCCGAACGCCGAACCGAGCAGAAAGACGCGCAGGCTGTCCTCGTCGATACCGGGCTCAGGATCGATCAGGATCTCCCGGCCTTCGCTCACCAGGAAACGGGCGACATGAGGAACTTGAAGCCAAAGCGAGCGGGCATTCACCCAGGCATAGGGCCCAATCTGCTTTCCCCCGGCGAGCCCCCCCCGTGCAACCATCCCGAGTCGAATGTCGATTTCAGCCACGTTTACATGAAACGAAGAGGCCGAGAGCGGCAGGAGCTCAGGGAGTTGAAGCTGGCTCCGGAGCGTCAGCCCGTAGCAGGCGTAGAGATAGGCATCAGTCATCCGCGTATTCTACTTGAAACCACAAGATTGCTATGCACCACCGCAAAGCGGCCTGCAGTCCCTTCTCCCGCGCATCCAGCAGCATGATCTCGACAATACTCCCACTTGCAGCATGCCGCCGACGACCTGGCGGTCAGATTCCAAGCGGACGGGGTTTGCAACCCCGTCCCGAACCTTTGTCGGCACCATCGGGCAAAACCGAGCTTCGGGTCGACATATTCCGGACGGGGCCAATGCCCCGTCCGGCCGGGGGACTGTGGGTCGGACTTTAGTCCGACGCGGCCGTATCGGCATCCCGCAGCGCTTTCCTCGGGCTGAAGCCCTGCCGCGCGTCGGTCAGGGCGCTTGATGGAAATACTGGAATCCAGCACCTTTGTCACATGCGAACCGTGATCGAAACCCCGACCTTCCGCAATCGAAAAAGACGAACATCCAGCCGAAAGAGATCAAGAGGATCACCGAGTGAACATCGAGCAGATCGCCAAAGCCATCGAAAAAGACGCGGGGGAGGACCTGCCGGACTTGCGCGAAAGCCTCACCGAGATGAACGCGGGACTCGCGGGCCGCAGGTACACCGAGGAACAGCTGTTGCTCAGGGTAACCCGCAACACCTTAGGACTTTCGCAGCCAGCGTTCGCGGACTTGATTCAGACGCCCGTGGCAACCCTGCGCGACTGGGAGCAGGGCCGCTCCGTGCCGCCGGGTGCGGTGCTCTGTCTATTGAGGATCGCCCTGAAGCACCCTGAGGTCTTGGCTGAGCTGGCGGCTTAATCAAGCCGAAATGCCTGCCGTCCTCCGAGAGCCCCGGGCGGGACGGGGTTTGCAACCCGGTCCCGAACGCTTGCCTGCACCATCGAGGGCCTTGCTCGTCACTTCGGCCATCGCGGCACGTGGCGCAGAGCGCCAGGGGCATGCGTGACACCGCAGAGCGAGTGTCACGAGCGAGTGATGTTTTGGGTGGTACCCGGTGGCCGCGGGTGGGTACCCACCCGCGGCTCCCACAGATCCGGACGTGCGGGACGACCGCAGCGCGTCTTGATCTGCTCCAGCGCGGTTCCGCGGAGAGCTTGGCCTTGGCTTCGTGCAGGTTCGCTTGGATCCGTTCAACCCGAGCGCATCATCGGGAGACTGAAATGACACCAGAGACCATCAATATCACCTTGGCCGAGCAGATTGACACCCACTGTCTTCGACTGCGTTTTGACGACGACACTGAGCAGGTCGTCGACTTTAAGCCTTTCCTCAGCCATGCGGCGCATCCTGACATCCGCAGTTGGCTGCAGCCCGAGAAGTTCGCCAGCTTCCGTCTCGAATACGGCGAGCTCGTCTGGGGGGATTATGAGCTTTGCTTTCCCATGATTGATCTGTATCGCAACGAAATTGCCCATCGCGATTCCATCGAGAGCGCAGCGTAAAGTGAGGGTTGGGGTTGGGGTTGGGGTTGGGGTGGATGGGCTGAAGCACTGCCGCGCGTCGGTCAGCGCGCTTGATGGAAATACTGGAATCCAGTGCCGTAGGGTGCGGTGACGAAGGAACCGCACCGATGCTCCGGCAGCGGCACGGTGCGGTTCGTGCCTCACCACACCCTACGGGTTTGCCTCCAGGCGGGATCCGCATGTCGCCATGAAGGCTCCGCTGTTTTGCGCTAATCTCGGCAGATTCACGTGGTTGCTATCGAGGAATACGTGTACCTCGTTCCGTTTGTGGAGTCGGAAGAGGAGGTCTTCTTGAAGACGATTATTCCGAGCCGCAAGGCTACCAAAAACTACCGAGGTAGCAACAAATGAACAAACTAGATCACGAAGAGCGCGAAATCCTGGATGCGTTTGTGTCCGGTAACGTTAAACGTTCCAAGGATGCAGCCGAGATCCAGAAAAGACACCAGGAATATGCTGAAGCGATGCTCCGGAAGGATGCCCGAATCAATATCCTGCTCCCCGCCAAAGATCTTCGTGGCCTGCAAAAGAAAGCTCTTGCAGAAGGGATTCCATACCAAACGCTAATCGCCAGCATCCTTCATCAATATGTCGAAGGTCGCTTGCACGAGAACAACTGACTCTTTGCTTCCTGGCGGCCTTCTTCAAGACCTTTCTCCCGCCCGATTTGCCGGCCTTTCTCCAACCCGATTTGCTCGCCTCTGCGCTGCGCCTCGTTCAGCAAAGTGACCTCGTCGTGCAGCGCCCGCTCGCGCACGAACGCCAAGCGCCGCGCCTGCTCGTCCGCGCTCAGCGCACGGACGCGGTTCATCGCCTCCCGAATCGGGGGAGGCTCGACCTGTGCCATGGTCTTGGCTGAGCTGGCGGCTTAATCAAGCCGAAATGCCTGCCGTCCTCCGAAAGCCCCAGGCGGGACGGGGCTTACAACCCCGTCCCGAACCTTTGCCTGCACCATCGAGCAAAGCCGAGGTTCGGGTCGAAATATTCCGGACCGGGCCAATGCCCCGTCCGGCCGGGAGGAGGGTCTTCCAGTGCCTCGGCTATATCCCGCAAGCCTTGGCTGTACGAAGCGCCGAAAGGCCTCAGGCCGCATCGAGCATGAAGTCAACATGCACCGCGTCGTAAGGAAAGCAGACACCTTGGTCGTCTTGCTCGATCAGGCCGGCGTCGATCAGAGCATGGAGATCAGCATGCACCGCCTTCACATCTCGGCCGACGCGACGCGCGACCGCTCGGATCGACAAGCGACCGGCCCCGGTCATCGCCTTGAGGATTTGCCAACGCTTGGCGGTCAACACTTGCCAGAGCAACTCCGGGCTGGCAAAACTGACCACCGGGTCACTCTGCGCGCCCGTGTTCCATGCCTGCACGAAATCACCCAGGCTCGCATCCAGATCCTGGACCTTCATCGTCAAGATCGGCATCGCTCGTTCTCCTCACGCATCCGCTGACTATCGCGTTTGAACGCCGCGACCAGCTTTTCAACAGTCTCGAAGCGGTACGGCATTTCTTGGTCGCCCCAATGCCGGTGATCACCTTTTCCGGCTTCGTTGTCGTAACGCAGTACACACAGACCTGAGCACACGAGCGCCAGGCGATACTTGAAATGGTGCAGGCTGTTGCGCAACGGCTCGCCCAACCGCCAGATCACCAGCTCGGCGAACACATGCGGTGCCAGTACGATCCGTCGGCGCAAGAGCAACTCAGCCTTCATGTTGGAGAATATGCCAACGGCCGCACGAGCGTGCAACCAGCAACAGACCGATGGCAAGCGACGTGGAGCCGCCTGGCCCTCACATCAGCGTCTCGATTCCAGGCGGGACGGGGTTTGCAACCCCGTCCCGGACCTTTGCCTGCACCATCGGGCAAAGCCGAGGTTCGGGTCGAAATGTTCCGGATGGTGCAAACGCCCCGTCCGGCTAGGGGGACTGTGGGTCGGACTTTAGTCCGACGCGGGGGTGGCGGCATCCTGCGCGCCTTTGTCGGGCTGAAGCCCGACCCACCTTCGGACTGAAGTCCGACCCACCTTCGGAGTGAAGCCCGACCCACCTTCGGACTGAAGTCCGACCCACCTTCGGACTGAAGTCCGACCCACCTTCGGGCTGAAGCCCGACCCACCTTCGGACTGAAGTCCGACCCACCTTCGGGCTGAAGTCCGACCCACCTTCGGAGTGAAGTCCGACCCACCTTCGGACTGAAGTCCGACCCACGGGCCGCAGGCGGCCGCCTCTTCTCAAAGCAGCTTCACCAGCGCTGCGATGGCGCCGACCTGGGCGAACATCAGCGGGATGAGCCACAGCAGCAGGCTGTTGCGGCTGCGCTCGATCGCGGCTGTCATCTCGCCGCGCATTTGGACCATTTCTTTCTGAAGCCTGAGCTCGGTCTGGCGTAGCTCACCGCGCAACAGCTCGATCTCGGTTTTGAAATCGCCGCGCGACTGCTCGATCTCGGCCGTTAAATCGCCGCGCAATTGGACGATTTCTTTCTGAAGCCTCAGCTCGGTCTGGCGTAACTCGCCACGCAACTGCTCGATCTCGGTTTTGAAATCGCCGCGCGACTGCTCGATCCCGGCCGTTAAATCGCCGCGCAATTGGACGATTTCTTTCTGAAGCCTCAGCTCGGTCTGGCGGAGCTCGCCACGCAACTGCTCGATGTCCTTTTGCAGGCGCAGCTCAGTCTCGCTCAGATGCGTGCGCGTTACGAGATCCGGAAGATGGGGATAACGCTCCTCCAGCCGCTCGAACGCCTCGGCGATCACACGTGCCCGCGCGCGCTCGTCCGGTGCGCTAGCAAGGGCTTCGTAAAGCTCGACTACGGTGCTCATAGTGGTTCACCCGCGCCTTGTTTGATTCGAATCGCAGTTTACGCCCATGGCCCGTCGCGCGCGTTGAGGCACGGAGAACCCCGCATCACCGTAGGGTCCGCTGCGCGGACCATGCGGCGCCAAAAACCACCACCGGTGCCGCCCGAGCCCCGTCGGTCCGCACAGCGGACCCTACCGAGGCAGGCAACGCCGAGGTTCGGGTCAAAATGTTCCGGACGGGGCAAATGCCCCGTCCGGCCAAGAGTGATCGATGATGATGGCCTTGGGGCCCGTCAAAGCAGCTTCACCAGCGCCGCGATGGCGCCGACCCGGGCAAACATCAGCGGGATGAGCCACAGCAGCAGGCTGTTACGGCTGTGCTTGATCTCCTTTTGCAGCCGAAGCTCGGTCTGACGCAGCTCGCCGCGCAACGTTAGCCGCCCAGAATGCGAACGGCACACAACGTGACTCAGGCCGGTCACTTGGGCGATCTGCCCGTCGCTGAGCACGCCGAGCTGGATGAGGCTTCGGGCTGTCTGACGCATTGCTTCCTGGCGGCCTTCTTCAACGCGATCAGATGAAGAGGACGACTGCAAGTCGTCGATCCCGGGGATGTCGCCGCTTCGCGACGACCGTCGGCATCACCTCCGGCGAATCCGATGTGCAGTTGGGATGTTGATTCCCGGAAATCACCTCAGTCCGACGCGGCGGTATCGGCATCCCGCAGCGCTTTTGTCGGGCTGAAGCCCGACCCACATGGCCGGGCTGTTTCAGGCGGGACGGGGTTTTGCAACCCCGTCCCGAACCTTTGCCTGCACCATCGGGCAAGGCCGCGGTTGAGGTCGAAATGTTCCGGACGGGGCGAATGCTCCGTCCGGCCAAGAGTGATCGATGATGATGGCCTTGGGGCCCATCAAAGCAGCTTCACCAAGGCCGCCATCGCGCCGACTTGGGCGAACATCAGCGGGATGAGCCACAGCAGCAGGCTGTTGCGGCTGCGCTCGATCTCTTTTTGCAGCCGAAGCTCGGTCTGACGCAACTCACCGCGCAACTGCTCGATCTCGGTTTTGACATCACCGCGCAACTGCTCGATCTCGGTTTTGACATCGCCGCGCAACTGCTCGATCTCGGTCTTGACATCGCCGCGCAACCGCTCGATCTCGGCCGTTAAATCGCCGCGCAATTGGACGATTTCTTTCTGAAGCCTCAGCTCGGTCTGGCGTAGCTCGCCACGCAACTGCTCGATGTCCTTTTGCAGGCGCAGCTCAGTCTCGCTCAGATGCGTGCGGGTCGCCAGATCCGGGAGATGCGGGTAACGCTCCTCCAAGCGCTCGAAGGCTTCGGCGATGACACGCGCTCGCGCACGCTCGTCCGGCGCACTCGCGAGGGCTTCGTAGAGCTCAACCACGGAATTCATGACTGTTCCACCCTGTTTGAGTCGCCTTGCAGTGTACACTCATCGTCCTTCGGCAGTGTCGGGAGTTGCGCACCGGCGAGACCTGTGTGCCGGATGCGCTGCGCTGATCCGGGCTTCGGGATTTCGCTGGAAGGACGCATCGGCGCGGCCGAGTCAACCGCCCACCCGCTCGGCCGGCGTGCAAGCACACGGAGTACGACCCGGAGGAAGCGCAGAACCGCTCGGAGCCGATGCCGCAGCGGAACCGTCACGAGTGCCTGCGCGCAGTCTCCGCCCCGTACACGCCCGAGGATCAACTCGGGGGGCACGGGGGGGTCCGGGCGCTCGGCTGAATCCGCCTGTGTCAGATAGTGCAGGCAACCGGCCCGTCGGTAACTGCCGATAATGCGGTGGACGGTCAGCCCCCGTCCGGCGATCAAGAGCACGACGACATCCCCGGGCCAGTAGACGACAGCCGGCCCGGAGACCTGAATCCGTGCACCGTCGGCGACCAACGGGGCCATGCAATCGCCCTTGACGATGACGTGAACCGGGTTGTCCGTTGCCATGAGACGGAGTGTCGAGAACCATGACAGGGTTCCCCGAGGTGCATTCATCGAGTCGTCCGTTGGTGGGTATGCCGGGCAGAGTTGGAGGTTATCACGACACTGTGGGTCGGACTTGAGTCCGACGAGACCTTCCGGGAGACCTCGGCGGTGTCGGGCTGAAGCCCGACCCACACGGTGGGTCGGACTTGAGTCCGACGAGACCTTGCAGGAAGCCTCGGCCGGCTGTCGGGCTGAAGCCAGACCCACACTGTGGGATGATGTACTTGCCGTCAAAGCCGTCCGATCCAGTACGCAGGTCGCCGGCGATGATGCGCGATTGCCAGTACCTCCACCGATCCTGAACGCTCGCGATACAGAACCTTATAAGGTTGGGGTGGCCGGGCGCCGCGGAGCGGGTGTCATGAGCTCGTCCGTTGTGCTGACGATAGGAAGCACAACTTTCGCCGACGGTTGGTTGTGCCTCGCACGGCTCGGCACAACGTCCGCCTGATGATTTATATTCGGCAGGAGCGCCGTTGAGTCCCGCATCGCCCACCTCCAAGCGCGCCCGCGACGATGATCCTGCGTAAGCTCATGGAGCCGGTCGAGCTCCTGCGTCGTGTCTTTCCGCTGTTGTGGCGCAGTGCGCGCGGCTGGACCCTGGTCAGCACCGGACTCATCCTGCTCGAGGTGGCCTTGGGGTTGGCCGTGCTCTACCTGATCAAAGGCTTGGTCGACAGGATCACCGGGTTGCCTGCCGACGGTGCCGAGCTGGCCGTCGACCTGCAACCGCTGCTGCTGTACCTGGGCCTGACCGGGCTCTGCACCCTGGCCTACGTCGCTGCGCGCGCACTTGCGGGCCTGGCCCGCGAGACCCAGGGGATGCTGGTCGCCGATTTCCTGGATCGCGAGATCCACGACCGCGCGATTCGGGCCGATCTCGCCTTCTACGAGAGCCCTCGCTATTTCGATACCCTGCGGCGCGCCCAGCAGTTCGGCAGCCAAAGGCCCGCGCAGGTCGTCGGCAATCTGCTCATGCTGCTCAAGAACGGCCTGATGATGGCCGGCGTGGTGCTGTTGGTGATGAGTGTGGATGTCTGGCTGCTGCCGCTGCTGTTGATCGCAACCCTTCCGGCACTCCTCGTCAGCCTGCGCTTTACCCGGCGGCTCTATGAGTGGCGACACAAACGCACCGAGATGGAACGTCGCGCCGGTTATCTCGGTTGGCTGATGACATCGGACCACCATGCCAAGGAGTTGCGGCTCAATCAGCTCGGCGCCTATCTGCGCGATCGTTACGCGGAGCTGCGCGGCCTGATCCGGCGCGAGCACCTGGGGATCACTCGGCACCGCACGCAGCTCGAGCTTGCGGTGGCCGCGCTCGCGACCCTGGCCTTCTTCGGCGCGCTGGCCTATCTGACGGTCCAGACCGCCGACGGCCGCAATACGGTCGGCGATCTCGCCCTCTTCCTGCTGGTGTTTCAGCGCGCTCAGTCGATGGGCCAGGAGGTGGTGCGGCAGATCTCCACGCTCTACGAGGATCATCTCTATCTCGGAGTGCTGTTCGAGTTCCTGGACATCCGCCCCGGCATCCAGGATCTCGAAAACCCCTTACCGCTTCCGAATCCGATGCACGAAGGCATCCACCTGGATGGCGTCAGCTTTCGCTATCCGGGGACCGATGCCTGGGTCTTGAAGGATCTCGAGATGCGGATCCGCCCCGGTCAGGTGGTCGCCCTGGTCGGCGCGAACGGATCCGGCAAGACCTCGTTGATCAAGCTGCTCTGTCGGCTCTACGATCCGACCGAGGGGAGCATTCGGGTCGATGGCGAGGACGCGCGTTCTTTTGCGGTGGACGACTATCGGGCGCTGTTCAGTGTCATCTTCCAAGACTATGCCCGTTACGTGGAGAGCGTTCGCGAGAACATCCGTTTCGGCGACATCCGGTTGCCGGCCGACAGCCCGGAGGTCGAGCGCGCGGCGATCCAAGCCGGCGCGGACGCCTTCATTCGCCGACTCCCGGCCGGCTACGACACCCAGCTCAGCCGGATGTTCGAACAGGGCCATGAAATCAGTGTCGGACAGTGGCAGAAGCTGGCGCTCGCGCGGGCCTTTCTCCACCGCTCGAAGGTCGTCATCCTGGACGAGCCGACGAGCGCCTTGGACCCCAACGCGGAGTTCGAGCTGTTTCGGGACTTTCGGTCACGTATCGAGGGCCGAGCGGCGCTGATCATCAGTCACCGGCTCTCGACCATTCGGATGGCGGACATCATCTATGTCCTGGACGGCGGCATGATCCGCGAGCACGGCACCCACGATGAGCTCATCGCCAAACGAGGCATCTATACCGAGCTCTTCGAGCGCCAAGCGTACTTCTACCGAGAACATGTGACCCCATGATCGACCTGCATCGGCGAAAAGGGGTCACGCCCTTTCCGATGCTTAATCCGATCGATAGCGGCGTCAGTGCCTCGGCCGGCTGTCGGGCCGAAGCCGACCCCACACTGTAGGTCGGACTTAAGTCCGACGAGACCTTGCAGCAAACCTCGGCGGCCTGTCGGGCTGAAGCCCGACCCACACTGTAGGTCGGACTTAAGTCCGACGAGACCTTTCAGGAAGCCTCTGCGGCTGTCGGGCTGAAGCCCGACCCACACGGTGGGTCGGACTTAAGTCCGACGAGACCTTGCAGCAAACCTCGGCGGCCTGTCGGGCTGAAGCCCGACCCACACGGTAGGTCGGACTTCAGTCCGACGAGACCTTGCAGGAAGCCTCGGCGGGCTGTCGGGCTGAAGCCCGACCCACACTGTGGGATGATGTACTTGCCGTCAAAGCCGTCCGATCCAGTACGCAGGTCGCCGGCGATGATGCGCGATTGCCAGTACCTCCACCGATCCTGAACGCTCGCGATACAGAACCTTATAAGGTTGGGGTGGCCGGGCGCCGCGGAGCGGGTGACGAAGGAACCGTATCGATCGCGTGGTACGTCCCCGGTATCCTCCCGGGATCGACGACGTGCAGTCGTCCTCTTCCACCGGCCGGACGGTCCGAGGGGTCGCGCTCGACGCGACGATCTCGGGAACCGCACCGAACGCGCGTTGGCCGGACCCATCAGCGAGGCCGGTTGGTCGCCGATCGCGAGAACCGTGGTACGTCCCCGGTTTCCTGATGATAGCGGACTTGGCAGGGCGCTGACGCCTTGCTCCGCGCTCGAACTGACCTGTAATCGAAGTGAATTAAGTAAACTGTCCCCGGAATTCAATTCAGAAGTGAATTAAGTAAACTGTCCCCGGAATTCACCGCCCTCAAAACCGGGAAGAAGTAGCGGCGACTTCAGTCCCCCAAGGGTAGGGGCGACTTTAGTCGCCCAGAGGCAGGCGCGACCTCAGTCCCCCAAGGGTAGGGGCGACTTTAGTCGCCCAGAGGCAGGCGCGACCTCAGTCCCCCAAAGGCAGGCGCGACTTCAGTCGCCCAAAGGCAGGCGCGACATCAGTCCCCCAAAGGCAGGCGCGACCTCAGTCCCCCAAAGGCAGGCGCGACTTCAGTCGCCCAAAGGCAGGCGCGACATCAGTCCCCCAAGGGTAGGGGCGACTTCAGTCGCCCATGGGTAGCGGCGACTTCAGTCGCCCATGGGTAGGGGCGACTTCAGTCGCCCATGGGTAGGGGCGACTTCAGTCGCCCAGAGGTAGCGGCGACTTCAGTCGCCCAGAGGTAGCGGCGACTTCAGTCGCCCAGAGTCAGGCGCGACTTCAGTCGCCCAGAGTCAGGCGCGACTTCAGTCGCCCAGAGGTAGGGGCGACTTCAGTCGCCCGGAAACCAAGCCGCAGGAGCGAGGGGGCGACTAAAGTCGCCCCTACAGCCCCTACAGCCCCTACACGCCCCTACAGCCCCTACAGCCCCTACACGCCCCTACAGCCCCTACAGCCCCTACAGCCCCTACACGCCCCTACAAAACCCGATATGCATCTACACCAAGATATCCCCAACATCCCACGGAGTCGCCCCTACCCAAACCGCATCCCACAGAGAATAATCACCGACCGCCTGCACCAACCCCCGACGCAAGGGATTCGCAACGATATACCGCGCGATGTCCCGCAGCGTCTCATCTCGACGCACCGCATGATCGTGAAAACCACGCTGCCACACCGGAGCCGCCACCCCGGCGACCTCGCCGAGACGCCGTGCCGAGCGCCCCTTCAACCGCCGCATCACCGACGACAGATCCGCACCGTCGCCCAGCACGAACAACCAATGCAAATGATCCGGCATCACCACGAAAGCCAGACTCCGCACCTCCCCCGCCCGGTCCAGCAGCCGCATCTCGTCGACCAGGATCCGGCCCGACGTCAAATCCGCAAACACAGCCCGACGACCCTCGATCACCGTCGTCACGTGATACGCACGACCAGGCTCCGAGAACCGCCCCTTCAACAAATCGTCCCGAGACATATCCACCCCTGACCGCATCCATACGATGGCCGGCGCCGCATCATGCCGTGTAGGGACATGTAGGGGTAGCGGCGACTTCAGTCGCCCATGGGTAGCGGCGACTTCAGTCGCCCGGAAACCAAACCGCAGGAGCGAGGGGGCGACTAAAGTCGCCCCTACAACCCCTCCCGCCCGGCAGCGCTACTTGGCTGAACTCTGCTAATCCCCCATCTACCTCCCACGCTCTACCGCCATCGCTCGGCCGATCAATGAAGGTCGTGCCTGATCCTTGGCCTCGTGACGCGGAGCGTCGAGGCGACACTCGCACGCGGAGAGGGTGTCGATCATGGTATTGCCGACGAAGCGGATCCGCTCCTCCCCGACCCCGGCCTTGCGCAGATTTGCGTTGGCGAACTCGCTCGTGGTGAAGAACCAATTGGTGATCGCGTCCGTCACCATCCGGTTGATCTCCTCCGGCATGGTCCAGTCGCCGGAGCGAATGCCGCCCTCCACGTGCGCCACCGGCACACACAGCTTCTGCGCCGCGATCGCGCAGGCCATGGTCGAGGTCACGTCCCCCCACCACCAGGCACAGATCGGAGCGGTCATCGAGCAACAACCGCTCGTAACGGGTCATGATCGCCGCCGTCTGCTCGGCCTGAGTTCCGGACCCGACCTCCAGGTTCACATCCGGCGCCGGGATCCCGAGCTGGACAAAAAAATCGCCCGAAAGACGGGCCTCATAGTGTTGGCCGGTATGCACCAGGCGGTACCGCAGCGGACCGCCCGCCGCTTCTCGCGCCTGTAGCGCCTTAATAATCGGCGCCACCTTCATGAAGTTTGGCCGCGCGCCGGCGATGATGTCGATCCGCTTCGTTCCAGGCATTCATCCACTCCGCTTAATTCGCACCACTATTCCTGCTCACTCTGCAGAAGATGCATTGCACCGTGGATAACGGAAATGACATCAATTTGATCCGCTATAATGTGATATATATTCAGGTAATCCGTATTTCCTTCTGATCTCGCCAACATCTTTCGTTCTTCCTGCATTGCTATCCTCGATCCCTTGCTCAATCGCTTCTCGAACGTAGATTTCATACATCAAGTCTTCCCAAGTTGCATTGCCGGGAAGCTGATCAATCAGCTTGTAAGCATCTGGTTTGCTGACTATCGTAGACATCTTCAACCTCGACATGGATGAATAACCGGAGGAAACAGATAAGCGTCCGGTGTGACGTCACTCAATGTCCATCTCCAGTAAATAATGGAACTTGAAGCGTCGGTAGACGTGCCTTTCCAACCAGGTCGAAGACATGTTGCCGCCAAAAAGGCCAAACATTGTGAACCGCATTAAAATCCGCAAATGCCGTAAGTGCATCCTGCGAGATTGGACAGATCATTTCGTAGATAACAAAATAGTCGGCTTCAATACCGAAATAAACCTTCGGATCTTGATCAG